>DIZL01000073.1:9189-12296 GCA_002429385.1 Prolixibacteraceae bacterium UBA6029 | reverse complement strand
CATTTTTGCTTCAATCCATCGTAGTTGACCATCTCCATGAACTATCCTGAACTCATGATGAAGGTTTTTCCCTGAAAAGAGAGCAGAATAACCGGCATCAATGATTGGCTTATCTTCCGGAACTACAATTTCGTACCATAGTTGCGGATTATCGAGAAACGCTTCCTGTGAATATCCGAATACGGTTTCGTGGGCAATAGAAACATGAAGCATTTTGTTATGAATTGTATCTACTGAAAAAACAGCTTCATCCAGATTATTATGGAGATTCTCCAATTCACTATTAGTTTGTTTAAGTTCTTCTTCCGCCTCCTTTCGCTTAGTGACATCAACAACAAATCCAAGGAATCTCTGACCCGAAAGTTTTACAACTTCTACTGACCAATATCCTATTGATCTGTCTTTTTTTATAAAAGGAGATTCTCCTGTTGCAAAACCGTCCCTGATTACTTTCTCAAAATGACGTGCAGAAAACTCCATGGATTCTTCCGGAATAAGTTCGAAAAGTTTCATGGAAAGAAGTTCATCTTTGCTATACCCCGTAATGGTGGATGCTGCCGTGTTTACGTCAACATAATTTCCCATTTCGTCAGTTACAAACACACCATGGGGTGCATAATCGATATAATTCCGGAACTTCAGTTCGCTTTCGCGCATCGCATCCTCAGTCCGCTTGCGCTCGGTGATGTCCCGGGCGACTGCATAGAGCAGTTTTTCCTTTGTGTCAGGAATGATCGACCATGACAGCCATCGGTATGAACCGTCATTGCAACGATACCTGTTTTCGAACAGGATTGTCCTCTGCCCCTCGGCGAGCTTTGCAGCCTCGGCGTTGGTAGCCTCGCGGTCATCGGGGTGGACGAACTCAATAAAAGGTAAGGACAGCAACTTATCCATCGGATATCCGAGCGTCTTCATCCATGCCGGATTCAATCGTTTGAAATAGCCGTCGAACCCAATGAAACTTATCATCTCCGGCGAGGCCTTGAACAGACTGTCCAGTTCTTTCCTGCTTTGGCGTACTGCATCTTCCGTCTGTTTTCGCGTAGTCACGTCCACGAAAAAACCCACGCTGCATTTTCGTTCGTTGATGATGGTGGAATTACCAGCAATATCAGCATAGAAAACCGTGCCGTCTTTTCGCAGACACGGAAGAGCGGAAGATATCACCTTCTCCCCTCGCATCTGAGACTCAAATTCGGATATCACTAAGTCCACTGAGTCTTTTGGGTGAAGATCTGATATGGTCAACCGTAGGAACTCTTCATCTGAATATCCGAATATCCTGCAGATGGCTGGATTAGAATATAAAAACCGATGAGTTTCAACGTCGGTGGCTAAGATGCCAAGTGTACTTCCCTCAAACAGCACACGGTACTTTTCTTCCGACTCTTTCAACGCTTCCTCCGCTTTCTTCGCCTCTTTTTGATTCTCTTTCCCTTCCAAAGCCTGCCTTACCGCAAAGGCAAGCCGACCCAGTCTATCTTTAAACACATAATCGGTAGCTCCCAGTTTAAGCAATTCAACAGCCTTATCTTCGCTAATTGTACCTGATGCACAAATAAAAGGGACTTCGGGTTGCAGCTCCAGCGCCAATTTGAGTGCAACGTGGACATCGAATCCGGGCAATGTGTAATCGGCAAGTATAATGTCATAGTTCCTGCCCTTTAAGAAAGAGAGATACTCTTTTTCTTTTTTAGCAATGTCCATGTTAACCAGATAACCTGCATCTACAAGCATTTCATTTAAAAGTTCGGCGTCTTTCAACTCATCTTCAAGACACAAAACATTTAGTAAGACTTTCGATTTCTCCATTTTTTTCATATTACGATCTTCCATCAGTTGGCAATTCGTTTATAACTGCCCAAAAAGCACCTGTATGTTTCACGGCTTCAATAAACTGCAGGAAACTGATCGGTTTTATCACATAAGCATTCACTCCCAATTCATAGGTGTCGATTAAATCTTTTTTCTCGCGCGAAGAAGTAAGAATAACCACCGGAATTATTTTTAATGCATCGTCACTTCGAATATTGCGAAGTGCCTCAATGCCATCCATACGGGGCATTTTAATATCGAGTAAAATCACACAGGGGTTGCCTGCTTTGCGAAGCTTATACTTTCCTTCGCGGCGAAGATATTCCAATGCCTCTACACCGTCTTTTACCACAACAACCTGGTTGGCAAGGTTATTTTCTGCCATCGCTTCAAGAGTTAATTCTATATCTTTCGGATTGTCTTCTGCCAACAGAATTGTTCTTAATTCAATCATGATTAATCCTCCTTATTTTTAGGTAATGAAAAATTAAATGTTGCCCCTTTGTCTGGTTCGGCTTCGGCCCAGATGTGCCCTCCGTGCTTTAAAATAATAC
The DNA here is from genome assembly GCA_002429385.1 of Prolixibacteraceae bacterium UBA6029. Lineage (GTDB taxonomy): Bacteria > Bacteroidota > Bacteroidia > Bacteroidales > Prolixibacteraceae > Aquipluma. The sequence continues at coordinate 9,924 of DIZL01000073.1, read as the reverse complement.
GGTGTACATTGGCAAGTCCAATGCCTGTTCCTTCAAATTCATCGTTAGTGTGTAAACGTTGGAAAACGCCAAATAATTTTTGAGCATATTGCATATCGAAACCCACGCCATTGTCGCGAATAGAAAAAATAAATGCATCATTTTCATCGATAACGTTTATCTCAATAATGGTTTTTCCCCGGGTACGGGTAAACTTAACCGCATTGCTTAACAGGTTCGTCCAAACCAAACGCAGCATGGCATGGTCGCCATAAACATGAGGCAATGTGGCAATGCGCCATTCGATATTTCGTTCGTGGTTTTCCTGTTTTATTGGCACTAAAACTTCCTGAACAATGATATTCATGTTCAGGTCGGCAAATAGCATTTCCTGTAGGCCGGTGCGTGAAAATTGCAGCAAATCGTCAATTAGCGTAGCCATCTGGCTGACAGAATCGGCTATATTATTTAAGTAATGCCTTGCTTTGTCAGGAAGGAAATCGTAAAAGCGGATTAAAAGCAATTCAACATACCCGTTTATGTGTCGCAACGGAGCGCTCAAATCATGAGAGACCGAATATGAAAACGCCTCCATTTCCTTGTTAGCATTGACTAACTCTGCTGCCCGTTTTTCTTTCTCCCTGTTTTGATAGGCAAGTTCTTTATTGGCAATGATTAATTCTGCTGCCCGTTTTTCTTTCTCTTCGTTTTGAAAGGTAAGTTCTTTATTAGCGATGATTAACTCTGCTGCCCGTT
>DIZL01000073.1:0-9029 GCA_002429385.1 Prolixibacteraceae bacterium UBA6029 | reverse complement strand
CTTTCTCTTCGTTTTGAAAGACAAGCTCTTTGTTGGCAATGATTAGTTCTGCTGCACGCTTTTCTTTTTCTTCGTTTTGAAAAATAAGTTCTTTGTTAGCTATGATTAACTCTGCAGCCCTATTTCCTTTCTCTTTGCTTTGAAAGGTAAGCTCCTTGTCTGCTATGATAAGCTCTGCTGCCCGTTTCTTCTTCTCTTCTTTTTGAAAAGCAAGTTCTTTGTTGGCAATAATTAGTTCGTCTGCACGTTTTTCTTTCTCTTCGTTTTGAAAGACAAGTTCTTTGTCAGCAATGACTAACTCTACTGCACGCTTTTCTTTCTCACCGTTTTGAAAGACAAGTTCTTTGTTGGCAATAATTAGTTCGTCTGCACGTTTTTCTTTCTCATCGTTTTGAAAGGCAAGTTCTTTGTCAGCAATGACTAACTCTGCTGCACGCTTTTCTTTCTCACCGTTTTGAAAGACAAGTTCTTTGTTGGCAATAATTAGTTCGTCTGCACGTTTTTCTTTCTCATCGTTTTGAAATACAAGTTCTTTGTCAGCAATGACTAACTCTGCTGCACGCTTTTCTTTCTCACCGTTTTGAAAGACAAGTTCTTTGTTGGCAATGATTAATTCTTGTTCTGCCCGCTTGCGCTCGATGATTTCAATTATGGTTACAAGGCATTGTTCTCCATTTTTGGTAGCAATGCCGGTAAGTAAAACCTGCATAGGCAAGTTGCCAATGGTTGACAGCGTCACCTCGCAGGTTTCTTTGGCTTTGCTTTTAAATACTTTCCCAAGAAAATGATTGAAAATTGGTCTGGTATCATTGGAAACAAAAAAATTAAACGATCTATTTTTTAAATGCGAGCGTTCTTTGCCTAGCATTTCTGATCCGCTGAGGTTTAAATCAATAATATTACCTTTTTCGGAAAGTGTAAAATAACCTGATGGCGCAAAATCGTATAATTCAGCATATTTTTCGGTAGCAAGTTCGGCCTGATTTTTTGAAAGCATAACTTCTTCGTTCTGCATTTCCAACTCAATCTGATGCACCTCAAGTTCATGAATGAGTTTCAACGTATCAAACTCTGAAAGTTTTGATTCAGAAACAGATCGTTTCTTTTTATGAAGTTCTTCCGCCCTTTGCAGAAGAGTTATATCATTTGTATTGATCAGTTTTTCCATTATAAAATCATTTTAAATCCAGTGATCTAAAGCTTCATGTAACATTCAACCGCACTTTCCGGGGAAAGTGCCAGATTTTAGGGGTAAGATAGGTTTTATTGTGTTAAAGTGTTACATAATTTATGAAAAAAGTTACATGATTCTTAGCATGGGGCATGGAGAAAAGAGAAAAGAGGAAAGAGGAAAGGAAAGACCTTCCCAACGCAGGCGGGGGAAAGGAAAACCTGGATTTGCAATCGCGGATGAAATGAGCCTTTCTGCCTGCCTGCAGCAGGCGGGGCTTTGGCCGATGGTTGGAGAAGGGATTAATTCGTGTAATCCGTTTTAATTCCCCGACAAGCCGGGGCAGGCAGTGTAATCCTTTTTTTTGCAATTCGTCCTAATTCCTTTTTCCTCAACTTCCTCAACTTCCTCAATCCTGTATTTTTGAGGAAGTCAGAGACATTGATGTGATTGGAATCACAATCCGTCTTATAATCACAAACTTGTTTAACATTTCTTTCCTTATTTATTTTATTATTTAGAAATATTTTTTATATTTAGAAAAGATTAAGTATCGGCATGTTTCATCAGCAATGAACGATGCGGAGAGATAGGAGGATGAGATTAAAGAAGTTATTTAAACCAACGACTTAACATACCTGACACCCTATGACAACTGACCTCAACCAACAACTCAGTCAACATTTTGAGATTATCTATCAATCAGCCTGGGAAGATGCCCAACTTAAGGCAGAACTCTATTTCGAAAAGCTTCAACTACACTCGTATGGAATCAATGAACAATTATTAATACTTCTGAAGGAATTAGGCCTGGTAAATCAGGAAACAGAAGATATGGAATACAAAGAATATTTCCAGTTTGCAACTGATAAAGAAAACTGCTTTAAAATCTATTCCTCACGTCTGCTTTTTTACAATCAAGACGAAAAAACACAATTAAGGAAAGGTTGTATTTTAAGTGAAAGAAACGTTCGCTTAACTAGAATTTTCGGAGAAACTAAATTAAAGTTGCCGCCGTTTACTTTTTCTGATTTCCGATGCAACAAAAGAAATGTGGTATTTTATGAGATTGGCCGGAAGCCTTTGAGAACCACTGATGAAGATTATCTGAAAATACGGAACTGGCAGACCAAAAAGAAGGTTGAATGTGTAACAATGGAGGCTACGAAATTCAAACAAAGGTTTATTGAATCGGTCGGAGCTAACGCTGTACTTAAGGATCACCTGGATGCAGAAATACAAAAATTGGAATGCGTTTTTAAAAATATCAAGCAATTAAGTCCCCGGGAATTTATCGCAGAATTAGTCAAGCTTAAGGCTTTATCTTTTGTTGCTATGCCTGAAAATGAAAATGAATTCCATGATTCATTTTGCAAATTCAAAGCCGGGGATCAGTTGCGTTCAAGTTTAACCCCTCAATTCTTTGAATCTTCTATTAAAACTATTAAAGGAAATAAAATCTCAAATCCTCCTGTTTGTTGCTGGTCATTTATAAAATACGATAAATGGCTGTACGGGGTTCGGGATGGAGAGGTTGACTTAAGGGATGTGTCTGAACTCCAGTATGACCAGTTATTTGCTAAAAGTTTTCAGGAAGGTTATGACCGAAGTCAACGAGTCATGGCTGATTTTAAGATTAAATACCCATCAGACAGTAAGACGGTTGAAGAATACAAACCTGTTATTTTAGGTGAATTGGATAATCTCAGAATACAATTTAATTCGTTAAAGAATACTGATTATTACTATTTGTTACCGGATACAGAAGCTGTTAAGAATTGCTTCATAAATAACTGTTTATTGGATGTTAAAATTGAAATTCAAAGCGAGGAATTCAAAGAAACAGTTGTTCTTTATAATATGATCGCATTCCTTCAAATGGAACTCCTACGGATTGATAAAAATCCGATTGAAGCAGTAATTGACCAAATGGCATTGGATTGTCAAATTACAGATACAATTGCCTCAATGGTTCCTAAATCAAAACTCATTAATCAATTATTGAAAGTCTTGTCCACAACACTAATACAAGCGGCAAATCGAAAGTACCCAATATTATTTATTGCTCAAAATTTGAAAGATGCTTTGAAAGATATATACGATCAGGCGGTAGAGCATTTATTACAGCTATTTGACAGTGAAGAAACCTCCAAAAAAGCGCCTTTTGTATCCGATCAATATAAAGATATGCTGCTTAAAGAGCGATCAGTAAATAGAGAGGGCCGGGAATTAAATGAATATTTCAACGATTTTAAGGGGATATTAGCAATTGAATTGGATTATTTAAAAGTTCAACCTAGTTATAATGCTATTGATATTGAGGATCTTCTACGAGGTCAGTCAACCGGATCACTGAAAAATGCAAATGAAGAAAACAATTCCATCGATAAATATAATAACTTTAATACTAAGGCTTTAGCTTATAATTACAAACCAAAGGGTGAGGATAGACTTCCCGTTGTATTTGAAGAACTTAATAAACTGAAAGCAATTTCTGAAGAAATTAAGTTGCCTCAATTTCGTAAGCTATTTAATGGACTTCCAGTGAATACACCTTTGAATTGGTATGCAGATCAAGGTGATTTAATGGTATTTATCCGGGAAGCAATGAATAACAGCAAACTTATTTGTCCCCGTCAACAACACTGGAATATTGCAATAAAATGCTTTGTAAAAGCTGATGGAACCAGATATCATGCAAAAAAATTAAAATCCTCACAGCCTACGAAATTGCAATCCGCTTTTGAGAAAGCAGCAAAAAGCTTTTAAAGCGAACTTTTACACTCTACGCTAAATAAAAACTTTTTAAATATTATTTAAGACTATCAGTTTACATAGTCCTTATTACCTCCTTGTTTCAGTACACTCTACGCTCTACGCACACTCTACGCACACATAAAATGCGTTATAACAACGCGTTATATCCATATGTTTGTACACATCAATTGATTTATTAGTCTTGGCCAAGATTCATTTTCTAACATTTAAATTTTTAAAAGATGAATCATTTAATTATTGAAAAGTTGAACAGTATTGAAAAAATGCTGAAGGAGCAGAAACTGCTTAAAAAGGAAGTATTAACCTCCAGGGAAGCCGCCATTTATTTAGGCTTGTCGCTTTCGTACCTCTACGAGTTAGTAAGTAATAAGACTATCCCGGCCTTTAAGCCGAACGGGGGGAAACTTTATTTCAAAAGGAAGGAATTGTATAACTGGATGTTATCCAAAAGAAAGATGTCCAATTCCGGAATAAAGAATGCAGCCAGTCAGTTTGCACCTAATACCGGGAGTAACTGATCATGCAGGATTTGGAACAAATTCTCCTTCAACTCTCTGATGATTTGAAGGAGATCAAGGCCAATCTTCAAAGCCTGAAGAAAAGCAGGACGGAGGTATTCAAAGAATCCTGGATCGATGGGCAGGATGTAAGAGTAGCCCTGAATATCGGCCAGCGAACTTTGCAAACTCTGCGTACTTCCGGACTACTTCCCTATTCACAATTTAGCGGCAAATGCTACTATAAGATTTCCGATCTGGAAACATTACTCAACAGTAATTATTCACGGAAACCACAAAAGCAAACGCCATGATTGAGGAAAAGGATATTCTGCACATCACCCACTACGGATTGAATATTTACGCACATATTATGCGTGAGTATTATCCGGAAGAGGTAGTTCTTGAACTTTCGGGCAAACAATGTAAAGCTACCCGGAATCCTTTCAACGACAATCGGTACAGCCTTAGCATTTGTAATCGCGATGGAGTATTCTGTTACGAGGACAGTGAAAATCCTGACTTCAAAGGAAATCCTTTCGATTTTGCTGCGCTTCATTACCGGTTAAAAGGACCCGAATTGCTGGAAAGGATCAATGAGGAAATGAATCTGAATATTGGCAAGCCAAAGGGGTTCTACACCAACGATCAGAATAAAAAGCCGGTTCCTGTAATTGTTACGACTACTCCCCGGTTCAGTTATTTCCGCAGTCCGATTACCAATACTCAACCTTATACTGAAATATCGCTTCTGGAAGCTTATAAGGTCATCAGAGGCAACAGGTACAAGGCCCGGACTTCCGAATTGCGAAGCATTCTTTCGCCCCTCCCATCAAGGGAGGGGTCGGGGGAGAGTCTTGAAAAGGCCAGCCGATACAAGCGAACGCACTTCGATTATGTGACCTTTTCCGGGGTGTTTTCAAAACGAAGTGATTCGGCCTTGATCAATCATTCAGGGTTTTTAACCCTTGACTTTGATCATGTGTCCAATCTACAGGCGCTAAAGGAAACCTTGCTGTCTGATCCGTATTTCGAAACGGAACTGATGTTTGTATCGCCCTCGGGCAATTGCCTGAAATGGATCATTTCCATTGATGTGAATCAATGTGCTCATCAGAGGTGGTTCCTGGCAGTGGAGGCCTATTTAAAGACCAAATACGGATTAGAGGTAGACCAGTCAGGGAAAGACATTTCCCGGGCTTGCTTCCTGCCATATGACCCGGAGGTCTACATTAATCCAATATATGTAGGATAACCACATAGGCACATAGGACACATAGAACAAATGTTTTAATTGTTCTACGTGGTTGAGTCTACTCCGAAAAGCGACATTGCACGTCATTGCCAGGCGTTGCGAGGAACGAAGCAAACTAATCCCATTCTATTGATAATCTATATGTTGAGATTGCTTCACTTCGTTCGCAATGACGGTCCCGAGGATTCGGGATCGGAGCGGACTCATGGTTGAAATATTGGAAACAGATGAATAAGGAACCTTATAATTCTTAAACCTTCGTAGCAAGGATCAAACCCCACAACCCCAACCTTATTAACCTTATTCCTATTCGGATAAACAGATAAGGTTGGGTTCCGGGGGGAGCCAGTCAGTTGCTAAGATTAATTAGCTGAAATTAAGATTTATATAAATAAAAAAATTCAATTCTGGTTATTACTTGGTGTCAGTGCTACGCACCTGGGATTCAAGGCAAAAATCAGATTCTACCATAATTTCAGTGCTACGCACCTTAAAAGCCGCGTTAGCGGTGATAGTATGGTAGAATGAATTAAGTAGCAATAGAAAAAAGCCGCGTTAGCGGTGATACTTTTGGAGTAACATCAAAAACATTTTGACATAACATCAATCTACGAACTAATTCGAGCAATTCGGCTTAATTCGTGTAATTCGTAATAAAATGAAGAAAAAATTTAATCCACAGGAATGGTTGGAAAACAACGATAAAGGGAAAGAGGAAAAAGAAATAAAGAAAGAGGATGACGGGGATTCAGAGGGGGTCCTGAAACAAGTTCAGGATGACGCTTCGAAGGAGGAGGTCACGAAACCCCGCCTGACGGAAGGGCAGGAAGTTCGGAAAGACGGAAATGACGTTGAGATAATCATTTCCCGAATTGAAGCCGCACAAAGGGATATAACGGCTAGTTATAAGGATTGGCGGGATATTGGCTTTGCGCTGGTAGATGAATATGGCGAAAGAGGACGAGACTACTATCATCGGATCAGCCGGTTTTATCCCGGCTATTCTGACACCGATTGCAACAATCAATACAATAGTTGTATGAATGCAAAAGGTCATGGCATAACCATGAAAACGTTCTTTCACCTTGCAAAGCAGGCTGGGATTGATGTGAGAGGGCAGGGAGCATGGGGCGAGGAGCATGGGGCAGAGGGCATGGAGCATGGGGCAGAGAGCAAGGAGAGCGGAGAAGTGAGACCGGAAAAGGGAGAAGGAAGAAAGGAGACCGGAGATCGTGATGAGGGGGTCCCGAAACAAGTTCGGGATGACGCTTCGATTGAGGGGGTGGATTTGCCCACGCTGCCGGAATCGGTGTATGCTGCACTTCCTGATTTTCTAAAAAGGGTTGTGGCCCCGTGTGACTCTAACGAGGAACGCGACATTTTACTCCTTGGTTCATTGGTGACCCTGAGCGCCTGCCTGCCCGGGGTTTATGGGATTTATGACGGGAAAAGGGTCTATCCGAACCTCTATTTATTCATTACCGCACAGGCATCCGCAGGTAAGGGCAGACTGGTGCATTGCAAGCAACTGGTAAGGCCTGTTCATGCTGAATTGCGCCAGCAAGCCTATCTAATGAAGCTGCAGTATGAAAATGAAATGAGAGAGTTCAACTCTTTTAAGGGGAAGGAAAATAAAAAGGAAAAACCAGTCAAGCCACCTGAAAAGATGCTTTTTATCCCTGCCAATAATAGCACAACGGGTGTATTTCAGTTGCTTTCTGATAATGAGGGAAAAGGACTGATTTTCGAGACCGAGGGAGATACCCTGGCACAGGCCTTCAAATCCGATTATGGCAATTACAGCGATGGTTTTCGCAAAGCTTACCACCATGAAACGATTTCGTATTACCGCCGTACCGACCGCGAATATGTGGAGATTGAAAATCCCCGCCTTTCAACGGTGCTGTCGGGTACGCCCAGGCAGGTTTCTGCCTTGATCCCCAACGCGGAGAATGGTTTGTTTAGCCGGTTTATTTTTTACCACATGAACATCAAACCTGTATGGAAAAATGTTTTTGCATCCAGTCACAAGGAGGGTCTGGAGGAATATTTTAATCGACTGGGGAAAGAATTTCTTACACTATACACAGCGCTAAACACCCATCCAGCCATTCAGGTATGTCTTACCGCAGAGCAACAGGATCAGTTTCATGACTTCTTCACCCAGATACAGGTAAAGTATCTTACCCTTCAGGGAATGGATTACATGGGAACGATCAGGAGACTGGGCTTGATCGCTTTCCGGCTGGCAATGGTGCTTTCAATTCTGCGTCTGCCCGAAACGGGGGACTTTTCGGACATGCACGAATGTACAGATGAGGATTTCCAAACCGTCTTAGCTATGATTACTGTTTTGGTCAAGCATGCCAGTTATGTATTCTCTGAGTTGCCTGAGGAGATTACAACCCCTAAACACAAAAACAAGAAGGAACAATTCCTCGATCAGTTGCCTGAAAAGTTTTCCCGGCCCGGTTATCTTGCACTGGCCAAAAGTTTATCCATTGCCGAAAAGACCGCCGAAAGGTATATCACCCAATTTTGCGATAAGGGCCTGATATTTAGAGATCAACAAGGTTGTTATACCAATCCCGGGAAGTGATTCCTCAAAAAGTGAGAGATGAGGAAGTTGAGGAAGTTGAGGAAAATACGAATTGTACGAATTAGAAATTACGAATTACACGAATTAGGACGCCCGCCTGCCGTCGGGCAGGAATTACACGGATTGAAGCGTCATGCCGAACGATGATTGAAGCGTCATGCCGAATTTATTTCGGCATCCCCTGCAATATGAGGGGGTGCTGAAACAAGTTCAGCATGATGGGTCAAAGGTGGGTTATTGCTTATAGGAGGGGGTCCCGAAACAAGTTCGGGATGACTAAATTATTTTATATGCTGGGTATTGACTTTTACAAATCTTTCGTTAAATTAGTGGATCTCTAAATAACTAACCAATGGATCCACGATTAAAAAATGTCATTCCTACTAGCATTCTTGGGCCTTTAACCACCACTTTTGTTTCATCATTTACCGAATACCTTGATGCTGAGATTGTCACATCGGTGACCAATGTAAAATACCTTAAATTAGCGTTTTCCCCCGAAATTGGAGAGGAGTATTTTTATTTGGTCGAGTTAAGCGATACCAGGCTCCAACAAATAAGCGGAGGAGGTATGGCTGTAATTTATGCCTTTCAAAACCCGGAGAAAGGACTGATTTATGTTGCTCAATTCGATTCAGAAAATAACATTCAAAAACTTTGGTGGGTTGATCCTAAAGTTATTGAAATTAAATGGCCTGATCCTGACTTTATTAACTCACGTTACGCATT
>DIZL01000040.1 GCA_002429385.1 Prolixibacteraceae bacterium UBA6029 | reverse complement strand
TTTATTGGGATGGAGTTTTTTTTTGGCTATATTTGCAAACATTCCGGTCTCCAGTTTACGGAATCCGGGCGTCATGCTGAACTTCCTGCTCGCAGCAGGCGGGGTTTCAGCATCCCATGAATATTATAATACAATATACAATGATAGAAACGATTAAGAAGTTACTTGGCCTTGGGTCAAAAGTGGAATTTGCAGAATTAGTCCGTCAGGGTGCACTGATTATTGATGTCAGAAGCAAAGGTGAATACGCTGGCGGGCATATTAAAGGATCTGTCAATATCCCTGTTGACCAGATTGGTCAGAACATTCAGAAGTTGAAAGCGAAAAATAAAACGATTATTACCTGCTGTGCTTCAGGTATGCGCAGTGCTTCGGCTAAAAGCATCTTAAAGTCAAACGGATTAACTGAAGTGCACAATGGTGGTGCCTGGAGAAGTTTGCAAAATAAAATCTAAAATACATTCTTTGCCGTTGGTATTCGGCAAACAGTTCCTGTTGAATTTTTCTATTCTAAGTATGACTCAATATCCGACAACTACGACAACAATGACAACTTCAACTATTCGTCGGAAGTAAAATTACTGAGTTGTCGGGGTTGACGGAAATGTCGTAAGCTTCGATGCATTCTGTTCATGGTTTTCCCTCCGTTATAGTTAGAATTCCGATCAGCCAGATTCCGTTAGTAGTGAAAGATAACCAGTATTTAATCAATATATTTCAGCAATAAACAGCCAGACTTACCTTTTGCAAATCCATTCTTTCTTAAGTCTAAGTTTTAGTCAATAAGTATAAAAATATTCTACAGAGTTGGCTTACTTTTAGATATAACTTTTATATTTGATCTAATTCTATAAGAAAATGATCTGGAACGAAAAGATGGAATGTGCAGACCGCGATGAGATGAGAGCGGTTCAAACAAAAAGACTGAAAGAAACGGTAACCCGGATTTACCACAATGTAGCCAGTTATCGCCAGAAAATGCAGGAGGCAGGACTGGTCCCTGATGACATACAGTCGGTTGATGATTTGTGCAAACTTCCATTTACGGTCAAAACCGACTTGCGTGACAATTATCCCTTCGGCATGTTTACGGTGCCGATGAGTGAAATTGTACGAATTCATGCTTCTTCAGGAACGACAGGGAAGCCTACCGTGGTAGGTTACACCCGCAAAGACCTGAATACCTGGTCAGAAGTGGTGACCCGTTCGTTATGCATGGCCGGGGTTCATCGTGAAGATATTGTTCAGATAGCCTATGGCTACGGACTTTTTACCGGAGGATTGGGACTGCACTATGGCTGTGAAAACCTTGGAGCATCAGTCATTCCGATTTCAGGTGGGAACACAGACAAACAACTGCAATTGATGCAGGATTTCGGAACCTCAGTACTCGCCTGCACTCCTTCGTATTCGCTTTATCTTGCTGAAGAGATGGAAGCTGCAGGAATAAAAAAGGAAGATCTGAAGTTACGTGTAGGCATTTTCGGTGCGGAGCCATGGACTGAAAACATGCGTAAAGAGATTGAATTCAAACTTGGCATAAAGGCTATCGACATCTATGGGCTAAGTGAAATCATGGGTCCCGGCGTTTCATGTGAATGCGAACATCAAACCGGAATGCATATCAACGAAGATCATTTTATTCCTGAGATTATCGATCCGCTGACCCTGCAACCGCTGCCTGCAGGAGAAGTCGGGGAACTGGTGTTTACAACCATCACTAAGGAAGGAATCCCTTTGATTCGCTACCGTACACGAGACCTCACCCAACTGAACTACGAAAGGTGTGTCTGTGGCCGTACACTGGTACGAATGGAAAAATGCAAAGGCCGCAGCGACGATATGCTCATCATCCGAGGAGTGAATGTATTTCCATCACAGATTGAAAGTGTGCTTCTTGAAATGAGCGAAACAGCTCCTCACTATTTGCTTATTGTTGAACGCGAAGGAAACCTGGATACGCTCAAACTCATGGTTGAAGTTCAGGAGCAGTTCTTCTCCGACGAAATCAGGCAACTGGAAGCCTTGCGTAAAAAGATCACCCATAAACTTCAGAGTACACTGGGTATTTCGGTAGACGTTAAACTGGTTGAGCCCAAAACAATAGAACGTACTGCCGGAAAAGCAAAACGAGTCATTGATAACCGTAAACTGTAGGAGAAACCATCATGATTATCAAACAACTAACAGTATTTATTGAAAATAAAACCGGAAGGCTCAATGAAGTTACGCAACTTCTGGGAAATTCGAACATCAACATGTCGGCGCTTAGCCTTGCAGACACCTCTGAATTTGGCATCTTACGAATGATCGTTTCAGAGCCCGAAAAGGCACTCCTGATACTGAAGGATGCTGATTTCTCGGCCAGACTAACCGATGTCGTTTGTCTGAACAGTCCAAATGAGCCTCTGGCACTGGCCCGTGCTCTGGATATCCTTTCAGAAGAAGGTGTTTTTATTGAATACTTATATGCCTACTCAATGGACAACAAATCAGCCAATATTGTTCTGAAGCCCGACAACATTAAGAAGTGTATCGAAGTTCTTCAGGCGCATAAGCTGGAGTTGGTAAGGGCAAGTGATATGTATAAGATTTAATCCATTCAGAAATTCTTCAGGGAAACAATTGACTAGCTTTCGACCTATACGGAAGGGTTCCGGGAGGGTATTCCTTGGGGTTTCCTTCGGATCAATTAAACTATGATTGATTTGCAAAAGTACTAATATCCCGATTTTAGTACTTTTATAGATCAGTCATAGTACAGATATAGCGAAGGAATACCCAAGGGAACCCCTTCCGATCCCGAAGCCAAATCCGGCTTGACATACGTGGGCATTCCTTCGATTAGTACCTTTAACCGATGGTCTTTTCGCGAACAAGCATTTTGAAGGGGTATGCTGGTGGGTGACTCTTCGGGGTAAAATGAAATGCCAAAATATTCAATCAGCCAATAATTCTCCTTTTTTAACAGCGATTTCCCTGATTCCTTGTCAGGCTAAAAAGGGATATTTGGCTATGTTTGTTATATTTGCAAATTGGTATTCCGGAGAGAAATCAGGATATTTTGCGTAAATTGTCCCGGCTTTGTCCTGGATTTTAACAATACGAAGATGAAGAAAATAGCAATACAAGGAATAGCCGGCTCATTTCATGAAGATGCTGCGAGAAGGTATTTTGAGGACGAGGTGCAGGTAGTTGAATGCAAATCATTCACCAGCGTATGCAATCTGATTGATACCGATCAGGTTAGCATTGCAGTCATGGCCATTGAAAATTCGATTGCCGGTAGTCTGCTGCAAAATTATGCGCTAATCCGTGAATATCATTTAAAGGTCATCGGCGAGATTTACATCCATATTCAGATGAACCTGATGGTCAATCCCGGCGTTACCAAAACGGATATTAAAACCATTTACTCGCATCCTATTGCCATCAAACAATGTGCCGAATACCTGGAGAATTACTTCCCGGATGTTCATATCATCGAAAATCAGGATACTGCCGCTTCGGGTAAACTGGTTCATGAAGAAAAATTAATGGATTCAGCTGCCATTGGGAACCAGCGCACGGCTGAACTCTATGGACTTGAAATTCTCGACACCGGCCTGGAAACCAACAGTAAAAATTACACCCGGTTCCTGATCCTGTCCAAACATGCCAAACCCAATGAACTTAGCAATAAAGCCTCCTTGTGTTTCGAAGTGGGTCATTATTATGGCGCTTTGGCAAATGTATTGAATACCTTTGCCGAAAACCAGATCAACCTGACCAAAATACAATCAGTACCGATCATTGGCAAGCCAAACGAATATACCTTTCACATTGACGTGGAATGGGACTCGGTTGCAAATTACGAGAAAGCCCTTCATTCCATCCTGAAAAACGTTTCAAGTCTATCTGTTTTGGGGGAATATGTGAGAGGGGAATTAGCAATTCACAATCTTTAAATTAATGTTTATGAGCAAAATTGGATTGTTTTTCGGGCCTTTAAAAGGTTCAGTTCACCGTGTTGCAGAGAAAGTAAAAGCTGCAATTGGCGAGGAGAATGTAGACATGATTTCGGTTAACGATGCAAGTCTTTCAGATTTGGAAAAGTATGATCATATTATCTTTGGTATTTCGACCGTAGGAAAAGAAACCTGGGATTCGGATTACGCAAATACCGACTGGAGTAAGTTTTTCCCAAACATCAGTAAAGTTAAATTCTCGGGCAAGACTGTTGCCATCTTCGGATTGGGCGACAACATCACCTATCCGGGGCATTTTGTGAATGCCATGGGTGTATTGGCAAAAGATCTGCTGAAAAACGGGGCGAACATCGTTGGCAAGGTAGATCCGTCGACCTACGAATTTGATGAATCAGAAGCGCTTATTGACGGAATGTTTATTGGTCTTCCGATTGACGAAGATTTTGAGCCTGAACTGACAGACAAACGGGTTATAAACTGGGTAAACTCAATAAAACCTGCATTCGGATTGTGAAAATACGAAACATGATAAAATACAGGTTCATCAATTGGCCTGAATTTCTGTCGATTCAAAACTTAACGGGGAGGTCTGCTTTCAGTTTAAAATGCGATTAAGGTTTATAAATCCTAATTGCGAAACCTGCAAAGCAATAGCCTGATTCCTCTTGATTTATAGCAAATACTTTACCTATTTTTACAAAAAATTCTAAAGTTCCTGATGGAAAATACCCCGGTAAAACGAGATGTTGTAAAACGATACATTGATAAGCTACGCATTAAGGATCTTGGGAAAGCTTCGATCAGAGAAATTGTGGCGCTCATAAATCTCATCGAAGAAGAGAGTAAAGTTAGGTTTATCCGCATGGAGATGGGCGTTCCCGGCCTACCTGCAGCTAAAGTAGGTGTGGATGCAGAAATCAAGGCGCTTCAATCAGGTGTTGCTTCCGTTTATCCTATGATGGATGGGATTAAACCTCTCAAAAATGAATCCTCCCGCTTCATCAAAATGTTTATGGATGTTGATATTGATCCGGCCAGTTGTATCCCGACTGCAGGAGCGATGCAGGGAACTTTCGCTGCCCTTTTGGTGGCAGGAAATGTGGACAAGCAAAAGGATACAACGCTCTTCCTCGATCCGGGATTTCCGGTTCAGAAACAACAAATGACTGTGATGGGTCACAAACATGAATCGTTTGATGTGTTTGATTTCCGAGGTGAAAAACTTCGGGCTAAGATTGAATCCTATCTGGAAAAGGGGAACATCAATTCGATGATCTATTCCAATCCGAATAATCCAAGCTGGATATGTTTTACAGAAGAAGAATTGCAGATTATCGGCGAACTGGCTACCAAATACGATGTCATCGTCATGGAAGACCTGGCTTATTTCGGAATGGATTTCAGAAAGGATTTATATACTCCCGGCAAACCACCCTATCAGCCAACCGTAGCAAAATATACCGATAACTATATCCTGTTTATCTCTGCATCAAAAATCTTTTCGTATGCCGGTCAGCGTTGCGCCATTATGGCTATTTCAAATACCTTGTGGAACAGACAATACGATAATCTGCAAATTCGTTTTGGAAGCAAACCCTTTGGCTTTACCATCGTGATGCAGGTTTTGTATGCACTATCATCCGGGATCACGCATTCTGTCCAACATGGACTGACAGCTATGTTTAAGGCTGCAAGCGATGGAGAGTTCAATTTCATTGATGAAGTGAAAGAATACGGACGGAAGGCTAAAATCATGAAGGAATTCTTTACAGCGAATGGGTTTAGTATTGTCTATGAAAAAGATGGCGATGAAGCCATTGCTGAAGGATTCTATTTCACCATAGCTTATCCGGGAATGACGGGCGGCGAGCTTTTGGAGAACCTCCTTCACTACGGAATTAGTGCAATAACCTTAACAAACACCGGCAGCGAAAAAGAAGGACTGCGTGCCTGCGTATCGCATGTAAAACGTGAACAATTTGATGATCTGGAAAAACGGTTGAAGCAATTCAATGCGGATTTCCCTTTAAAATAAAAGAAAATGGCAAAAGTAATTGGAGCAGTAGTGGTTGACAACGAAGAATGCAAAGGTTGCGGTCTTTGCGTAGTAGCTTGTCCTCAGGATGTGCTTAGTCAAAACAAACAGGTAAACAGCCGCGGTTATCATTATTCGTTTATGAAAACCCCTGAAGCCTGTATCGGTTGTTCGAATTGTGCAACAGTTTGTCCTGACACCTGCATAACCGTTTATAGGGTAAAACTTTAAAATAATTGACAATTAGATCCTTTACGATTTACTGTTAACTGTCAAATCGTAAATTGTAAATAATTAAATTGTAAATAAAAGAAAGATGGGAGAATTAAGATTAATGAAGGGAAATGAGGTAATTGCCGAAGCGGCCATTCGCTGTGGATGCGATGGTTATTTCGGATACCCCATAACTCCCCAGTCGGAAGTAATGGAAACACTGATGGATCGGGAGCCCTGGAACGAAACCGGGATGGTCGTTCTTCAAGCCGAAAGTGAGATTGCGTCCATTCACATGGTTTACGGAGCAGCAGCCTCCGGGAAAAAAGTATTGACCTCTTCTTCAAGCCCGGGAATTAGCTTAATGTCTGAAGGTATATCATACCTTGCAGGCGCCGAATTGCCCTGCCTGATTGTTAATGTTCAGCGTGGCGGACCGGGACTGGGTACCATTCAACCCTCACAGGCCGACTATTTTCAGTCAACCAAAGGCGGAGGACATGGCGATTACCGCTTGATAGTCCTTGCACCTTCATCGGTTCAGGAAATGAACGACTTTGTAGAGCTTGGCTTTCAGCTGGCATTCAAGTACCGCAACCCGGCCTTGATTCTTACCGATGGTGTAATTGGCCAGATGATGGAAAAAGTGGTTCTTGCTGACTTTATACCAAGAGCCACTGAGGAAGAAATTGATCAGAAACGTGGCTCATGGGTAACTAATGGACGTAAGCCAAATCGTCAGCGAAACATTATTACCTCCCTTGAAATGGATTCAGGAAGAATGGAGCAAAATAACTTACGGTTACAGGCCAAATATGACCGGATGGAAGAAGAGGATGTGCTTTTTGAAGAGTTGCAGTGTGAGGATGCTGACTATCTGCTCGTGGCCTTCGGTTCCTCCTCTAGAATTTGCCAGAAGGCAGTGGATCAGGCACGGGAAAAAGGCATCAAGGTTGGACTTTTGCGCCCGATCACATTATTCCCATTTCCCAAAAAACCAATTGCAGCGCTCGCCAAAAGGGTGAAAGGCATACTTGTTGTCGAAATGAATGCAGGTCAAATGATTGAAGATGTTCAACTCGCTGCCGGCAATGTTCTTCCGGTTATGCATTTCGGAAGAATGGGCGGTATCATACCAAGTCCGGGTGAGGTAGTGGATGCATTGGAACAAAAACTGATAGGAGGATAATTTATGGAATTGGCAGATATCATTAATCCCAATAATCTGGTTTATGAAAAACCAAAGTTATTAACCGAAAATACAATGCATTATTGCCCGGGCTGTAGCCATGGGGTGGTGCATAAACTACTGGCCGAAGTCATAGAAGACCTGGATATACAGGAAAAAACAATTGGTGTTTCTCCGGTAGGTTGTTCTGTTTTTGCATACAACTACATCGAAATTGACTGGCAGGAAGCAGCCCATGGCAGAGCGCCTGCTGTTGCAACAGGCATCGCACGTACAAATCCTGATAAAGTTGTATTTACTTACCAGGGTGACGGAGATTTAGCTTCTATTGGAACTGCTGAAATTCTGCATGCCTGCAATCGGGGTGAGAATATCGTAGTTATTTTTATTAATAATGGCATATACGGAATGACAGGCGGACAAATGGCACCAACAACCTTACTGGGACAAATTACCGCTACCACACCCAATGGCCGCGATGCCGGGCGTAACGGTTACCCTTTGAAGATTACTGAACTGATTGCACAATTGCCGGGAACTTCCTATGTGACCCGTCAATCGGTTCACACTCCGGCTACAATACGCAGATGCAAAAAGGCCATTACCAAGGCATTTCAGGCAGCGATGGACAAGAAGGGAACATCATTTGTTGAAGTGGTCTCCACCTGCAACATGAACTGGAAAATGACACCGGTAAAAGCCAACGAATGGATGGTCGAAAATATGTTCCCATTCTACAAGCCGGGAGATCTGAAAGACAGTTCAAAAACCGATCCTGAAAGTTACACACCAATTAAAAACTGAAAACAATGACCGAAGAAATCATTATAGCCGGCTTTGGCGGACAGGGCGTACTTTCAATGGGGAAAATATTAGCCTATTCGGGGGTGATGGCGAATCAGGAAGTATCCTGGTTTCCTTCCTATGGACCCGAAATGCGTGGTGGTACAGCCAATGTAACGGTTATCCTGAGTGAAAGTCGTATCAGTTCACCTGTTCTGAACGAATACGATACAGCCATCATTCTGAACCAGCAATCGATGGATAAGTTTGAACCGATGGTAAAGGCGGGTGGGGTATTGATTTATGATCCCAACGGAATCATCCATCCCCCAAAACGTACCGATATTAACATCTACAAGATTGAAGGTACACTGATTGCCGCTGAACTTGGTAACGTGAAAACTTTCAACATGGTGGTTTTAGGCGCTTACCTCAAAGCCAAGCCTGTAGTGAAAATGGAAAGTGTTGAGAAGGGTTTACAGAAATCTCTTCCTGCACGCCATCATTACCTGATCCCCATGAACCTGGAAGCCGTACAGAAAGGCTTCGAAGGATTGGAGCTGGTTCAGGCTGTCTAATCCAGTAGATTTCACTCTTAAATACAAATACCCGCCGGGAGACTGACGGGTATTTGTATTTTCATCCTGTATGGTGAGGCTTGTCTGTTCTGTATACTATTCCTGAGCATCGACCACAGCGATAGTTGTCATGTTCACAATTTCACGCACCGAACATTCTATGGGTACAACAAGTATAGGTTTTTTCATTCCCATCAGGATGGGACCAACGACTTCTGCACCACCGATTTCATACATCATTTTGTAAGCTATATTCCCGGATGTAAGGTTGGGAAAGATAATCGTATTGACATCCCTGTTTTCCAGACGGGTAAATGGGAATTTCTGACTGCGCAGCTCTTTATTGAGAGCAAAGTTCATCTGCATTTCACCATCAACGATAAGTTCTGGATGGTTCTGGTGGAGAAATTTAATGGATTGCCTGACCCGTTCAAGATTCCTGGTGTGTTCAGATAATTGAACAGATCCGAAATTTGAATAGGACACCATAGCGATTACAGGTTCAATATTGAATTTCCTGACTTGATCAGCAGTCATTATGGTAGTTTCTATGAGTGTCTGAACATCAGGATCTAAGTTAACGGTGGTATCGGCGAAGAAAAGCGGACCTTTCTTTGTCATAACAATATACATACTTGAAATACGGTTGATAGTTGGTTTGGGTCCGATTAATTTCAATGCTGGTCCCATCACTTCGCCGTAATGACTCGTTACCCCCGATATCATTGCATCGGCCAAACCGGTATCGACCATCATAATCCCGTAATAATTACGGTTAAAGGTTAATTCATATGCCTCTGCAAGATTTACTCCTTTGCGCTGACGTTTCTTCCAGATTAACTCAGAAAATGATTTCCTCAATTCTTCAGTCTCAATTGAATGGGGATCAAAAATGGGTGTATCGTTTAAATCGAGCTGGTTATCGGCGATGAGTTGTTTGATCTCCTGCACATTGCCCAACAGGATCGGAATTGCAATCCCTTCGTGCAAAACTTCGTTGGCTGCTCTCAGTATCTTTAGGTTGTTCCCTTCGGCAAATACAATTCTTTTGGGGTTTTGCTTTGCCTTTATTACAATACCATGAAACAACTGGTTGTCCAGGCCCAGGCGACGGCTAAGCTCAAGTTTATATTTATTCCAGTCCACTATTGGCAGGCGGGCTACACCGCTTGCCATTGCCGCTTTGGCTACCGCAGGTGCAACAGTTGTAATAAGCCTCGGATCGAGTGGTTTAGGGATAATGTAATCTCTGCCAAAAATAAGGTTTGCCACATTGTAAGCCTTACTAACGGTTTCGGGAACGGCTTCTTTGGCAAGACCCGCAAGGGCATAAACAGCCGCCAGTTTCATTTCCTCATTGATGCATGTGGCACGGACATCCAGCGCTCCGCGGAAGATATAAGGGAAACCGAGAACGTTGTTGACCTGGTTGGGGTAATCCGAACGGCCTGTGGCCATAATCAGGTCATCACGTGAAGACATGGCGTCATCGTAGGAGATTTCAGGATCAGGGTTGGCCATGGCAAATACGATTGGTCTGACAGCCATGGAGCGCACCATTTCTTTGGAGACCACATTTGCCTGGGATAAGCCCAGGAATATGTCTGCTCCAATCATGGCATCGGACAGGGTCCTCACATCACGATCGGTAGCAAATTCAAGTTTGTATTTATTCAGGTCAGTACGATCTTTCCGAAGTACTCCTTTTGAATCCAGCATTACGATATTTTCACGTTTTGCACCAAGCGAAATAATCAGTTTCGTGCAGGCTATGGCAGCAGCGCCAGCCCCGTTAATGACAATCCTGGCTTCATCCAGTTTCTTTTCCGAAAGTTCAAGCGCATTGATTATGCCTGCAGAACAAATGATAGCTGTTCCATGCTGATCGTCATGCATCAGGGGAATTTGAATCTCACGTTTTAATCGTTCTTCGATTTCAAAACACTCGGGCGCTTTTATGTCTTCAAGGTTAATGCCCCCAAAGGTGACTGCAATGTTTTTTACAGTGTCTATAAACTTATCAATGTCTTTGGTGTCGACTTCAATATCGAAAACATCAATATCGGCAAATATCTTGAAAAGCAGTCCTTTGCCCTCCATGACCGGTTTACCTGCGCCAGCGCCTATGTCGCCTAATCCAAGTACTGCTGTTCCGTTGGATATGACCGCTACAAGGTTTCCTTTTGAAGTATACTTATAGATGTCATCGAAATTCTTCTCTATTTCAAGACAAGGATATGCTACGCCTGGCGAATAGGCCAGTGAAAGATCACGTTGGGTTGTATGTGGTTTTGTAGGAACCACTTCCAGTTTTCCGGGACGGCCTTCGGTGTGGTAATTCAGGGCGTCTTCTTTCGTTATTTTAGACATGATATTCAGTTTTTGAAAGTATTTAACTTTGAAAGGATTGTATTAAAGTGCCGAATAAAGTTAAGGTGAAATATCTGATTATACTATGACAGGATTCATGTTTGAGGGTATGCAGTTATTATTTTTACTGTAAAAAACACCTCATTTAGTGGTGGATTTGTATTAAATAGCTTTGCCTGAATAGTATTATCCACACTCCTGGAAGGTTGATTCTTTAATTATCTTAATGCTTTATCGCTAATTGACCTTTTGAAATGATTTTGATTCCTTGCTGGATGTCATAAATATAATTTCCCCGGGGCAGATGTTCAATATTGATTTGATCTTTAGCCTGAGAAACAGAACGGGATAATACAATTCTTCCCTGGAGATCAATGATGCGAAGGGTTACATCCCTGCCTGCCGTCAAATCGGTTTCGATGGTAATGGTTTTTGATGCGGGATTAGGATATACTTTTACACTGACATTGTTGGCTAAATTTATACGGGCACTTGTTGCTCCTCTCTTTAAAACTGCTTCGATGTAAGTGGTCAGTGTGTTGCTGCCAACTGCGACATTTACAGAAGCGGGCAATTTACGCGCAAACCATTTTACATGCCAGATCAACGAGTCTTTACCGGCAATGGTTGTATAAGTTCCCTGATCTTCCAGTTCGGTGTACGATTGATCGGGAGCAGTATAGGCTTCTACTTCTGATTCAGCCGGCGCTGTTTTACCATACACAACATCATCAAATTTCTTAATGAAGAGCATGTCACCATCGACAATATGAGCCAGCCAGCCCTTGCCATCACTGAAAAACTTACTCCCGATGCCTCCTTTCGTTTGGTCCTGATCGTACCATACATACCCTGTCGTCGCTATAGTTCTTGGAGCCATGTCGCCGGTCACGCTGCCCAATCCTTTTGCAAATATAGTCAGGCCACCATTCAGGACCCTAGTAATTTCCCAGGGAGCCCATTTTTGGCTTATCGTTTTTTCGTTTTTAATACAATAGTCGATAGTGATGGAAGTATCTATATCGCTGGCCGATATGGTTTTGTAAAACCGAAGCATCGACTTGGTATCGATATTACTGGTAAAGACAATTTTGTTTTGCTGAATGGATGTTTTGTATGGATTGCCGTCGAGGTTAAGGGCCGGGGGCCAGTTCCAAACGCTCTGAGGACTGGGCCAGAATGTTGATCCTGCCATGTCGGTAGTCTTGAAATCGACATACATGATTTCATTATCGTTAAGTTTAAAAGAAGTGAAACGAGCGCCCCGGGCTGAATCAATTTCGAAATACATATTGGCACAGGTGAAGGAGAACTTGCTTCCAGATCCCTTTTGCGGAACTACCGTTTGGGATTTTACTGCAAGACAGAGGAATACGAAAAGTAGTAAAAATGAAGCTTTCATAAACTCAGGGTTACTGTAATTAGGTTCAGCCAAAATTAACTATTTAAATCTACTAGTGATGCGTTAATTTTCAATAAAATTGTGTAAATAACTATATATTAAAATATTACAAGCGTTCTTTGATTTTTTGATTTGAATTGACTTCTAGTTTTGCACCTTAAAAGTGCAAGATTATGAATTCAGGAAAATATGTTTTCACTCAGCTATTACAGTTTGTCAGCAAATACGAGTTTGAAAAGTGTGTCAAGCGTTATAACGGGGACTACCATGTGAGAGATTTGAACTGTTGGAACCAGTTTATTCAGCTTTTCTTTGGACAACTCACTTCACGGAATTCATTAAGAGATATTTGTACTTGTTTGAAAGCCCATAAAAACAAACTTTATCATTTGGGCATAAAGCAAAATGTCAATCAGTCTACCCTTTCACGTGCAAACGAGCAAAGAGACTGGAAGATTTTTGCTGACTTTGGTGAGTATCTGATAAAACTGGTCAGACCACTATATGCAAACAGTCCAATCCCAAATATTGATATTGACAATGACATATTTGCCCTTGATTCAACAACTATATCTTTAAGCATAAAGCTATTCAGTTGGGCTAATGGCAAGTACTCACGGGGAGCAGTAAAGATTCACACATTACTCGATTTAAGAGGAAGCATTCCGGCATTTATATTTATCACAGATGGGAAATACCATGACAGCAATGTCCTGGATATTATGGTTCCCATCCCTGAAGCAATATATCTGATGGATAAAGCGTATGTTGATTTTGCCGCTTTATACAATATTCATAGAGCAGATGCATTTTTTGTTACAAGAGCAAAAGTGACATTAGATTACAGGATTGTTGAGTGCAATTACAACATTGATGAAAACACCGGATTAAGAAGCGATAAGATTATAACCCTAAATGTGTATAAGTCTAAGAAACTTTATCCGGGATTGCTTCGACTGGTTGAATATTACGATGATGAGAAAAAAATATTGCTCGTTTTCCTGAGTAATAACTTCAAAGTATCGGCAATGGAAATTGCTTATCTGTACCGTAACCGTTGGCAAATTGAAGTGTTCTTTAAGTGGATAAAGCAAAATCTAACGATAAAGACACTCTGGGGTCACTCTGAAAATGCGGTAGCCCTCCATATCTGGGTAGCTATCTGCACATACCTTATTGTTGCATACATCAAATATTCACTCAAAAGCACACTGTCTATTTATGAGATAATACAAATCTTAGGCATATCAGTATTCGACAAAGCACCCGTAAAGGAGCTAATTACTGAATTAGAAGTCAACCAAAATTTCAAAGAACAATATGATTTATTTAATGATCAATTTTAACGCATCAGTAGTAATTTAAATCAATAAAATCCTGTTGTCGGGTTTTGATTAAAGGCAGGATTGTATAAAATTCTTTCAGGCGGGAATGAATGATTTGAAGAGTTTGCGCGGGAATACCGGATCACATGACATTGTTGTGGGGAATGCAGGTAAACACGTCAAAAGTATGTTCTTAAAAA
>DIZL01000068.1 GCA_002429385.1 Prolixibacteraceae bacterium UBA6029 | reverse complement strand
TAAGAGGACGTAAGAACTTACCCACCACAGAGAACTTAGCCCTTTGTTCGAGCTGAGCTACTGTGTTTGGATTTGCAATGCTGGGGGCTATTCCACGCATAACAGCGATGCCTTTCCAGAAACTACCGATGACTGTTGCGGTCTTACCGGAGAAGCCACCTAAAATACCCTGTTTAATCGTACTCATGATAATTTAATTTTAAATGATTTGTAAATAATTCATGCAGGGACCTGGTCAGACTTTACTCGAGGAAATCCTTCTTTGTCCTTTGCTGTCACGAATATCGGGAGGATGAAACGGCTGGCCTTAAAATGGGCAAAACTTGCACTCATTTGCACTCATTTGCACTTTTAAGGGATGAAATACTATTATTCAGGCAGGATTTTGAGGGTCACACAGAGTTACTCTGTGATCAAATGGTTATTGCTATTTTAGTTTATCGGTATTCCAGTTTTTAGGATTTTCGTAGATGTAGGAAGAAATGGAATCAAATGAAACCTGTGAACGTATAATGTGTTCCCAATAATTTTTTTGCCACAATTTCCCGTCAAACCGTTGCCAACCCATTGTTTTCACCCCACGTATATATTCATTGGTCGACATCGTTTTAAACCATTGCACAATATTCCGTACGGGCGAACCTTGTTGGGGCGAACCTACGTGTTCGCCCATTCCCATATCGTCCATATCGCCCATTTCATGAGGGCAGACACGCAGGTCTGCCCCTACGCGTTCGCCCGGTTTCCACGTCGTTCCGGTTTTATCTTTCATATTCGGGTTACCATTCCCGTTGTTTTCAACGATGCAATGAAAATGGTTGGGCATGACAACATATTCTCCGCATTCGATATCAGGGTATTTATTCCCCAATTCGTGAAACCATTTCTCCACCATCTTCCCCGCATCATTTAAGTTCATCTGATGATCCACAATTTCCCCAAACAAATAGTCCCTTCTTTGCACACACAGGTAGTCCCTTCTTTGCACACACAGGGTAATAAAATAAAATCCGGATTGAGAATAATCGTATCCCTTTAAACGGATGGACCGTCGGTGATGTGTGTTCGGATCGTAGGACATCTGTTTTATTATTTTGACGTATCCATATTCATCGTATATTAGGCGATTTAGGATCATGGGGCGAATTGTACGGGCAAACCTACGTGTTTGCCCCCTTTGCCTATTTGCCCATTTTCCCAATTGGGCGAACACATAGGTTCACCCCTACGTGTTTGCCCCTTTCCATCATCGCCAATCGCTCTATTTCCCTTTTTCCCAATTGGGCGAACACATAGGTTCGCCCCCACGTGTTTACCCCTTTCCATCATCGCCAATCGCTCTATTTGCCCCTTTTCCCAATTGGGCGAACACATAGGTTCGCCCCTACGAATTTACCAAATTTCTTCAGGTAATTGACATATATTTCCTATAAAATGCTCATGTGCAACTCGCTAATTTATATTTTCTCAATTCTTTATAAAAGATTATAAGGGCAGACATACGCAGGGCAGACACATAGGTCTGCCCCTACGGTCATTTGTTTTTAAAGAGGTAATCATTGTCTTTTGATCCCGGATTGATGTAGGTCTCATTCAACAGGTTTTCAAGATCAACGGTGCGGAAATAGACCAATCCGTTGACTTTTGAATAAGGCAGTTTCCCGCTGCTCTTTAACGTATTCAAGGTGCGCACACTGATTTTCAGAATCTGCATCACCTGGTCTGCCGTAATCCATTCTTCGCTGATCCGCTGTGCATGGGTCATCGAAAGGTGGGTCAACAGCGACCGTAAATCTTCGATATCATTCCGGATGGTTGAAACCAGTTTGATTATTTCCTGCACGGCGTGCCTCCTTTCTTCCCGAAAGGGTTTTCCGTTAAAGTGTAGTTGCTTTGGTGGTCAATGAATAAAGTTTCCCTGATTCCTGACCTTACATCTGTAACATCTGAGGGAGTTTTCATCTTGTGCAATTTTAATTGTTTGCACAAAGATTAGAGTATCTGAACTGAGGTAACTGGTTACTTCCGGTTACAATCAGTTACAATTTTTTCAATCTTTACAGGGAGGCTTTAACTTGTCTTTTTTTCAGGATTTGCAATTCGTCCATAGCCCTTTGTAAGGCTTTTTCCGAAAGGTGTTCAAGGGTGCTTTCAAACAACCGTATTTTGTTGTTCATGGTCTTTTTCGTACACTCAGTGGGTTCTCCGATACGGGTTGCCTTGCTTAAAAACAGTGAATAATCCTGAAACAGACCTTCACCGGACGATTTTGAATGGTATCCGTATCTTGCAGCAATTTCGGTAGCATTCTTCCTTGAAATCCGTATCCCTTCGTAGATATGGATCAATGCAATTTGCTTCACCTTTAATTGTTCAGCATTAGCTTCCGCAGTGATGATTTCCTTTTTGCCCGGCTTCTGCAAATCAAAAATGAAAGGATAATTACTTTTTACCGAATCAACCGTGTTCTCCAGGCAATTGAACATCAGTAAAAACCAATTTTCGTCTTCAAAGACACCGAACTCCACCATATCGTATTCATGCAGTTCAGGCTTCTTCAGGATTTGAATACAGCCAAGTGCCAGTAGAATTGTTTCAAAGTAAAATTTCTTATTTCGTTCAACCAATCCTTTTTCATGATTATTGGCAGCCTCCTTTAAAAATTCAGTACAGAACTCCTTAAAATCTTCGGCACACCGGGGGTTCATCTCAATGCTTAAATCTTCATCATCATATCCCAAATGAGGTAAAGATGGAACGATTTCCTTTTCCAGGAAATGGAGCAATATCTTGCAGTTTTCGTACAGATCGACTGCACCCTGAATGCTGTCGGGTTGATTGATATTTTTTACATACCTTTTGGGATAAATGGTTGACGAATCAGTATTCGATGTCTTTTTGTACAGTTCAATGTTTATCCCCCGGAAGGCTTCATTGAATTCACGGGGCATTTTAAATATCTCGGTCCATGCTTCATAATACAGTGCATTTTCAAAACCAATCCGGTGTATAGTTTCCGGATCATGTTCCGAAACAATTCTTGTTGCATTATGATATCCAATATAGAATCGTTCTTTGTTCCTGCTTTCAACTTTGTCGATAAGATTGGCTTTCACCCCATTAAATCCATAGATGGAACTGGTGTCTTTCAGTTCGTTAATCAGATGAATTCGGCCGTCTTCATAGCCCTTCGCCAGGTGGATAAGAATTTCGTTAAACTCATCAGGGTGGGTGATGCCAAATATCCTGAATTTATTATACGTATAGCTTCTGAGATTCACTGCCTTATTTCCGACCTTAAACTGTACAAAATTAGTATCTGAAGACGAAAACGTTTTATAGTATTTATATAGATCAGGCGATGACTGCCCGGCCTTTTTGGGAACAAAAGGCGGTAAAATATTCCTGTTATAACTATTAATTTCGGTAGTAGTCATTTAGGCCGTTTTCCGGGTTAGGCATCAGGAACAGGATCGGTAAAGATCTCCAACGGTTATTGGGGATATCTTTTATTTCAAATGTTCCAATCTTTCCGAAAGATACACAAAAATCAGACCCAACCATCTTAGAATTAAACTAAGTTATGAACATTCTAAAACTTTTTGTTCGGGAGCAGCGATTTCCAATCGCTTTTTTTATTATCCGTAGTTCAAAGTCCTGCATTTATTGAAGTAATATTCAAGAACACAAATTGATACACGTCAAACAACAACATATATTTCACTTAATTTTCAATTATATTTTTATACATTTGTACTGATTAAACCAAGTCAACACCTGACCAAATGGCCAAATAGTCTATGGTCAGGATTTTTACAAACCGATTACCACTAATAAAAAGGCAACTTATTAGGACGGATGATATTTTGCCTTTAAAAGCATACGAATGAAAGACAACCTGAACAATAATCTCTCTGAACCCTATGCGATAGAGAAGGCCCTGCGGGAAAGTGAAGAGATTATGCGATATATTATCAAACACGATCCCAATGCCATAGCCGTTTACGACTGCAATCTTCATTACATCGCGGTCAGTGAGCGTTATCTCCATGATTATAATGTCAAGGAAGAGAATATCATCGGTAAACATCACTACGAGGTGTTTCCGGAGATGCCCCAAAAATGGAAGGATGTTCATCAACGATGTCTGGCAGGGGCGATAGAATGCGATGATGATGATTATTTTGAACGCCCTAATGGTTCTGTTACCTATAACCGATGGGAATGCCGACCCTGGCGCCGGATTAATGGCGAAATCGGAGGCATCATCACCTATACAGAGGTGACTACCGAACGCAAAAAAGCCGAAAAAGCTTTAAAGGAAAGCGAGGATAAATATCGTTATTTGTTTGCCAATAATCCGCAACCCATGTGGATTTACGACCTGGAGACCCTTGGTTTTCTAGAAGTAAACCAGGCAGCAGTAAATCATTATGGTTATTCATTTGAGGAATTTTTGTTGATGACAATAAAGGATATTCGCCCTCTTGAAGACATTTCCTCCCTCTTAAAAGATGTTGAATTAGCCCGGCAAGCCTATAATCCGGCTGGTGAATGGAGGCATATCAAGAAAAACGGAGAATTAATATTTGTTGAAATCATATCACATTCAGTGCTTCATAATGGCAGAAAAGCACATCATGTGATAGTTAAGGACATCACCAAGCGCAAGTGGGCGGAAGAGAAGTTATTGGAAAGCGAAGAGCGTTTTCGGTCACTTTATGAAAATTCCACAATCGGGATTTATAGAACTACTCCCGAAGGAATAATCATTATGGCCAATCCCACACTTGTTAAGATGTTGGGGTATTCATCTTTTAAGGAACTTACTTCAAGGAATCTTGAAAAAGATGGTTTTGAACCTAACTATGAACGCAACCAGTTTCTGGAAAAAATAGAAATGGATGGTGAAATTATTGGTTTAGAAGCTGCATGGACTAGAAAAGATGGAATAATTATTTATGTAAATGAAAGTGCAAAAGCTATCCGCGATTCCAACGGAAAGACTTTGTATTTTGATGGGACTGTAGAAGATATTACAGAACGCAAACATACAGAAGAAACACTCGTGAAACTTTCCAGAGCTGTTGAACAAACCGTTGATACAATAGCTATTACCGATCGCGAGGGAACTATAGAATACGTGAATCATGCCTTTGAAGTATTAACCGGATATTCCTCTGATGAAGCGCTGGGTAAAACCCCCAGAATACTTAAGTCGGGTATAAAAGACCCGGAATATTATGTAGCCTTGTGGAATACAATTCTATCAGGCAATGTATTCAGGGACGAAGTGATGAATAAAAAGAAAAATGGGGATTTGTTTTACGAGCAAAAAACCATTTCGCCGATCTTTGATGAAAATAGTAACATAACACATTTTGTGGGTACAGGAGTGGATATAACCAGTCAAAAGCTTACTGAACAGGCGCTGCATGAAAGTGAGAAATTATACCGCAGTCTGTTTGAGAATATGCTGGAAGGATTTGCTTATTGCAAAATGATTTTTGAGCAGGAACAACCCGTTGATTTTATCTATCTGGCTGTGAATAAATCCTTTGAAAGGCTGACAGGACTAAAGGAAGTAACGGGTAAAAATGTTTCTGAAGTGATACCTGGTATTAGGAAATCTGATCCTGATTTGTTTGATCTTTATAGTAGGGTTGCTTTAACCGGAAAACCTGAAACAATTGAAATTTACGTAGAAGCTTTAAAAATGTGGTTTTCAGTCTCTGTTTACAGTACTCAAAAGGAATACTTTGTAGCCATGTTTGATGTGATCACATCACGCAAAAATGCAGAAGAAGTGCTGCGCCAGAGCGAAGCCAAATTCAGGAATTTGATCAACTCGTTACCCGATCCCGTGATTGTTGTCGATACTAAGGGACAAATTGTCTATTGCAATCGAATTGCTATAAATACCTTTAATTATACCATCGACGAAATGCTTGGCTGCAAGATGGAAGACTTAATTCCAAAGTCTATCAGAGAACATCATGTGTCACTTCGAAAGGTATATCTCGATTCCCCTAAAAGCCGTCCAATGGGAGTAGGACATGAACTTTTCGCACAGCGAAAGAATGGAAGCGAGTTTCCCACCGAAATCATGCTTGAACCCGTTGAATTAAACAACAATCAATTTGTATTGGCCATTGTGAGGGATATCACAGAGCGAAAACAAACAGAGACAGAATTGATTACAGCAAAAGAAAAAGCCGAAGAATCGGATCGTTTAAAATCTTCTTTCCTTGCCAATATGTCACACGAAGTCCGAACACCGCTTAATGGGATCATTGGTTTCTCTGAATTACTGGCCGATCCGGATTTTGAGGATGAACAGAAGAATGAATTTATTGGACATATTATCAGCAATGGGAACAACCTTTTAACCATTATCAGCGATATTATGGATATATCTAAGTTGGAATCCGGTGAAATTACTATCCGTAAAAAGCAAATTAATGCGCAGAAATTTATTTCAACCGTTAAGGAAGAATTTGCTGTCCGGATTGATGCGAAAAAACATGAGCTTAAACTAATCCTTCCTGATAATGATGTAGAAACCGTAATTTTTGCTGATGTTGAAAGGCTAAGGCAAATATTCAATAATTTGATGAGTAATGCCATTAAGTTTACACCTACTGGCAGAATTGAAATTGGATATCAACCCAAGAGTACAATAGTGGAATTTTTTGTCAGTGATACCGGTATTGGTATTCCGGCAGAGTATCACGATAAAATATTTGAACGCTTCAGACAGGTTGAAGATTCAAAAACCCGCTTATACGGTGGAAATGGACTTGGATTAGCCATTACCAAAAAACTGGTTGAGTTAATGGGTGGCAAAATCCGGCTCGAATCAGAACCGGGCAAAGGTTCAACATTTTATTTCACCATGCCCTGTGCTCCATGCCCCTAAATCTGAAAGCATACACTTTCCGAATAATACCTTTGGTCAAGGGATTCAAAAAACAGGTAGACATGGGTGGTGGGCGAAGCCAATGCAGGCAGTTCAAAGGTACCGTCAACAGTTCTCCTGGTCAACCCGGTAGCCTTCATATCCGAATATTTGCCTTCTCCTGCACTGATGACCAGCAGCGGTTGTCTTAATGTTAAACCACCAATGTTGAGCTCTTTTTCCCATTGTACCCGGATGGACGACCCCCCCAAAGAAGTCCGTTGGGCCTGCATCCCTTCCGGCAAGGTAAGTTTTCCCATCGACAAACGGATTTTCATTGGATCAGCAAGGATTCCATCCTGATCGAAGGCTGGGCTGTTGGTCTTCATAAAAAGGTGATAACCGCTCGAGGTCGTTGCCAGACCATTCCAGATTTGCGGGATAACGATTGCCTTAAACAGGCAGCAAAACTTTCGGATTCCCTGAAATCTACGCTGGTTACGCAACTGGTTTTCAGTCATTTTACGAATCCTTTTACCGGGCAGGCTGCGCATAATGGTCTTGCCCCTTGATACGTAAAACGAAACCGGACCTACTTTGCCGGTGATGTTCTTTCCATAAATGTCCTGTACTTCTCCCATGGTATATTAAGTATAAGTGATAAGGTTTGCCCTTTAAATTATTCGAAGCTTATTCGAAGCTTATTCGAAGGTTATTCGAAGCTAATTCAATTTTGTACGAATAATCAATGAATAGGTTTCGAATAACTAATGAATTATTTTCTAATAATTTAAAGCCCTGATAGCTGGTCAATAAATGTATCATCCGGCTAAAGGGCTGTTGGTTGGTTAATCCTGTAATAAATAAACCAATCGCAATTCTTTACCAATTCACTATCACTTAAAATTCCAGCTTAGATTTGCCGCCATGCCTAAGGATTGCAGTTTTACACCTGCAAAGCCAATGTTGGTTAAGGGGATCTTCAGGTAGGGCTGCAGGCTGAAGCTTAGTCTCTGATTTAAGCGCTGTTCGAAACTTGCCTGCAGATTGAGGACACTCAGCCAATGCTTATTCTCATTGACCGCATGATAGGCCAGGGGGTTATTGCTGTTGGTTTCGGCATAAGTGAAACGATAGTCTTCGCGGAGCATAATATAGGACGAAATCCCGGTGCCTAAACTAACCGTATAGTTTTTTCGACTGAGGAGGGTGTAATTGATGTTCATCGGAATATCGAGTACCCTGCAATCGGCACTGACCGAATTAGGATAATATTCGGTCCAGATATTCTTCGATGGATTATAGTTGTTAAACCCTGTCTGGTAGAGTTTCCTGGCATATATGCCGCCTGTACTGAAACTCCAGTTACTTGCAAGCTTAAGGGTCAGCATCAGGCCTAAATCGTTGCCCAGACTTGCATTGTTAAGGTTGTTTACCCCATTGTAATCAGGAGCAGCCAGGACGCTCAGGGATAACAAACGTAGCTGATGTCCGGGTTCGGGTTTTACCGTTGGTTTCTCGTCTGCCGAGAATAAAGGTTCGTCGGCTGAAGATCGTTTCGGTTCAGGAGTCTTCATCCGATCATCAGGAGATGCTGCAGTTTTTTCCGATTTTACAGTTTTCTCATTCAAGACTTTTGGTGTGCTTAAATTCTCAACATGAGCAGTATCCTTAACTGGTGTTGCATTTTCAGCTGACCCGACAGGAGAGGGTTGATTCACGGGAGCCTGATGCCGTAGAGGTTTATTTTGGGCCAGTAATGCGTTGGACTCCGATTGAATTTTACGGACTGTTTTCTTTTCCCTGGGAAAGGCAGCTAACGGTTTTTGCTCAGCTTTAACAGGCAGATCTTTGGGCAGCACTTCAGCCTGCTGACTGACTTGTTTGCGGCTCTCAGGCAATAAGGTGCGGATGGCGAAAAACAGGAGAATTAAGGCAGCAACGCTACCCAGGCGGCTAAGCCAGAATATGCCGCGTTTCTTTCTCTCATTCCGTTGCAGACGTTTTTTCAGCTTTAACCAGTCCTCTTCAGGGGCTGACGATTGATCTTCTTCAGGATTAAGTCCTTCCCTAAATAACCGGTCAATATCTTCAATGTTTCTTTTCGGCATGATCTTCGTGTATTTTCGTGAAAGGACCGTTTGCTGTCCAATTCCCGGAGGCCTTTCTTAATTTCATCATCAGCAGGATCATTACCGATTGCGGAACTGATAACATCTGCTGCAATTTCAGACGGGCCTTGTGAAGGTTTGATCTGGATGTGCCGGCGCTGATTCCTGTCATTACGGCTATTTCTTCATGCGAATAACCATCAACGGCATACAGATTAAAAACGATGCGGTAGGCTGGAGGAAGGCGTTGGATCATGGAGAGCAGGTCTTCATAGTCAAGTTTATGCTCAACGGAAGCATCGTTAATTTTCAGATCAAACTTTTCCAGTCCTACAAACTGTGATGCTCTTAAATTTGCCCGGTAATAGTCGATGGAGGCATTGTACATGATTTTACTCAGCCAGGCCTTAAAGGAGAGGCTTTTATCGTATTTTTCAATGTTTGTAAAGGCCTTGAAAAAACCTTCGTTCAATACTTCAGCAGCTTCATATCGGTTATCGGCAAATCGCAGACAAATTTTCATGGCAAACCCATAAAGTGTTTTATAGATCAATTCCTGACTACGCGGGTCATGGGCTATACAACCATCGATAATTCGCTGTAATTCTTTTTCAACCATTCAGGTAACAACAATTAGATGATACCCCTACTAACAGAATTATCCACGGCTTTGTTTAGATTAACAGTAATGTAAAATAGTTTTAATACAATCAGGTACCTGTCTTTTTGCTTAATGTAAACGTTCGGCTAATGCTGAACCCCCAGCGAAACCCCCCGTTAGTCCATGTACTGCTTGTACTGGGAATAAACTGGTTTTCGAGAATCGCGGTCGAATTGGTAAAGATGAAATTAAAGACATGCCCTCCTGTTTCCATTTCAAGGCCAAGACCGAGAGGATTATGAAACTTAAATCCCTTTTGCTGAAGGAAATAATTTTTGCTTTCCTGACTCCTGAAACTTAAAAAGTAATCGGCAATGACTGCCATCCGATGGCTGACTTTTATTCGTCCTCCCAACCCCAAAGCGAACAGATCATTCATATCCATAAAGGATACATAGTTTCTGTGAACATAGGTCGGCAATAAGGCCAGCGAAAGGTTATCGCTGAATTTACGGGTAATAATGGCCTGAGCAACTGAACTCATCCGGTCGGAGTATTTTTGAAAATCAGCATCTGAAGTTGTAATACTCAGTTTGTTCATTCCCGATATAACGCCATTTCCATAGAGGGTTACCGACAGGGGCATCCGGTTATCGGTTGTTTGCCTGATTAACCTGTACTTCGTGTTCATATAGAATAATTGCGTCTGGTTGGTATTTGTTCCGTTGGGAGCGCCTTTTGTTCTGCCAAGACCAACACTCCATCTGTCGGATATCCCGTAATCAAACCCAATCAGGATGTCAGACGAGTTATCCATGCCATAAAAAGTCTGCATCCCTCCGTATTTTCCTGCAATATCTCCGAAGCGGTGCATGACCACAAAGAGCAGATCATTTTTGTGCATCGTTTCATTGGATTGAACATTAACGATTTGCGGTGATTTAAATGTTGCAGGTATGGGAGTCTTTTCTTTCTTTGGTATCGGATCATCAAAAAGTTTGCTCAAATCGTCCTGTGCCTTAAGTGATAAGCTGCAAACGAATAAAAACAATATGAATGTAATCGGTTTCATTATGCTTCAATTAATACCGTTTAAATTATTTTGACTGAAGGATGGGCTTTTATAAGCTTATTGCGAAACTGGTTTATAAAGCGCTGAAACTGTAACCTGTACAACTTCTGCAATATTCTTTATGACCAATCTTGGTATTTTTATATGATGATCGGCCAGTTTAACCGGGAAGGTAGAAGTTGCAGTAATTTCTCCTCTCTTAACGGTTAGTTCAGCTTTAACCATATAGTTCTTCAACACTCCGTGAATGTTAAGATCTCCATTTACGGTCACGGAATATGTTCCATCTTTGGAAAGATCGGTCTGCTCATTTATTTTCCCTTTAAATTCGGCGTATGGATATTTATTGCTTTCCATATAATTCTCATTAAAATGTTCCTGCATCAGGCTTTTCTTAAAGTCAAACGTCTGCATTGCTACTTTAAAATAGATGGTATTAGATGTCAAATTCAGTGCAGATTCCCCGTTAATGCTTTCAGCCTTAATATCCTCAATAGGAGCTTCAGAGAAAAAGCTTAATTTCGCATTATGCGTTACGACTATTTGTGATTGAACCATCCAGCTTGCTACAAGCAAGATGACCGTTAATAAATATTTCATTTTTCAGGTGTACAGTTATTGATCCAGATATTCAATGAATCGCGGGTACTTTGCGGAAGAGGGGCATTTCCCTGCGGCATATCCGCGCGGTTTTGAATTACACGCAGATTAAAGAAGTCGGTGTAAGCCAGCACTCCATTATATGTTGTAAAATTTCCAGGCCCCGGTGAATTTCCACCCTGATGACAAATAATACAATGATGGGTAAGAATGCCTTTCACATAATTATCATACGTAATATTCTTATCAGGGAATTGAGGTGTACATCCCGGTTTGCCATTATTTTCAGCAGGGAATTCAGGCGCCATATTTTTACAACCGAATAGAAGGATTGTAATCAAGGCAAGCCGTATGTTGTTGCTTAATTTCATACCTGTCAGTTATTTACCATTCAGCCAGCAAAGCCATAAGCCCCGGCAGATAATATTCCCGGGGCCTGGCATGCTGAATAATTAATACATATAACCACCGCCAGTAGTAGTAGCAGTAGTATTAGTGCTCCCTTTTATAAGAGTTGCCAGAACTTCACCTCCCGGGTTAATCGATGTATGTATCTGTACATAAATTTTCCCTGCAGCCAGATCAGTTGCCTGTGCAGCAGTTAAAGTAACAGTACTCGAAAACGTACCACTCATTCCAGCAGTGAATCCTGTAATCGGAGCTATAACAGGACCTGCGTCATGAAAATGCATAGCTGCGGCATTTGCACTCAACCCACTCCAGGTGACGGTATAGGTCAGGACTAAAGTGGTCGGATCAAATTTTGCAGTGACTGTTCCCGTTGCAGAAGTCACCACTGTGCTGGTAGATTTAACAAAACTCCCGGAATAATTAACCGTTGTATTCATAACCGTACTATCGTTCTTTTTGCAGGATAAAAATCCAACGAAAAGAACAAGCAGGATTATTCCCAATGGCTGACGATTAATCGGAATGAACTTAAGAATTGTTTTCATGGCTTTAATTTTAATAAGTGAATAAATAAAGTTTCCTACATTTTCAGTTAAAGGCCTTTTAACAAATGTTTCTGAAATAGATACGGATTGAAATATGGAAACGCTGCCTGAGTATTAAAATAAAATACCTTTTTGTCTGAATTATTTAGTTCCGACTGGTAACAGTAATCAGCAAAACAAAAGAGGTCGCCTCCCACTTGGGAAACGACCTCTTCAGCAGGAATACCTATTGGGCTTATTGCAGATTGGCCACCTTGGTCAGGCCCGGAACGTTGATGAATTTAATCTTTCTTCCCTGCAGGTCGATCAACTGGTCTTGTTTAAATTCAGACAAGAGCCTGATGACGCTTTCGGTAGCTGTACCCACCATGTTGGCCAGCTCTTCGCGGGTGAGCGAAATCTGGAGCGTATTGGCATTGTCGAGTTCAAAGTTTTCCTTCAGCAGTAAAAGTACTTCGGCCAGACGTTCGCGCACGGTCTTTTGGGCGATGTCGGTGATGTAATCGTTGGCCTCGCGCAGTTCCTTGCATACGATCTGGAGCATGTGGTGGGCGAACTGCCAGTTGTTCTGAATCAGGTATAAAAGGGTCTGATACGGAATGTGGCTCAGTACTGCCTCGTCGATCACTTTGGCTGTCGTACAGGCCAGTTCCTGGCTTAGCAAGGAGCGGTAAGCAATGATATCGCCCTTTTTGGCAAAGCGGATAATCTGTTCCTTTCCGTCGATACCAGTCTTGAATATCTTTAAGATCCCTGCAGTAACACAGAAAAAACCGGTCAGCCGACTGCCTTCACGATAAATGATGCTTCCTTTTTTATACAGCGAACTGGTCTTGTCGTAATTGAGCTGTGACATTTCCTTTTCGTTCAGTTTTTTGAATAACTGAAACCCGCTTAAATCACATTCTTCATCGCTGGGTCGCTTTATAGAACTTCTCATGTGTTTCTTTGTTTGTAAATGTATGTTACAAGAATCAGGATTAACGCTATCCTGCTGCTTTTGGTGTAAGCATAGCAGCTTAGTATCGGTCCCCAAAATTTAACGTAAAATTAGTACTATTATTTAATTTGCAATACATTAATACTTTCATATGAAACATGTACTTGACCTGGCCTGGAAACAAAACTTAGCGTTCGGGTGTGATATGGACGGGCATCACCTGGTTATTGATGCTTCGAAAGAGGGTGGGGGCGACGATCTGGGGCTGCGGCCCAAGAAGCTGATGCTAACGGCGCTGGCCGGTTGCACGGGTATTGATGTGATTTCGATACTGAAAAAGATGAAGGTGGAGCCCGAATCCTTTCATGTGATTGTGGAAGGGGACCTGACCGAAGAGCATCCGATCAGATATTATCAGATGAAGGTAATTTATCAGTTTAAGGGGAAAGATTTGCCCCTGGATAAGCTCGAAAAGGCGGTGAAGCTTTCGGAAGATAAATATTGCGGGGTTTCGGCTGCTTATCGCCTGGCCATGAAACTTTCGTCAGAAATACGCATTATTGAATAAAAAAAAACTTCCATGACAATCCTAATTTGACACACAGGAGAATGATTTCAAACAACTATAAACAAATGAAAAATAACCACATAGACACTTAGGGCATATAGAAATATTTAATGTAGCATTTAAACTATGTGCCCTATGTGTCTATGTGGTTAAAAGTATAAACAGATAAAAACAGTATCTTGCAGTTTCAGAAATAGCAGTAATTTGAAAAACAATACCCTTTTCGGCGACGATAGCGGGAAGATCTTTACCATTCGTAAGATATGCGACTTTGATGAGGCGGAGATTGAACACAATCTGATGCCCCATCTGCATGATTTTTATTCTATTTTCTGGATCGAATCGGGGGAGGCTATCCATGCCACCGAATTTGTGGAATACAGCCTGAAGGCCGATACCATCCTGTTTGTTCCCCCGGGCCTGAAACACCGTTTGGAAATGGACCAGTCGGTCGGGGGGATTTATATGCTGTTTAATGACGATTTTATCCGTTATAACCGCGCAAACCACGTTCCTTTAAAGGATTACCGCCTGTTCAACAATCCTGACTTTAAGAGCCTGATCACCGTCTTCCCGGAGATGCGTGCGAAGTTGAAGAACATTACCGACCTGATCTTTGCCGAAATGCAGTCGCCCGATGAATACAGCGAAGACATCGTGCTGAACCTGCTGCACCTGTTTTTGCTCGAATCGAGGCGCATTTTTGATCACCAGTATCAGGAGACCAAAGAGGAACCTGATTCGACACCTGACGCCACAATCATACGGTTTAAGCAACTGATCGAAGAACACTATATCACCGAAAAGAGTGTTTCACCCTACGCCGAAATGCTCCATATCAACCCTTCGTGCCTGAACGAACTCACCAAGCGTACCACGGGCATCACGGCAGGTGAACTGATCCGTAACCGGGTTATCGACGAAACTAAGAAGCTTTTGTATTCGAGCAGTATTTCGGGAAAAGAGATTGCCTTTAAGCTTGGATTCGACGATACGGCCTACTTCAGCCGCTTTTTCAGGAAGTACACCGGGCAAACCCTGAAGGAGTTCAGAGAACATAGCAGAAAAAAATACCATTAAATCCTTTTTTAGTCCATTTTTCCACACCCTTCGTCCCTTTATCTTTGTAACTGTAGAAACAAATAAAAATTAGCAGTTATGAAAACAATGAAAATCAAATCACTCGCCGTACTGGTTCTGGCCCTTTCGTTAACAACTTCGGTATTTGCAGGCACACTGAAAGTCGATGCTGCAAAAAGTACCGTAAAATGGCTGGG
Organism: Prolixibacteraceae bacterium UBA6029; assembly: GCA_002429385.1. Lineage (GTDB taxonomy): Bacteria > Bacteroidota > Bacteroidia > Bacteroidales > Prolixibacteraceae > Aquipluma. The sequence continues at coordinate 26,759 of DIZL01000068.1, read as the reverse complement.
TAAAAAAGTTACAGGCGAACACACAGGAACCATTGCTTTAAAAGAAGGAAGCCTGGTGGTCGAAAATGGTAAAGTTACCTCAGGAAAAATCGTGATGGATATGACCTCGATCGTCGATAAAGATCTGACCGATGCCGAATGGAATGCCAAATTGATCGGACACCTTAAATCGGATGATTTTTTTGCTGTTGCAACCCATCCGACTTCGGAACTGGTTTTAACCAAGGTTGAAAGCAACGGGAGTACTAGTGTCTTTACAGGAAACCTGACTATCAAGGGAATTACCAATCCGGTAACGTTTAATGCAACTTCTTCAAAAGATGGAAAAAACACCAGCTTCGTTGGAACTATGACCATCGACCGCACCAAGTTTAATATGAAGTTTGGTTCAAAATCCTTCTTTGAAAACCTGGGCGACAAAGTAGTTTATGATGATTTTACCCTCGACTTCAACCTGGTAGTAGCGGAATAAGGAAAGAGTCATTAGTCATTGAGTAAAAGGAACGAGGGGGAGATGGGGAGAAAATGAGAAGGTGAGATTAAGGGAAAATGCACATTATGATTCCATAGCAAATCTTACATTTTGTTGGATAACCTTAGTAACATAAATTAACCCCTAATCCCACTACCTTATTAACCTTATCTGGATGACCATTAATGACCAATGACGTTCCTTTTTCCTTTTTCCTTTTTCCTTATGACCAAGGACAACAATTTACAACAATTTTAAAAAGGAGTAACAGTATGAAACTGACAGTTTACAAAGCAGCATACCGTGGACATGCAGATCACGGTTGGCTGAACACCTGGCATTCGTTTAGTTTTGCCAATTATTACAATCCCGACCGTATTCACTTTGGGGCGCTTCGGGTATTGAATGACGACACGATACAGGCAGGAATGGGCTTTGGAACCCATCCACACGACAATATGGAAATCATAACCATTGTTCTGGACGGGGAACTTGCTCACCGCGACAGTATGGGTAACGGTTCGGTCATCACACCCGGCGAGGTACAGGTGATGTCGGCCGGAACAGGGATTCAGCATTCGGAGTTTAATCATTCGAAAGAGAATGAAGCCAGCTTGCTCCAGATCTGGGTTTTCCCCGATAAGAAGAACGTGGAACCCCGCTATGGACAAGCCCGTTTTTCCGAAGAGGAAATGAACGGCAAATGGCGCACGGTGGTGTCACCCGACGGACAGGACGATTCGCTGTGGATTCATCAGCAGGCCTGGTTCTCGTTGGGAGTCTTCGAACCGGGTTCGACAATCAGCTATTCGCTAAAAAAGAGCGATAGTCTTGTTTATCTGTTCCTGATTTCAGGAGAATTGGTGGTTGGATCGGAAACCCTGAACCAGAGGGACGGTTTAGGTATCGAAGAAATAGCTGGCCCCATAGCCATGAAGGCGAACAAAGCATCGAAAATACTGGTTATGGAAGTGCCGGCATAAAAAAGGGAAAAGGGAAAAGGGAAAAGGGAAAAGGGAAAGAGGAACGAGGGGGCGATGGGGAGAAGGTGAGAAAATGTGCGAATCAGGATTTTTGGACATACCTTATGTTTTGTAATTTAACCTTAGTAGCACATGTCAACCCCTTAAACCACAACCTTATTAACCTTATTCGTTATGAAGAGAAGGGAGATAATTAGGAAAGAGGAAAGAGGAATGAGGAGCCGTTTTCCTTATTCCATTTTTCTCTTTCCTCTTTTCCAATGACTAATGACTTTTTCCAGTTGTTATGAAGATTCGAGCAATCCTCCAGGGTTTTTGGTAATCCCTGGGGGATTTGTTTTTTAGGGGTAGTGAGTGAGGTCATTTTTTGTAATGGGAATAGTTCGTATTTTTGGATAAAATATTTGAGCCATGCAATCAGTCAATCCATATTCAGGTGAAGTCATCAGAAATTATCAGGAATATTCCTCCGCAGAGGTAAAGGGTATCATCAGGCAGGTTGATGCTGCTTTTCAGGGGTGGAAGCAGTGCCGCTTTGAAGAGCGTTCAGTGCTCATGATTAACCTCCAGGCGAGATTGCTTGAGCAGAAAGAGGAGCTGGCCGGGATTATGGTTTCGGAAATGGGAAAAGTGAAACGTGAAGCCCTTGGCGAGATTGAAAAATGCGCCCTGGTTTGTGCCTTTTATGCCGGCAATGCCGAAGATTTCCTGCGAAATGAGCCCATTCAGACGGAAGCTTCGGAGTCGTATATATCGTATCAGCCAATTGGGACGGTTTTGGCCGTAATGCCCTGGAATTTCCCCTTCTGGCAGGTATTCCGGTTTCTGGCTCCTGCTTTGATGGTAGGCAATACGGGAGTTTTGAAACATGCATCGAATGTGTCGGGTTGCGCCTTGGCTATTGAACGTCTTGTCAGGGAGGCAGGGTTTCCTGAGAACGTATTCAGAACCTTACTGATTGGTTCGACAGAGGTAAAGGCAGTGATTGAGAACCCGCTGATCAAAGCCGTTACCTTAACAGGAAGCACTCCGGCAGGCAGGGAGGTAGCTTCTGTGGCAGGGTCGGCGCTTAAGAAGTCGGTCCTCGAATTGGGTGGCAGTGATCCTTACCTGATACTGGAAGATGCAGATATAAATACGACAGCCCGCCTGTGTGTGACCAGCAGGCTATTGAATGCGGGGCAAAGTTGCATTGGCGCCAAGCGGTTTATTGTAGCCGATAAGATCTATGAAACGTATAAAAAGGAATTTCTGCGATTAATGGGTGAGGCCGGCTTTGGCGATCCTCTTGATCCGAAAACGACTATTGGTCCCCTGGCACGGACTGACCTACGCGATGACCTGCACCGGCAGGTAGTTAAAAGCCGTAAGATGGGAGCAAGGGTTTTGATGGGAGGGTATATTCCGAAAGGAAAGGCTGCTTTCTATCCGCCAACCGTATTGGAAAATGTAGCTCCGGGAATGCCTGCCTATCATGAGGAGTTATTTGGACCGGTGGCTGTGTTGTACAGGTTCAAGACCGAAGAGGAGGCCATTCGCATTGCCAATGACACCGTATTTGGTCTGGGGGCTGGTATCTTTACCTCTGATGGAGAAAAGGGCAAAATACTGGCCGAAAAGGGCCTTGAAGCAGGTTGTGTTTTTGTGAACGACTTTGTGAAATCAGATCCCCGACTGCCTTTTGGCGGAGTGAAGGAGAGTGGCTACGGACGCGAATTATCAATGAATGGCATTCGCGAATTTGTGAATGTGAAGACTGTGGTGGTGAAGTGAGGTAACTATTAGCCCAATAACTTTTTTGTGCGTTATTTTGTGGAACAAATGGAATACGAAAGATAGGGGATTCAACCTTTTATTTTTTATCTTTGTTTAAGTGTAAGTATCAAATTGGATAATTAATTGATATTTCTGATTATTATGGATATTCAAGCACAAAAATCAATTATTATAGAACAGTTTAAGCAAGTGAATGACATTAAACTAATCAATGCGATTAAAAGCATGTTGGATTATGCCATGCAAAAAGAAGCTGATGTCTATACTATTCCAGAAGAACATCAAAAGTTGGTAATGGAGCGATTTGATCAGGTAAGGAATAATCCAGATACTCTTTTAGACTGGGATGAGGGGAAAAAATCCCTGAAATTCAAATGAAATACAAGGTGAAATACAAACCTGAAGCAATGTCTGACATTCAGGAAATTATCAATTGGTATGACGAGCAGAAAGTCGGATTAGGTGAATTATTTCACAATACAATTGTTAATCATATAGATATGCTTAAAATATCTCCTCATATTTATAACATTCGTTATAAACAAATTCGTTGTGCCCTGGTGAGTAAATTCCCTTACCTGATTCATTTTTACATTAACGAAGAAACTCAAACAGTTGAAATATTGTCAGTAATAAGTACTTTTCGCAACCCTCATATTTGGCTTGTAAAAGAGTAAAGGAAACAATTAATAGAAGATTTATTTTGAAGTCCCATGAGAATCATTCAATCCATATCATTAATCCTGGTCCTATTTGTTATATCGTGTAATCTCCCAAAGATGAAAGCAGACCTGATTGTGACCAACGCCAAAGTGTATACTGTAAGCGATTCCTTTGTTGTTGCCGAAAGTTTTGCCGTAAAGGACGGTCAGTTTCTGGCCGTTGGCACCAATAAGGAGATAAGCTCAAAATATACCTCCGTTCAAACAATCGATTGTGGAGGAAAGCCGGTTTACCCGGGATTCAATGATGCACATTGTCATTTCTTCGGCTATGGAATGAACCTGATGGAGTATGCCGATCTGGCTGGTATTACCACTAAGGAAGGCATTTACAAAAAGCTTCAGGAGCATCATCTGATCCCGATAGCCATCGGAACGGGAGAAAAGTGGTTGCTTGGTCGTGGTTGGGATCAGAATCTCTGGGCCGAAAAGGAATTTCCCGATAACAGTCGCCTGAACGAATTGTTTCCTGATGTGGCCGTTTACCTGATCAGGGTCGATGGTCACGCGGCATGGTGCAATAAAAAAGCGCTACAGGAAGCAGGGATAAACGCTTTAACCAAAACCGATGGGGGAGAGGTGCTGCTGAAAAACGGACAGCCAACCGGTGTGCTGATCGACAATGCCAAAGAACTGGTCTTTAGCAGGATTCCTGAACCAACCCTTGATTTGAAAATAAAGGCTTTACTGGCTGCTCAAAAGAATTGCCTGGAGGCGGGTCTCACTTCGGTTACTGATTGCGGACTACCAAAAGAAACCATCCTGCTCATGGACTCCCTTCAAAAGCAAAGTTTACTGAAGATACGCATCAACGCTATGATGAATCCCAGTGAAACAAATCTGGACTATTTTCTGAAAGAGGGACCCTACATCACCGACCGCTTACAGGTCAGTACCATCAAGCTATACGCCGATGGAGCCCTCGGTTCACGAGGCGCACTGTTGATTAACGATTATTCTGATGAACCCGGTAACCACGGAATGGCGATGAACTCCTCTTCCTATTTTGAATCCATTGGTCAGCGGGCCTATGATGCCAATTTTCAGGTGGCTACCCATTGCATTGGGGATGGCGCCAACCGTATGATCCTGAATATCTATGGGAAAATTCTGAAGGGAACGAATGACCGGCGTTGGCGGATCGAACACGCACAGATGGTCGATCCAGAGGACGTGAACCTGTTTGGAAAGTATTCGGTAATTCCTTCCATTCAGGCGACCCATGCTACTTCCGACATGCTTTGGGCTGACAAACGGTTGGGGCCGGAACGAATAAAGAACGCTTACGCCTATCAGCAACTGCTGGCTCAAAACGGATGGCTGCCCAATGGAACGGACTTCCCGGTTGAGGGAATAAATCCCATGCTGACCTTCTATGCATCTGCATTCAGGAAGAACACAGCGGGATTACCTGAAGGAGGTTTTCAGATGGAAAATGCCCTGACCAGAGAGCAAACTTTGCGTTCCATTACCCTTTGGCCGGCTAAAGCCAGTTTTGAAGAGACGAACAAGGGAAGCATTGAGGCAGGCAAATCGGCTGATTTTGTGCTGATGGACACCGATATCATGAAATGCGACGCAGGCGATGTACTGAAAGCAAAAGTGGTAAAAACCGTGCTGGGGGGCGAGGTGGTTTACCGTGCAGGAAAATAAACTTTTCCGACAGGTTTATTACTGCTGTATTGTTCTGATTTTGTGATTTGGATTAAGTCTGTAGGGAAATCGCTTTTAATATTCCTGAATTTTTTATCTGTAACTATTATCCAGTTCAGCCTTTGGTCTTTTCCCCTTTTTTTGATGTTTTAAATAACTTCTCCTTTTCAATATTCATTTTTTGCCAGAAAATATTTATCTTTGTCCTACAAATGAGTTCATGCGAAAGTCAGAAGTAATGATGCAGCAATGAACTCCTTTACTCCGGACTCCAATTTTCTATCCATTCAGAAATTCTTCAGTGAAACAATTGACCAGCTTTCGACCTACACGGAAGGGTTCCGGGAGGGTATTGCGTCGTGTTTGCTTCGGATAGATTAATCTATGATTGATTTACAAAAGTACTAAGATCCCAATTTTAGTACTGTTGCAGATCAGTCATAGTACAGATATATAAAAGGAATACCCAAGGATTCCCCTCCCGAACCCTTCCCGAACCCGAACCCGGCTTGCCTTACAGGGGCATTCCTTCGATTAGTCCCTTTAACCGATGGTCTTTTCGCAAACAAGCATTTTGAAGGGGTTTACTGGTGGGTGACTCTTCGGGGTAAAATGAAATGCCAAAATATTCAATCAGCCAATATAATTAGCCTTTTTTAAAAGCGATTTCACTGATTAACTCAGCCCGTAAATTCTAAATGCCTCTGGTGCTTTTCCATTCGGCCCAGTTGACGGAGGAGAAATAACTTCGAAGCATCTGGTCGAACAAACGAATGGCCTGTAACTGGGTGTGGATAGCATTTATCTTATCAATTTCATCGGGGATTTGCTGAATACGCTTATCAAGAAAAGCATTGAAATCGGAAATAGCCTGTGGATAATTATCCATGGATTTTCCCTGGGGAGTAAAATTCAGATTGTCAGGAAGCTTAATCTCATCCTGTTTTAGACGGGGCATGAAAAGTGGCATAATCTGGAAGGCATTTTTCGGCAATTTGTTTTGCCAGTCGATATAATTATTGATAATGTTTATCAGCTGATCTTTGTTTTCCCTGGTGGATTGGGCCGGCAGTTTTGCAAGTTGTTGTTTTAATCCGCCCATTACTGGTTCAAATTCAATCCAGCTTTTTTTAACCATTGCAATTACGTCAATGGCCTCATAAGGATGGTCGCTGGGAATTCCAATAAAAAGTACTTGGGTTTGATACGATTGGTTTGCTGCTTTAACCTGGTCGATGGTCGTTTTAAGTGTACCAACCGCAGTCTGAAGAGACCGGATGGATTGCTGAACGGCATTGAAGTTGAGCCGGTAGAAATTTTTTTCTATACTGTCGCAGCTTGCCTGAACTTCATTCAATTTATCCCTGACCAAATCGTTCCTGATGCCTGAAGCCTCAATATTGGCCGATTTGAACCAAACATCCGACTGGCCTGCCATCTGGATGTAAATCGTTCCTTCTGCCCGGTTTGTTTCTTCCGACAGAGAGCCATTTTGATTGAATTGCCATTTGGTCGTTGTCGAAATTTTCAGGTAGGTTTGAGGGAATTTTTCGGTCGAAACAGTCACTTCAGCCGACATTCGGTCGGGCCTGATATTAATTTGAAGGAAATCTTCGGAGGTAAAAAGGGCTTCTTCGCCAAGTAATTTCCATTCGTTTTTTTTATCATCTAAAAGATAGCTGATTCCATTTGATCCTCTCGAAAGGATTTGGGCGGTGCTGGTAATGTCGGCATATGTTTCAGGAAATTTGCAATAATCTCTTCTTCCTCCTTCCATTTCAACGGCAATCATCATTTTCTGTCCTGGTGTAACCGTCAGTATGTCCCCGCTATTATAACTTTTCCCATCAATCGTAATTTGAATGAAGGGTTTTCGGGGCGGTTGGATGGCAGAACTCAAGCCAACCATCCCAACCATAACCAGGATCAAGAAAATGCGTTTCATATTTCCGTATGTTATAGTCCATGAAGTGGCTTAAAGATAATAATAATTAATTACGATTATATACCTTTTATTCTTTTACGATTTTTTCTGTGAAAAGTTGATTGTTCGTCTGAACACGGAGAAAATAAATACCAGTTTTCAGATGATTTAAGCTTATGCTTATGTTGTTCGTATTTGGCTTTGACTGGTAAACGACTTTCCCATCGATGGAGTAAAGTTCAATATTCTGAACCGTTATTGAAGATTCTACCTGCAGTTTATCGGTAACCGGATTTGGGTATATATGCAAACCCGATTGGGGAAAACTTCCCGAAACACTTGTTGCAAGATCCTTGAATGCAGGTAGTTTCTGATCACTGTACAGGCGGTACTCTCCTGGATTCAGAAGAAGATTGGCATTTAAGTCAGTAACCGAAAGCTCGTTTCCGGTGAAGAATTCATACCAGGTACCTGTATGCTGAAAATTAGGAGTGATTGTATTCAGGCTCATTCCAAAATTACCCATCAGGGTGATATTCTGATTGTTCAGACTAAGTTGTATCTTCTTGATATCTCCGTTTACCGCCAGAGTCTCCTGTCCTGAAGTAAATACATCGAATTGTGAGCGCAGGCGCAACATAGCAGAATACACATCAAACAATTTTAAGCGGTCGGAATTGTTGAGGTAATCCCAATGCAATGGTTTGGGGTATGTCCTGCAGTTATTGTTAATGGAGCCGTCCTGGCAGGTATTAATCGAATAATCATATCCCAGTTCACCAAACTGCCAGATCATTTTAGGTCCTGCAAGCGAAAGAAAGAAGGCTGCAGCCATCTGGCTCCGCTGGAGCGCAGTGGTCAGATCCTTGGTGTTGTATGCCCCCAGAGAGTTGCCGTAGTTAAGTGTATTGTACATCTGCCTCTCCTCGTCGTGGCTTTCCATATAAGCCACCAGGCCGGGTTTCGAGAATCCGCGTACATGGTAGGATGCTCCGCTGAGATCAGATTTATTGGAATTGCTATATCCCATCGCAGCTTCCGAAAAGGCCGAATTGGCATTTCCCCACACCATCATACCATTGCCGTAAGCTGTCAATTCCTGTTCTTCGTTGTTGGCAGTAAAATGTTCCAATATGACAAGTGCCTTCGGATTAACCTCCCATATTTTCCCTGCTATTCGTTCGAGGATGGCAATACGTGAAGGATCAAAGGCATAGCCGTCACCAGGGGTATTGGTGAAGCCTTTGGAGAAATCGAACCGGTAACCGTCTATTTTGTACTCAGTCATCCAGTATTTAGTCACCCGGTCGACAAAATCTTTGGTGGCCTGGCTCGTATGATTAAAATCGTTGCCCCAGCTATATACCGGGTTGGGAGAAGTCTGGTTGAACCATGGATTATTGGCAGCTGGTTGGTTCAGGGCGGAGTTCCAATACATTTTAACCATGGGATTTGAACCATACGAATGGTTCAATACTATATCCTGTACAACGATAAATCCTTGCTTGTGACATTCGTCAATCAGGGCCTTCAGGTCGTTCTTTGTTCCGTAAGCCTTATCAGGAGCGAAATAGAAATTCGGATTATAGCCCCAGCTGCTGTTTCCTTCAAACTCACTGAAGGGCATCAACTCAATGGTATTGATGCCCAGTCTTTTCAGATAAGGGAGATTGTTTTTCACACCGCTATAGGTCTGGTCTGCAGTGAAGTCACGGATCAGCAATTCGTATATCGAAAGCTTACTTTGCTGGGGAACGGAGTAAGTGGTTGTCGTCCACGCGTAAGGTGTCTGTCCGGATTGAAGTACCGAAGCTCTGTCGACGGCCTTTCCGGCAGGATATGGAATCAGGTTAGGGTATATCGTTGACGGTATGTATTGATCGTCCGAATCAGAGACCTTGTCGGTATAGGCATCGGCGACCTGCAGATTTCCGTCAATCAGGTATTGATAGATATATTCTTTTTGAGGGGTCAGATTTCCTATAGTCAACCAGAAATAGTCGCCGTCTTTCTTCATCTGAAAGCTATTCTCAGGATACCATTTATTAAAATCACCGGTCACAAAAATGTAATTCTTGTAGGGTGCATAAATAATTAGAGTGGCGGACTGGTTGTCGATATAATTAATGCCTGTAAGTAAGCCGGCTGGCCTGCTTTCATTGGTTGTTGTTTCGCGGATGCATATATAGACCGAGTCAAGTTTCACAGTTGTATTCTGTGTGGCTTTTACCTTTAGCCAGTAATCTCCGGCATTGGGAATGCTTATATTTTGGGTAATAGATGTTCCGGTTTGGGCAGCGATTTGCTGATTGTTCTGGTAGAGTACCAGGTCTGAGCTAGCTGATGCTGAAGCAGTGAAAGTAAAGGACTGGTTTTTCTCAAATATATTGATCCTGGCAGGAGAGCTTATGCTGACGTTTAACCCCTGGACATAAACATTGACAAAAAGATCGTTGGTTTGTTTGGTACCATCAGCCGAACGAAAGACAAAATTCATTGAGGTAACTGTTTCCCCAGGCAAAATGGAATAAAAGGTATTAATATCAGGGCTGATAACCAGTTCATAAATTCCATTCCCTTTATTGGTCAACTTGGGCTGTACAGCATTGTTTCCCCATGCACCAATTACATGTTGCCAGTTGGTGTTGCCGGCTACATATACCCCGGTATGTGCATATAAATCCCCGGTAAACAATCCAAGCCTGGATTCTTTTGACGAATCAAAAGTAATGGTTACTCCCTGATTTTGAGCTGGCAGTGCAGGATTGGTTGTAATCTGTGCAAAGCTTATCTGATAAACAGCTACCAGCCAGAAAAGAAGATTGATTCGATGGATCATTTGTTTTGGAATAAAAAGTAAAGGTAAAAAAGAAATTGCAAGATACAGGTTGAACATTTGTCCGGACCGTATAATCTGCAATATTCATTTGATAAGAAAACCGGAAGATTGGTTATCCGGCTAATAAAAAAAGGCTTATCCGTCCGGAGTGAACGGATAAGCCTTTAAGATTAAGATATTAGTTTTTAGTAACCGTTGCTTTCAGACCCCATGGATCTAAAGTGACAGTATAATTACCTGCAGCTGCAACCGGAATGTTTCCTCCAGAAGTAGATAATGCGTCAAGAGAACCACCTAAAGCAAGATCCCAGGCATCGTTAGCCCTGAATTTAATGGTGCCTGCGGTTAAGGTTACAGTGATAGTGAATACCTTATTTGTGGCATCCCAGGTCAAGTTTTGATCGGAGTTCCATCCATCAGGAGTAGCATCACCAATTATGCCCCAGCGGTTTGCACTATAAGTGTAAGCGTTTGGATGGCTTAAATCCAAAGTGATTGCATAATCCCCTTCAACCGTAACAGGAATATTATCTCCTCCAGCAACCAGGGTTGAAATTCCTGGTTTAATGCCATAATTTATTCCCCAATCAGAGGTCCCTCTGAATTTGAACATTGTTGTTCCGGCAGTTAAATGTGCCCCTAAATTGAATGTCAAACTTGTAGGATTATAAACCATATTGGTTTGAGTACCCCAGCCACCAATGGTTGCATCACCTATAATACCCCAGGTGGTCAGGGTGATGGAATAGGTCATGGTTCCAATATTAGCTTTGATCAAATAGTAACCGTCAGCAGGAACTGCAATATTGCCTCCCGGATTGACTAATTTACCCGAACCGCCATCACCAAATGTAGCACCATCTGACCAGCTGTGATCTGTAGCAAGTTTAAATCCACCGCTCTTGAGAAAGACGTATCCTTCGGCATCACCATTGCTGGTAATTGTTGAAAGAATGAACTTGGCATTATCACTGTTATCCCAACCGTTATAATCACCAACGACCCACAGTTTAGTAATATCAGCCAATGTTGAGAATTGTACATCTGCTCCGTAAGCTGTTCCGGCGCTATTGGTTGCATAGGCACGGACATGATAAACCGTACTGCTGGTTAAACCGCTAATTGGGCTAACAAATGCACCCGTACCTGTACCGCCATCAATCTTGGTATTTGATAATGTCGGATTAGCTGTTAAGCTCCAGACAATACCTCTGGCAGTGATAGTACCACCTCCATCATAGGTCACATTACCACCCGATACGGCAGCTACTTTTGTAATAGCAGATGTAGCAGCAGTGGTAATAACAGGCAAATCAACCAGAGTTGTGAAAGAAACTTCAGGACCATAACCTGTACCTGCGCTGTTTGTAGCATAGGCGCGTACATAATAAGTCGTGTTGCCTTTCAGGGCGGTAAGTGCACTTACAAATGCTCCTGCCCCTTTTCCATCGCTTGTTTTAATATCGGTAACCGCCGGATTGTGGGTTAATGCAAAGCATATACCGCGGGCAGTGACATCAGCGCCTCCGGTAACGGTCACATTACCGCCACCAGCTGCTGAATTACCAGTAATTGCTGTAATAGCAACCGTTGTGAGGGTAGGAACCACAGGCAGAGTGGTGAAATTATACTCTTCGCCGTAGATAGTCCCGGCCGAACCTGTTGCATAAGCCCGTGCATAATATTTGGTGGCATAATTAAGTCCACTCAATGCCACGCTGAAAGTTGCTGTAGTAGCTTCACCAGTATAGGCAACTTTGCTGTTGGCAATTGTAGGAGCTGTGGCGATATTGAAACATACTCCTTTTTCAGTAAATCCACTACCTTCAGAAACCACATAGCCAACTACAGTGGCCGTATTGGAGGTAACATTAAGCAATTGGGTAGTAGCAAGTGTCGGAGCTAATCTAACATCCGCAGTTTCCTTTGTGCATGCAGCAAAAAGCACGATCACAGTTACGAGGACGGCCAATATTCTATATATGGACATTCGTTTCATAAATATATTTTTTAAACGTTATTTTTTATAACCTATTGAAAATTTGCATCTGGCTCACTGTTCTTAAGTGAAGCACTGCTTTAAATATGCACAGTGAACCAAACACGCATTTCAAATTAGTTCTTAGTTAGCTGACATGAACCGGTAGATCCATCAGAATTTATGAATAACTTAACGGTATAATTACCGGGAGTTACAACCAGATTGGCACCACCTTGTACCAATTTATCAAGAGTCCCGCCAACATTCCAGCCCCAATCATCATTCAGCCTGAACTTGAACTCGCATTTCATTACGCCGCCATCGAGACTAGGTTGCAGATCTAAAGTCTTCACCCAACAACCCTGGTTGATATCATAGTCCATTTTTGTATCCGGAGTATTCCAGCCATTTACAGTTGCCGAACCAATAATTCCGATCATATAGAGATCCATTTTATAGGTAAGCGCCTTGGTATTTACAGCTAGTTTGTGCCATCCGGTAACATCCTTTACAGGGAACGGAATGGCTGTTCCATTTACTGCGAGAAGTCCGTTACTGTCACCATATACAACATTGGCATCAGGATCTTTTAAAGTAAATGGCTTTGTTATATCCAGGTTCACATATCCTAAGTAACTGCCGTCTCCTAATGGGGATTCAATCTTCTGGGCGATACCCGAATTGATTAAGTCCAGGCGTGGTAACCCATAAATAGTTACATCTTTGGTTGTCACTGTTGAACTATAGACATAAGATCCGGTGCCGCTGCTTAAGGACAGGACTGCACGGATGCGAAAGTCAAGTGAAGATACCTTATCGGCAGGAAACTTTTTAAGCAGCATACCGTTCAAATCACTCACTGAAATCTGCAGAGAAAGATCCTGAACATCATTCATGATTTGGACTGCATCTACAAAATTATTCCCTTTGGCACATGCTTCGAGGTAATAAGTTACAGAGGCATGGAATCCTGCATCTACAGGAGTACCAACAAAAGTTAGAACACTGGTTCCATTGACCCTCTTAAGGGTCAAATCAGGAATAGTCTGAAAAGTTGGTACAATCGGATTGTCAGACAAAACTGCTTTTGTTTCGTCCTTTTTGCAAGAAAACAAAAGTCCGATCAATCCAATTAAAGTCAGATATATAAATAATTTTTTATTCATTGTTCAAAAGTTTTAAGGATTAATAACCAGGATTTTGTACTAATGTTGGATTGGCACCCATATCGTTTGATGGAATTGGATACAAATCACGGTAACTATCGGTAGCTGTTCCTGCTGCAACTTTTCCTTTCCAGGGCCATAAGTAGGCTCCGCCGGTAAATTTGCCAAACCTGATCAGGTCGGTTCTGCGGTGACCTTCCCAATAGAGTTCGCGTGAACGCTCATCAAGAACAAAATCCAAATTCAACTGTCCGGCTGTAATATTGCCGGTGTTATTGCCAAAAGCTCTTGTACGAATAGCATTCACAAATCCTAATGCAGTACCTGCATCACCAGAGGTTCCCCCTCTGAGAACAGCTTCGGTGTACATCAGGTATACGTCAGCAAGACGGAATACAGGGTAGTCAGTATCCACAAAGTCGGGATGGGCATCAGGTGCAGCAGCCCCCGTAGAGGTTAGATTGGAGAATTTTGTAATGGCCCATCCATCAGTAAACTGACTGATATCTGTAATCACAAGTTTCTGCCCATCGGTCCAGAACATAGCCCGTTGATCGGTTTTGCCGCTTGTATCAGCAAATTTGGAAACTAAAGCAGAAGTGGTGCGAATTCCACCCCATCCACCACCAACACCAAACTGAGCAGGTGGCATGGTTCCGCCAATTTCTGCATGGACGAGATAAGTCATTCCTCCGTATGATTGGGTATGTTTTCCATCACAAGTAATCGGGAAAATCATTTCAGAACTTTTGTTATTGTCAGCAGTAAAATTATTTGCGTATTTGGCATTTAATGTATAACCGGCGGCAATTACCTTGTTGCAATAAGTAACACAATCAGCATTTCTATCTGTTCCTACATACACTTTTGCATTCAGATAAAGCTTGGCCAAAAGAGTCCATGCTGCACCCTGATCAGCTCTTCCATATTCAAATTTTGGAGCGCCAAGTTCTGTTTCAATAGCCTTGAGTTCAGTTTCAAGATAGGTAAACAATGCAGCACGTGTGGTTTGTTTTGGGAAAAATGCTCCAGGTTTGTCAGCTTCAGTAACAAAGGGAGGATTGCCAAATAAATCGATGGCGTGATAATAAGCCAGTGCACGAAGAAATCTTGCTTCGGCATGATATTTCATGATATCGGGATCGGTATTCCCTGCAGTTGCCCGGATATATTCATTACACAAGGCAACAGTGTACATGATGCGCGAATAGAGTGCGGCAACGAATACATCATTCGGAGCCCATGTTTGCCAATGGAAGTCTTTAATAGAGGCATCATTCCAGGCCATAACCGCTTCATCGGTTGATAATTCCTGTAAATTCCAATACTGACGAAGATAATTTCCAAAACCTTCATCAATCCCGGCGATATCCGGTTGACCGGATGGACCCTGCTGACCGCTTACAGATAAGGTAGCATAAAGCTTTGCCAATCCTTCTTTGTAGGCCGCGGGTGTGTTATAAACAGTAAGAGAAGTTACAATGTTTGGATCTTTCGGAGTAACACTCAAATCTTTGACACAAGACGAAAACATCAGTGCGGCAAGGATAACAGCTAATGATTTTATTTTATAATTTTTCATGTCGTATTCTTAATAAAGTTATAGTGTAAGATTTACGCCAAGTACAAATACTCTCGGACGGGGATAAAAATTATTGTCAATACCGCCATTAACTTCAGGATCAAGTCCTGTATATTTTGTAATCGTGAAGACGTTTTGTACAGTAAAGCTTATTCGTGCTTTAAGATGCTTTTCGAAATTGTATCCGATACTCATATTATCCATCTTAAAAAAGGAGGCATTCTCAATGTATTGATCAGAGAAGTATTGTGTATTTGTAAACTTTGCGTTGTTAACCAGCGTTGGAATGTTGTTAAAGAATCCTGACTGATTGTAAACGGTTGAGTATAATGCACCTGAAGCAACATTATTGTATACATAGTTGCCAATACTTGCTCTTCCAGAGAAGGAGAAGTCGATGTGTTTATAAGCAAACCTTGAATTGATTCCCAGCGTATAATCCGGTGCCGGTTTTTTATCATGGTATTTATTCAGGTTATTGCTTGTAATTGTTCCTCCTTTACCAGTGCGGTCAGCATAGAGCCCTTCGATCGGCATGCCATTCGAACCATAAACCTGTTGGAAGACATAAAATGAATTGACAGGGTATCCGACCATTTGATTTTGGATGTAATTTCCAACGCCACCACCAATAAGTCCAGTATCGACTCCGGTATAATTAGGATCGTCGGTCTTGGTCAGCTTGGTGATTTTATTCTGATTGTAAGCAGCATTAAAGCCCATGCTCCAGGTGATATCCTTTTTCGAAACAATGATTCCGTTCAAAGAAAGTTCTACCCCTTTGTTTTCCATATTTCCTACGTTAGTAAGTAAGAAATTGGAGAAATTGCTTCCTGCTGCAATTGGAATGGTATTCAGCATATCTGTGGTTTTCCGTTGGTAAACATCCAATGTACCGGTAAGACGGTCTTTCAGAAATCCAAAGTCTAAACCAAGATTAAGGGTAGCAGTTTGCTCCCATTTTATGTTTGCATCATATGGATTTGGACGCAAGGTGTTATAAAAGACGTCTCCAAACTGGTACTGTGCTGTTGCTGTACTTCCACGGTATACAGGCAAATAAGGAAAATCATTACCTACATCCTGCTGACCGGTGATACCCCAGCCTAATCTTAATTTCAAATCACTAACTTCTGAAACATCTTTAAGGAACGATTCGTCCTTGATCTTCCAGGCCAATGCGGCTGCAGGGAAAAGACCCCAGCGGTTAGCCTTTGAAAAATGTGAAGACCCGTCATCTCGAAGAGTGAAGGTTAATAAATATCGGTCTTTTAAAGTATAATTCATACGTCCGAAGAAAGACACCAAGTAGTTTTCATTGATGAATTTTGAACTGTCTGATACCTGGGTTCCGTCGCCATTGCGGCTAAAATTTGATCCGTCTTTATAAAAATGCTGCCATGAGTAACCACCGGTAACATCTATCTTGCTATCAATTGATTTGATATCTTTCACATAATTCAGGTAAAAATCCACCAGTTGAGTCTTACCGTTTTGTTTATAGTCATCCTTGGCGCCAATTCCGTTTCTATAGGTAAAAGCAGCTTCATTAGGACTATTGTTGTGTCCCTTTGTGGTGAAATAATCATAACCTGCATTCAAATTAGCCCGTAATCCCGGGAGGAAAGGAAGTTTATAGTCTAACTGTACATTTCCCAGGCTTCGTTGCACGATTGAAGTATTGTCGGTCTGGTTAAGTAAGGCAACCGGATTGGCTACACCGATGGGGTTTGGACTTCCGTTTGGATTCATGGTCCCGTCGGGTAATATATCCGAAAGATTGATCCAGGTATTATATCCGCCGAATTTGGTATTGCCGTTCATAACCGGTTGTGTGGGATCATAGGCGACAGCAGAACCAACAGCCCCTGCATTACCAAAATTCTGACTGGTGTAACTTCCTTTCAGATTGATGCTTACTTTCAAAGTATTGTTCAGAAAAGAAGGATCGAGTCCTATTGCCAATGTTGTACGATCCATATTGGTCGTTTTCAAAATACCATCCTGATTGGTGTATCCGATGGAAACACGGTAAGGCATGGTTTTATATCCACCGCTAATATTGACATTATGGTCATGCGAAAGGGCAGTCTGATAGATTTGTGATTGCCAGTTGGTGTTTTGTGTTCCAAGACGACTTAAACTACCCATACTTAAGCCAACCGCACTTTGTGAGGCAAGATCATAAGCCATTGAGCGGAATTGATCCCCAGACATAACGTCCATGTAAGCAGGAATAGTATTCACCGAAACAGTACCATTATATTCGATTTTCATTGGTTTTCCGACAGTTCCTTTTTTGGTAGTAATAAGGATGACTCCGTTTGAGGCCCTTGAACCATAAATGGCAGTTGCCGAAGCATCTTTCAATACCGTAAAAGTTTCAATATCATTAGGATTGATTGTTGATAAAGGGTTTGCCAATCCTGAAATTCCCGAATTACTTACAGGGAATCCATCAATGATAATTAATGGATCATTGCTTGCCGACATGGATGAACCTCCCCTGATACGGATGGTTGCGCCACTTCCCGGAGCACCATCACTGGAAGTAATCACGGTGCCGGCACTCTTGCCAACCATCAGTTCCTGTGGTGAGCTAATCGATCCATGGTTGAAATCTTTTGAACTCACCGTACTGATCGCACCCGTGGCATCCGATTTCTTGACCTGACCATAGCCGATAACTACCACTTCATCCACTTGTGCACGATCGACTACAAGGGATATGGCAAGACTTTTTTGACCCGTAAAAGGAATCTCCTGAACTTTATATCCTACGAATGAAAACTGAAGGATTTCTCCCTTTTTTACATTAAGGGTGTATTGACCATCCATATCGGTGATGGTTCCCGTGGTCGTACCTTTAATTACGATCGAAACACCTGGTAAAGATTCCCCCGATGAGCTATCGGTTACCTTACCCGTTAATGCTGTCTGTTGCGCCATTGCGAAATTTCCAAGCAAAAGCGACAATATCAGCATTAATACATTTAGGTTTTTGTGAATAATCCTCATGTTTTAATTAATTATTGGTTCAATTACTAATTTTTAGATTCAACATCCAAAGTCCCGATAGCCATCGGGATCAGTTAATACCATTCAATCCCGATTGCCATCGGGATCCGTTTATAACTTCATTTACTTTTAATTCCACTTCAAACTTAAAGAAACCGTTAATTAACTGTTAAAAGATGTCACAATTCATTTACTGCAATCGTTTGCGGTGACGTTTGCACTCTTTATGTTTAAAAACAGGTACGAACTGGTGGGTATGTTTTGAAGCATTTTACACCATTCTCTCCCGGATAGTGATGCGTGGAAATAATATATTATCTTTAGTGGTTGATTTACCCCAAACGACCAAAGACTAACTCAATTATGCGCAGTAATCAGATTACCATTAAAGATATAGCGCGGATACTAAGCATTTCACCTTCAACGGTTTCACGCGCACTGAAAGACCATCCGGATATCAATGTGGATACCAAGAAGGCGGTGAACGATCTGGCAGGCAAACTGAAATATCAGCCAAACGCGGTAGCCCTGAGCCTGAAAAACAGCCGCAGTTATACCATTGGGATTATTATTCCTGAAATAGTACACTATTTTTTCTCTTCAGTAATCAGCGGAATTGAAGATGTCGCTTCGCAAAAAGGATATACCGTTATCATCTGTCAGTCGAACGAAAGCTATATACGCGAAGTGGCCAATTGCAAAGCGCTGCTTTCACACCGGATCGATGGCCTTGTGGTCTCTGTATCAAAGGAAACGCAGAACTTCGATCATCTGATTGATTTACAGGAAAGCGGAATCCCCCTCGTGTTTTTTGACCGTGTAGCTCCCGAAGTCGATGCCGACCAGGTGGTTATTGACGACCTTGAGGCTTCGTACAAGGCTACCCGCCATCTGATTGAAACAGGACGGAAACGCATTGCCCATTTTGCCGGACCCCAAAACCTGGTGATTGGTCGCGATCGCTTGCAGGGGTATATGAATGCCCTCACCGAAGCCGGTATTCCCATCGACAACCGCCTGATAGTGGAGGCCGATACCTTCGAAAAGGCCCGTAATATGGTGGTAACTATGCTTGATGCAGGAATTATTCCCGATGGTATTTTTGCGGTGAACGACATGACTGCCATCGGAGCCATGCAAACCATCCAGAAAAGAGGCTATAAAATTCCCGACGACATCTCTATCGTAGGCTTCAGCGACGGATACCTGTCGGGTATCACCGATCCGCACCTTTCCTCCGTCGACCAGCATGGCTACGAAATGGGAACTACGGCCGCAGAGATGCTCTTCAACAGGATCCTGTCAGATGAAACCGAATACATCCCGGAAGTCAAAGTGCTTTATGCCGATCTAATTATAAGGGGTAGTTCGCTGAAAGAATAGCATAATATCATCTTAATACATAGACAACTTTGGGAAAGTGTGTTAAATGTTTTCTGTTTTTGTACTTTCAAAAGTTCTTGTACCTTTTATATAATTTTCAGAATCAGGTATAAACTTTTGCGGTCGTTCACCATTGGGGATGGGGTTTATTTGCATCTGTATGGTTCCAGCATCAATGAATTCAATAATCCCTCGTAAGATCTTTCCTGAGGAACCTGAGACAATATCAATCTTTGCGGGTTTAGTACTGCTATCTATAGTATATTTTAAATTCGTATCAATTTTAAGCCCATCTTGTCTCTCAATTGCAACAATATTCCTTTTGGGAATTGATATTTTATATTCGGAGTTATTCATAAATTCAATGATTACCTTTTCATTTTCATTGTTTATGTGCTCCCATTTTCCAATGTAAAGTTGGCTAATGGCCTGATTACATTGAAATAAAAGACCAATCATCAATAATATTCTAAATTTGGATTTCATAGAATTTATCTTCTTAATATAAGCATTAACGGAATTTGTATTCCATATATTGCTTATGTAAAGATATTTCACCCTCCCATGTGTTGTTGCTTCAATGAATGTTATTGATTGGATATCTTCGAAACGCACCTTTCCTATGTCGACCATTATGCCTACGAAATGGGAACCGCGACCGCAGAGATGCTCTTCAACCGGATCATGTCGGATGAAACCGAATACATCCCGAAAATCAATGTGCTTTATGCCGATCTAATTATAAGGGGTAGTTCGCTGAAAGAGTAAAAGTTGTTCAGAATCAGAGTCATTTAAATATAGTAGATTTAGGCATATCCGGTGGTGCGGAGCAACAGAAAATAGTTATTTTTGTTGAGTAGTTATTCAAACGAAATAAGTGATGCCCGAATTATTCAGAATGTTTGGAATGAAGTTTTTCTTTTTCTCTTATGAAAGCAATAAAAGTATGGTTCGACAATGAAAATATGTATGTACAGTTAGACAGTGGACATATCATAGGAAATCCAATATCATGGTTCGCCCGATTAGCAAATGCCAAACCAGAGCAACGCTTGAAATTTGAAATAGATCAATGGGGCGAAGGTCTGCACTGGGAGGAACTGGACGAAGATTTAAGCCTTGAAAGCCTTTTCGATTTCAAACACGAATTGAATTACGCCAAAATTTGAGGTCATGAAGGTAAATTACGCTGGCATTTTGTCGAAGTCCTGGTTGGAACTGAAAACTTGAATCCCAAATAACCCAAAGCTATATCAGTTACAGTTAGTTAGCGGGGTGGTTGCCTTGGTCGTTCGTTGAAG
The DNA here is from genome assembly GCA_002429385.1 of Prolixibacteraceae bacterium UBA6029. GTDB lineage: Bacteria > Bacteroidota > Bacteroidia > Bacteroidales > Prolixibacteraceae > Aquipluma. The sequence continues at coordinate 5,959 of DIZL01000068.1, read as the reverse complement.
GAGTAATAGTTTCTTCTTCCTTTACCGACTTCGCCTCCTTTTTGCTGTAATACCACCACAAACCCGTAATGGCAATAATTTGAAATACAACGGATAAAGCAGAACCCTCGAAGCCAAACTTGCCACCATTCCAAATCGAATCAGCAACCCTCGATTGGGTAAAAAGCGAATAGGTCGTCTGGCCGCTCACGTTAAATCCAAAGATCGTTCCCTGGAAGAAATTCCAACTGAAATGCAGGGCAATAGGAAGCCAGAGGCTTTTGGTGTAGATGTAAGGCAAGCCAAGGAGAATACCTGCAAGTAGAATATTCAAAAAGCTGAACCACGAAAAGCTGGGGTTCATTATGTGTAGCAGGGAAAAGAATACAGATGAAATCAGTAAAGCAACCATCCTGTTCATCGATTTCATAAGGTTATTCAGGATATATCCCCGCAAGAACAACTCTTCGGTAAAGGCTACCAGCACAAATAAACATACCCCCAGCAGAAGATTACCCGGAACCACGTTGGTGCCAGTCCACTGAATTTCATTGAGAAAAACAAGGGAGGCAAATCCGGCAGCCATGATCAAAGCGCCCAGTCCAAGCCCAAGAATCACTTCCTTGCGAACTCCTTTGGGATAAAACCCCATACTGCGGAAACTCTCCCTGTCGATAAAACGACGAAAGATTCCAATAACGCTGAACGTTCCTACAAGCGTGAACAAGGCAACGACTGTTTCCTGTAGGGGAGTCTTTGAAGAGAAATGTCTGACATATTGAGTCCCATAACCAGGTAGCCAAGCAGTTGAAACAGGGCGAAAACAATGAAAAAGGCAGAAATAATCAATAAGGTTCTGGCCCAGGGCTTTACTTTAGACGGAGTTTTGGTTGTAGTCATGGTGGTTATTTTCAGATAAGGGAAAAGCAAAAGTATGAATATTTCTATTCTGTTCAACAGGATTTTAATTGTAACGGGTGCATAAAAATGGAGAAAAAAATCACAACACAAATAGTATAGCTAGGATATCTACAACGACAGGGCAAATGTTTTTAGCTACCTAATAATGAGAAAACAATTGAAGTATTTACAATCATGTGAAAAAGAATACTATAAACAAGACCATAGTTCATTCTAATATAACCTAAAATTGCACCTAACACCAGTTGAGGGCTTCCTAAAATTAACGAAAAAGCGATTATTGCATATAGATTTCCCGTAAAATTAGTTGCATGCAATAATCCAAATAACAAAATCGAGGCATAAAAGAAATACTTAAACCGGGAAGAGATATAGGATTCGATCTGGGTTCTTGAGGTAAAAATTAGAAGGCAAAGAAAGCTAAGCACAAAAATAGATAAGAATGTTGTTACCTCCGTTCGTGATTTTGAAATGCTATAAAATATGAATCCAAACAAGGTAGTGATAAATAGTAAGATATTTATTTTCTTAAACTTTAGTAATGATCGGAAAATGAATTCCTCATAAATAGGAGCGAGTATTACTCCAACGAGTAATTTCATCCATGGCGTTAATATTATTTCCTTGTGGGTGATATTGAAAAACTTGCAAAAGGCATATATAATAAAACCCAAAGGTAGGATTGTTAAAAAATATATCATGAGGAGAGATATAAATTCCTTACTATTAGGTTTTTTATTTTGAGCGTAGACCGGATTTTTGAGAAAGGATAATAGTTCTGTCAAAATGATATATATTTAAGCATGGAAAATCATGGAGATATAGTCTCCATGATTTTAATAATTAAAATAATGTATAAAAAAAATTGACTATGCCTGCACCCTCTATAATATTTCTGATGTATGCTCCAACAGCTTTACCTGCTTCATAGCCTGATTCTACTGTACCTCCGTTAATTTGTTTTAGTTCCGAATCATTTAGATTAATAATAGAATTTGAGTTTAAATGTATTGCTTGCATATTGTTTTAATTTAAATTAAACAATCCGTCTATAAATCCCCAAACAAAACCTGCTGCAGTGCTAATACCATCACCGATGGCTCCTAAAATTTTTCCATTTTGTGCTATGGTCGCATCATTCATGTAAGTTGCCATTGGCATTCCTCCATCAACCCACATTAATTCATTTTTTTCTAACTCTTTCATTGCTGTAAATTTAAAATAATTTTCCTACTCTATTCGTTAGGCTTTTCGGAATCTGCCTAAGTTTTTGTGCACTAAACTTAGGGCTAAGGTATTTATGTACAGTGCATAAAAAAAGCACTCTGGATATTAAAGCGGGAAAAGCCACCAAAAATTTCTTTTGTTTTTTCTTTGGAGATTACTTTAAGTGAATAACTGAGTTCAAGTTCATGCCCATTCGAGAAATAGTACGTATTACGCAGTTTCGAATAATCTATTTGTACTCCCATTTCCCTGAAATCGTCTAAATGTTCGTATAGCCGCCTTTTGCCTATTTGTAAACTATTTGCAAATTCTTCGGGTGTACCTGTTTTCTCAAGCTTAATTAGCTTAATAATTCGTTGGATTCTTTCCAATTGATTGATTGCGTTCATGTTTTACTGATTTTAAGATGTTGTTTATCCGTGTTATTAGACCTGTCAGGTTTTCAAAACCTGACAGGTCTCGTAGCTACCAGCGGCATTTGCCGTTGCCACATCCGGTAATAATAGCCTTTTTGCGTGTACAATTCCTCGTGAGTTCCTTGTTCAGAAATTTGGCCTTCTTTCAGCACGATAATCTCATGAGCATCAATCACAGTGCTCAGTCGGTGGGCAATCAGGATAATTGTTTTGCCATCGGCCACAAGTTGCCTTATGGTAGTTAGCACGGCCTGTTCCGATTCGGAGTCAAGGTTCGATGTTGCTTCGTCCATAATTAGTATTTCAGGCTGTCGGTATAGGGCACGGGCAATGGCAAGTCGTTGCCGTTGTCCGCCAGATAAAGTGGCTCCATGTTCGCCTATGTACGTACCAAATCCATTGGGTAGTTTTTCAATAAACTCAATCAGATCCAATTGTTTGCACACCGCAAAAAGTAGTTCCATGTTGGGCACCATTTCACCCACTGCTATGTTTTCGATTACACTTCCGGCAAACAGTTCGAGGTTTTGTGGCACAATACCAACCAAACGACGAAGGCTTTCGGGGCTGGCATAATGAATGTTAAGCTCGCCTATTAAAATCTGTCCTTTGTTTAATGGATAAATGCCCTGAATAAGCGCGGCGATGGTGCTTTTTCCCGATCCGCTTTCGCCAATAATAGCAGTTAACTGGCCTTGTTTCAGTACGAGGTTAAAATCTTCGAAAACATCAGTACGTGTCCCATAACTAAATGAGACATTCCGGAAAGCGATGTTTCCCAACAAGTTTTTATTGAGTTCTACGGTATGTTCAATCTCATCGTCGCGTTCAAGATCCATGATTTCGAACAAACGGTCAGCAGCAATAGTTGCATTTTGGATAGTTTTGTTCATACCAATCAATGAACTCACTGGTGTAGTAAAATACCCGAGGAGGGCATAAAATGACATTAATTCACCAGGGGTTATAGTTTGGGCAATCACCAGGTAACTCCCGGCCCATAATAACACGATTGTAAAAGCCCGGGTGATGAGTTGAGAAGCATTTCCTGTGAAAATACTGTTTAGACCCGATTTGTAGGTACTGTCTAACAAGCGCATAAAACGGGTTTCGGTTTTCAGGTTATTAAAACTTTCAAGGTTTAATTGTTTGATGGTTTTGATGGCGTTGAGCGACTCAACCAGTTGTGTTTCGAGCTCTGCTGCATTTTCCATGATCTTGCGCTCCCTCTTTTTATTGAGTTGGTTGGTAATCCAATAAAGCAGGGCATAAAGTGGGATCACAATCGCCATGATCAAGGCCAGTTTCATGCTGTAAATAAACATCAGGACAAAAGAGAAAACGACGATAAATAGGTTGACCAGAATGCTGATCATGGTATCGTTGATAAATGCCCGGATTTTGACAGCATCGTTGATCCTCGAAATGATTTCGCCGGTGCGCATGGTATCGAAAAAGCGTTGAGGTAACTGAAGCAAATGTTTGTAATACCCCAATATCAACCGGGCATCGATCAATTGTCCGGTTTTCAGTATAAAGACAGATTGGAGTGAACCAATTACTATTTGAAGCGCCAAAATAATTACCATGCCTATGCTGAGCAGGTTGAGTAGGTTACGGTTTCCGTCGGGCAATACAAAGTCGGTGATTTTTTGGATGTAGATGGAAGTTGACAAGCCTAACACAGTATAAATAATGGCACCCACCAATGCCTGAACCAGTATTTTACGGTGCGGATAAAGCAGAAAACGGAAACGGGCCAATACAGGCACTTTTTCGTTGCGGGCTGTAAATTCCTGATTGGGCGATAACAAAATAAGGACTCCAGTCCACTCTTCGGCAAATTCAGCATGGGTTTTCCGATGTATAAGTCCATCGCCTGGATCCATAATTTCTACATAACTTTTCGTAAATTTATACACCACCACGTAATGTTGCAATACTTTTTTCACTACCACGTGAGCAATGGCAGGTAATGGAGCCTCTTTCATTGCGTCCAGTTCGCCTTTCACTCCTTTGGCTGAAAAACCCAATTTTTCGGCTGCTTTTATGAGTCCCCAGGCATTTGTTCCTTTTTTATCAGTTCCGGCCCATTGCCTGATTCGGGCAATAGGAATTTTCAGGTTGTAATGTGCTGAAACCGATGCCAGACAAGCTGCTCCGCAATCGGTAATATCGTGTTGTTTGATTTTGATGGTCATAAAAAGGATCGTGTTAATTATTTGCAGTCAGGATTTTAGGATTTAGCCAATCATCGGTTTTATCGAACAGCAGGTCGTATAAACTCCTGCGGTTTACCAGAAATCTGGAAGTAAGTGTCAACCCGTTTTTAAGTTTTCCTTCATATCCTGATTTTAGGAAAAGATAATCCTGATTCAGTCTGCATTTAACTTTAAAACACACCGATTCTTTTTCCTGATAAGGTTGGTTCGAAATGTCAATAATCTCACCATTAGCCAGCCCCCATTGGTTATAATTGTAGGCATCGACCTGAAATGTGGCATCCTTGCCTAATTGTAAATATCCGATATCGTTAGGACTGACATAACATTCAACAATTAAGTTATCGGTCGGTGATATCGTAGCAACAACCTGGTTAGGAAATATAAAACTTCCTGCTTGTATGCCGCTAAAATTTGTGATATATCCATTGGCAGGAGCAAGCACGACATAAAAACGTTGTTCAAACCTGAGCTGATCACGACTATCGGTTAGAGTTTGTAGCTCAGTCTTATATTGAAAAATTTGCTGTTGCCAGCCTGATTTTTTCTGACTGACGTAAAAGTCGCGTTCTTTAATGAGTTGATTCAATTCCATTTCTTTCTTCTCAAACTCGGCGGCTGCAATCACCTCTTTTTCGAACAGCGTTTTTGTTCGTTGAAAATCTTTACCAGCGGTTTCAACCTGCATCTGGTATTCCATCAATTTCTGATTGTATTCAGAATAACTGCTTTTCATCAAATTACTTTGAATCGCTGTGTTTTCACCATGTACCAAATTATCCAAATCATGTATATAAACTGAATACAGGGTGATCCGGTCTTTAAGCATCAGCAATTGATCTTCGATCTTTTTAGGCGCTAGACAGATCAAAGTATCACCAACAGATACTTTCATGTTTTCGTGTATAAAGTTCTTTTGTACTTGTCCGGCAACCGGAGCTTGTATGCTGGTTGGCTCTGATTGTGAACGGATAATTCCTCTCGATTGAACTGTAATATCAACCTTTACAAAAGGTAAAGCTATCAAGCTGGCAATAGCCAGTCCGATTACTAAGAGGTAAATTATCTTCGATTGACTTGAAAACCTGGAATAATGGCTCTCCAACGAAAACCTGATGATTTCTTTGGGAAAGATTGTTTGTTTCAACGCTTTATATTATTACTATTAGTATAAATACCTTAAATCCGCATTTA
>DIZL01000026.1:58482-61327 GCA_002429385.1 Prolixibacteraceae bacterium UBA6029 | reverse complement strand
TAGCTTTCCACTCGCAATGACGCACTGATGGAGGCCATCGCTCTGATGAAGACGCTAATATTCACTGTTATTCCAACATTGTGGCTATTAAAAATAGCTTTACTCTCGCAATGACGATTTTAATTAAGATATTTTCTTAACTAAACGACATTGAATTATAATTGTCGAATCTGAATATATTTGTAACAAATTATAAAACAAACCAACTATGTACCACTATTCAAAATTATATTTATTCAAAAAGGTCTTTTCGCTGATGCTGTGCCTGGCAATCTTTGCTAATGCTGCCCATGCCCAAACTATGAGTAAAAAGAGAGGAATGGCTTACGGGTATCACTCTGAGGCTGACCTGACCGTCCTTTCGAATAGCGTCTCCTGGTGGTACAACTGGAGTGTTCAACCCGAAAGTACGGTGGCAAACATTTACCAAAACTATGGTATGGACTTTGTGCCTATGACCTGGAGCGGGTCTTTTAACGAGACCGCATTACGTGCCTACTATGCCTCACATCCGAATGCCAGGTATCTGCTGGGCTTCAATGAACCCAATTTTACCACCCAGTCCAATATGAAACCCTCACAGGCTGCTGCTGCATGGCCCAGGCTGGAGAAAATTGCCAAAGATTACAATTTAAAGATTGTCAGTCCGGCGGTCAATTACTCAGGGAACCCGGTTATAGAAAATGGAGTTACTTTTACCGATCCGGTGGTCTATCTTGATGCCTTTTTTGCTGCCTGTCCGAATTGCCAGGTCGACTATATTGCCGTTCACAATTACATGTGCTATTCAGGCGCTTTGGCCGATTACATCACCAAATTCAAAAAATACAAGCGTCCCATCTGGCTCACCGAATTTGCCTGCTGGGATCAACCTACCATCACCCTCGACATGCAGAAAGGCTATATGATGGGGGCCATCGATTACCTCGAAGGCGATACCTGCGTATTCCGCTATTCCTGGTTTAACGGCAACCGCTCCGGCGCCTATCCATATCTCGACCTGCTTAAACCACAGGCAGGCCAACTCACCGATTTAGGGAAATTGTATGTGACGTTTAATCCCGTTCATGATCCAAACTTCTATTCGGGCATACCCGCCAGACTGGAAGCTGAAAATTACTCCACCATGTCGGGCATTGCCATTGAAGCTACCAAAGACATCTCGGGAACAGCCGATGTAGGCTGGATTGACGCCAACGACTGGCTCGAATACAACATCGAAGTACCGGCAGGCACGGCCGACTACAATGTGTTTTTCAGAATAGCGGCCAATGCGACCTCAAGCCTGGAATTGCGCGAAAACAACGTCCTCCTTCAGACCCTTAACATCCCAACCACAGGAGGATGGCAAAACTGGAAAACAATGCAAACTACGATTAAACTGACCGAAGGGAAACAAAAGCTCCAGATTTTAACCCGAAAAGGACAGTTTAACCTGAACTGGCTCGAAATAACAACGGCCGCACAACCAACCTCAATTCGGGTGACTGAAGAGGCGAATGTAAAAGTATATCCCAATCCGGTCATCGATAAACTGGTCATTGAAACCGCAGCTTCCTCAGGCCGGACTCAGGTATCCATACTGAACCTGGAAGGCAGGTTGTTGTTCACCCAAACGATTCCTGAAGGAAATACAGAATTTGAACTTGACTTCAGCAATTACAAAAGCGGATCATACATCGTACAGACCAAAAATGCAAATACTAGTTCCAGTCATTTGATTATAAAATAAAGCGCTGATTGAACCCGGTTACTTTCAGGCCAATGATCTGTTGCTAAAAGAACATATTGACAAAGCCCCGGCATGTTACGGTGAGTTTCTGAACTGTAAAACTGATGTTCTATTTCAGCCTGAATAAATTCTATTCCTGAACTTTGATTCTGTAACTTTGTTTTGCATTCGACAATTCAATCCGTACCCAGTATGATGATCGTTATTTCACCGGCCAAATCGCTTTACACCCACTCTCCTATTCAATTGGATAAGTATACTGAAGCTGAGTTTTTACCTGAAGCTGAAAAAATCATTTCGGTGATGAAAAAGAAGAAACCGGCTCAACTGGGCAAATTGATGGACATCTCGCCCAAGCTGGCCGAATTGAATTTCCAGCGTTTTCAGGAATGGTCACTGCCCTTTTCGCCCAACAATTCGTGGCAAGCTATACTGATGTTTAACGGCGATGTATATCAAGGCCTGAAGGCTGAAACATTTACGTCGGAGGAATTCGATACTGCTCAGAATCATCTGCGCATTCTTTCAGGAGTATATGGCCTGCTCAAACCCCTTGACTTGATTCAGGCATATCGGTTGGAAATGGGAACCACTGTTGCAATCGCCCGCAAAAAGAACCTCTATGAATTCTGGAAAACAAAGATCACAGCCAGGCTCAATGAGGAAATGTCTCAATCCAATCAGAAAATCCTGATCAACCTGGCCTCGAATGAATACTTCAGTGCAATCGACACCCGAAAACTCAAAGCGCGGATAATCACCCCTGCATTCAAGGAATACAAAAACGGACAATACCAGATGGTGTCATTCTATGCCAAAAGAGCCCGCGGATTGATGAGCCGTTTTATCATTCAGAACCAGATCAGCGACCCTGAGGAAATAAAAGCCTTTACAGAGGAAGGATATTATTTCAACAATCAGCTTTCAAAAGGTGACAACTGGTTGTTTACAAGATAACAGCATTTTGTATTCAAGGTCAGAACGAATTGAATACCGAACCATTCTAAATTCGTATCTTTAGAACAATCTCTTCAGATACACAAATACCCTTTATACGATTGCTCATCAATAAAGTATTGAGCAAGGAAACCGCGATACCCGAGTGTCTACTTG
>DIZL01000026.1:0-58275 GCA_002429385.1 Prolixibacteraceae bacterium UBA6029 | reverse complement strand
CAAGTAGACACTCGGGTATCGTTTTGGGGTAAACCGTGTATAAGGAAAACAGTTAATTCATCCGCCCCATTTGGAATTGATTCAGACCAAAATCATTGAAAGTTCAATATCCGGGGAGTTAATCGGCTAATAACAGGTTCCAGGAGTCAGGTAATTGCAGACATAATCACGAATGCCATCTTCGAGGGTATAGAAGGATTCAGAGTAGCCGATTCCTCTTAACTTTTCGATATTGGCACAGGTATAATATTGATATTTACCCCGCAAATCATCAGGAGTATCAATAAAGCCAATACTTTCAGTCTTTTCCATGGCATTAAATACGGCGCGGGTTAAACTAAGGTAAGAACGTGCCTGACCGGTTCCGACATTGTAGATCCCTGAATTTTCACGGTGATTCATAAAGAACAGGATGACCTTGGCCACATCTTCGACATAAACAAAATCGCGGACCTGTTCACCGTCTTTAAAATCAGGATGGTGCGAACGGAACAGATTCATGCTGCCCGATTCGGTAATGGTATTAAAGGCCTGAAAGATCACTGAGGCCATTCGATCCTTGTGGTATTCGTTTGGACCAAATACATTGAAGAATTTTAGTCCGGCCCAAAAGGAAGGTTGTTGTTTTTGGTTCAGCGCCCAGCAGTCGAAATCATGTTTCGACTGGGCATACAGGTTCATTGGTTTCAATTCAGGAATAAGCGAATGGTCGTCTTTAAATCCGAAGTGCCCGTCACCATAAGTGGAGGCAGAAGAAGCATACACCAGGGGCAAACCATAACGGACACAGGCATTCCATATTTTTTGGGAATATTCCAGATTCAGTTGCTGGTATATTTCGGGCTCCTGGCCAATGGTGTCGGTACGGGCACCCAAATGGATGATGATCTGGACTTGCTTCTCATGACCGGCTAACCAGTCAAAGAAATCATCCCGATCGACCATTTCTGTATATGTTTTTGTCTGATAATTCTGAAATTTGAGGGGATCGTCGTATTTATCGACTAGTACAATGTCTTTAAATCCATCACGGTTAAGTTTCCCAACAATATAACTTCCAATAAAACCAGCGGCTCCGGTAACTACAATCATAAATACAGTTAATTAACGTTAGTTAATTTCTGAGACATTGTTTTCAGTAGTACAAACTTCGATTTGTCACCTATATTGTACGAAAACAAAAATAAAATTAACTTATTTTCACAGTTAAAGACATATTAATACAACCCCCTGAAATACATATATTTAATAAATATATTATTTAATATTTCTGACTGTCGGAAAGACAATATCTAAAATCAGATGCAAAAGTAAAAAAATCTGATCATCAGGTGTCAATTTTATATACTGTTTTCAGTAATCATGGAAGCAATCTCTTTCTGAACTCTTTTGGATAATTTCCGGGATTCAGAACACTTCAAAGACTGAACTTATTACCTTTGCGGTTGCGTGGTGCAAAAAATAAAGTTTACAGAAAAATACACTTATGGAATTTTCGTTAAACGGTGAAGATGGCAACTACCGGAAAGTTGAAAGTTACGATCCGGAGACAACTGCAAAGCTAAGCGAGTATTATAAGAAAATCATCGATTTACTGGGAGAGAACTCGTCCCGGGAGGGACTGAAACAGACTCCCATACGTGTTGCCAAATCCATGCAGTTCCTGTTGCAGGGATACGAACAGGATCCGGAGGAGATTCTTCGCTCGGCCTGTTTTAAGGAAGATTACCGACAGATGGTGATTGTAAAGGATATCGAGATTTATTCGATGTGCGAACACCACATGCTTCCATTTATCGGCAAGGCTCATATCGGGTACATCCCCAATGGATATATCACCGGGCTCAGTAAGATTGCCCGCGTGGTGGACGCTTATGCTCGTCGTCTCCAGGTTCAGGAACGACTGACTACACAGATTAAAGAATGTATACAGAATACGCTCAACCCGCTTGGAGTGGCTGTAGTCATTGAAGCGCAGCACCTTTGTATGCAAATGCGCGGGGTTCAGAAACAGAATTCAACAACTACTACGTCCGACTTTACAGGGGCCTTTGAGCGGGTAGCCACTCGGGAGGAGTTTATCAGGCTGATTAAGGGATAATTAATTTACAAATGTTTCCCTTATAATGCACTTCACTTGTATGATTTCCTTAGCCGACAATTCATCCAGAGTTTTCATAATTCTTTGTTTATCAATAGTACGTACCTGATCAATTATAACCCAGCTTGTTCTATGATCGCGAATTACTTCAACCCTTGTCGGATAGGTTTTCGATTGACTTGTCATCGGGGCAATAATTACCGTTCGCAGATGTTTATTCATTTCATCAGGCGAAATAATTACACAGGGACGAGTCTTTTTAATCTCACTACCCACAGTGGGATCAAGATTGACCAATACGATCTGATATTGTCTTAGCTCCATTCTTCAAAACTTTCATCATCAAAGACATCCAATATCAAAAGCTTATCATCATCATTGTCATGCATTTTCTTAAAAGCTTTTTCCCATCCCTTTCTAGGAGAAACCTTAGGCTTTACAATGAAGTAGCCCTTTTCCATGATCAACTCAACGGTATCCTGAATATTATATTTTTCAAGAAGGGTTTTGCTTAACCTTATTCCTTTAGAATTGCCTATTTGAATTACCGACACGTCCATAATTACACTATTTGTGATTACAAAGTTATTACAACAAATTCAATTCTGCAAACAATTAGCTTTAATTCGATGAAAGGCATAGTCTCAAAAGTTTAAACTATCTCAGGAACTTTAAACAAACAGGCGATTGATTGGGAACTTTGAATCCGGTATAGGCTATTTTCCCGGAGGGTTCATCGATTCGGAACACTGTAATATCATTGCTTTTCTCGTTGGCTACCAGGATAAAACGGCCAGTGGGATCGATGGTAAAATTACGAGGCCAGTTTCCTTCAACCGAAACAGTTTGTGCCCATACCAATTTCCCATTGGTGGGGTCACGTTTGAATACAGAGATGCTGTTATGTCCGCGGTTCGATCCATAGACAAACCGTCCGTCGGGGGACAGGTGAATATCGGCACACCAGTTCTCTCCCTTATAATCTTTCGGAATCGTTTTTATGGTCTGTACTTGTTTCCATTCGCCCCCGTATTTCATCAGAACCTCAATGGTGGAGTTTAGCTCACAGATGACATAGATAAAACGTCCGTCAGGAGAGAAATCAAAATGACGCGGACCCGATCCCGGAGCCAGCTTGACGAAAGGTTGCGAATCAGGATTATAGGCAATCTCCCCCACCCCGACATTGTATATTTTAAGCTCATCAATACCCAGATCTGCCGCAAACAAGAGTTTCCCGGTAGCATTGAACTGTGCCGAATGGGCATGAGGTCCGGTTTGTCGTCCGGGAAAAGGGCCGCTGCCTGTATCCTGAATGCGTTGGACCATCTCCGAGAGGCTTCCGTCAGGAAGCACATTGAACATGGAAAGACTTCCACCGGAATAATTTGAGACGACCATCTTCTTCCCGTCGGGTGAAATCGTCAGATGACAGGGATCAGCGCCATGTGTCAGAACATGATTGATTAAAGACAGCTTCAGATCTTTTTCGATGCGGAAGGCAGAAACACCGCCACTTTTGCTTGAGTCCAGATTGGACAGTTCCTCCACCGCATAGAGGTATTTTTTATCTGCTGAGATAGTCAGATAGGAAGGATTATTAATGACTGCAGGTTTTTTAAGGTTTGTCAGTCTGCCGCTCTGGTCGTTGAACGAATACACAAAAATACCATCCCCCACTCCTTTGGTATAAGTTCCCACGTACACAATATGTTTTTTTGCAACGGCAGGTATTCCTGCGAGCAGTATTCCGAATAAAATAAAGAGTAATAGCTTCATGTGAAGAATATTTTATGCAAATTTATAACTAATCTGAACATGCTTTATTAAATGTTTATAGAATTCAAATTTAAGAATTAATCAGTAAAATCAATCTGTATGACTAAACCAACTATTGCTGCCAAAATGCCTGCAAAGGTAAACCTTGAATCAGGACCCTATTTCTGGTGTGCTTGTGGTAAAAGTGCCAAACAACCCTTCTGCGACGGATCGCACCACGGTACAGAATTCGTTCCTGTGATGTTTAAAATTTCAGAAAAGCAGGAAGCCTGGCTCTGCCAATGCAAGCATACTAAAAATCCTCCATATTGCGACGGAACGCACAAGACGCTGTAATCAACCTGAACTGCTAATAAAAGAATATTGTCCCTAGAAGATTGAATCGTTTTATATCTAATTTTAAGATTAAAAATAAGGGATCGTTTTTAGAAACAAAATCCCTAACTTTGTTAAAAACAGAATGGATATGAAACCTCTCATGATATTGGAATCATGGCTTGTATATAGCGAGGCATGTGCGCTTTTGGTTTGCCTTGCTGCAATCGTATATCTGTTGTTTCTTCTGAAAAAAAAAGAACAGGAAAAACAGGTCATGAAGTCAAAATATCAGGAGATTGAGACCAAATACAACCACATAGAACTTGAAAATCTGGATGCGAGGCTCAATCCTCATCTCTTCAAGAATATACTGAATTCCGTTCAGTCTCATGCGTATCAGACCTATTTTGCTCTTGATAAACTATCGAATGTTTTAGATTACATTCTCTACGACAGCAGGAAAAAATTCGTTACCCCCAGGCAGGAAGTTGAATTTGCACTCAACCTGATTGAAATCAATAAAATCAAGTTAAGTCCACTGTTCGATCTAAAGGTTAAAATGAAAGTCAACGAAAATGAACCCTTATATCATCAGCACCTACTTGCTCCGTTTATTTCGACCGACTTAATTGAGAATGCGTTTAAGCATGCTGATTTGCAAAGCTCAGGGGCATTTATATCCATCATTTTTGAGTTTAATGACAACACTTTTAGCCTCACCGTTGCGAATAAAATATCAGTCAAGCCTCCCATCAAAAAGGAGAAGGGTGGTTTTGGAACAGAAGCCCTTGAACAAAGGCTGAAACTCATTTACAATGATCATTTCAAATTCGATCGATTTATTGAAGAGGATGTATTTATTGCTAACTTAAAAATTGACTTGTTTGAATTCAAAGTTAAAATGCTTGCTGCTGGACGATGAGTTGCCCGGACTTTCGTACCTGAAACTTCTTTGCGAACAGATACCTGAACTCGAGGTTGTCAGGGCTTTTAACAATCCGGAGGTATTCCTGAAAGAGTTCCCCGAATTGGATTTCGACCTTTGTATTCTGGACATTGAAATGCCTGGAATAAATGGTATTCAGGTAGCAGCCTTGCTAAAAGATAAACCCGTAATTTTCACTACCGCTTACAAAGACTATGCAATCAATGCGTTTGATCTTGATGCCATCGACTATGTGGTAAAACCAGTTAAATTTGAACGGCTTCAGCAGGCTGTTTACAAAGCCATTCAACGATCTGGTCGCGAACATAAAACTCACGGACACATTCTGCTTAATACGGATAAAGGAAACACCTTGCTGTTTTTCGACCAATTGGTATATGTCAGAACTTCGGAAATCGACAGCCGTGATAAGACTGCCCTTTTGGCCAACGGCTCATGCCTGCAACTGAAAAATATTTCGTTTGAGAAGCTCATTTCCCATTTACCTTCCACCGACTTTTGCCGGATCAATAAGAAAGAACTGATCGCTCTGACTTGTGTTCTGTATTTCTCAAACGACCAAATAACGACCAGTATCAATTTTCAAATAGAAAAACCTCTGGTGCTGACACTCGGCGAAACCTACCGTAACGACTTCATCAGCAAAATAAACCGGTAGTTTATTACAAAATTCTGCCCTTTCATTACATTCTATTTCTTCCCAGCTAATTTGTCTAATTGTCTTCCGGATTTTTAATTCATATTTGAACCTCAATACGATATCATAAGCAATTATACAAGGCATGAGAAAATTTAGGAATGTATTTTTCTACATCAGTATTATTGGCAGTTTTTCGATGCTGATGTATTGGATAGTCCAGAAAGGGAAAGTACTGGAAATTGGAAGAAATATTCAGGCAGTCAAAGAAGGTGAAAGTCAATGGATGGAGTTTTTAGGTTCCTTTATTAAAAATTTCGAACATCCGTTGGCCATTCTTCTGGCTCAAATAATTACCATTATAATAGTTGCCCGTATATTGGGATGGATTTGCAGTAAGATTGGCCAGCCAACTGTGATTGGTGAAATTATAGCTGGAATTGTGCTGGGACCTTCTCTGGTCGGAATGTATTTTCCTGAATTCTCCAAGGCATTATTCCCAGTACAATCCTTGGGAAATCTTCAATTTTTAAGTCAAATTGGGCTGATCCTTTTTATGTTTATGATTGGAATGGAGCTCGATTTGAAGGCATTAAAAAACAGAGCTCACGAAGCTGTAGTAATCAGTCATGCCAGTATTATTGTCCCGTTTGCGCTTGGTTTGGGATTAGCATATTTTATTTATCAAACCTTTGCCCCTGCAGGCACTCAATTTCTATCGTTCGGATTATTTATCGGAATTGCCATGAGCATCACTGCATTTCCTGTTTTAGCACGGATCGTTCAGGAAAGGGGAATTCATAAAACACATTTGGGAGCTATCGTAATTACTTGTGCCGCTACCGATGATATTACCGCATGGAGTTTGCTGGCTGCTGTGATTGCCATTGTAAAAGCAGGCTCGTTTGTAAGTTCACTTTATACCATTGTCATTGCTGTCGGTTATGTATTTTTAATGATCAAAGTAATAGGGCCATTTTTGAAACGAGTAGGCGATTTATACCCTTCGCGCGAAAATATGAGTAAACAGGTAGTGGCTATTTTCTTTCTCACCTTAATTCTTTCAGCTTATGCAACCGAATTGATTGGCATTCACGCATTGTTTGGCGCATTTATGGCCGGAACAATTATGCCCGATAGCAAGAAATTCAGAAATATGTTCATCGAAAAGATAGAAGATGTGGCACTTGTACTATTACTCCCATTGTTTTTTGTATTCACCGGGTTGAGAACAGAAATCGGACTACTCAATGAACCCTATTTATGGAAGGTAACCGGACTGATTATTTTGGTGGCTGTTGTAGGGAAATTTTTAGGAAGTGCACTGGCCGCAAAATTTGTTGGTCAAAACTGGCGCGACAGCCTGACCATCGGGGCATTGATGAACACACGGGGACTGGTGGAACTGGTTGTTCTGAATATTGGTTACGATCTGGGCATCCTTTCACCCCAGATTTTCTCGATGATGGTCATCATGGCTCTTGTCACCACTTTCATGACCGGTCCGGCTATTGACCTGATTGCACGGTTATTCAAGGAAAAGAGCAATGTTATTTCAGAAAAAATCAGCCAATTGCGGAAATATAAGATTATTTTATCTTTTGGCAATCCCGAAACGGGTAAATCATTGCTGCGTTTGGCAAACAGCCTGGTAAAAAAACAAAAAGAAAACACCTCTGTTACAGCTTTGCACCTTTGCCCCAACAATGTATTACATCATTACAATTTGGATGAATATGAAAAGGAAAGCTTTTTACCGGTTATTCAGGAATCAGAAGAATTAAACCAGAAGATTACTACCCTTTTTAAAGCTTCTGACAATATTGATGACGACATCACTGAAATAACCAATCAGGGTGATTTCGACCTTTTACTCATCGGCATAGGGCAGTCGATTTTTGAAGGTAGTCTACTTGGGAAAATTCTAGGTTATACTACCCGGATTGTGAATCCGGACCGACTGATACAGAAGGTAGCTGGCAAGGAAAAACTATTTGGAAATTCACCTTTCGACGATCGGACTCAAAATATTCTTTCGAACAGCAAAGTGCCGGTTGGAATTTTTGTAGATAAAAATGCGGGGAGCTTCGATCAGATTATGGTGCCTTTTTACAGTGAAAAAGACATTACTTTGATTGAATACATCCAACGATTCATAAAAAATTCGGAAGCACAAATTACGGTTGCCGATCCAATTGGGTTGATCAGAAACCACACTGAAATAAAGGAATCGATCAGGGCCATAGAACAGGAAGCGCCGAATCACATTTCATTAAATCAAGGGCAGGTTATAGACGAAACTTTTATCGGCCAGTTCCAATTGATGATTGTATCTACTGATGGATGGAAGCAATTGGTTGATTCACGAATTTCCTGGCTTAATCAAACTCCGTCTATTCTTATTCTAAGAGCATAAAGCATTACTCACCTAAAATATTTCCTTTTTCAGCAATTGATATTCATACTCAAAATTCGGGGTAAACAGATCTTTCCCGATGTTTGCATCAATTTGCTTTAGAGTCCAGAAACGTCCTTCCTCCACCTCATCAGAATGCAGGTGAATCGATTTGAAATCATGGCTTACAAACACATATACCAGTTCAGATTCAATTGGACTGTCCCAACGATACGTTTTCACCAGCCGGGCAGAGAAATCATGGAGTCCAATCTCTTCCCAGGCTTCACGTTTCAGTGCATTTTCAAGAGTTTCTCCAGCCGATATATGACCACCCACTGCAGTATCCCACTTACCTGGCTGAACCAGTTTATTCAGGGGTCTCTTCTGCAGATAAACATGCTTCTGATGGTTTAAGACATGCAAATGGACAACCGGATGCAATAGTTTTTCGCCCCTGTGACATGCTGAACGGGGTGCTTTGCCAATGATTCCACCCTGTTCGTTTACAATAGGCAGCCATTCTTCATCCTCCTGAATAACCGGCTTCCTCGAATTCAGTCTTTGTTTAATGAATTCGAAAGCAAAAACGACCCCAAACAATATATAGAACAATCCTCCACTAATGAAGGCCCAGGCAGCATCAGACATATAAAAAGCAGCATAGAACACGAGGATGGTGTGTGCGAAGAACACAAAAAGCATCAGTTTTAACGTCTTTCTGAACTGTGCGATTTGCAGTTCATTCAATTCAATATCTTTCATATATCGTTGAGTCATTAACCCTATGATATTCAGTTTTGAAAAGGCAGAAACAGCTAATATGGCGCACAGAATGAACTCAACCAGACCGGGTTTTAGTTTAAAGAAAATGTCATTATCGAGCCAGATTGAAACAGAACCAAGAACCACAAGTAGGCCTGTGTCAAACAATACGAAAAGATCGAACCGCTTTTCTTTTATCCTGATCCAACCCATTTCACCAACACCAATAAACAGGGCAGCTATCAGGCCTGCCCGGGTACCCCATATCCCGTCGATTGCAATGAATACAAACAAGGGGATGAATCCGGGAAGTAGTTTCTTAAGAAGTTCGGATTTATTCATTATCAGGATAAAAGTATAAAGGAAATGGAAAAAACACACACAAATCCTGTTATAAAAATGGATTGTCATCTCACAAAAAACCCGCGAAAGCCAAAGGAGCATCGCGGGAATAAAGTATACTGAATTTCAGTTTATTGTTGCTGTTGTGCAGGTGAATAGGCTCTTTGGACATAAATGGTTGCAAGCAAAGTTGAAAAGCGTGGAACTCCAAAAGCAGAATTATCCACTGCCTTAAATGCCAGTTCCGAGGGAATAACCATAAAAGCTGTTTCTCCGACATGCATCAATTTCAGACCTTTGTGAAGACCGGCGATTTGCTGAACATACTGTGCATTAACCACCGTGCTGTTATTATCCACGTAAAAGGGAAATTCCTCATAATTGCGGCCAGCGCTGTCTTCGGTTGTAAAAACAACCGTACCATCAATCAATGTGATTTTAAAATACAACATTGCTTTAAAACCTGACCTGATCAAAGTGGTGTCAGTACTTGGGGTAATGGTTTTAAAATAAATCCCTGAAATAACATCTTTGTATGCAGCTAAATTATTATCCTTAACATACTTGTCAAGGGTAGCAAGTTCGTCGGCACGCATGGTATCAAGAGAAGTTGATTTACACGAAGTATAAATTCCGGCAAGCAATACCGCCACACCGAGAATATACAGAAATTGTTTCATAAATATTTTTTTTGCGAAAGTACGAATTATATTGAGCAACTATTTAATACTAACTACTTCGATAACAAAAATTAACGGAGTGTTAGGCGGAATTACCGAATTTCCGGTTGAACCATATGCCTTGGCTGAAGGAATCAGGAAAGTGGCGCTAGCCCCCTTATTCAAAACCTGAATGCATTCTTCCCAACCCTGGATCACGGTAGGATTTTTAACATTCACAACAAATGTGAATGTTCCGTCACCCGTACCAACAGAAGTATCAAAAACAGATCCATCCGTATACTTGCCGGTATAAATCACTTTAACGGTGTTACCGTCTATTACGGTTGGCCCGGTACCAACTTTATCACTGATGTAAAAAATACCCGTTGATGTGGTATCGATATTCTTTTTGGCAGCTACCTCTGCATCGAGCCATGTCTTCATAAGGGCCGCTTCACGCGCAGGAGTATAAGAAGCATAAGGATCCGTAGATTTTAAACAGGAGGAAGTCAAAACAGAAACCAACATAGCGAAAAAGCAAAACATTAAAATCTTATTCAATTGTTCCATTGCAGATTATTTTATTGATTGTTTAATTCGATCTTCAAATTCGGGCAAAATCTTTTCAAACTGTGCCAGTGTTTCAGTTAAAGATGCATAAAGCTCTCCTCCGGCTGCGTTGCGATGACCTCCTCCGCTAAAGTATTTTTCAGATACCTCATTAACAGCAAATTGGCCTTTCGATCTAAAAGAGGCTTTAATGTATTTTTCTTTCTCGGTAAATAAGGCGCAAAAAACAATTCCTTTGATAGATAAGGGCATATTAACAAATCCCTCATTGTCGCCAGTCTTGAAGTTGAAAGCCTTCTGGTCCTCAAGTGTAATGTAAATTGATGCAGTATGGTACTCCGGATAGACCGTCATCCGGTTACTCAGACAAAAACCCATAAGCCTCATCCGGTCGACCGAATAATTATCATACACTTTCGAATGAATATCCAACTGGTCAATGCCCATCCGGGTAAGCTGTGCAGCCACTTCGAATGTATTCGGATTGGATATATTAAAGTCGAAAGAACCGGTATCAGTCATGATTCCCGTAAAGAATGAGGTAGCCGCATTCTGATCGATATACCTGACAAAATCAGTAGACTGGAGAACTGAGAATATCAGTTCCGCAGTTGAACTGTATGAGATTTCAGAAATTACAAGATCGGTAAAGCTACCGGGATATGGATGATGATCGATCAATATCTTTTTCCCTTTATATCCTTCGACCAGCGATTTCATATCACCCAATCGGGATAACTGATTAAAATCCATACAAATCAACAAATCCGATTCATCTAAAGCTTTTGCAGACTGTTTGGGATGATGACTGTGAATAATAACTTCGTCATGACCATCCATCCAATGATAAAATTCCGGATATTTGGTCGGACTAACAATCTTTACCAGATAGCCGGCATTCTTTAGAACGCGCCATAAACCAAGGACAGAACCCATTGCATCTCCGTCAGGATTCATGTGAGGAACCAAAACAATCGACCTGGAACTGTTCTTAATCAGTTGTTCAAAACATTTAATTAATTCAACATCAACTCTTTCCAATTATACAATTATTTAATGAGGTACAAATATAAAAATAAAGCCGATGGTGATGAGGTGAATAAGCTAATTTTCGCTAACTTGAGATCATTAAATAAACAAACAAAAACAAAGCTATATGTCAGGAATCCAAACGTTTACTATGATAAAACCGGTAGCGGTTAAGAATAACTATATCGGACCAATCCTTCACATGATCAATGAAGCCGGGTTTAGGATAAAAGCGATGAAATTCACGCACTTAACCAAGCAGCAAGCCATGGTTTTTTACAGTGTTCATGAAGGGAAATCTTTTTTTGAAGATTTAACATCTTTTATGAGTTCGGGTCCCATTGTTGCCGCCATCCTCGAAAAAGACAATGCCGTTGCCGATTTCAGGCAGCTGATCGGAGCAACTGATCCTGCCAAGGCAGAACAGGGAACCATACGAAAACTTTATGCCGAATCAATGTCCCACAATGCCGTTCATGGATCGGACAGCGACGAGAATGCAATCATCGAAAGCGATTTCTTCTTTTCAAAGATGGAACGATATTAAAAGGAAAGAGGAAAAAGGAAAAAGGAATGAGGACTGGCTTTTTCCTCTTTCCTATTTCCTATTTGAAAATGATAGTCTTTATCAACTCTTCACCGACAACTTCATTGAGACGGACCCGGATTTCTTCCTTCATCATCAATAGCTCGTTACGGACCACAGGCGAAGTAGTTTCAACAAATAAGGTACTGTTTTGGATGTATATATTTCCGGTATAACGGGCAACCAATTTACCCATAACCTCTTCCCATGATTTAATTAGATCAAGCTCATTGAGTTTTCGTTCCAGATGATTCTCACGCACATAGCTTTTCAGCACACTACTTATACTTTGGGTATTACTTTTTCTCATCTTCTGTTAATCAATTACAGCTCCGTCACTAATGGTAAATATGCGTGATTCAGTTTCCAGACCGGCAATGATGTGGTCCAGATGTTCCCTGTTGGTATCGGTAATGAAAATCTGTCCAAAATGATCGTCTGACACTAATTTAACGATTTGCTCAACCCTGCTTTTATCCAGTTTATCGAAAATATCATCAAGTAGTAATATCGGTGTAAGTCCCGATATCTCTTTCATAAAATCAAATTGAGCCAGCTTCAGGGCAACAAGATAAGTCTTTTTCTGCCCCTGGGAACCAAATTTTCGAATCGGATTACTGCCTAGTTCAAATTCAAAATCTTCTTTATGTATCCCCATTGTAGTATATTGGAACATCCGGTCCTTTGCAACAGTTTCCTTTAACAACTGCTCAAAAGGGTGTTCAGTCAGCTCCGACTGAAGTTTCAATCCAACAGTTTCCTTTCCACCGGATATCAGTTCATAATATTTTTGAAAAATGGGCTGAAGCTTTTCTATAAAGGTCATCCGCACATTATGAATTTGCTCTCCGTATTTCACAAGCTGATCATCCCATACTTCAAGCGATTCCTGTTGAAAGGTATTTCGCCCTGCAAACTGTTTCAGCAGATTATTGCGTTGCTGAAGCGCCCGGTTATACCGGATCAGGTTTTCGAGATAAACAGCATCAAACTGCGAAATAACCGCATCCACGAACCTGCGACGGTCTTCACTCCCACCCGAGATCAGGTTGGTATCCGATGGGGTAACAACAATTAAAGGAATCAAGCCGATATGCTCCGACAGCTTCTTGTATTCCTTTTGATTTCGCTTAAATATTTTCTTCTGGTTTCGTTTCAATCCGCAATACACGGTTTCTTCTGAATCCAGTCGTGAATATTTACCCTGAATCATGAAAAACTCCTGATCAAACCTGATATTCTGCGCATCAACCGAATTCAGAAAACTCTTACAGAACGACAGGTAATAGATAGCATCCATCAAATTGGTCTTTCCGGCACCATTGTTGCCAATAAAACAATTTAAGCCATCAGAAAACTTAAACTCAACATGTTCGAAGTTCTTGAAATTAATAATCGACAATTCGTGAATGTACATATTTTGAACCCGTTTGTTGAAACAAAACTACAAATTTCCGGACGGGATTTGTTATAAAAACCTCACCGTTCAGGATAATAACATCAATGTGTTGATTAATATTCATTTTTATCTCCAAATACTACCGTTTATTTTTGAAAATAATATATTTTTGCCTCTCGATTTTCGAACTATACTATACAAGATGGCAAAAAACAAAAAAAACACTCAGGTAGATAACCTAAAAGAAGTAGAAAGTGCATTGACCAGGACAGAACAATTTCTTGAATCCAATCAGAAAATGATTTCAATAGTGATTGGTGCAATTATAGTTGTAGCTGCAGGTTATCTTGGTTTAAACAAGTTTTACCTTGAACCGCACCAAAAAGAAGCTCAGGATCAAATGTTCAGGGCTCAAAACTATTTTGAAAAAGATTCTTTTAACCTGGCACTTAATGGAGACGGCAGCAATCCCGGATTTTTAGATATCATTTCTGATTTCGGATCAACAAAAGCAGGGAAACTTGCAAACTATTACGCTGGAATATCCTATTTGCATATGGGTCAGTTTGATAAGGCCATTGACCATTTGAAGAAATTCAGTACCAATGATGTACTTTTAGGTCCGATTTCAATCGGAGCTCAGGGTGATGCTCAGCTGGAGCTGGGAAAAACTGAATTAGCCCTTGAACTATATACCAAGGCTTACAAAATGAACGACAATACGCTCACAACACCAATTTACCTTTTAAAAGCAGGTGAATTACTCGAAAGTTCCAGCAAAAGCGATGAAGCCTTAAAACTTTATGAAATGATCAAAGAGAAATTTCCTGAAAGCAATGAAGGAAGAAGCATTGATAAATATATTGCCCGTGCAAAATCTAAAACGAACGGCTAATACACCGTATAAGTTATAATTAAAAAGTTATAAAAAGTCCCCTCATTGCAGGGGATTTTTTATTTTTGTTCTGTCTAAAAATCAAATAATGGCTACAAGAAATCTATCAGACTATGATTTGACTTCAGTTCCATCCGCTGCCGGAATGAGTTTCGGTATTGTTGTTGCAGAATGGAATTACGAGATTACAGGTGCATTGGCCAGGGGTGCGGTTGATACTTTGAAGTTGCACGGAGCCAAAGAAGAAAACATTATCCTGAAACATGTTCCGGGAAGTTTTGAACTGACACTTGGCGCCCAATATCTGGCAGAATTCGTAAATGTCGATGCGATAATTATTTTGGGATGTGTTATCCAGGGTGAAACCAGACATTTTGATTTTATCTGCAATGGAGTTACCCAGGGTGTTACCAATTTGAATATGAAGTACAACAAACCTTTTATCTTCGGTTTGCTTACAACAAATAATCAACAGCAGGCCATTGATCGGGCTGGCGGAAGACTTGGAAACAAAGGTGATGAAGCAGCAGTTACTGCCATAAAAATGATTGCCCTAAAGAATGATTTGTCTAAATAAAAAAGGGACTTTCGTCCCTCTTCTGTTAAGCCAATTTAAACTATACTATTGACCCTGACCACCTTGACCGCCCATTCGGCCCTGACCACTTTTCCTCATTTCTTCTCTTTTTTTCTGCATATCATCGTAAAGTTTAACCTGAGATGCAGTTAAAACAGCTTTAATTTCCTTGTCTTTTTCCACCTGGATTTTCTGCATGGATTCGCGCATTTTTGTACGTTCCTCAGCAGTGGCATCACGCATTTTCGAAAAATCGAATGTCTGTTTATCCATGTACTTTTTATTAATGGCAAGTACCTTAGCTTCCTGATCCTTGTTTAATTTAAGTCCATCAACCAGGCTCTTGGTCTGTCTCTCAAGTCTTTGTTCTGGAGTCATTTGTGGACGACCACCCCGGTTACTCTGTCCCATAGTTTTTGAAGGACGATCACCACCACCACGTTCCTGTGCGAAAGTAATTCCTGTAGCAAACAAAAGAACTACCAGCAATACACCTAATTTTTTCATTTGATTATTTTTAAAGTGAATAAAACTCTTTCTGTCTCATAGACTGATGTTGAAACAAATAGTTTAAACAGAAATAATAGTTTCACTAAAATAAAAATATACCTATTTTTGAAGAAATTCAACTCGATATCTGTGAAAGCACTTCTTTTTGCTGCCGGACTGGGCACTCGTCTGAAAGAACAAACCCAGGATAAGCCCAAGGCATTGATAAAACTAGCCGGGAAACCCTTACTCCAACATGCCATCCAACATCTGAAGCAATTTGGGATAACAGATGTTACCATTAATGTTTTTCATTTTGCAGAACAGGTTATTTCATTCCTGAACGAAAATAATTCCTTTGGAATAAACATTCATATTTCGGATGAAAGGGATCAATTATTGGATACCGGGGGCGGGCTTAAAAAAGCCGGAATATTCCTGAAGGGAGATGAACCGATTTTAATCTATAACGTGGATGTAATCAGTAACCTGGATTTAAATACACTTTTAAAATACCATCAGGAACATAAAGCGTTGGCAACATTGGTTGTCCGTTCAAGAGAAACGAGTCGGTATTTGATGATTGATAAAAACATGCAGTTTGCCGGATGGAAAAATTACATTACAGGTGAAACCCGCATTAGCCGCAAGGAGTCGTATGCAGATGCTCAACCGCTCGCCTTTAGCGGAATTCAACTCATCCAACCTGAATTACTTGATATGATTACCGAAGAGTGTAAATTCCCTATCATTGACCTTTATTTACGACTGGCAATTAGTCAGTCCATCATAGCATATCATGATCAATCAGAGCTGTGGATGGATCTTGGTAAACCTGAACAATTGCAGGCAGCAGAAATGCTGTTTAGAAAATGCTAATTGTTAATCAATATATTTCCCAACTGCTTTTGCAAATGCACTTTCTTCATTCGATGTAACATGTAAAAATCGTTCCTTCAGTTCCTGCGGTCCATTCTCTACCAAATATGAGAAATTGGTAAATTCAAGCAAATCAAGGTCATTGTAATCATTGCCAATACCCAGCGTATGTGCATGGTCTATTTGTAAAGTGTCACAGACATACTTCACACCGTTTCCCTTTGAAACCGATTGATGAAATATCTCCATCCAGATGTATCCGGTATCAAGTGGAGAACTTGTCCGCACTACTTTTACCTCAGGAAACCGATGTTCAAAGTCATTTTTAAACGCTATAAAATTCTTCAGATGATCAGGGAAAACAACCAGAAACTGACACGCTTCAGAACCTAATTTATGGTCCAACGGCATTGGCTCAGCATGTGATGAATGAAAGTCGAAGTATCTCTCGAATTCAGAACAGGCAGTACTTCCGCGATGAAACCAACAATTGTAATTCTCAGGAACAGGTTTGAACAGGTGAAAATTCATATCAAGCCCGACAAGAAAATCAGCTATCTGCTGAACGATTTGTTGGTTTAGGTTCTGACGGTAGATCAGTTTCTTTTGCCTGCAATCGTAAACACCTGCTCCTGATGAAAAAACAATATAATCAAACGGCACATCCTCCGAAATTACTTCAATAGTTTTCTTCAGATTACGGCCTGTAGCCACGACCCGCAGAATTCCTTTTTCTCCAAGAGAATGAAGAATCTCAAGGTTCTCCTGCGAAATCGACTTGTCATTCTTTAAAAATGTTCCATCCAGATCTGTTGCAACAAGCTTCAAGGGTTGATTATTCATATTCATCTATTAATACATACGAATGTACGCAGAAAAAAGACTCACGCCAAAAAGGGTGTGAAGTAAAAGCCAAAAGGGTCTGATACGGTTTGAAAGAGGAACGAGTGGGTATCGAGAGGGTATGCCTTGTCTATATCTGTACTATGACTGATCTGTAAAAGTACTAAAATCGCGATCTTAGTACTTTTGCAAATCAATCATAGATTAATTCATCCGAAGCAAACACGACGCAAACCCCTCCCGGATACCTTCCGGGTAAGTCGAAAGCAGGTGAATTGCTTTACTGAAAAGAATGGGTATGGATAGAGTGTTGGTGTCCTGATTCAACGCGTTCCGTTCTGAATCATTTTGTTTGAATTTGGCAGGAATGCATTCGAAGTATAAAGATAGAAAATCTGTGGTGAAAAGAATAAACTATTTGAAAAAATGCAGTTAATTAATGGTGAAAAGACCCTCGGATGCATGCATTGTTTGTTAATGAGAAAAAAATCAGAAGTGTTAAAATCGATTTCAATGAGATTACTTGGGGCGGGAATACTTTATTAACCTTGATTTTATATCTTTGCAAACCAAAATTTAAGAACATTTAACCTTTGAAAGTGTGGGATTGAGTAATGAAATCCATTTTGTCAATACATATTTGGAAATAACATTGCTCAGGGACTTATTTTATTTCATCTCAATTGTTTACGAATGAAGATTGCATTAATCGGTTACGGAAAGATGGGAAAAGAGATCGAAACTATCGCTCTTGACCGCGGACACGAAATAGTACTAAAAATCGACATTACAAATCCGGAAGATCTTACAAAAGCAAACCTGCAGAAGGCTGATGTTGCCATTGAATTTACGACACCTGCTTCGGCTACAGCCAATTACAAACTGTGTTTCGAAGCCGGAATACCGGTAGTGAGCGGAACAACCGGTTGGCTCGAACATCTGTCCGAAGTTCATCAGCTTTGTAATGAGATGAATGGTACGTTTTTTTATACGTCCAACTACAGCTTAGGGGTTAATATTTTCTTTGCCCTGAATAAAAGACTGGCTGAGCTTATGGCTGGTCATAATGAATACACCATCGAACTGAAAGAAATTCATCACACTCAGAAACTGGATGCTCCCAGCGGCACTGCGATAACTTTGGCTGAAGGCATTCTGGAGAATATTCCTGAGAAAAAAACCTGGGTCAATCATTCAACCGGCAAGGCTGATGAACTTGGGATTATTTCAGAGCGTGAAGGCCTGACTCCCGGGACACATATTGTTACTTACGATTCGGAAGTCGACTATATAGAGATTACACATTGTGCCAAAAGCCGCAAAGGCCTTGCCTTTGGAGCAGTTCTGGCCGCCGAATACAGCTTCGGAAAAAAAGGAATTTTATCAATGAATAATTTGTTAAATCTTTAAACACTCAATAAAATGAAAGAAGTACTTTCAAATAAATGGTTCAAGTTTGCCGTGGTAGGGCTACTTTATTTGTTGTGGGTCATCTGGCTCGAGAGCTTTTTGTGGTTGATTGGTCTGGTCGTTATTTTCGACATGTATATCACTAAAAAAGTGCATTGGGCATTCTGGAAAAAGAAAAACGCTCCCGATGGTAAACAAACCAAAGTGGTTGAATGGGTTGATGCCATTATATTCGCTGTGATTGCCGCCACATTCATCCGTATGTTTTTCATTGAAGCATACACCATTCCTACCTCTTCAATGGAAAAAACGATGCTTATCGGCGACTACTTGTTTGTAAGCAAGACTGCTTACGGTCCGAAACTGCCGAATACCCCTCTTTCATTTCCATTTGTGCATCATACCATGCCTTTTTCTCAAACTCAAAAGTCATATGTTGAATGGATCAAAAATCCGTATAAACGAATTGCCGGTTTTGGAAAAGTTAAGAACAACGATGTGGTGGTCTTCAACTTCCCCGAAGGTGATACTGTAGCATTGAATGTTCAGAATCAGAGTTATTACCAGTTGGTTCGCAGTTATGGCAGAGAGCGTGTATGGAAGGAAAAAGAAACTTTCGGAGATATCGTATCCCGTCCTGTCGACAAACGTGAAAATTACATCAAGCGATGCGTGGGCATTGCAGGTGATGTGATTGAACTGAAAAACGGACAGCTTTTCGTGAACGGAAATGAGCAACATCATTTTCCAGGAATGCAATATGATAACATCGTTACAACCGACGGGACGGGAATCAACAAACGTTCACTCGAGCAGCTGCATATTTCTGAAGCCGACCGCCATGTATATTCAAACACCCAATATCTGTTTCCTTTAACACAGGATAGCGAAGACAAGATTAAGGCGATGAAGAATGTAAAATCAGTTCAGAAAACCCTTGTTGCCGCAGGCAACTGGAGTCCTGAAATCTTCCCGTTCAGCAGTAAATACCAATGGAACGTTGATAATTTTGGCCCGCTACAGATCCCCAAAAAGGGACAAACCGTAACACTTACTATGGACAACCTGCCCATTTATCAACGGATCATCTCACTATACGAAGCCAATGACCTTAAAGTGAAAGATGGCGTCATATCTATAAATGGAACTGTGGCAAACAGTTACACCTTTAAAATGGACTATTTCTGGATGATGGGAGATAACCGCCACAATTCAGCCGACTCACGTTACTGGGGTTTTGTCCCTGAAGATCACATCGTTGGAAAAGCAGTGTTCATCTGGCTCTCGCTCGATAAAGACCAGCCATTCTACAATAAGATCCGATGGAGCCGTTTATTCTCGTTTGTTCATTAATCTGAAGAGCTAAGTTGGAATAGTTGTTGTAGTTATAATGGTTGTAATGGTTATGGTGGTTGTGGAAGATGCTTTCTGGCTACTTAATGACCACCAAATGACTATTGAATGACTCAGAAATGACCTTCGGTAAAATCACGGATACTCATTTTAAAAAATAGTTTAGAAGACAAAAAGGATAACTGTACCAGTTATCCTTTTTGCTTTTAGTGCAAAAAGCCAAACAATCAACTGCGCTAAGAACCAATATTCACATCGAATTCATTAACCCTAAAATAGATTTCCTTAGTATCCTGACAATCAACAACAATTTAATATCAACAGATCACGTTAACAATCAAATCCATTTGCTCATTTACAGGGTTTTGGTTATTTTTACATCAGAAATCATTATCGCTCATGTCAGGCAAAGTCATTGTGTTTTTTGTTCTCGCGGTTCTGCTGACTATCTTTACGTTCCAGAACCAAATACAAATTAACATCAAGTTTTTCCATTGGGAAATCATTGATGTTCCGCTGGTGGTTGTACTGCTGTCGGGTCTGATCTTTGGCTTTTTACTAGCCATGATGATGCAGCTTCCACGAATTATCAAACTGAAGAAAGAACTCAAGAAGGTGGTTACTGAACTTGAAAAGAGTGAAGAAATAGTAGCAGATAAGGACGAAGATGTTAATTCACAAGGCGTAAGCATGGGCAGCGAATATCAGGGAGGATTCTTCAACGAATAATGGAGGCCCAATCCGCCGGAATACTGCTGAGCACGGCTTATTTTCCACCAATCAGGTATTTTTCAAAACTGGCTTGTTTTCCTGATATCTACCTGGAGCAGCACGAGAACTTTATTAAACAAACCTACCGTAACCGAACAATCATATTGGGTGCAAATGGTCCTATTTCGCTCATTGTTCCTATTGAGAAGGGGCGTGGACCGAAAATCAAAATCAAAGACTTGCGTATTGCCTATGACGAAGAATGGCAGCGAAACCATTGGCGAACCATCTTCTCAGCATATAACTCCTCCCCCTTTTTTGAATATTATGCCGACGATCTGGAACACTTCTTCAGGAAAAAGCATGAATTTCTGTTCGATTTTAATCTGTCGATACTGGAAGTCCTTCTTGAGATTCTGGAATTGCAGGTGACCATCAACCAAACAACATCCTTTGAACAAATCCCTGATAATTGCCTGAATTTCAGGGAAAAGATCAACCCCAAAACTCATCAGAACGTTTTCGATCCGCAGTTCAAAGCTCAACCTTATACCCAGGTATTCTCTGAAAAGTTCGGATTCATTCCTGATTTAAGTATCCTCGACCTTTTATTCAATGAAGGGCCTTCTGCTCATAGATTGTTACAAAATTGTTTTCTGGATATGCAACAGTAAACAAATTTCCAATTCACCCTACAAATAAATAATATCCAAAAATGATCGATCTGTTACGAACACGCCGAAGCGTCCGCAAATTCACCGAACAAGCCGTTGAACCTGAACTCCTGGAATTATTAAAAGAAGCTGTCCTGCGTTCGCCAAGTTCAAAGAACTCGAATGCCTGCGAGTTTATTTTCATTGATGATCAGATCCTTATTGAAAAGCTCTCTCATTGTAGACCTTCCGGAGCCTCAGCACTTGACACCGCACCACTGGCTGTTGTCGTACTGTCCAATGAAAGCAAGACGGGTGCATGGACCGAGGATTGTTCCATTGCCTCTATTCTGTTGCAGCTTACCGCCCACTCCATTGGCCTTGGAAGCTGTTGGGTACAAATCCGTGGACGTGATTATTCTGAAGAAAAGACAAGCGAAACTTACCTCCGTGAAACGCTCGACATTCCTGAATATTTCAGGATACTCAGTATCGTCGCCATTGGTCATCCTCAGCGTATCCATGAAGGAAAGCCTTTCAGTGATTTGGACTTTAGCAGGATACATTCGAATAGATTGTGAGAATACTGCCTGTAGAATTCTCCTTGTTATTCAATTCAGTTTATCAAGTTCAGATGGTGTAAAATAAACAAATTTGTTTACTTTTACACCAATTGGAAAACAAATGATAACAATGAATGCTGATATATCTGTCATTAAGGGTATACATCCGGGAAAAATTCTGGAACGTGAACTTAAGAAAAGGAATCTGCCAAAGGGTCAGTTTGCCTTATCTGTCAATGAATTTCCCCAGACACTTGTTGCCATCATGAAAGGCAAGCGAAGAATGAATGCTGCGCTATCGTTGAAGATTGAGAAGGCTCTGGAAATTGAAGAAGGTTACTTTTTGATACTGCAATCCTATTATGACCTTGAACTTGAAAAGAAAAAACAAGCAGAGAATCATCATCCTGATCTATCAATATTACGTCCGGTTGTATTCTGGGACACGGATATAAACCGTATTGATTGGGAAAAATGTAAATCTGCAGTTATTAAACGGATCTTTGAAAGAGGAAATGAGCAGGAAGTCAATGAGATTATTCGATTCTATGGTGAAGATATTGTTTTATCAACGTTAACGATTTCCGAAAGCACAATGCCTGCGTACCGTGAAAACAAGAAATAATAACACTTAACAGCAGCATTATCCGAATATGATAAAATCGCTTTATTACAATACACTAACTCCACTTCTTCTATCAACATTAAAGAAATTAATGGAAGCTGAAGAACTTAAATCCTTCAGACTGGTTGGTGGTACTTCATTAAGTCTGCAATTAGGGCATCGCCAATCGGTTGATATTGATCTATTCACAGAAGCTGATTACCGTTCCATCGATTTTGTTGCTATTGATAAATATCTGAATAGAAACTTTCCTTATACTGATTCAAATCATACGGGAATTGTAGGAATGGGTAAATCTTATTTCATCGGTGAATCAGCCAATAAATGTATTAAACTGGATTTATTTTATACCGACTCCTTTATCCGTTCAGTAATTGAAATTGACGGACTTCGTCTTGCAGGTACTGATGAGATTACAGCGATGAAAATAGATGTAGTGACCAGAGGTGGACGTAAAAAAGACTTTTGGGATATCCATGAACTTTTGGAAACCTATACGCTTGAACAAATGATTAAGCTGCATGAAGAACGCTATCCATATTCGCATAACCGACAGGAGATTCTGGAGAAGTTCGTTCAGTTCCATAGTGCTGATTTAGATTTTGATCCCATATGTTTGAAAAACAAGTACTGGGAACTTATAAAGCTGGATATTATCGAAACTGTAAAACCCTTGAACCTTTTAACAGTATAATACCTTCAAGTTTGATTGATTAAACTTATCTTCCTGTCTGCGGAGAATTACTAATCATTTAATCCCTTTCCATTGAGAATTTGTTGCACACATTTTCCAACCCTTGACTCCCGTGTTTTCGATTGTTTGGGTTCAGAAAAATGAAGAAGGTATGCTCTTTGTCTCCCTGGTGTTAGAGCGTAAAAAGCAGTTTTCAATTCAGGCCTTTCATCCAGGATATGTTGAAATTCTTCAGCCATTTTGAATTCTGCAGGCTTTTTAAATTCCACTTCCAAACCCGCTTTTTCAACTTCAATAGCTTCATAAACATAGGCTTTAATCATGGATTCCTTCTCAACTATTTCCCGAATAGCTGTGAACCTAATCTGGCGCCCAGCCTGTACATTCTCCGTTTGTTGGATTAATATACCATTGGGATCATGCAACAAGGCGCCTTTGAAAAACAGCAGTGCACAGTATTCTTTAAATCCATGGATTAAAACGATGTTGCTTTTCTGAAACGTGTAACAGGGACACCCCCACTTCAATTCTTCAGTCAGCCCACAGTCAAGAATGATCAGTCTCAATTTCTCAAATTCTTCCTGCCACTTTTGGGCATTATTAAAATAAAAATCAACCTTAGGATTCATGCCAATCTTAGTCATTGTAATAGTTTTTCTGATTATATATGCTTAATTCGCTCATCAACTAATCCTTATAAACCCAAATGCCAAAGATAAGTTCAGTGAAGCACCAAGATGCTGTGTTGGAAATTTTCTTCAAAAGACCGATAAATAGTATAAACTGGTCTGTATATAGGGCACTTTGTAACACATGTAGTTCAGGTTATAATGTATTATGCATTAGGTGCTGCATAATCTTATAAGTTATTTTTTTCTTTTTTTCCTCCAAAATTTATCTCTTATGGGGATTTCGTTACTCATTATTTCAATTCCTTTGTTACGTAAAATCTGCTCTATAATTTCCTCTGAACAGCCAAACTGCATTGCCAGATGTCTTAATTTCACACCACCTTTTAAGTAGCGTCTTATTATTTCATGAATTCGTTCGGTAGAAAAGTAATTGTTGGTAGGTATTTTGTCGATTGGTAATTTTTCTTTATACTGATTCAGGACTTCAATAATGTCTGGAAGAATAGTTGGGTTTATCTTTATTTTATGGATTTCAGACTTGTCTTTGTCTAGATGTATTGTCTGTTGTATTGCAACGTATAGTATTCCATTGCTATGTTTAACCAAGTCTAAAAGGAAAGTGCTTTTATCGTATTCCAGCAAAGTCGTTTGTAATTTTTCGTCCATTCTGGGATCTCTTTAATGAGTGATACGAACATTTCATTCAGCATTATACTAAATGTGTTAGCTTAAATTTTAATGTTTATCTAAATTTACGTTAATCCAAAGAGAAAACCAACCTGTTAATTATATTTTTAATTTGAAAGGAAAGGAAAATAGAAAATACTACCGGCATGAACAGTACCATATACTGGGTGGATTCTATTATATATTTCATATTGGGATTTATATCATGGCCAACATTTTCCGGTATTCTCTTTTTCCTTTGAAACCAAATTACAGGTAAATGGTCCGCGTCCGGTTCTGGCAGTTCAGGCGGTTCAATCGAAACGTTTAACGCGGTTCTAATGTATTCAAACAAATCATTCCCACCCTATCCCGTTATGAATATTTATTATCTCTGATATACCTCTGTCATACCTCTGTCTTAACAAATTCGATACAAATTCGAATCAAATTCGATACAAATTCGAACAGATACGAATTTGTTACGTATTTGTTACGAATTTGATTCGAATTTGTATCGAATTTGTTAAGACAGAGGTATGACAGAGATATGACAGAGATAAGTCAAGAAGGAAAGGCAATCCCTGAACGTTACACCCCCTGATCAGGAGAGAGAACTGCCGTTTAGGTCCGCAAACGGGAATATGCACCTGATCCCAACATAAAGGATAGGAATGGAAACGGAAGAATTTTGATTAGCTTCAATCTGGAAAACTGGAATTCTTTATGCCTGCAAACCGATCATTGCAAATCGGTTAGAATGGGTTGGCTTGATAACTCTTCCCACATAAGAGCATTCTCTTAAATTCAAATGATATGAATTCTACAGTCCTGAATTATTTTTAACTTTGTAGTGTTGTAGCAATACAACTCATTTGACAATGATGATAGCTACCGGCAATGGAGACGCACCAAAGCCGGCAGCTTTTTTTATTCTCTTAAAAGATGTGACAGGGTTACAAATTTTTTTGCTATAGGGTCGACACAATAGGTTATTGAAGCAATTCGGGCATGGTGAATTTCTACTTCAATTGAAGCCCAGTCTAAATCTGAATCTAAATTTAAGTATTGTTTGGAAGCTATTTCTTTGCCATTTTCATCAAAATCCATTTCATCTCCAAAATGAAATGAGCTTTGAAGTTTGGCTATCCCTGATTTAATTGTTTCTCTTTCATTTTTAAGTTGATATTCGATGTTGGTATAATTCGTCCGTTTTAAGATTAAGGTATAGGATTTATCTTTATTCTTTGTCGTAAAAACAATTTCCTTGTTTAGCTCCAGATTCGTCGGAATAGTGTATTTGGACATAACAACTGTATCTCTTCTCGAATTTTTAAACTGATTTCTAATGATAAAACTATCTTCCTTCACTGTTAATGTTTCATATCCGACATGATCCTCTTTCAATTCTTTAATGAAAGATGGGTCATATTGGGTAGTATCCATCACAATCAATCTTTTCCCGGAAATAGTTGTATCCAGCCGATTAAATTGTTTGCCCTGAACAATTGGTGCATTGTTGCCTTTTCTGCCGCAAAAAAGGAGCAGCAAGGCCAGCAGGGGAAGAATGATCGCCATCTTCCAAAGTCCTGCTTTACTGGTTTTTTGTTTGTTCATCATAGTAATACGATTTTTAATTTGACTGTTCATGAGAATACTTTCCTTTTTGCTCTTTCCCTTTCCTTAAAGGCCCCACCTGTATCGGACAAGTAATGACTCTTTCCTGTCTTTTATTTAAGTATCTGTTTGCTGATTGCAACAATTCTCATAGGTCCCTTTAACCCGGAAGGTTTTAAAGGAAGATCCTTGTTCAGAAAATCAGTAATGGGAGATGAGGTCCACAGATTCTGAACTTTTCCGTATTGTATAAAATCACCGATAAAGCGGTTCCGGTAAATACTGGCAACAGATACTTCCAGTATGTTATTGGCCTTCAAAACTCCCTTGACGGGTATAAGTGTTCCCGGTTTCCAGATACGTCCCAGGTTTGTACCGTTTAATTTAATACCTGCCATGGATTCAAATTCACCCAAGTCGAGTAAGACTGAATCTGCTGGTTGGAGTTGATCGACGGGAAAGGTAAATGAAAGTATATATTTAGCGGTGCCTGAAAAATACTTAACGTCAGGATTCTCTGATTCGCTTAACCACGATAGTTTTGTAAACTCAACAGGCTGTATGATGGCTGAATATCCTGGTTCAAAAGTAATCGTACCTGAATAATCGTTCAGCGTAAACTCCTTTTCCTTTGCGGACTTTAAGGTATAGTTTTTCTTTAGGTTAGTGGTCAATTCAAATTCACCTTCTGTTTTTGACAAAGCTACAAATGAATTATTCTCCCGGACAATAGATGGAACAGCCTGTGCTTTGGTAGGATCTTTAGCAGGAAACAGCTGAATTCCATTCTGTCTGACACTTTGAATAAACTGTACCGGTTTTTCGTTTTTAAATACAAAGAGCAAGGATTGATAAGGCTTCAGATTAACCGGTAAGGTGGTGTAGTTTTCATTGGTCGTATAGATCGCAGGCTTAATGGTATTTCCATTTTCAGGATCCCAAAGTTCAGGGGTCTTTTCGGTAACACGGAATGATATTTCCCGTTGAATCATCCGGTTTTGTTGATTCATTACAAAGTAAACATCGTTACCATCTACCTTTTTATGAATAAACATCAGGTTTTTGGTATCATCCTGTTGAGTAGAAACATCAGGAAGGATGTTTTCGGCTTTCAAAACTTCAGCTATTGGTACGCCCCAATAAATCTTTCCTTTTCCATAGCTATTTGAAGTTATGGATTTGCCATCGATTTTCCCCCACAGTTTGTCCACGAGGTCAGTAAAGGCCTTTTTATTGTTTTTGATGTCACTTAAGGATAACATCTGCAGTGGTCTTGGAGCAAATACGATGACACCCTCTTTTACCAGTTCTTCAATACGATTTAAGGTCTCCAGGTTTAAAGTTGCATGAGGAGACAGGCTTAACAGGGAATAGGCCACTTTCCCGTTTAAGATCATTTTGCGGTCAGTAACCTTGATCCTGTTCTTTAGAATATCCAGATTACAGGAGTTAAACATGTAGCCAAAAGGCAGATTGTTCGATTGGTTATACGACAGATACTGGGGCAATTGATCACCAAGATAGTATAATACATCATGACTGGCAACACCCTGTTGCAGGACATCCTGAATGCGCGACTGGTAAGTAAGCCATCCGGAAATAAAGGGCCAGGTACTGTTGTTCCGGTTAAAATGTGAGCCAAACTGTCCCAGGGTCATGCCAGGCTTGTTATCTGTTGGCTGATGCACATAGCTATGCAGGATCATTTGATTGATACCTGCACAAAAGGCCTTGTCTCCGAAAGGTTTCAGCCCTGCGGGAGTTTCGCTGTAATGCGCCATACCGGTGTAAGCTTCTGAAGCCATGACGGGTTTGTCGTAACCAATGGCGGCACAGGAAGGCATATTTAATTCGACGCCTGTTGCGGGAGTATAGCTTAGATTCCTTTGATCATCAGTTGACGACCAGAATTCAAACATGGGTAAATCAACATATTGTGTAGTCTTGAGGATATCCAGAGGGGGATAATTCTCATTCCCATAAATGACCTCTGCATCAAATTCGATCTTATGCCTATGAAGGAGTTCACCGAAGTGTTTGTAATAATTATTTTCTACCAGATCGGCAATGGTTTTACGGAAATCGAACAATACCGCTTCATCAACTTCAGGGCTTCCTGAACTTTCACCACAAAGCACAGGAATATATGAGGTCAGGGCATATCCCCTGCGTTTTTCAAATTCCTTCATCATATGGCCTGTCCAGTTCTGGTAACCGGCTTCCCAACTGTCGATCAGCATAAACTTAAAGGTATTTCCGGCAAACGAACCTGCCTTTTCAATCAGTTTTAACGGGAAGCTGTTAAAATGTAGATTTAAGGCTACCGTGTCCATTTTATCACACTCCAGACCTGTTCCGCTGGCAGTGGCAGGTGAATTGACCGCCCCGGTAGTGGTATAGCCAAAACGGATAACCGTCCAGTCTCCTTCTTTGGGCTTCCAGTTCAGGGTTCCGTCAGTGCTCATCTTTGAGCTAATATCAATGACTTCTTTTGCATTATTTTGGACTAAAGGAACGAATGGACTATAAAAATTGCTTTCACTTCCCGCTTTTACATTGCCTGTCTTTTCGGATAGATATTCAATCTCCGAAGTATACAGGGGTTTTTCACTCTTGGGCAAAAGTTCACATTCAGCAATAGTGAGTGGTATCCAGCCATCCATGTGAGTGGTTTCAATTAAAGCTAACCGGAAGAATTTGGCGGTAGTTTTCTCAAACGAAACGGAAGCCATCTTATTTAAACCCTTAATGGTAAATTCAGTGATTTTAGTATAGCTGATCCCATCATCGGAGGAAGATATACTGTAAGTTGAGGTAGACTCTCCCGGATTGGCCCACATAAAGGTTACGCGGGGCAAAATCATTATTTTTTCAGCGGTGTACGCATCCTTAAACTTGAAGGTTATTTTGTCCCCTTTGGCAACAGTTACCCCGCTTGAGGGGCATCCATCTGAAATAAAATCAGCGCCTTTAGTATCGTTTAATACTGCAACCGGTGCTGTCCGTTGAAAAGAATTCAATGGACCGGTGCTTTTAACCGCGACAACTACCTCATCCTTATAAAAATTTCGATTGGCATAGGGTTGCTTCAATTTTAGGATTCCCTGCTGCGATGCATTTACAATGG
Organism: Prolixibacteraceae bacterium UBA6029; assembly: GCA_002429385.1. Taxonomy (GTDB): domain Bacteria; phylum Bacteroidota; class Bacteroidia; order Bacteroidales; family Prolixibacteraceae; genus Aquipluma. Next base: position 29,012 of record DIZL01000026.1, on the reverse strand, counting down.
TTTTTGTCCATACATATTGTTTCATCGATATCTCGGGTGTTATCCATGGGCCCCCGCTGGTACTCCAGCCATCGCAATTATGGGCACCGATGGTTATTCCCAGGCGGTTTGCTTCCTTTAAAGCCCACTGAAACATTTCAAACCACTCCGGGGTATTGAAATTCACCTTCTTGACGCCAAAGTCCTTTTCTCCAAACAAGCCAACATTCAGTATGGTTGCGCGAACGATTCCCTGCTCATGCATGGCCTCAAGGTCCTTGGTAATTCCTTCTTTGGTAATGTTCCCGTCCAGCCAGTGCCACCAGGTATGTACTTTTACCCCACTGGGAGGGCTTTTAAAATCAGTGCTGCTCAATTGCTTTTGAGCCTGGGTGCTAAAAGTGATGGTGAAGATCAGAAAACAAACAAAAGCGATCTTTAAAGAGTATTCCACAATGTTTTTCATAGGTTTATAGGTTTATCTATCTCTGTATAACAATCTGTTAAAGTTGGATCAATGTTTAAAATACTCCACATCCATCTAAAATACATTCGTTTAACTGTTTTTGACTGATATAACAATATGAATCAAAAGTAATGGAGACTTCATTAATAACCAATACACAAAATGATATTCACATATATATTCTGACATATAAAAACAGGCTTCAGGTCTCATTGTACGGGTAGTCTACTCAAGTTATGTTAGGAAACCCACATTCGACATTTATTTCATAAATGTAAATACAAAAGCACTACGAAACAAGATAATTGTGAATTTTGCGCTCAGAGGATATGTTTTGCTTTGTGTGATTCTGAGTCACCCGCTGAGTAGACAATTTCCTCCATTTAGGTGTGATCCCCTTCTATTCTTTCACAATCTGACCGGTCTTAATCAATACTTTATCCTGAGCAATTGTATAAATATATAACCCATTTGCAAAGTTTTTAATGCTTATAGTTGTTGAATTCATTGTAAGTGGAATATCCAATAACTTACTTCCATTTTGATTGTATAATCTGAATATCAGATTGCTGTTAAAATCAGATATGCTTATTTTTATCTGGTCATTTGCAGGATTAGGCGAAACCAATATTCTCTTGTTTGAAAAATAATCCATTCCTCCGGAAACATCATAACCATTAAACTCAAAATGACTGATTTCCCAACCACCCTTTTGTTTTGAATTAGCTCCACTTATAAACTTAAACCTCAAAATAATTCCATCAGATGAACCTGCACTCTTCGTATGTGTCAGTGCCATCCACCACCAATACAATTCAACCTTCTGCCATGAATCAGACTTGCCGGTAAAAGCCGGAATACCGCCATCTATAGTATCTTTGGATGAATATAACCCATTATAAATACAACTTATCCCAAACTTCGAATTCACAAGATTCGCCCAGGTATGACCACCATCCCGGCTTAATTCGATGAGGCCTCCATCCTTTAAAGAATCGGTATCATATTTGTGCCAAAATGAAAGGATACCTTCACCCCAGATATACATGTAAGGAATTTTCACTTCAAAATAATCGCTTGAATTTAACGGATAATTATTTTCAAGTCCTGTCACAAGAGCGGGAAATCCATCATACGTATCATTCATTCCCGATTTATAAGGGATTCCAATCTCCCATGCAGTATTTGATTCTGGAATCGTTATCCATGAATTTAAAGGATAGACTGCCAGGCTATCCTTTAAAATCAGATGGCCATGCGGAACTATTATTCCTTGTCCATAAACTGAACCAATTAACAATAGAAATAAAGAAGTTGCTGCAAGGACTTTCATGGTGTTTAGATATGAATTGATTTGTTTGGCTTAATCATCAAAGTTAATAAATAAACTCCTTTATTAAAAACATAATTTTATAAATTCAAGTCAATCACTCATACATTAGTATGTAGCTCGGCATATCATTATCCATACCACAACAAAAAAAGAGAGTTATAGCAATTAACCGTAACTCTCTTTTTTTGTGGATGTTTTCTAAGGTGAAATAATCAATATCTTTTATCTCCGTGTAGGTATTTTGTCATACTTCAATAACTTACTGGCCCAGGGGATAAAATACTTAAAGTTTGGTGCATCGGTGTGCCCGCCGTCATGCTGACGCCAGGCAAGCTCCCCTTCCAGTAAACCCGTATTGTAAGGGGGCATTTTCTCGGTTAAATAATCATTGGAAACACCAAGATCTTTCACTCCCAATAATTTAAACACCGTACCTCCCGCAATGGCTGCCATATAACTGCCCTGATGATCCAGCCATTTGGCATCTCCCTTTTCAGGAATGCCATAACTGACAAAGGTCAGTCTCGGCGCACAAAGGGCAATCATATCGTGTGAGTCAACGGGCAAATCACATCCGGTCTTACTCCCGAAGCTGGCTTTCGAAGCTCCGTATTTGATGTAGTTTCCTGCCATCCAGTAATATTCTCCCCCGGTAAGGCTTTCAACTGCTTCACCAAAGTTACGGCGATGGAGCGTAGCGCCCCCTTTACCTGATGAACCAATCAGCCCCACAGCAAAACGCGGCTCAAAGGCCAGGGTGACCAATGCCGCTTTACCATAACGAGACACACCCTCAATACCCACTTTTTTGGCATCCACCAAAGCATCTGTTTCCAGGTAATCCAATCCGCGTGCTGCCCCCCAGGCCCATGCTCTGAGAGCGCCCCAGTCTTCCGGTTTGCGAACCTGTCCCTTATTGACCAGTCCAATGATTCCCCTGGTAATGCCTGCGCCGTTATCGGCCTGTATGCTGCCCGTGTCAATCGTGACATAGCCCCAGCCTGCTGCCAGCAATTGTTCCGTTGGTGAAGGATCGCCTTCAGGTTTAGGAGCAAAGAAATTGGGGCCAGCCAATCGTGTTACAGGCAGATAAGCCGGATAGCGCTCAAAGATGGCCTTCATATCCGGGTTGCTCTTGATCATCATCTCTTTAAAGGCAGTATTCAGCTTATCCATGTCTTCCTGCGAAGGCTGTGCAGGTGAAGGAAACGAGGGTCTTCCAAACATCATAAGCACAGGAACGGGACCCTTTACATTGGTTGGCACCACCAGCATCATATTGATATCCACGTTGATCAATGGATATTCACTGTTATCAACATGCCCGATTAATTGTTTGGCAATTACCGGTGTCCAACCCACAAATTCCTTATCCGTGACTTTTACCGTCCAGGTAACAGCTGGTATCTTTTTAGGAAGACGTCCGTAAACTTCCCGTTCCAGGTCTTCCACCAACTCGGGGCGGCGCTGTTTCCACCACATATCGTCATTGGTTACTTTCTTGCCGCTCTTGGTGGTAAGCAGATCAGGTAACTGTGGACAGGGATTGGCCAGCGATTCATCAGTATTGGCATGATTGGCGTCCGCATCATTACCACTGGGACCCGGACGCAGTTCCTTAACGCCCAGTTGCTGCATCATGTTATCATGATCCTGCTGGGCGTTAAACGTTACGATGCGTGGATACTTGCTGCTGTCGATCTTTGCCTCCTGCGCCCTTGCCATATGCACAAAACATACGACAAATACTAAAAATAGAATTTGCTTCATTGGATTGATTGGTTTATAGAGTTGTAATTGTTGTCTATTGTTGTAATTGTTGTTTGAGTTCTGTCGTTTGGTTTTTGTTTCTGTTGTCCATTCTCCGTTCTCCGTTTCTCCCCTTCTCCTTGCTCCCTGCTCCCTGCTCCCTGCTCCTACTCCCCCGTCCTGAAAGGCGATGCCGGTAATCCTTCCTTGTTATATAGATTGGCCCCAACCGGATTATCCGACCAGGCATAGCGTACATATTTGGGTTCGGTTATCTTATCATTCCACACATTCACACTGTTTCCCTCAATCTTTGCAGTAGCCCACACAAATTTACGGTCTGCCCCTGCAATCTCGAAACGCGACAAAGGCTCTCCGTCGTTTGCGATCAGTCCGTTGCCCGTATGTCTAAAGGTAACTGTTATCTTGTTCCCTTCTGTTTTGCTTGACTGGTAAATGGGTCCCATATATTCAAGTCCCTTCTCGCCGTATGCCAGATTAAAGGCGCATAAAGCCAAGCGTTCACCCAAATCCTTCTTGTTTAAAGGATGAATGTCATTCCATTCGCCCAAGTCGATGGCAACGGCCATAGCCGTATTGGGTATCGATAAAGCCTGAAGCTGTGCTTCCCTTAAACCCGCCCAACTGCTCTCTTCTGGCAGGTAATTCATTTCCATAAAATTGGCCAACTGCACATAGAGGAAAGGCAATGGCCCCTGTCCCCAGCGGTTGCGCCAGTCATTGATCAAAGCAGGCATCAGCTTGCGGTATGCCTTGTAATGATCGGCATTCGTTTCTCCCTGGTACCAGATAAAACCCTTGATGGTTTGATTGAGCAGTGGTCCGATCATCGCGTTATACAAGGCCGTAGGCTGATTTTGTGCTGAAAATGCAAAGTCAGTATTTGCATGCGGTTCATATACCTCACCCACTTTATACATCCATGTTCCTTTTAAATCAATCTCCTGACCGTTGGCAGACAGGAAATACGGCTTGTCGGGTACAAATCCCCCCTTTCCTGAACTATTGATCACCCTCACGACGATGCTATTCTTCCCAGTCTTCAGCACTCCCGCAGGTATTTCATAGCGCCTGGGCGGATACTGGTAAGCCGTAGTACCCATCATTTGCCCGTTTACATATACAAAGTCAGCATCAACAATCCGCCCCAGCATAAGCTTCACCGGAAAGTCAAGCATGGCAGCTGGAACTTCCACATCCTTACGATACCAGACCACCCCATCCAGGTTTTTCACCCCCTGGTCTTCCCAGTAACCAGGCACATTAATCGTATGCCATCCTTTTGGTACATATGAAGGTTCATACCATTTTGGACTATCGATCATGCCTTTATCAGCAAGCTCCTTTTGAACCGGCTTAGGCCTTGTGCTCATCAGCGAATCAATATACGCCGTGCGCTGATTCCTCTTGATAATGGACTGCTGCTCCGGAAACTCCTTGTACCCCTGTTCACTGATCCACGCTTCGATAGGCGTACCGCCTACACTCGAATTGATCAGCCCGATAGGCACATGATATTTCTCGTAGATCTTTTTGGCGAAGAAATAAGACACAGCCCCAAAACTCAATACATCCTTCGGATTGGCTGATTTCCAGTTCCCTGTTGGAAGATCCTCTGCAGGCCCCTTCAGATTGGTAAGGGTAGGGATAAAAAAGTTCCGTATCTCAGGATAATTGGCATTGGCAACCTCATTGGGATACCGCTCCTTCACCCGTTCAATGGGCAACACCATGTTCGATTGTCCCGAACACACCCACACATCGCCGAATAGAACATTGCTTACCTTAAGCTCATTCTGTCCCTTAAAAACCATCTCATAAGGTCCGCCTGCCTTTTGTGCAGGAAGCAGGATCAGCCATTTGCCCGACTGATCGGCCCTGGCGCTGTATTTCTTATTCCTGAAGGTAAGTGTAACTTTTTCATTCGCCGAAGCCCATCCCCAAAGCTTTACTTTCGCATCGCGCTGCAAAACCATGCCATCGCTGATTAACCTCGGCAGCTTAATAGTTGCCTGCGACGAAAACCATCCCAGGGGAATGAGCATCAAAAATAAGATTATCTTTTTCATTAAGTTCACTAATTAGGTTTTGGTCAATATTTTAATGAAGTTCATTGATAAGAAACAAACTGGATTGCAAGTTATGATTATTTTATTGCTTTGTATAAACCACCGCCCGTTTTTTGATACAGGCTGCAATAGCTGGCTTATCAAGTATATCTTTGTTTTCATGGACCGAAAATAAGGACGCAACCAATTGAGTGTTATCGTCATCTAATCAGAAAAATCATTATGAGGATATACGCCTGCATGCTTATCTTGTTCTTATTGCTTTCCTGTAATAAAGAACCGCTAAAAAACACCGTTTCTTTGATTGATGGTATTTCAGATACCAGGTACTATAATTCTGAAATATTTACACCTGGTAATCTTAGATTGTATGGACATTGGCAATTTTTGTATATTTATGCTGACGTAGGAATTGCTGGCGGCCCGGGGAAAATAAACCCGAACTATGACTTTTTGGAGATCAAGAAGTATGGAATCTATGGTAAGGTAAAAGTTAATCAGCTTTTTGAAACAGGTAAAATTAAAATTGTAGCTCAAGACAATGCTCAATTGGAAATCATGCTCATACCAGACGGAAAGGATAGCCTGACAAACAGATCCTGGTATTATATAACATACGCTAATGATTCAATAATAATGACAGACGCATCGGTTGGCTGTGGGGTATTGTTCAATGCTTTCAGAAAAAGCAACTGAAATAGACTGAGGTTGGCATCGCTTTGTATCCGTGGTTAAAAACCGCGGCTCCAGGGATCAAAATTATCCCTTCCGTTTCGCCTTGCTCACCCGGTCCACCAGGTATACAATCGACTGATACGAAATTCCCGAGTGAAGGCTCAGTCCTATTTCGCAGGTGCGGCTGGTGGAATAGCCGTATCGAATCCCTTCAGGTAACTGGCTTTTCAGGTCGCGCAAGCCATGTTCATTGAGCTCCGGAAAAGTAAACCCGCGATCACCTGCAAAGCCGCAACAGTTGGTATCCGGGATAATTACTTTCACCGCACACTTTTCGGCCAGTTCCTTCAGCTTCTCTTCCAGCCCCATCTTCTTCATGCTGCAAACCGGGAAAACAGTGATAGCTTCCTGTAGCGGAGTGATTTCAAGCTCAGGCAATAGGTATTCCAGAATAAACTCAACCGGTTCATAGAGTTTCAGACGCTCTCCCATATGTTCCTTCATAGCATATAGGCATGGACTCATGTCGCAAAGAATGGGATATCGGCCCTGCTCACTGGCCTTCAGCAAGGCAGCTTCCAGTTCGTTCGATTTCCTGTTTCCAGCATCCGTATATCCTTTGCTGGAGAAGGCCATTCCGCAGCACAAACGGTCCAGGTTTTCAGGAGATATCACTTCAAATCCACCCTTGACCAGCAGTTCCAGCATCTTTTCCGAAAGTTGTTTCTCGCCCCGATGTTCTTTCGACACGCCCATCGAGCGGTTGATGCACGAAGGAAAATAAACCACCTTTTTTTCCATTTTAGTATGCGGTATCTGCAAGGGCTTTATCCGTTTTGCCCCAAGCGGCATATACGGATTCCAAAGAGGAATACGGTTTCCTGAGATCGTTCGCAATCCTCCGGAGATGCCTTTCATCAGCGAAGTTCCCAGCAAACCATGGAAGAAACCAACCACCGAAAGCGCCGTCCGAATCGTGGAGGTGACCCCTCCCATGTGATCGGCAATCCAAAGGGCCCTTTTCTGTCCGGAGCCTATTTCTTCAGCACGAAGGTTTTTGATTAGTTTTCCAGTGTCAATATTTACCGGGCAGGCTATGGCACACAAGCCGTCTGTGGCGCAGGTCTCATTACCCGCATAACGATAATTACGAGTTAATGAAGCCAATACATGCGGCTCCTGTCCGCTCCTGCCCAGGCGAGCCATTTCGCGGTAAACCACGATCCGTTGCCTCGGGCTAAGGGTTAGTTCGGCGGAGACACAATTCGGTTCACAGAAGCCGCATTCGATGCACTGATCGATCTTGTCGCTGGCTGCAGGTATGGGCTTCAGGTTTTTCAGGTGTATCTCAGGATCATTGTTCAGAATCACTCCCGGATTAAGAAGGTTGTGCGGATCGAACAGTTGCTTGATCCGCTTCATCAGACCGTAGGCTTCCCTGCCCCACTCCATTTCCACAAAAGGCGCCATATTGCGTCCCGTACCATGTTCGGCCTTGAGCGAACCATCATATTTCGAAACCACCAGTTCGGACACTTCGGCCATAAAGTGGCTGTACCGGTCGATCTCGTTCTGCGATCCGAAATCCTGTGTAAATACAAAATGAAGGTTCCCTTCCAGAGCATGACCGAAAATCACTGCCTCATTGTAACCCCATTTCTCAAACAAATTGTGCAGATCGTGCGTAGCCTCGGCCAGACGGGGAACAGGAAATGCCACATCTTCAATAATCACCGTGGTGCCGGTCTTCCGCATGGCGCCAACCGAGGGAAAGAGTCCCTTCCTGATCTTCCAGAGCAGTTCATATTCCGAAGCAATGGAAGTAAACTCAATAGGTATTTCTGAAGGGATAATCTGTACTGTTTCCAGAATAACTGCCATCTGTCGATCCAGCTCTTCCTTCCGGAGTGCGCGTGTTTCAACCAGCAATACGCATGCCGAGGGGCTGAGAATCTTCAGGTATTCGGGCATCCCTGCATGATCCTCCACCGATCTTAACCCTGCCCGGTCCATCAGTTCGACCGCTGCAACAGGAGCCGCTTTCAGTAAAGAAACCGCGTTGCAGGCTTTTTCAATATCCGGGAAAACCATCAGCGAACTGGCCCTGAATGGATGTTCCACAACCGTGTTATAACTAATTTCAGAAATAAAACCCAGCGTTCCTTCCGAGCCGATCATCAGGTGACTGATCACCTCAAAAGGGTCCGTATAATCAACAAGCGCATTAAGGCTGTACCCGGTCGTATTTTTCATCTTGAACTTCCGCGCAATGCGTGCGGACAACTCTACATTGAGTTTTACTGATGCCGCCATTTCAGCAATACCCTTCACTAACTCCGGATGGCTGATCCGGAATGACTCTTTGCTTACCGCATCAGAAGTATCGAGCAACGAACCATCCGCGAAGATGATCCTCATACTGTCCATAGTTTTATACGAGTTCTCAGCAGTTCCGCAGCACATTCCGCTGGCATTGTTGGCTGCAATACCCCCAATCATAGCCGCATTGATGGATGCAGGATCTGGACCAATCTTTCGCGCGTAAGGGGCAAGTAAGGCATTCACCCTTCCCCCCGTCAAGCCGGGTTGCAGCCTTATTTTTAGCCCGTCCTTTGCGATCTGATAATTCTTCCATTGACTACCCGCAATAACCAGGATGGAATCCGTAATGGCCTGTCCCGAAAGACTTGTTCCCGCCGCACGGAAAGTAACTGGTAAACTTAGCCTTGAGCTTTCCTGAAGAATAAGCGACACCTCGGCTTCGTTTTTGGCCTTGATGACCAGTTGCGGGATTAGCCTGTAAAAGCTGGCATCGCTTCCAAAAGCAAGGGTATGCATCGGATCATGAAAGATTCTCTTCGGGTCAATAACTGAACTGAGCTGCTGATAAAGAACCTTATAATTTCCGTTAAGCATGACGCTATTTTAGGTGTGAGGCACAAACAAAAATACTTAAAATTATCCGCTTTCGGATTCTGAAATCCAATCTAATCCGTCCGTATAGATATTCCGAAACCAGCTTCTCTGCTCTGAAATATCCCCGGGAACGAAGCTGATCACGATCCAATGTCATTTAGAAAGCATCGTCATTGCGAACGAAGTGAAGCAATCCATTGATTAAAACATTATTCGTTCGTCACCGCGAGTATGAAAGCAATATTTCGATCAATGGATTGCTTCACTTCGTTCGCAATGACGATGCTTTCTAAATAACAATTCATTATGATCTTGAATTTTTTCAGTTCATGTTCCTGTCAGAATTCAAAAGACAAATAAACCGATTTTGCAGTTTGCATACTGAGACGAAGATCAATAATTTTTTATCCTTCAATCCTTGATTGTATCCTAATCGGGAAGGGTTTGGGTTATACACGGTTCCTATCATCTGTCTTCTATCTGTGTTCTATCTGTGTATATTTGCAGGTTTCAATACAGATAGAAGTTAATTAAAAATCTAATTATGGAAGCCGTGTGTGACCCGAACCCTTCCCGATTAAGGTAAGATCAAAACTATCTGGATGTATTGGAAGTTAAGAAAAGAGCAAAACGGTCTACGGTAATAGCTAAATAGGCTAATACATGTTGTGTTTTAAAGTGAAGGATGTTCGGGACAGATTACTGTGCTCTATTCAGGATTGGCCGTTTTATTTCATTGCAATGCGATAGAGGCTTTGGTCCGTACGTAGAAAAATGGAGTTGCGGGCAATAGCTGGGGTGGCATACACTTCACTGGGCAATTTGTTCGTGGCCAGGATCTGAAGCGTGTTTCCTGCCTTCAAAACCATTGTTTCACCCTTGACGGAGGTAAAGTAGATCTTCCCGTTGGCATAGACAGGAGAGGAATTATATTTCTGGTTTAGCTTTTTCGAATAGACTTCTTTCCCTGTTTTTGCATCGAGACAGAGCAGGACATTCCGCGTGTCGACGGTGTAAATCAGGCCGTCTTTAATGAGTGGGGTGAGCAATTGCAGAATGGGCGCTTTCATTCTCCAGAGAATGTTGGTTTTAGTGATGTCACCCTGTCCATCTGGATTTACGGCCAATAATTCGGCATATTTTTCTCCTTCAGGAGGAGTGACAAAGCTGGTGTAAAAATAGATGATACCATTTTCAAGCAGTGGCATGGCGATGGTTGAGTCTTCGCCCTGAACGATACGCCATACTTCCTGACCCGTCTCAGGATCGTATGCGATGCAAACAGCGGCGCCGTTCGAAATCAACAGGTCTTTTCCCTTAACATTGACTATGATTGGGGTGGTGTAGGCCTTTTTCCCAATCGGCAGCAAAGGTTCGTACAAGTCTTTCGGGCGTTCGGTTTTCCAGACAGTCTCACCGGTTTGCTTGTTCAGCGCACAGAGGTATTGAACATCGATTCCTTCGAGGTGAAGAATGAGCAGGTTTTTGTAAAGTATCGGCGACGAGCCGGCACCCTGAACATGATCGCATTGCAGATCAGTTCGTTTCCAGACGATTGCACCGGTTTTCGTACTGACACATGCCGTGCCGTAAGTACCGAAATGCAGGTATACAAATCCTTCTTCGATGCAGGGCGTAGGCGTAGCATATGAATTGATGGAATGTTTCGGGAAGATCGTTTCGGGCTGAAGGATATCCGTAGTAAAGATTTCTTTTCCTGAATTGACATCCAGACAGACACCAGACATCTTTTTACCGTCATCGGAAGCTGATGTCATCCAAACCTGATCACCCCAAATCACTGGAGAGGACCAACCTTTTCCCTGAAGGTCAGTTTTCCAAAGTATATTCGTTGAATCGCTCCATGACAAAGGAGTATTAGATTCGTCGGATATTGCGTTGAGGTTGCTTCCGCGGAAATGGGTCCAGTTGTCCTGCTGTGCGTTGGCTGATTGAAAACAAAGGATTGCCAGAAGGACAAAAAGGTTATTCCTGATTTTTTTCAAGGTGATCATTGGGTTAGGTTTTTGGACTGATTGTTGGTTGACTGTCTGCAAAGATAATTTTCTTCCTGAATACTCCGGCTTCATCCGGCATCTTTTACATTCCGCAGAATGCAGAGGACAGATGATCAAAGCCGGCAGTGGAAATTACAGGTCCTTGTTTTATAGTTACCAATGGCAAGAACATTACGGTTCCAGTGAAATATAAAGTGGTAAATCCATAAAAAAAGCCTGTAAATCTAACGATTTACAGGCTTTTACGAAACATTCATTTCCAATTTTGTCGGGGTGGCCGGACTCGAACCGACGACCTCCTGGTCCCAAACCAGGCATACTACCAACTGTACTACACCCCGGTGTTTACTTTTCAATATTTTGTGCGGAGAGAGGGGGATTCGAACCCCCGGTACAGAATGACCCGTACGTCGGTTTAGCAAACCGGTGGTTTCAGCCACTCACCCATCTCTCCATGGTATTGTAACGGAATAAAATTTCCTTCCAGACTCTCAATACTCTTAGTGATTTTCTTTCGATTTCACTGGTCATTCAGCCTTTGCGAATGTGCGTGCAAATATAGAACTACTTTTTTCTTTAGCAAAACAATTCCAACAAATATCTGGGGTTTTTTAATGTTTTTTCGGCATCAGACATAAACCTGACAATAAGGAAAGCTAAGTCAATTGCCACTTTTGTACGAATCAGGGTGAAAAAAGTTATTGACCCAATAAAAATGAGCCCCGGGGCTTCTGGAAATCAGACACCTATTGAGAACATGTTATAAAATCACACGATTTAATTGGAAAATTGATTAGAAGGGATTATCTTTGAAATAACAAATCGTTCTTACACATCAGGTCTAAAGATATTATCCGCATTAATTCTGCGTTTGGAAAATTCAACATTTACAATTGACCCGAGTAAGCTTATGACTGCTAAAACAGGCCTAGTACCGCATTGCGAGAGTAGCGCTTGCTACCGTTGGAAGTTTGATCAGCCAGGCACTCAATTCCTATTATACTGGGATTTTTACAATCGAATTAATGCGGATTTTTTATACCCTATCGTGAAGGATTGATTCAGTAAGCAGGAACTGACAACCCGTCATCTCCGAATTGCACGATCTGTATCGCTTCTTCTTAGTGGCGTTTACGATACGCCAACAGGGATATCAAAACCATTACCGACAGAAGCGTACTTATTTTGCCCAGATAATCCCCATGACTGGCAAAGAAGGTGATCTTCCCATTCAGTTGAATGTGAGAAGAGAGCGTCGTGCAGGTATTCACCGCAGTCATTTTTAACACATCACCCCGCTGATTTATAAATCCAGAAATGCCTGTATTGGCGCAATGGGCAATGCTTCGACGGGTTTCAACAGCACGAATTCGTGAATAGCCAAAATGCTGCCAGGTTCCCGGGGAATCCTTCCACCAGCCATCATTGGTGAGGACAACCAAAAGGTTTGCTCCCCTTTTCACCATATTAGCGGTATACTCACCAAATACAGATTCAAAACATATTATCGGACCGATAGTCACATCCTCCATCCCTGAAAACAAAACAGACTCATCGGAAGCGCCCAGGCTGCCACTGGTTCCGCCCAAATCAAGCACCTGTTTACCGAAGAATGAAAAGTATTTCTGAAAGGGCATTCTTTCCACCCCGTTAACCAGAATGCATTTATGACTGATCTGCAGATCTGAAGCCTGATCAATCATTAATGCTGAATTGAAAACATCGTAAGAATAACTGTTATCAGCAGATCGCCTGGCAGTTTCTGAAATTGTTTCATCATTATCCTGTTTCCGTTGAGTAATAGCACCACCGATAAACCTGGTTTTTGGGTGTTTTTGCAGAAGTTCAGCAATAGCTATTAATGATTTATTTCTGACTAGCAGTCGAACGGAATCTTCCCACATCGGGGGCAGTGAAGTTTCAGGAGCAACAATGATATCGGTTGAATCAGAAATCGCAGCTTCGGCAAGAGTAAGCAGCTTGCGGAGTTGGTCATCGGAACTCAGGCCTGAAAACTTCTGGGTATACGGATCGATATTGGGCTGTAAAACTGTTGCGTTCTGAACTTTTCCTTTTTCTGAATACCCGGAATAGATAACTAATGAAGCGAAAAGGGGGATAAATACAATAATGAGAACTATTCCTGACATGCTGATGGATTTCAGATACTGCTTTTCCATGATACTTTTGGCAGTGCGAAAAATAAGGATATTTGCCAGCAAGACCCATAGGGAACCCCCCAGTACTCCGGTAAATTCATACCATTGAATGATTTGTATCGAGTTGGCAAACCCGTTTCCAAGAGTCAGCCAGGGCCAGGGGATAGCCCAGTGATGCTGCAGATACTCCAGGCAGAGCCAGAACACAACCAGTGCGAAATATCCGGTGCGAACGCTAAACCTATTGCGAACAAGTTGCATCAGCCACCATACCACGGTCATCAAGACCGCATTGAGGACGGCAATAATGATCATTCCCAGAACGGACACATAGGCTATCCACCAGGTTGACAAAACATTCCAGAGCAGGAATGTCAGAAAAGCAAGGTTGAAGAATGAGCCTTTTTGCTGATGGTCTGGCCGTGACAGTTGATCTTCAACAGCCAACATAGGTACCAGGGCAAAGAATAAGACCCAGCCCATACTTTGAAACAGCCAGGGCAGACTTAGCAAAACCCCTGAAATAACTGATAGTAAAAAGGTATGTTTCCTGTTCATTACGGATTCGCCGGTGGAATAACCTCTTCCTGAAATGCTCCGGCTAGTTTATAAAATATTGAGTTCTGCAGATCTCCCTTTCATATGACCCCTGCGATCGAATACCAGATCAAGCTTTCCTGCAGCCAGAGCACCCCAGCCAGCCTGATTGACCAGTATTGGCTTTCCTTCTGCATTTTTCAAAAGCAATGGTTTATCAAGGAAAGTATGGGTATGTCCGCCCAGGATCAGATCGGTATATTTGGTCTGAGGAGCAAGCGTTTTGTCACTTATTTTATTCTCCTTGTATGAAAATCCCAAATGCGATAGACAGATGACCAAATCGCAGTTATGCTCTTTTTTCAGCATTTGTTCCATCTTTAATGCTGTCTCCACAGGATTGAGATAGTGGGTACTGCCATAATTCTGTTTGGTAACCAGACCAAAGAGTTCGATTCCAAGACCGTAAATACCAACCTTTACTCCACCTTTTTTCAGGATGAGATGAGATTTTGTATGACCCGCCATGACGGTATCAGAAAAGTCGTAATTGCTGTTGACAATTGGGAAAGCCGCATAGTTAAGGGCAGACACGATATCGCCCATTCCGTTATCAAATTCATGGTTCCCAAGCGTTCCGGCTTCATAGCCCATTTTGCTCATTATCCTCAGGATCAGGTCCCCTTTAAAATAATTGAAATAGGGAGTTCCCTGAAACATATCCCCTGAGTCGACCAGCAGAAGATTGGTATTCTCTTTCCTGTAGCGGGAAACAAGCGAAGCAATTCTTTCCAGCCCTCCTCGTCCGGCATATTCAGCATCCGTTTCAGGAAAAGGTTCAAGGTGATAATGAATATCGTTAGTGTGGACAATGGTCAGCTTTACCAATTCTCCTGAAGCAAAAAGCTCATTGGGGAAAAGCCCCAGGGTTAATGCTCCTCCACCCAGAAGAACAGAATGTTTGATAAAATCTCTTCTATTGCTCATTGTAAATTCTCCCATCTTCTTTTACTGAAATAATTCCATCCTTCTTATAGCGTTCAGCCATGGCCTGAATCAGGACATCCCTGATTTTCATTTTGGTATTGATCCGTTGAACCGGATCCGCTAACATACTCATCTGATCCCCACCGTTGGCACAATAATCATTGGTAACCAACCAATACAGGCCAAGAGGATCAACTTTCTTTCCACCGATCTTCAGGGTTGACGGTTTTGCATTACGGATACCCAATGTGAGACCTGCAACTCCCTCACCTCCCCTGCCTGCAATACGTTCAGCCATCTTCTGAATGGATTCACCGGACACCTTGACTAAAACAATTTCATTTTCGAAGGGCATCAGTTCAAATAGGTTTCTGACCGTAATATTCCCTTGCGGAAGCGATGAACGGAGACCGCCATAATTCGTATAGGAAGCATCGGGAGTAATGTTTAAATTATTTATTTTGCAATAGTCTGACGCAGATTTCAGCAGGATATCGGAGATCAGATTGGTTAGTTTGCTCTCAGGCTTTCCCTTCACCAATGGAGTAGCGCTAACCGCGATTAGTTTCGTCATATCATGTTCAATACTGTCATGGTATGGTTTTACGATTGCTTCAATGGTCGAATCAACCTTTGCAGCCTGGTTATTGACTTGAATGTTTTTTGTTGTAAGCTGATACACCGATAAATGCGGTGAACAGGCAAATAAAAATAAAATAGCAGAAATACTGAAGAATAAACGGCGCATTGAAGTACATTTAGAATTGAAATTCATTAAGATTGACAAGCAGTAACTGGGATAAAGATAAAAACAAAATACATTCAAAATCATTGGATCCAAAAATACATTTTTAGATGAGTCAACCCAAAAAACCAAAGCCTTTCAACTATAAATTATTCAAAATAGCAGTTCCTGTAATGCTCATTTTTATGTGTCTTCATTTGTCAGCGCAGGAATACCAAAAGATCAAAGCAAATGCTGGTGACGGAGCTTTTTCAGTATTAAAGCAGAACGGTTACACTCCGTCAGAATATATGAATCAGTTTATTGAATTGAACAAATCCAGACTCGGAAAGAATAATGCTTTGATTGCTGGAAGAACTTATCGCTTGCCCATAAAGACTGAGGATGCAACTGAGGTAAGTCCTAAGGCTGCGCCGGTTGAAAAGGTTCCTGAGAAAAAGATTTATGAAATATTTGGCAGTAAGTACAGGGAAGTAACAATTAAGAACAAAGAATTGGCAGGTGCTGTGTATTACCTGATGTCAGGACACGGAGGCCCAGACCCGGGGGCCATTGGAAGGCTGAATGGTCATGATCTGTGTGAAGATGAATATGCCTACGATGTTACGCTGCGCCTGGCCCGTAACCTGATTGAATGCGGCGCAACGGTTTACATGATCATCATTGACCCGAATGACGGAATCCGGGATGAGCAATACCTTACACCCGATAAAGATGAAGTCTGTTATCCCAATCAGGTGATTCCGCTTAGCCAGGTGGCCCGCCTGCATCAAAGTACCGATGCTGTAAATGGATTGTATGCTTTAAATAAAAAGAAATTTCAACGATTGGTCGTTATACATGTGGACTCAAGAAGTGAGAAAGAAAACATAGATGTATTCTTCTATCACGACAAGAGGAGTGTCTCGGGGAAAAGGCTGGCCAATACGCTGATGCAGACCTTTGAACAGAAGTATGCCCAACACCAGCCCAACCGTGGATACGAGGGAAATGTATCGGAACGCAACCTTTATGTGATCAAGAACTCCCTGCCACCCTCAGTCTTTATTGAAATCGGGAATATCAATCATTTCCGCGATCAGCAACGTATCATTATGCCGGACAATCGGCAGGCTGTTTCCAATTGGCTGCGTGAAGGATTAATTGAGGACTTTAAAAAGAGTATCAAATGAACACATTTGTGCCAAAAGATAAAATACTGATTCAGTTCGATGGTCTGTGTATTTTGTGCAGCCGGACGGTACGGTTTATTCTGAAGGCAGATCGGAAGAGGAAGTTCCTGTTTCAGGCTTTACAGAATTCGTCAGAAAATATATCTTCTGAAACGATTATTGTTTCTGATCGGAACTCAAGCTATCTGTACTTTGATGCCGTTCTGAAGATTGGAAAAGAATTGGGAGGAATTTATAAAACAGTGTATGTTTTCAGATTAATGCCAAAAAAATGGAGGCGTTCATTGTATTTGTGGATTGCAGCGAATCGTTACCGGTGGTTCGGTGTAAGGCAATCGTGTTATTTACCTTCCAAAGATGAAGCCGAAAGGTTTATTTAGAATTCAAAGTCGTCGTTTTCAAACTGGATGTACCGTGCCGACAAATGTCCGATCAGTTGACCGAATCCCCCTATTGTTTCTATGGTAAGTTGCGATACTTCAGCATTTTTTAGTTTCAGCATCATAAACCCGTACAACGCATTCAGGCAGGCTTCCACTTCATTCTGAGCTTTATCTGGTGACTTTTGCATGAAATCGCTTATTGCCTCCCGGTTCGATTGATACAACCTGACGTATGCCAGGTCTTTTTCAGCATCAAGCATTCGAAGATGAAACTCATTCATGTCATTGACCAGATTAACCAGCACCTGGACATGACCCTTGCCGCGAACATGCTCTTTTCCCATCATGGACGCCAGGTTATTATACCAGCCAGTAATTTCCTTTCCCGTTTCTTCATCGGCATTAAACCGACTAACCAATTGGACTTTAATCTTTTCAGGATCGAACACACAGGCACGTAGTAAATCTTCTACCTGCCACATGTACAGGATATATTCTGCAATGTTCGTCTTACGTTTTTCCCGGGCTATAAGCATGAAAGTAAAAGTTTAAGTTATGGGGTATCTAATGTCAGGTCTACATCAACCTGAATAATCCGTCATCCTGAACTTGTTTCAGGACCCAATCCTATCTTGGGGTGCCGAAATAAATTCGGCATGACTCACCCAACACTATACATCAAAGAAGTCATCCATGTCTCGGCGATCTTTCTTGGTGGGTCTGCCAGTCCCCCGTTCACGGTTAAAGACACTCATCTGCTTCTGAACCTCAAGAATCTCCAATTCAGAGGCAGGCGTTGTTTCAATCGTATATTCAGGAACAAGCTTAGCGGCCATACGACTTTCGGTGAGTGCTAAAATCTTATAGCTACGGGTAATCGGAGGCCGTCGCAATTGAACAATCTCGCCTACTTTTAACTCGCGTGAAGGTTTGACATTCATTCCTCCGATCGTCACTTTCCCTTTTCTGCATTCTTCTGAAGCCTGGCTGCGCGTTTTATACAGCCGCACAGCAAAAAGCCATTTGTCGATGCGTACTCCTTCTGCCATGTTATTTCCGTTTATTAAAGAATGTCATGGTCTGGTCGACCCCAATGGTCGCAAAGCTTTTAATGATTTCCACTGAAGTATCAATCATAGCGGGAAGTTCAAGCTTTTCCTGCTTGTCCCATTCGCCGAGCACATAATCTATCTGTTGTCCTTGCCTGAAATTATCCCCTATGCCTACACGAAGGCGGGCATAGTCCTGGCTTCCAAGCATCAGTGCAATATTTTTCAATCCGTTATGGCCTGCATCACTTCCCTTGGCACGGAGCCTAACAGAGCCCAAGGGCAAGGCAAGATCATCAACAACAACCAATAGGTTTTCGATCGGTATGCTCTCCTTCTGCAACCAATAGTTTACTGCCTTCCCGCTCAGATTCATGAACGTAGTAGGTTTCAGCAGAATAAATGTACGTCCCTTGAATTTATATTCAGTAATCCAGCCGTAACGCTCATCGCTAAAAACAATATTGGACGCCTCTGCGAGAGCGTCCAATATTTTAAATCCTATATTATGCCGGGTATTTTCGTATTCTTTCCCCGGGTTTCCCAATCCTGCAATGAGGTATTTCAAGATGGTTAATTTACAAATTATTTTTTAGTGGCACCTGCACCAGCAGCAGCTTTAGCAGCTCTTGTAATCATGATGGTTACAACAGGAACAGCCTTTGCATTTAGGAACTCAAGATTTTCTCTTACCAATGATCCAACTTTATAGCTCTGGCCTAAATCCAAATCATCTACATTAATTGTAATAGCATCAGGAAGGTATTTCACCATTGCTTTTACTTTCAGGGTACGAAGGTTTAATTTCAGTTTACCCCCTTTACGGATACCTTTTGCGAATCCTTCTGTTTTCACAGGGATTTCAACTTTCACCATCTTGTCTTCGGTTGTGCGAAGGAAGTCAACGTGTAATAGTTGTTCTTCAACCGGATGGAACTGTGTGTCCTGAATAATTGACTTATAAACTGTTCCGTCAATATCCAAATCAACCAGATATACGTTTGGTGTATAAATCAGTGATTTGAATTCTTTTTCAGGTGCCTGAAAATGGATAGGCTCTTCGCCTCCATAAAGTACTCCCGGTACTAATCCAAGTGTACGTAGTCTTTTGGCTTCTTTTTTACCAACGACATCTCTCTTGGTACATTTAATCGAAATTGATTTCATTTTACTTTTTTTAATGTTTAAATTATGGTACTCAGTCCTCCCTCTACGATGAAAGGGCAAACAGCATGCATAACATGTGCCTTAGGAAAAAGCGGTGCAAATATATACAATTAACCGTAATACAATGAACTAATTGATTGATTTTTATAAACCCTTTCGATTGCTTCACCCATGGCTTTGGCAATCGGGATATATTTAATTTTTGGTGATTCCTTTTTACCCTGAATCGAATCGGTAAAATACACTTCAGTTAAAGCCGAATTCTCTATCTTTTCGTAGGCTGGTCCTGAAAGTACTCCATGAGCAGCAAAAGCACGAACGCTGATCGCTCCCTTTTCCATCATCAGGTCAGCTGCCTTTGAAATGGTTCCTGCTGTGTCGATTAAATCGTCAACAATGATTACATTCTTGCCCTTAACGTCACCAATGACTGTCATGCTGTCAATCACATTAGCTTTTGCCCTGGTTTTATGACAGATTACCATATCGGTTCCCAGCATTTTGGCATAGGTATTGGCCCTTTTGGTTCCACCTACATCAGGCGATGCAACAACCAGGTTTTCAAGACCCATCTTACCAATAAAGGGTATAAACATCGAAGAAGCATATAAATGGTCAACCGGGAAATTAAAGAATCCCTGTATCTGATCGGCATGAAGATCCATGGTGATGATTCGATCGGCACCAGCAGCAGAAAGTAAATCAGCGATTAACTTAGCACCTATTGAAACTCTCGGCTTGTCTTTGCGATCCTGCCTGGCGTATCCGAAATAGGGAATCACTGCAATGGTTTTATAGGCCGAAGCCCTTTTGGCCGCGTCGATCATCAGCAATAGTTCCATCAGGTTATCTGCCGGTGGTGGGGTCGACTGGATGATAAATACATGCGACCCCCGGATTGTTTCTTCATAGCAAGGTTCAAATTCACCATCTGAGAATACGGGACACGATGACTTTCCGACATCAACGCCCAGACTATCACAAATCCGTTTGGTTAAATCCACGCTTTTTGTACACGAAAAAATCTTTAGAGGAGCTTTTTTTGACATTTCTTCCTTTTTAGAGTTGTGATCCTGGGATTGCGGCAAAGGTAAAAAAATCTTAGTCATATCGTATAATCTGATCGATAAGTTAATCCAGTTTGACTTAAAAACCGTCATGATATTCACCATTAATCATGACAGAGGCGACTCACTTATCAGCATTATTCACATTCTCAATAAATGAAATGATCTCGTCCTTTCCCAATCCATTAAGCGATGAACTGACCAGAATCGGGGGCATCTCTTCCCATACCTTTTCCATTTCCTTAGTGTAGGCTGCCACATTCTTTTCTATGCCTACCTTTCCCAGCTTATCTGCCTTGGTGAAAACAATGGCAAACGGGATGTTGTTTTCTCCCAGCCAGGTGATAAATTCAATGTCAATCAACTGGGGGGAATGGCGAATGTCGATTAATACGAACAGGCAGTATAGGTTTTCACGGTCGAGGATATATCGGCTGATCAATTTCTGAAATTTCTCCTTGACTGAAAGTGCAATTTTAGCATATCCATAGCCTGGCAGATCGACCAGGTACCAGCTTTCATCGATGATGAAATGATTGATCAATTGCGTTTTCCCCGGCCTTACCGATACTTTTGCCAGGCTCTTCTGACCAACAAGCATATTGATGAGCGATGACTTGCCCACATTCGACCGCCCGATAAATGCATATTCAGGACGATCGGGTGCAGGACACTTCTTCACATCGGTATTACTGATTAAAAATCTTGCCTGTTTGATCATTCGTGTTGTTCGAAATTAAGTTTATAAAATGGTCATTAATAGTCATTAAATAGTCATTTATGGTCATTCATTCGTCAGTTATCAGTTGTCAGTTGTAAAGGTGTATCTTCACTACAAATAATGACAATCAATGACGCGAAGCTTTTAACCTCCAACATATACCTCCAGCAGTCTTGCTGTTGCCGAAACTGGTTTCAATTGCACATGCTCCAGAGATGCCGGGATCAGAATGGTCTCCCCTTTCTGAATGGTCTCTATACCCGATTCGGTCTCGATGTTCACTTCGCCATCCAGGCAAATGAAAATCACAAAAGAGTCCAGTTTGTTATAATCTTTATCGATCGTTTGATTCAATTCCAGTACATTGGTGGTAAAATACCTGCACTTTGCCAGTTCAACTGATTCATTTGGCTTTACTTCATATTGGGTTTTGTATTCGGGGTAAAGCGTATAATCGATGGCATCCAGAGCCAGATCAGTATGCAGTTCACGCAGATTGCCTTTATCGTCGCGGCGATCGTAATCGTAAATGCGGTAGGTAATATCCGAAGTTTGCTGAATTTCAGCAAGAAGAATTCCTTTACCTATAGCATGAACCCTTCCGGCAGGAATAAAATACACATCGCCTGCCTGAACTTCCTCGAAATTTAGAATATCTGTCAGTTCAGTCTTTTCAAGTTTCTCCAGGTACAACTCCTGATCGACTTCCTGATTAAAGCCTACCTGAAGCTTTGACCCTTTGTCAGCCTGCAATACGTACCACATCTCTGTTTTTCCGTTTGCTTCATGACGCTTCCTGGCCAGTTCATCATCAGGATGAACCTGTATGGAAAGGTTGTCGTTGGCATCAATAAATTTGATCAGCAGTGGGAATTCCGTGCCGAAGGTTTCAAACAAATGATCGCCAACCAGGTCGCCCATATAGATTTCGAGGAGTTCTTCCAGACTGTTTCCAGCCAGATAGCCGTTCGAAACTACCGAGATATTGTCTTCAACTCCTGAAAGTTCCCAGCTCTCGCCGCAATTAGGCAGATTGCCGAAATCCTTACCAAGTATTGATTTTATTTTATTTCCGCCCCATATCTTATCTTTGAAAATGGGCGTAAACTTCAGCGGATACAATCCTTCCATTAGTTAAGGAATAATTAAGTTTGAATAAACAGGTTTACAGCAAGTGTTTCGGCTTAAAACTCAAAGTCGACCGAAGCTCTCTCAACAGCATGTTTTCCAATCAGTTCTGCCACTTTAAGGTGTTCTGGATGAACTCTGTAAATATCCAGCTGATCCACTGTTTCGAAATGAGTCATCAGGCAAATGTCATACGATTTGGAGTCTAATTCGTAATTCACACCCACTTCAATGTACTTTAATTCAGCAATTTTGTCTGAAAGACCCAATAAAGCATCCTCAATGGAACTGATTACGTCCTGCTTTTCACTTTCAGAATCGTATTTTTTCAGTTTAAACAACACCACATGATTAATCATAACAAGCTATTTTATTTTATTTCCCCTGCAAAGTTAGCATTTTATGCCCTCTGTTCCACAACCTTTCATTTTGCATGCGTTAAAACCGTGCGCTTCATTATCTTTGGGGAAAAATCATTTCTATGTTAGTCATTGGAATTGCCGGGGGTACCGGTTCAGGCAAAACAACAGTTGTCAGGAAAATTATCGAAAAGCTTCCTGCAGGCGAAGTAGCGGTTATTTCGCAGGATTCATACTATAAAGACAACAGTCATCTGCCTATGGACGAACGACAAAAGATCAATTATGACCATCCTGCCAGTATCGAATTCGAATTGCTGGTTGAACACATTATTAAGCTGAAGTCGGGAGAAGCGGTACTTGAACCCATTTACTCCTACCTCACCTGTACCCGCTCTGAAGAAACCCGTGAAATTCAACCTAAGTCAGTGGTAATCATTGAAGGAATCCTGGTACTCTTCCCTGCCATCCTTCGCGACCAAATGGGAATTAAGGTGTTTGTCGACTGCGACTCCGACATGCGTCTGTCGCGTGTCCTTCAGCGCGACATCATCGAACGGGGAAGAAATGTGCAGGCAGTTTTGGACCGTTACGCCAAAACGGTGCGACCCAGTCACATTCAGTTCATCGAACCTACCAAGCAATTTGCCGACATCATCGTGCCCGAAGGTGGCGACAACCTTGTGGCCATTGAGATTCTAACCAATTACATCCAACAAAACCTTAAATAAATGTTCGATTCACTCTCATCGGAGGACATTCTGTTTATCGACATTGAAACAGTGCCTCAAAAAGCCGATTTTACTGAACTGCCTGAACATTTTCAGAAGCTGTGGGAAAAGAAATCAAGCCATTTCAGGGACGAAAACCAACTTCCTGCCGATGTTTATGAACGGGCAGGCATCTATTCCGAATTCGGACGAATCATCTGCATCTCGGCAGGGGTGATCATCCAGAAGAACGGTGAACGGTTCTACCGCGTAAAATCATTCTATAATGATGACGAAAAGAAGCTGTTGATATCCTTCAACGAGATGCTCGAAAAGTTTACTTCCAATCCCGGAAAGAAATTGTGTGCACACAATGGCGCGGAATTCGACTATCCCTACATTGCACGCCGCACCCTGATCAACGGACTAAGGTTGCCCAAAATACTGGATATATCAGGAGCAAAACCCTGGGAGATCAAAGACCGCCTGCTCGATACCCTGCAGATGTGGAAGTTTGGCGACTATAAAAATTACACCTCCCTCGATTTACTCTGTGCAGTATTCAACATCCCCACTCCGAAGGACGATATCGACGGAAGCCAGGTAGCCATGGTTTACTATCAGGAAGGTGACCTCGACCGAATCATCCGCTATTGTGAAAAAGACACCCTGGCCCTGGCCAACCTGATGCTGCGCTACAAAGGAGAACCCATCATTTCGATGGATAACTTACTGGTGGTTTAAAACAAAATAAATAATCCAACGTTTCAAAGAACGATTTAATAAACAGATCGGTCTAGACTTTCAGTGTCTCAATCCATTCCCAACCTTTACATTTATAAAGGTAAATCCGATAACATTGCAATCCAAGGTATGGGTGAATTTTGCGTAGATAGGATACGTTTTGCTTAGGGGTTTACTAAGCAGGTGACGCTGGAGAATACTTAGCAGGTGACTATTTTAATATAAGTCAGGTAGATCATGAAATATATAACTCTTTTCAAAAGAAGTCACCTGCTAAGTAATCCTGCTTGAAACTTTCTCTACTTTCTCCATCCCCTTTTTCTTTTTCCTCTTTCCTTTTTCCTCAATCGCTGTATCTGATTCCACACTGAATGCAATTGGCTGTCAAACCAATGGCCCCCCCTTCTAATGCTAAACGGGCAGGTATCGAGTGTCACCTTGTATATACCTTGTGTATACCTTGTGTATACCTTGTGTGTACCATATGTATTCCGAAACACATAAGGTACACATATTCTACCCTTATTGTACACTTAAGATATACTCAAACAGGCACTGTGGTACTGCCCGTATACGACAGGTACCCCGCTTAATGTTTCACAGAGTGCGAAAAAGGATGAGTTTTGACAGGAAATGGCACGTAATCCGCCTCTGCGTTTAGCATCCAACATTATTGAATTATTATATCTTTGCCAAAACAGTCCAAACAAGCAAATGAATTTTCACCTTTTACATACGATAACCGGTTTCGCAATTATACTGTCATTAGTTGCTAAGGTTATCACTCATTATTATATTGATTATGTGCATAAAAGAAGTTTAAGCTTAAGCTCGCTGTTTATTATGCCCCTGTATTACTTTCGTCCATACAACTCAATGGTAAAACGTGAATACGAAAAATTGAAAAATATCTGTAATGCGTTTTTAGTACTGGCAGGCCTGTCACTAATCCTGAATATTGTTTTTGGGGTGCTTCTTATCAAGTAATCAGATAAACTGTTCTGTTGATTGCTTGAGTTGATAAATGGCGCAGAATGACCACCATCATAAAATAAAAAAGGCCGGATTCCTTTCGGAACCGGCCTTCTATATTTCAGCTTAAACAGCTTATTTTTTAATCACTTTTTTGTATCCATAGATGGCTGAAGCACCCAATTCTTCTTCGATGCGAAGTAACTGGTTGTATTTAGCCATACGATCAGAACGGCTCAATGAACCTGTTTTAATTTGTCCGGCGTTTGTTGCAACAGCGATGTCAGCAATGGTTGAATCTTCGGTTTCGCCTGAACGGTGTGACGTTACTGAGGTATATCCTGCACGGTGAGCCATTTCAATTGCGTCAAGCGTTTCGGTTAAAGTACCAATCTGGTTAACTTTGATCAGGATTGAGTTACATGCACCCATTTCAATACCTTTTTTCAGGTATTCAATATTTGTCACGAAGTTATCGTCACCAACTAACTGGATTTTATCGCCCAACTTTTTTGTTAAAGCAACCCAGCCATCCCAGTCGTTTTCGCACATTCCGTCTTCGATTGAATCAATAGGGAAATTAGCAACCAAACTGGCAAGGTATTCGATTTGTTCAGCAGAATTTCTTTTTGCGCCGTTTTTACCTTCAAATTTTGAATAGTCGTAAATTCCGTCTTTGTAGAATTCAGAAGCAGCACAATCCATTGCGATAGAAATATCGCCACCGTCAGAAGCCAAGCCTGGTTTGTATCCGGCGTTTTTAATAGCTTTAATGATGCTGTTTAATGCATCTTCTGTTCCGTCCAACTTTGGAGCGAAACCGCCTTCGTCACCAACAGCAGTGCTTAAACCACGATCATGGAGCACTTTCTTCAGATGATGGAAAACTTCAGCACCCATACGTAATCCTTCGCGGAAAGATTTTGCACCGATAGGGCGAATCATGAATTCCTGAAAAGCAATAGGAGCATCAGAGTGAGAACCTCCGTTGATAATATTCATCATCGGAACCGGCAATGTTTTTGCGTTAGTTCCGCCAATGTAACGATATAAAGGCATATCAAGAGCAGAGGCAGCTGCACGTGCAACAGCCAAAGAAACTCCCAACATGGCGTTTGCGCCCAGTTTCGATTTTGTCTTTGTGCCATCAAGAGCAATTAACTTTCTGTCGATAGCTACCTGATTCGAAGAATCCATGCCAATAATTTCTTTGGCAATTACAGTATTTACGTTGGCAACAGCTTTCAGAACACCTTTACCCAGGTAACGGCCTTTGTCGCCATCGCGTAATTCCAAAGCTTCGTTTTCGCCGGTTGATGCTCCCGATGGAACAGCAGCACGACCCATTGCACCACACTCGAGGGTTACCTCTACTTCAACGGTTGGATTACCACGTGAATCCAGAATTTCCCGACCAACTATTTTGTCAATAAACATTGTGATAGGATTTAAATATTAGACTTTACTGATTATTATTCTATTTACTAAATTACTGATTTTGAATGATTTTTCCAAAAGCACTACAAAGATAATAAAAGCTATGGAAAAACATTTGATCAGCAGGAAGGCATAACCTTAATTTAAACAATAAAAAGAGGCAGACTAAATGTTTCAGCCAAAGTGCGAAAGAAAAAAGTATTTTCTATCTGTCATCAAGACAGAAGACACAGCATTCAGTTTTCAATAATTATTAAAATCCTAAGAAACTCATTATCTTTCCAACATCAAACATCGCATAATGAATAAATCTAATCTTCTTCGAAAATTCATTCCTTGGATAATGTTTATCCATTGTGCGGTTATTGGAATTGCCCAAAACCCAATAACTTCCGTTCAGCAGAAAATCACTGCATGGCAAACTACCAAAGGATTGGAAAATGCAAGTATTTGTATTGCCGTTTCTGATCAAAAGACCGATGAAGAGCTCTTCAAATCGGAGCCACAACTAAGCCTGGTTCCTGCCTCAATCCTGAAAGTGGTAACCACAGCTACAGCGCTCGAAGTTTTAGGCCCCGATTTTCGGTTCCATACTACCCTATCCTACTCAGGAACAATAAAAAACGATACGCTTTTCGGTGATCTGCAAATCATTGGAGGAGGCGATCCAACTTTAGGTTCAATGTATTTCCCTGAGAACAACCATTTTAAAGAAGATTGGATAAAAGCAATACAGGATAAGAATATCAAGGTGGTGACCGGGAACCTCATTGCGGATGCAACTATTTATGAATCACAGATGATTCCCGACACGTGGATATGGGAAGATATAGGCAATTATTACGGTGCAGGCGCATCAGGAATCAGTGTTTATGACAATCTGTATGAAATTCACTTAAAATCTGAAAGTGAGGCAGATAAACTTACCAAAATTATCCGGATTATTCCTGAAATCCCCCATCTTGAACTGCAAAATGAAGTACGTTCTTCAAATCTCAATAGCGATCAGGCCTATGTCTTTGGTAGTCCCCTGGAATACACGAGAATCATCAGGGGAACAATCCCGAAAAATAAATCCGACTTCGTAATCAAAGCTTCCATACCAGATCCTGCGGCACTTTTAGTCAGTGAATTCAGGGAGAAACTGACCGCAAATGGGATTCTCGTGTCTGGTGAAAACAGATTTGAAAAAGCAAAATCAGGAAAGGATCAATCGACTGTATTATCTGTTAACCAATCTCCTATGTTGAGGGATATTATCCGCGTAACCAATCACGAAAGTGTAAACCTTTTTGCTGAACATTTACTGAAACACCTGGAATATCATGAATCAGGATTGGGGACTACCAAAGATGGTTGCAAATTCGTGATGCAATTCTGGAAAGACAAAGGATTGGACATGACTGGTTTCTTCATGAACGACGGCAGTGGATTGTCTCGATTCAATGCAATTACAGGTAATCAAATGGTAGCAATTCTGAATTACATGAAAACCAAAAGCGCCTATTCGGATGATTTCTTTCGATCACTGGCAACGGTCGGTAATGGTACATTAACGGGTTTCAGTCTCGAAAGCTTCCCTAAAGATTGTCTGCATGCCAAAAGCGGCTCCATGACCCGTGTCCGTTGCTTTGCCGGTTATCTCAACTCAATATCAGGTAAAGAACTCACTTTTACCATCATGCTGAATAATTTTTCTTGCAGTCAGGCTGAAGTCCTTAAAAAGATTGAGGAAGTACTGGCAGAACTGAGGAATTTATAGGATATCAAAATCCTGACAAGAAAATAAAAGATAAGTTTTTCAGATGTACCAAAATGCAGTACCTTTGCTTAATTAAAAAAAGGATAAAATGCTTGAACTATCAGTAAATAAATTCAGGGCTAACCTGAAAGACTTTGTGGACAAGGTGATTGAAGAGCACCAGGTTATAAGGATAAACCGTCGTTCAGGAAAGGATTTTATTGTTATTGGCGCAGAGGACTGGGAGCGCGAACAAGAAACCTTGTATGTTCTCAGGAACACTTCGTTGATGAATCAGGTTGCTGAGTCGCTGGTAACCTATCAAAAAAATAGTGGTTACAAACCATCTCAGGAACAACTTGATGCGATCAATAATATTTGAAGGCAATACATGGTCTGTTTATGAAGATTTGAGGCTAAAAGATAAAGTGCTTCATAAAAACCTTTGTAAAATTTTAAAAGAAATGCAAAGGGAAAATCCAGAAACAGGTATTGGCAAGCCAGAAAAGCTAAAATATGATCTGACAGGATTTTGGTCCAGAAAACTTACTCAATATGATCGGTTGATATATACATTCGATAATGACTCTATCCGTATTTTTGCTATCGGTGGACATTATTTGGATTTTAAATAAAAAAACCCCGTCTTTCAACGGGGCTTTCAATATCAATCAGATTCAATTATTAACTCACCTTACGCAACAAATG
>DIZL01000012.1:131709-140488 GCA_002429385.1 Prolixibacteraceae bacterium UBA6029 | reverse complement strand
CTGTCCTCAAAGTCAAAAGAACAATTTAAACGCCAGGACGTCAGAAAGCTAATTCAAAGCATTAAACCAATAATCCTTTGTTTCGGTCCTGCATTGAAATTCCAGGTTTTAATACCGCTTCAATTGTAATAACTATTTAGATCCATCCGGTTTTTCAGCAGACCCTAACTATCAGAAGGATTTTATTTGTTGTTTTTTGAAGATGAGCGACTATTTCGGGAGACATCTGAATAATCATTTATAATTTTCACCTCAATATTCAGGCAAAATTTTACCTTTGGTTGTGTAATAAACTGGTAGTGCCTGAACTTATGAATAAATTCATCCTAAATCTTTTGATATTTTTACCTGTTATGGCCCTGGGACAACTATTTCCAAAGGTAGCTGATTTCAAGGGTAATATTGAGAAAGTGGTAGAAATTAGATATGGCAGGGAAGTCAGTAATCCCCGATTATTTAGTGGAATTTACCATCCGAAAACCTACTCAGGCTGGAAATACACTTATCTGTTTGATCAAAATTCGAAACTTCAACAAAAAACAAATACTTTTCAGGGAAATGTGACTGCTGATTTCACGTATCAAAGCAAAACCAACGGGAACAGGGTTACAGTAAGGGAAACAATCGCCGACAATTTTAACGGGCATGAAGGCGATTATACCGAAGTAGAAAATCTGCTGGACCAGCAGGGACGAATAGAAAAAGTAAATTTTCTGGCCTTTAATGCCAAAGAATCCAAACTGGGAGTATATCAGACAGAGCAGGATGCTGAATACAAGGATGGAAAACTCATTGCTTTCACACGTAATCAGATCAACGCGAATGGAGAAGCCGACAGCGGCGAAACCTGCAATCTATATTATAATTCGTCAGGAAAATTAATCCGTTCTGAACGAAAAGACCAGATTTCAGGATTTAAGACTGTAATTGAGTATTTTTATAACAACAAAGGATTGCTCAGTCATTATTCGGTAGACTTTTTGATGGAGTTGCAGGAAATAGGAAAGAATCAGATTCAGGATATCTACTTTAAATATGACAAGCATGGTAACTGGACCCGGAAATATTGGAAAAGCGATAAAAAGAAGCGGTTGGAAACAAAAAGGAAAATAAGTTACAGATAATTTAATACTAACATATACGATGAAACTTTCAAACAACAAGGTATTGATTACAGGTGGCGCTTCGGGTATAGGGCTGGGACTAACCGAACGATTTATACAGGAAAATAACACCGTAATCATTTGCGGAAGACGGGAATCACTGCTGAAAGAAATATCAGACCGGTTTACGCATGTCATTACCTATCGGTGCGATTTATCTCTTCCGTTGGAAAGAAAGAAACTTTTTGAATGGATCTCTGAAAATCATGCCGATTTGAATGTACTTGTTAACAATGCAGGCATTCAACAGTCGTTGTCCCTGTCAGACGATACCTTCTATGGCCAGGCAAAGGAAGAAATCGACATCAATATTGAGGCGCCCATACATCTGGCCTCCCTCTTTATTCATTTGAAATCGCTGGATACGATTATCAATGTTACCTCAGGGCTGGCTTTTGTTCCGATGATCAGGATGCCTGTGTATTGTGCGACCAAGGCCTTTTTACATTCGTTCACCCTTTCATTGCGCCAGCTTTTGAAAGCTGGAAACATTGAGGTCATTGAGCTTATCCCACCGGCCTTGAACACTGATCTGGGTGGGAAAGGCCGGCATGATTATGCACCACCGGTAAGTGATTTCATCCAGGCTGTATTTGAACAGCTGGCTCTGGGAAAAACCGAATTAACCTTTGGATTTAGTGATGCAATGATAAAAGCGGGACCTGAAGATTTACACAAGACTTTTCTTAGGATGAATCAACTTGGCTAACCATAACCATATAAAAGAATCACATTTTGAGTTATGTTTTTATCAATGAACTTATATAAATTATTGAACTTCATATAATTTTAAAGTGGAGACCAGACCCCACTTAAAAAACGGGGCGTTCCCAAAAAGCCAGAAGAGTAGGACCAAATCTCATGTAGAATGAAAACT
This sequence comes from Prolixibacteraceae bacterium UBA6029, assembly GCA_002429385.1. Classification (GTDB taxonomy): domain Bacteria; phylum Bacteroidota; class Bacteroidia; order Bacteroidales; family Prolixibacteraceae; genus Aquipluma. The sequence continues at coordinate 138,448 of DIZL01000012.1, read as the reverse complement.
TCAATCAGTCTGATTTATTGGCTACCACGGATCATATGCATCCTGGCCATTCTTTTTGTCAGTATGTTCGCACTCGATGCTTTTGCTCCTGGCCTCACACTCTGGCAGCAACTCGGTGATTTCGTTATACACCTGATTCCCTCCTTTATCTTGCTTGCATTTTTAATTGTTGCCTGGAAATGGGAATTATACGGAGGTATTATTTTTACAATCATTGGACTTGGACTGAGTCCCTTTATCTTTATGCTTAACCATAACAGGAACCATTTCTCTGTTGGCGCCAGTCTGGGAATCGTAATGATGATTACTTTCCCCTTTGTGGTTGTAGGGATACTTTTTATTATCAGCCACTTCCTGAAGAAGAAAAACATTCAAAAAACACAGAACGAATAAAAGAAAAATGAATCATCGCTTTTTCCTTTCCCAAAATTTTATCTAATTTCATGTATATAGATACTGATCGGGTTAATCAAAATCATTCGATTAGTCACAGCCACAATGGTATCCAACCCTTCGGGTTTTCGAAACATGAAAGGGTAATAACATCCGTTGCATTTGTTTGAAAATTGGAATTAACAAAAGGAACGAAATACAGCCTGATGTCCGAATAAATGTTTATTTTTATAATAAATGTCTTTTCTATTAACCTGGGATATCGCAAAATGCGACAACCTTTTAAATCATGGATAAAATCACAATAATTCCAACAGAAAAAATTGACCGATCAATCTTACTTTTAAGAGGACAAAAAGTGATGCTTGATGCTGATTTAGCAGTATTATATGGACTTAAGACAAGTAGATTGAATGAACAAGTAAAAAGAAACAAGGACCGCTTTCCAGGTGACTTTATGTTTCAACTTACTAATGAAGAAAAAGCAGAGGTTATCGCAAATTGCGATCACCTTCAGAAACTCAAATTCGCCAGAACTAATCCTTATGCATTTTCAGAACATGGTACAATTATGCTTGCAAGTGTATTGAACACCCCACTCGCAATTCAAACCAGTGTATTAATTGTAAGAGTATTTGTAAAGCTGAGAGAAATTTTATCTGCGAATAAAGAATTGGAAAGAAAGCTATCTGATCTTGAATCCAAATATGACAAGCAATTTTTAATGGTATTTCAAGCTATTAGGGAATTGATGAAACAGCCAACAACTGTTCAAAAGCTACCACAAATTGGTTATAAAATTGGTCAAAAAAGCAAATAACCAGGATCATTAGAATAAAAATCTAAATTTCACTATCCCTCCACCACTCCCTCCAATACAACCTTCGCCAGGTTGACACTTTTCACCTTCTCGAAGGTCAGTGAAAGTCGGTTATTGCCTTCCTTCATGCGGCAGGTTTGAGGATGTGTTTGCACATAATGCAGTATCTTAACAAATACCGGTGATTGGTAAAACGACGACTGCGGATCGGATATAAACTGGCAGATCATTTTCTTATTCTTCAGGATAATCTTTTCCATTCCCAGCTGTATAGCTACCCAGCGTAAGCGTACCACTTCAATCAATTCTATACTTTCATTTGGTAATTTACCAAACCGATCAGCCAGTCCTGCCTCGAAAAGGACTAATCCTTCTTCATTTTCCTGGTTATCGAGCTCACGGTAAAGCAGCATTCGTTCCGATGTACTCTGGATATATTTATCCGGGAACAGCAATTGTAAGTCGGTATCAATCTGGCAGTCGCTGCCAAATTTCACGTTGAGGAAGGCCTGTGATGAATCCGCCTTTTCGTCTTTGAATATCTCTTTAAACTCAGTCTGTTTTAATTCCTGAATGGCTTCGTTCAGGATACGATGATAGGTTTCGAAGCCAATATCAGCGATAAACCCACTCTGTTCGGCGCCCAGGAGATTTCCTGCTCCCCGGATATCCAAATCCTGCATGGCAATATTAAACCCGCTCCCAAGTTCTGAAAACTCTTCGATAGCACGCAAACGCCGACGTGCTTCGGTGGTCAGGGTCGATAGCGGTGGTGCCAGAAGATAGCAGAATGCCTTTTTATTCGAACGCCCGACTCTGCCGCGTAACTGGTGAAGATCGCTTAGTCCGAAGTTCTCTGCATGGTTGATGATGATGGTATTGGCATTGGGGATATCAAGTCCCGACTCGATGATGGTCGTTGCAACCAGAACATCGAATTCACCGTTGATAAAATCCATCATTACTTTCTCAAGCTTTTCGCCTTCCATCTGTCCGTGTCCTACTATGGTGCGCACTCCAGGTACAATTTTCCGAATAACAGCTTCCACCTCATAGATATTTGCAACCCGGTTATGGATAAAAAACACTTGTCCATTGCGTGCCATTTCATACTGAATGGCTTCACGGATAATATCTTCATTAAAACCATGCAGTTCAGTAGCAATAGGGTATCTGTTGGGCGGGGGTGTCATAATGACCGACAGGTCGCGCGCACCCATCATTGAAAACTGGAGTGTACGGGGAATAGGTGTGGCCGTAAGGGTAAGCGTATCCACGTTCACCTTCATCTGTTTTAGCTTTTCCTTCACCGAGACACCGAATTTCTGTTCTTCATCCACGATCAGCAAACCCAGATCTTTAAAAATCACTCCTTTGCCGACCAGCTTATGTGTGCCAATCAGGATATCTACTTTTCCTGCCTTTGTATCTTCTAAAACCTGCTTCACATCTGCAGCTTTTCGCAGGCGGCTAATGTATTCTACCCGTGCAGGAAAATCGCTTAGACGGTCAGTAAATGTCCTGAAATGTTGAAGAGCAAGCAAGGTTGTTGGAACGAGAACAGCCACCTGTTTGCTGTCGGCTACCGCTTTAAAGGCAGCCCGAATGGCAATTTCAGTTTTACCGAAACCCACATCGCCACAAACTAACCGGTCCATAGGAATCTCTTTTTCCATGTCTTCCTTCACATCGATGGTCGATTTCACCTGGTCAGGCGTATCCTCATAAATAAACGAGGCTTCCAGTTCTGCCTGCAGATAGGAATCCAGAGAGAAGGCAAAACCACTTTCCTGAAGACGTTGAGCGTACAATTCAATCAGCTCTTTGGCAATATCCTTCACCTTCAGCTTGGTGCGGTCCTTCAGCTTTTGCCAGGCGCCGCTACCAAGTTTGCTGATGTTTGGCTCAGTACCGTCTTTACCCTTGTATTTCGAAATGCGGTGCAGGTTGTGGATGCTCACCAGCAACACATCGTTGTCTTTGTATGTCAGGCGAATTGCTTCCTGAAGTTTACCATCCACCTCGGTCTTTACCAATCCTGCAAATTTACCGATGCCATGATCGACGTGTACCACATAATCGCCCTGATGAAGTTTGTTCAGCTCCTTAAAGGTGATACTGTCGCGTTCGGCCTTGCGGGTTTTAATTTCAAAGCGGTGGTAGCGTTCAAAGATCTGGTGATCAGTATAACAGCAAATTTTCCGGTCGTGGTCAATAAATCCCTCATGCAAGGTAAAGTTGACCGGACGGAAACTTACCTTCAATTCTTTATCTTCGAAAATTGCTTTCAGCCGATCAGTCTGAGAGATACTGGTTGATAAAATATAATTGGTAAAGCCATAATTCTGATTGTCGATCAGGTTCTGGGCCAGCAAATCGAAGTTCTTATTGAAAACAGGCTGAGGATTAGTATGAAATACAACTACCTTTGAATTCTTGAAAAAGTGTTTTTGTCCAAACTCAGCACAGGTGAAACGCTTAATTTCTTTTGAGAATACTACTCCTGAAAGAAGCTTGGAGAACCATTTCTTACGCTCCTCTTCAGTTTCAGCCTTTTCGATTGTCTGGGTGAAATTATACTCCATCTGATCCACGATCAGTTGAATGTCGTTTAGAAAAAGCAATGTGTCATCAGGAATAAAATCCATAAAACTGATGCGCTCCACGTTTTGCAAATCATCCTGAATGTTTGGAATGATGCTTATCCGACTGAGTGATTCCTTTGAAATCTGATTGTCGAGATCGAAACTACGGATCGTATCCACCTCATCGCCAAAAAAGTCAAGCCGGTAAGGGTCTTCACTGGAATAGGAGTACACATCAACGATACCTCCACGAATGGAATACTGGCCGGGTTCGTAAACAAACTCAACCCGTTCGAAACCGTATTCAAACAATACCTCATTCACAAATTCAATCGACAGTTTATCGCCTTTTGACACCTGAAAGGTATGCGAGGCAAGCCCTTCTCCCGAAATCACTTTCTCGTTCAACGCTTCAGGATAGGTAACAATCAGAAGCTGTTTCTCCACCTTCAGCCGGTTGAGGACTTCGGTTCGCAGAATGATATTTTCCTGTTCTATGGTTTCGTAATGTACCGAACGCTTAAAGGATGAGGGGAAAAACAGGACGGGCACTTCTGAAGTCAGAATATTCAGGTCGTCGTAAAAATAAGCTGCTTCTTCCTTGTCATTCATGCAAATGACAAAGGTTTTTTGTATTTCTTCGGAAAGCAGGCAGGTAAGGATACTTCGTGAAGAGCCAACACTCCCCTTCAGGTGAATCTTTTCACCCGGTATATTCAACATTTGGCACAACTCGCCGATCAGGTCGTGCTTTCTGAACAAATTCCTAAAATCCTTACGCTCCAATTCAAAACTAATTTGACTGCAAAGGTAAGCAATAATGAGGGAAAGTGTTCGCTGCTTGAAAGGGCACCAGGGATTCCATCTTTTAAAAGAGATGGAATCCTTTAATCCCGGGGATAATACACTAATACGTTTAGTCCTGAACTATATGGTCTCTGTTGATAGATTGTTCAGAAAATCAAACTCTAACTTGTCTTTTGCCATTTGATATTGACTAGCTTTAAAACCTGTCTAAAAACCAATTAATCATGAAGAATATTCCAGTAATTTCAGTTACCCGTAAAACGTTGGCCGAAGCTTATGAAGCAGCTTTAACTGCTGTCTATGAACAGGGTACCCGTTTTAAAACCCAGTACGACAAACCGGAAGATCCTGAAAGCATGGATTGCACAATGAATATTACCATCGAAGAGCCTGAAACCGATCCGATGATCCATATGGCATTCCCGGGAGGAATTGACGACCTGAAGGAGTATGTACTGGAGCTAAAGGGCTACAAAGACCACTGGACGAAGAATATGAATGTCGAAAGTGATACCCGATGGGAATATACGTATCACGGACGCATGCAGAATTACGGGGTCTGGAAAGAACTGGTGGATGGGAAATCACAGGAAACAGGGCCTTTCAAGGTCGATCAGGTACAGTCAGTCATTGACAAACTCTCCAATCAACCTTTTACCCGTCAGGCACAGATGATTACCTGGATGTCAAATATCGACTGCGACTGTTATGATCCCCCATGCCTGCAATCCTTGTGGTACCGCATTCTGGAAGATGAAGAAGGAATCTACTGGCTGAACTGCAACATCCGTTTCAGAAGTAATGATGCGTGGGGCGCCAATTTTATGAATATGTTCGGATTCGTACAGTTTAACAAGGAAGTGATCGCTGCAGGAGTAGCTGAAAAGACAGGTCGTACAGTTAAATTGGGTCGCTTGAACTGGCAGGCCGACTCCTTTCACATTTACGGCAAAGACCTGAAAGTAGCCAAGGAAAGGCTCTTCGACCGAATGTCGGATATGCCCTTTGAAGAACGCACAATGAATTTTAACGATGAATTCTTTCGCGAAATGTACGATCAGGCCGAACAACAGGTGATTGCCAAAATAAAGGCCTTCGACGAAAGCCGCTAGTGACCAATGTTCAACCCCTAAAAATTACAGTTGATTTACTGCCGGATGTTTCGTAATTTTCAACTTCATTAATACTCATTAATAAATTTATAGAATCATGGGTAAAGATCACGAAAAACATCATTCGGAACATGAAGGCAATCACCTTAAACATGTTGAACCTGAGAAGAAAGACCATATTCTGATCAGTAATAAAAGATACAATAAAGAACTTCGGAAACTCGAGATCGAGTTGATCAAACTTCAGGAATGGGTCAAATATAAGAAGCTAAAGGTGGTGGTATTGTTCGAAGGCCGTGATGCCGCCGGTAAAGGCGGAGTCATCAAGCGGATCACCGAACCCCTCAACCCACGTAGCTGTCGGATAGCAGCCCTGGGCACTCCCACAGAAAAGGAAAAGACGGAATGGTACTTTCAACGATACGTCAAACACCTGCCTTTTGGCAGTGAAATCGTTCTGTTCGACCGGAGTTGGTATAACCGCGCCGGTGTGGAGCATGTCATGGGATTCTGTACCGAAGATCAATACCAGGAGTTCTTCAGAAGCTGCCCTGAATTCGAACAAATGCTGATCCGTTCAGGAATCGTCCTGATTAAATACTGGTTTTCGGTTTCCGATGAAGAGCAGGAAATCCGTTTTCAGGAACGCTTAAACGACCCGACAAAATCATGGAAGCTAAGTCCCATGGATGTAGTCTCACGTGAAAAGTGGGTCGAATACTCCAAAGCCAAAGATGAAATGTTTAAATATACCGATCTGAAAGATTCTCCATGGTATGTGGTGCCTGCCGATAATCAAAAACTGGCGCGTCTGAATTGCATCAGTCACCTGTTAAGCCTGATTCCTTATGAACATGTCCCGGCTGACCCCATCGTCCTGCTTCCCAGAAAAGCAAATCCGGCCTATATCCGTCCCCCGATCTCGGACCAGACTTTTGTTCCTGACCGGTACGGTAGAAATAAGGATGACGATGATGCATCCGATCCGGATTAGGAATCAGGAAAAAGGAAAGAGGAAATAG
>DIZL01000012.1:67131-131566 GCA_002429385.1 Prolixibacteraceae bacterium UBA6029 | reverse complement strand
CTATTTCCTCTTTCCTTTTTCCTCTTTCCTCTTTAACCTTCCGATCCACTTATAACCAATTTCAATTCATGGCACGTTTTCTCCACGATCGTAAAAAGACTATAGGTAAAATACCCGGTTCCCTGATCCATTTGGGAACACAGAAAATTGATCATACCCTGATCCGCTTTATCAATTTCACCAATGAGCAGATCATTGAGAATGAACAGGAGAAGCTTGAAGATTGCCTGCCATACATTTCTGATAACACCGTCAGTTGGATTAGCATTTATGGGCTTCACGATCAGGAAATGATCCGGGATCTGGGTATGCTCTTCGATATTCACAGTCTGTTGCTCGAAGATATGCTCAACACCGATCAGCGGCCCAAAATAGCAGAAACTGACCAATTGATGATTGTAATCCTGAAAGCGCTGGATTACGATGAGACAAATCACAGACTGAACGCTGAGCAAATCTCACTGATTCTCAATGAGTCCTACCTGATCACCCTTCAGGAACAGGAAGGACATTATTTTGATGCCATCCGTGAACGCATGCGAAAAGGGACTGGACGAGTCCGACGGAAAGGCGCCGATTACCTGGCCTACGTTTTGATCGACACGATCGTGGATAACTACCTGCTCAATATTGAGCGCTTTGGCAGTATCATTGAAAAAACGGAATCACGGATCTTTCTACCTAAACAGGTAGGCCTTATTCAGGAAATCTACAAACATAAAACCGAAATCAATTTTCTACGGAAGAACATCCGTCCAGTCAAGGAAATTGTCCATCACCTGATTGAAAATGAATCAGGATTTGTTAAAGAAGAAAACCTGAAATACTTTCGTGACCTGAATGATCTGATCGTCCAGGCTACCGAATCGATCGAGATTTACCAGACCATGCTGAACGACCAGATGAATCTGTATCATGCCAGCCTGGATAACCGGGCCAACGAAATCATGAAAGTGCTCACCGTCTTTTCAGCATTCTTTATCCCAATGACTTTTGTGGCCGGAGTATATGGCACCAACTTCGAAAACCTGCCTGAATTGCACTTTAAATATGGCTATTTCTATTTCTGGATCCTCATGGCGCTGATTATCATTTCGCTGGTAATCTACTTCAAACGGCGGAAATGGTTTTAAGCTCAAAAAGCGCCGTAAGTTTTAACAAGCCTATCTTCTAATCACCTGAAGGCTTCATTTAGTTTTTTCACTCCATGAACCGCATTCGCGTTTGGACTGAGCTCTCCTGCTACCAACGTGCTATTCACTTCGGTATTTATACTTATCTCGTACTTCTTTCGTACCTATCTCGTACCTATCTCGTACCTATCTCGTACCTATCTCGTACCTTTATAATAGTATGAGATAGGTACGAAAGAAGTACGAGATAAGTACGAGATAAGTATAAATACCGAAGCGAATAGCACGTTGATAGTAGCCTATACCTGTGTATATACCGGGATAAGCTTGAAGGGGAATGAACAAGGAAGATTGAAAAATCAGATTTGAATTGAATGATATACGATTAGGAGACGGGGACAAATAGAATTATTCCTCCCGGGAAGGTTGTGGCAAATGGGCCCTGCAGTCTGCGATGAGGCCTGACTGTGTCAAACGTTTATCAGGAGATAAATATCCGGCAGATAGGCAGAATTTAGGCTAAACGCCAGCCGGTAAAGTAAAATAAAACGTGCTTCCTTTACCTTTTTCACTCTCAGCCCGGATTTTACCACCGTTTTTCTCCACAAAATCTTTGCAGATCAGAAGGCCCAAACCGGTGCTGAGTTCGCCATCAGTACCCCTGCGGCTAGTTCGCTCATTGGGGGTGAACAGTTTGCCGATCAGTTCCTCGTCCATCCCGATACCGCTATCCTGTATTGAAATTCCGACAAAACTATTGGCTAAAGGTTTGGCGGAAAGAATGATCTTCCCACCTTTTGGAGTGAATTTGACGGCATTCCCGGTTAAGTTTCGAATGATGGACTGAAACATATTCTCATCGGCTAAAACCTTGAGTTCTTCGGGGATCAGACAGGCAAGTTCAATGTCTTTTTTATTGGCGGATTCCTGAACCGATTGCAGACTTTGGGTAATTTTCGGGCCTACTGCGAACGATTTGGGGTCAGCTTTGCTTATGCCTTGTTGCATGAGCGACCACTCCAGAAGATTTTCGAGTAACTGATACAGATTAATGGCCGAGCCTCTCATTGAAAAGGCTATATCCTGAAGCTGTTTATGTGTCATTGAAGGTAAATCTTCGACCATCATTTCTGTGAAGCCCAGGAAAACATTGAACGGACTGCGCAGGTCGTGGGCGATGATTGAAAAGAATTTATCTTTCTGGGCAATGGCAGTGGACAGTTCTTCATTAATATGCTGAATTTTCAGATCGGCATTGATGCGTTCGGTGATGTCAATTACTATACCATGCCATAATGTATCCCCGTTAACCAACATTTCGGGAGTCGAGAGGAAGTGCATCCATTTGATCGTATCATTTGACAGTATGCGCCCTTTCCAGTCAAAGGATTGTTTCAATCGAATGCCCTCCAGGTTCATTTTTGTAAATGAATATCTGTCATCGGGGTGAATGGATTGTAGAACCAGATTGGCATCTGACAGAAGCCCTTCCATGCTCAAATCAAGCATTTCTGCCATCCGGGGGCTGACGTAGTCGAGTGCAAATGATTTATCGGGTTTGGAACGGAGGATATAAACCCCAAAGGGTATCCTGGCAACCAGGTTGTCGTACTGCTGTTTGCTTTTAAGCAAGGCTTCTTCGGCTATTTTATGCTCGGTAATGTCAATTTGCTGAATGATTGCATTCGTAACTTTTCCCTCCGCATTCAGGATGGGAGAAATATTGACATCCAGGATGATCTTTGTAGTCTTTTCAAGTTGAACGCCCGTAATCACAGCAGTGTCATAGGATGTCTCAAACCGCACAGTGACTCCTTTCTCAAAAACATCTTTGACCAAAGGCATGAGTCCTTGCTCTTCCAAAAGATTATCTTTTAAAATATTATACTTGCCTACTACTTCCTCGTCCCGAAAATGAATAATGTCGCGACAGGCCTGATTCATTCGCATAAGCGTCCCCTGTTCGTCAGAGATCCAAAGGGCATTCGGACTGTTTTCGATAATGCTGTTCAGAAAAACCTGCGAAGTGCGCAGGGCCAGTTCGATCTCCTTACTGTCGGTGATATCGCGACTGAAAACCGCATAGCGGGTTACATTTCCCTCAGCATTAAATACAGGAAAGATATGGTTGGACAGCCAGCGACCATTACGCTCATCATCAAATTTAACGTTTACGCCATTCTGCAGTACCTGATTAAAGAAGGGGCGACGAGAGGCATATACCTCAGATGGCATTATTTCAGATATTTTACAACCTATTAATGCTTCGATGGGTTGACCCATGCGTTGGGCGGCAATTTCGTTCAAAGCAATCAGCGTATCATCCTCCGAAACCAGAAAGATTGATTCATCCGTTGCATTAATCAGGGCATGGACATTGGCTTCAGATTCAAACCGGGTCTTTTGCCCCCTTTTGCGTCTGGATATATCCTGAAAAAAGTTGTATGCATGCGTTTGTCCTGCGGAATCGTTAAAAGTACCGCTATCCAGATCGATCGGGAATATAGTTCCATCTGCACGGACATAGGTGAGTTCTCCTTTGAAATGGCCTGTTCGTGTATGTTCTTCGAGTGCGGCGCTTAAATTCGGATTGGTCAGGTCGACTATCCCGTTTCGTCCGATCCGGCAAATTTCATCTTCGGTGCGTCCCAGCAAACGACAGGCCTCAGGGTTGGCCGCATAAATTTCACCATTAGGATTTGTCATCAAAATTCCGATAAGGCTTCTTTCAAACATCATGCGAAAACGCGCTTCACTCGCCCGCAGAGCTTCTTCTGACCGTTTGCGTTCGGTGATGTCCCGAACAATCAATTGCACCGCAGGTTTATTCTCATAAAGGATAGGTACTGATTTCACTTCAATGTCAACGACAGAACCATCCAATCGCACAAATTTTTCTTCAATGAGCGGTAATGGCTTACTGTCTGTAACCAATTGAGACATCTGCTCAGCGACCAATTCGCGGCAATCGGGATGAACAAATTCATTCAATGATCTTCCAATCAGGTCATATTCACTTCTTGCATGCATCAGACGAAGGCATTCCTTATTGACCAGGACGATTTCTCCTTCCGCATAAATAGTAATCGCATCAGGAGAATTTTCAATTAACCTGCGGTATTTAACCTCACTGTCTTTTAAGGCCTGTTCCGCCTGCTTTCGTTCGATAAGATCCAAGGCGGTTATCAAGCAATTTTCCCCGTTTTCAGAAACAATACCGGTAAGGTGAACATAGAGGGGTCGATTTCTGTTTGGGATCAAGGTTACTTCGCAGGATTGTTTAGTATGGCTGTGAAATATCCGTTGGAGAAAATGATTAAAGATAGTCTTGGTACCCTCAGAAACAAAAATACCGAAGTGGATGTTTTTCAAATTGGGACGTTCTTCGTTCAGAATTTGTGCCCCACAGATATTTAAATTCACAATTTCACCTTCTTTGGACAGGGTAAAAAAGCCTGATGGTGCAAAATCATAAAATTGAATGGCCTCCTGAGACTCAAAAATTGCCGATAATAGTTCTGCATTTTGCAATTCCAGTTCCATCTCGTAAACTTCAAGCTCATGAAGCAGCTTCAGTTGATCAACTTCTGAATGGGTTGACTCTGTGTACTGAGCTTTCTGCTTCACTAATTCTTCTGCTTTTTTCCTAAGCTTAGAAGAGTTGATGCCAACGTTATCTTGCTTTTTCACCAGAATATATTTTAGATAGTCTCTTTTGACTCTTTTGGTTGCACTGATCACCTCTATAGGGGTCAATCAGGATGGAATTTGAACGACACCAATATTAATTTTATTTAAATTTACGATATTTAAATGTAATTCATGCAAATTAAGCTTAAGGAAATGCATTTCAGGCAAAAGAGAAGATTTCTGTTGGGTAAAAGTCAGCTGTACTCCTTCTGAAACAATTCACGGATTTTTTCAATCAGGACCTGTTTCTTAACAGGTTTCGACAGGAAAACAGTACAGCCTGCCTCCCTGGCTATTTCCTCCTCTTCAGAAAAAGCATAGGCCGTTTGAGCAATGATCGGGAGGAGAGGTCTTAATTTTTTGATTTGACGAATAGCCTTGAAGCCATCTTTACCATATATATTCAGATCTATCAAGACAATATCGATTTCAGGATGCTTCTTTACCAGGTCGACTGCCCGGGTAACATTCCCTGCTTCCAGCAGAATTGCATTTTCATCCTCGAGGATGGCCTTGACATAAAGAATGCTGTTCTCATCATCTTCGACAATCAGGATATGAACCGAACGGGAATCCTGTTCAATGACTTTGTTTGCCGACCATTCATTTTGTTTCACAAACGGGATCCTGAAGAAAAATTCTGATCCTTTGCCCGGCATAGAATGTACCCATATTTCACCTCCCAGCATCTGCACCAATGCTTTGGAAATTGACAATCCAAGGCCTGCCCCTTCGTATGCCCTGGTAAATGAGATACTGCCCTGTCTGAACCTTTCGAAGATCAATTCTGATTGGTCTTTTGAAATGCCAACACCGGTATCCTTCACGAAGAACTCAAGCATGTCACCATTTTTTGAGTATCCGAAGGCAATAGCTCCGACCTCGGTGAATTTCAGTGCATTTTTGATCAGGTACGATAATATCTGTTTTAACCGGGCATGATCGGTATGAATGTTGCTCCCGGTATCAGTCAGTGAAGATGAAAATGATAACCCGAGACCCTTGGAATTGGCTTCAGGAGTATAGATGAGCAGTAATTCATTTAACAACATATTAACATTGGTCTCCTTAATATGGATGTCCATCTGTCCGGATTCGATTTTGGAAATATCTACAATGTCACTGATGATATTGAGCATCCGATTACCGCTCTGCTCGATGATGTGGATATATCTTTTCTGCGCTTCGTGCGAGAGTTTGGGGATCTTTAACAGTTCGGCAAAACCAAGAATACCATTCATTGGGGTGCGGATTTCGTGACTGATATTAGCCAGGAATGCTGATTTTAAACGGTCGTTCTCTTCCGCTTTTTCTTTGGCTGAAGTCAGTTGTTCTGTCAGTTTTCTTCGTTCCGAAATATCCTCCCTGATAGCCAGGAAATGAGTGATATCGCCCTTGCTATTAAAAATTGGTGAAATAGTAGCCGCCTCCCAATAGAATTCTCCATTTTTCTTACGGTTTTGAAACTCTCCATCCCAGATCTTTCCTGATTTGACCGATTCTCTTATTTGCTCAAATTCGTTCCGTATTTTACCAGACCCAAAGATGTTACATTGCCCATTAGTCATCTCCTCCATTGAAAACCCTGATAATATTACTGTTGCCGGGTTGGCATATTCGATGATTCCTTCGGTATCAGTAATCACGATCGAACCGGGACTCTGATCAACAGCCCTTGTTAATTTACGAAGTTCATCTTCGGCTCTTTTCCTGTCATTGATATTTTCAAAGACACTAATCGATCCGGATACTTTTCCTTTATCATCAAACACAGGGGACCCACTAATCCGCATCCATAACTTTTCCCTGTGCTTATTTAAAATTTCTATTTCAAAAATGTCCTTAAATCCCCGCATCAAAAGACTGTTTTTCTCCTGAATGATTTTCAGGTTCCTTGAATCATAAAGGATTTGGGCGCTGTTTTTTCCAAGCAGTTCTTCAGCTTTATACCCGGTTATGACACAGATCTGTTGATTGACGAACTGAATTGTATCATTGCTGTCGGACATCATAATCCCCTCGTTAATTCCTTCAACAAGCAGGTGATATTGCTTCTCTTTAATTCGGATATTATCGATGGTTTTCAGGTACTCCTTTTGTAAATGAGACTCTCTCAATGCATGCTTTATGGCAGGGTCCAGTTTCCCAAGTTTGTTTTTTAGCACATAATCAGTTGCACCATTCAGAAGCGATTCAATGGCCGCATCTTCGCCCAGTACTCCACTGACAAATACAAAGGGAATATTGGGAAAGTTATTTCTGATCAACGCCAGCGCCTCTGCACCACTGTAACCCGGAAGATTATAGTCGGAAAGGATTATGTCGATCGTTTGATTCTCCAGATGAGCCTTAAAATCATGCTCGTTATCGGCAAAGTAATATTCAAAGTTGAGTTTCTCATTTCTCAGGCACAATTGCACTAATTCAGAATCGAGGAGGTTGTCTTCCAGATGAAGAATTTTAATTGGCGTTTCTATGCTTTCCATAATTGGCTAGTGCTATTACGTGGAAACCTCATTAATCACAACCCAATATTTTCCAATCTCCTTCACAACCTGAATAAATTCGGTGATATTAATGGGTTTAACGATCCCGGTACCCGGGACGCCATATTTATAGCATTCCTCCAGATCGGAGGTGTCTCTGGAAGAAGTCATCATGATAACCGGAACCTTATCAAAGGAAGGCTCGTCACGGATTAATCCCAGTACGTCAATCCCGTCCAACTTGGGCATTTTAATGTCGAGAAGGATAAATACCGGAAGGTTATCATTGATGTCAGCAAACCTTCCCCTATGAAACAGATAATCGAGAGCTTCTTCTCCATCTTCGGCAACAATGATAGGATTGCCAAAATGTACTTCTTCAAGTGCCGACTTCATCAGGGTGACATCGTTCGGATCGTCGTCTACCAATAATATGCTTCTGAAGGAAGATTCCATAGGTTTCAGATTTAGAACTTGATGATAAAATATGTTTACATTTCTGTGCCTTCTTTGTATTTAAAGGGATTGATGAATCATCCCGGATGAAGAATCAAGGCAGATCAGAGTATATTCATGCGTAAATCAATCAGGCACAAGATAGTAAAAATAGTTCAACATTATTCACAGTAGAAGCAGGCAATTTATTAATAGGTATGTTTGTTTACCAAATTGCTCCATCATGGCAGTCATTTATTGTCATTCAATGGTCATTTATTGTCATTCAGTTGTCTCGAAACAATAAATGACCATTGAATGACTATTGAATGACTATAAATGACTATTGAATGACTGTTACAATTACAATTTCTTATATGGTTCAAAAATCAGTTGGAACTGACGCTCTGAGGGCATCACCCTGTATTTATTCAATACGGAAATGGCCGTGCAGCCCACACCACTTAAGGCATAATCCACGTTCAGGGTTACTCCTTCAAACGGCTTCATCTGAAACGAATACATGGCCCTGGAAAGATTATCCGACTGTACATTCAATGCGCTGAAGTTGAAAAGCTCAGCAGATGAAATCTTTATCCCCATCCCTTCTGAATTCTCCAAACTGGCCCATCGCACATCTGTTTTATTGCTGTTCTCCTGAGGAATGAGATACGGCTCATATTGATCAGCTACCGAACCGGAATACACGCCTACCTTTGCTCCTGTTTTCCGATCCGGGTATGTCTCCATCGGTCCGCGACCATACCATTTCAGCTGATTGAACGATTGGTTAAGCACCATTTGAATTCCAACCCTTGGTAACCATTCGGGCATTTTCCCTACAGGTGTAACGGTGTGATCGAGTATCATTTTACCAGATCCGGAGATTGTATAGACAAACAGGTTCTGGAATGATGTGCTCATATAGCTGTTTGAGGTATGACTTTCAATGACCAGTTTGATCTCCGCCTCATGCTTTGTCCAGTTGATCCGGTCGGCAGTGGTAGTCATCCGGTCAAGGCCATGTGCAAACCATGTATTGGATTGCCCCAGTCCCATACCTGGCTGACGGCTGTTTAATCCTGACATGCCCACGGTCCATTGATCCAAATCGTTGGCCAGTGGTGCGCGCCAAACGTTCAGGTTCAGACTTTCCTTCAGAAGTTCTGTTCCATTAAATACTACGGAGTTCAGGCTACCCGTCTTTTTATTGAAACTATACATGAAGTTGGCGCCCTGAATACTGATCACCTGATCGGTTTCCGAGATCCCGGGTACTGTTGCGGATGCTGTTGCCTCAGTAGCTTTGGCAGGAATAACTTTCAGTGGCATCTGATCCCAGGCGACTTCAAACCCTTTCTTTGCCCAGGGCTTATCTTCTTTCTGCCTGAAACTGACCATCAGGAAATATTCTTTTTCCGCCTCCTGAATAAATGGCTGATACGGAATCGTGTATTTGGCTCTTGAGAGTGCAGGAACCGAAGTCTCCAACAGCCCCTCTTTTACGACTGTCCCTTCACATTGCAGTTGCCAGACGGCTTCCAGTTCGCTGGTGCCTGTAAAATGCATACGGTTCCATACCTCAGCTACACCTTTCGTTTCATCAATCATTTTTACCGATACAGGCTGTGCCGATTTCTTCACCTGCCACAGTTCAGGCTGGGGATTACGATCCGGCCACACCATTCCGTAGGTTCGTCCGCCAACACCCATACTGAAGAAATCCTGGTTAACGTTCTGTTCATCGAAGTCGAGCCAGCAAGCGGCTGACTTTTTAAGGGCTTCCGTGGGATTCAGCAATTCCTGTGCGTCCACTACACGGTCAAAAATGGCCACCTGATCGAATGCGGCATTGCTGTAATGATTAGGGTTCTCCTGAGCTTCTATCTCCGGATTTCGCCCTATATTAACCGGAAACGGCTTATTCTCGATACTCAGTGAACAGGGTGTTTCGGCTTTCTTTACTCCATCGATATCAATTTGCAGATTCTTGCCGTCATAAATACCTGTCACCAGATGCCAGTTGTTCTGCCAGTTTTCAGGCAGACCGGTTTTTACGCTTGTCCTTTTCTTGTCCCCAACGTAAAACTCCAGTTCTTTTTCGCTGTTCTGTTCCACCCCAAACTGGTAAAACCCTTTAGACAGGAATGTACCGTTTCCGTTCCATGCATGAGGTTTTACCCAGAACGACACGGTTAAGGCTTTGCCTGTGATATCCAGTTTCGGATCACGGTACAACTCTATCCAGGTGTCAGTTCCTGTCAGCTGAACCGCTTGCCCATACTTGCCGGCAACCTGCTCAGTCTTGCCCATCAAAGCCGCTGAAATTGTATTTCCGGAAGCATCAGGCGTATTCAGGTATTTCTCACGCAGACCGGGGCTTACCCAGTCCCAGATGGCGCCACCAATGCATCGCGGGTACTGGTAAATGACATCCCAGTATTCGTCCATTCCACCAAGGCTGTTTCCCGTAGCGGCCAGGTACTCATCCATGAACGAAGGTCTTGGATCAATTTCTTCGGGCGATTCGCCATAGAAAACTTGCAGCTCAAACGGCGTTCCATATCTCGGACCAATGATATCCTCACATTTGACCGGGTTAAATCCCGGATGATCGTTGTCATTCCCCCCGTACATCCAAGCCGTACGGCTTGGATCGAGGCGTTTGCCTGCTTTGATTACCTCACAGATGTTGAAGCCCGAACCGCTTTCATTTCCTGCACTCCAAAAGATAATGCTGGGATGACTGCGGTCGCGAAGAACCATTTTCTCCGCACGTTCAACATACGATTTGGTCCACAGTGGATCGTTCGAAATGTATTCAGAGGCATGAGCCTCGTCACCGGTCTCGTCAACAATGTAAATACCCAGCTCATCGGCCAGCTTCAGGTATTCCTTTACCGGAGGATAATGGCAGGTGCGCACACAGTTGATGTTGAACTGCTTCATCAGGTAAAAGTCCTTCCGGATGGTTTCCACATCCATGGTATGTCCCAGATCAGGATGCTGCATGTGGCTGTTCACTCCGTTCAGTTTCACGGCAACACCGTTTACATACAACACCTGATGCTTAATTTCCACTTTCTTAAACCCCATACGGTCGGCCAGCGCCTCGGTAGTTTTGCCTGAGGGATCAACCAGTTCGAATCCGATATGATAGAGATTAGGTTTCTCGTCCGACCATTTTGCAGGCGATTTTACCGGAGCTTTTATACGGATTGTGGCCATCTCACCTGCGCCAAGGGTAATTTTCTCAGAAGTCAGGTTAGTTAAAACAGTCTTATTGTTCTGATCCCTCAAGGTAACTCTGACCTGGTAATTTTGGATTGGCGCCTGTGAAAAGTTCTGAACTTGAGCTTCAACCTTAAGTGTTGCATCCGCATATTTCTCATCCAGATCGGCGCTGACGTAATAATCGCGGATATGCACTTTGGGTGTGGCCATCAGGTAGACACTTCTGAAAATACCTGCAAAGCGCCACATGTCCTGATCTTCGTTATAGGTTCCGTCAGAATATTGAAATACCATGACCGAAACAGTATTCTTTCCGTCCTTTACATACCTGGTCACATCGAATTCTGCGGGCTCGTTGGCTCCCTGGTTGTAGCCCACTTCCTGACCATTAACCCATACAAAAAAGGCCGAAGAGACGCCTTCAAAATGAAGAAACAGTTCCTTGCCGTTAAAGCCTGAAGGAACGGCAAAGGTTTTCCGGTACGAACCTACCGGATTATAATCGCGTGGAATGTGCGGAGGATCAACCTTAAAGGGCTGTGATACATTTCGGAATATTTTCTCGCCATAACCCTGCATCTGCCAGTTACCGGGTACTGTTATTTCGTCCATCCCCTTTTCGTTATAGTCGGTCTTAAAAAAGTTGCGGTTTATTCCATCCGGATTGACGGCATAAAGAAACTTCCATTTCCCGTTCAGGGGTAAAAAGCCGGACGATTGTTCAGGAGCACTGTTAAAGGCTTTTTCAAGATTGGCATAGGGCAAAAGGGGCACATGTCCTTCCTCCTGGTTGAGCCCAATCATCTGGGGATTCTCGATATAATCGTACAGATTATCGAGGAATGGCTTATGTTGGGCTACTGCAACCTGCAGACTGAAAACCAGCATAAGTACTATCGCAGAGCATTTAATTCTTTTCATAGCTATTGGGTTGGCCGGGTTAAGTGTCAAAAGTACAATTGTAAGAAATTAATGGAAATTCTGCAAATAGGTTCTTTGACTAAAGCCAACGACTTAAATTTTTGAAACTAGAATCTCAAATTTTTCAGATAGGCAGCACTAGACTTCAAACATTCGATCCCGTTTTGCTCATTATCTTTCTCTACAATATAATGACGAACGCCCTGATCCCAGGCCTCACGGAAGATCGGTCTGAAATCGATGATTCCCGAACCCGGGCAGGCAAACGATTTCACAGGCGTCGAATCCATGTCTTTAACATGCATTATATCAAACCGTCCCGGATATTTTTTCAGGCATTGCAACGGATCACCCCCGCCTTTCTTTACCCAGTAAAGATCCAGTTCAGTCTTTACGGTTAGCGGATCGGTATTTTTCATCAGGATATCGAAGGGAAAGCCTTCGTTGGTTGCCTTTTCGAACTCCCAGTTATGGTTGTGCCAGCAGAATTTTATTCCTCCCGCTTTACTTGCCTTTCCCAGTTTGTTCAGGTTGTCGGCTGCCGTTTTGGCTTCGTCGGCAGTGATGTTTTTTGCATCACCAAGCCAGGGCCAGTAACACACCCAGTATTGTTTGCCTGAGGTGAGCGCTTCGGCGATCTTCTTATCTGAATCGATCAGCATGTCTGACATGGATGAGCCTCCAGCAAATGGGTTTATGCCCAGGCTTTTGCAAACTGCCTTAAATTCGGCAGCAGACGTTCCCATATACTCCCCGAATTCCATCTCGGTATAGCCCTGCTGAGCCAGCTTTTCGAGCGTTCCCTTCCAGTCCTCTTTCAGGAAGTTGTCAACAATTCCTGAAATAAAACTGATCTTTTCCAGTTGGGTTTCCTTTTTCCCAATGGCCCATGAAGGAATACCAGCTGATAGGGCAATGGTTGAAAGGCCCAGTGTACTAATAAATTGACGACGATTGGTGTTCATGTGTTGAGTTTAAAAGTGATTTCGTCTTTATACTTTGGGCAATGCCCATGGTTTACGGTATTCAGGAACGATATACTGATTGGCTTTTTCAGAATTGGAGAAACGACCTTTGGATTCGTCCCAAAGCAACAGGTTTTCACCCGAACGCACGGCAATGTTTGCACTGTGTGCAGCTATTGCCACTGCACGTCCGATTTCGGGAGTATAGACAGGCTTTTGACGCGATCGAATACAGTCGATGAAGTTTTTGGCGTGCTCCTGATGGTTTTCTCCCCCCTTATCAAAGGTCTCAGGTTCGGTCTTATTCACCCTTTTTTCCTCATCCCAGGATGGAATGATCTGGTATCCCGCACGATCAGCTACAATAGTTCCAGAATCGCCGATAAATTCCATGCCATACATTTTATTCCAAGGACCATTTTGTATTCCGGCCGTATGTTGCCAGGTGATCTGGTAATCGTCCATTTCAAAAATAACAGACATGGTATCATAGGTTTCATGGGCATTTTGTCTGAAGGAAAGATTCGCGCCGAAGGCCAGAATCTTCTTTGGAGGTGTGGTCACATCTTTGGCCCACAGTGCCATATCAATCAGGTGAACGCCCCAGTCGGTCATCAGGCCTCCGCCATAATTCCAGAACATGCGCCAATCGCCGTGAAAGCGGGTCGGATTGAACGTACGTAAAGGGGCGGGCCCGAGCCACATATCGTAATCTACTCCCTGCGGTACTGGAGTGTCGGCAGTAACCGGGAGACCGATTCCATAGTTGAAATTTCCCCAGATGTTTACCTTCCGCAAAGTACCAATCCTTCCGGTCTTGACCATCTGATTGATTTTATTCCAGTGCGAGCCGCTGCGTTGTTGCTGACCGACCTGTAC
This sequence comes from Prolixibacteraceae bacterium UBA6029, assembly GCA_002429385.1. Taxonomy (GTDB): domain Bacteria; phylum Bacteroidota; class Bacteroidia; order Bacteroidales; family Prolixibacteraceae; genus Aquipluma. The sequence goes on along the minus strand of DIZL01000012.1, from coordinate 117,823 downwards.
TACCCGGTTGTAGCGGTTGGCCGCCTTAACCATCAGGTTACATTCTTCGATGCTGTTGGCCATGGGTTTTTCGACATAGACATCCAGGCCGGCTTCGCAGGCATTGATCATGGGCAGACAATGCCAGTGATCAGGGGTTCCGATGATTACGGCATGAAGGTCTTTGTTTTCAAGCAATTTACGGTAATCGCCATAGAGTTTTGGCTTCTGGTTGTAATCCTTCTGTATTTCGGCTGCCTTTTCGTTCAGTACATTCTGATCGATATCGCACAAGCCGATACAATTGACCCTGGGAATATTAAGGTGATTCTTCAGATCGCCAAAACCCATGTTTTTACATCCAATGAGGGCGATGTTGATCCGGTCGCCCGGAGCGGTCATCCGTTGCGCGGCCTGAAGCCCGCCCGGGAAACTTCCCATCAGCCCTACACCTGCCGATGCTGCAAAGGAGTTTCTGATAAATGATCTTCGGTTAGTTGTCATTATTTATCTTTAGTTGGTTAATCAATTCCAGCTTAAATATACAATGAAATTTTGGTTCCGCAGAACTTCTGTTCAATAACACAAACCGAAGCAATCCTTCAGGGTTCGTCATACTTGTTCCCGGAGGTTCAGGTCATTTCCGATACCCTAAACTCAGATTCCAACTCCTTCCATCGACTTTTCAAGTTCTTCTGCCTGCATCAGAAATTGCTCAACGGTCAATTCCCTGATATAAATAAGCCCGTGAGTAGCCCTGATGAGTGGTTTTTCATGCTGATAAAAGAAATTCTTCCCCAACAGCATCTGTATTTGTTTCAATTGTTCCACCCAAATGCGCTGTGTCAGCTGACTAAACTTCCCGTCGAGTTGGTAGCTTGGAAATGAAGCATTGACTTGGCTCAGATAGCATTCGGTAAACGAAGAATCCAGAATTGAAAGAGCGTTCAGCGAAACCGGAACAATGACTTCAGCTTCAGCAGGATGATAACGGAACCAAACATTACGGTATCCGACGATCCTGAGGTTCGACAGATCCTCCTCATTTCTCCATTCCTTAACCGCAGCTGCAATGGCCTTTAGCACCTTGTAATGGGTATCGGGTCCGCTTCCTTCGGGATCCATAGCCAGGCTGATTACCGTAGGTTTATATTTCCTGAACTCTTCCAGGATAGGCAACACATCGCGCTTGTCTTCCGGTTGCTCACTAAACGTATCCCCCTGGTAGAAACCCAGACGGAGATGATGCACATTCTTTACCGGAACGCCAAAATGAGCCCAAACCAGCTCTTCCTCCATCTCGCGGATCATCCCCTTCAGCTTTTGGATTTCCGGTGGATTCTTACTTCCATCGTAGCTGTTCCTGAGGTTATCCAGAATCTGAATGATGACCGACACCAATTGCTCTTCGCTCTTCACCTTCCAGATCTCAACGATGGCGCGAACAACACGATGGCAGACTCCCCGACGTTTTTCGGCCTCATCGTTGGCAGCCACGCTGTCCAGGTAATGGTAAATATCCTTGTCCCATTTGTATTGGTAGCCCTCCTCGAAAAAGTCCGGAAACTTAATCATCTGTATTTTATTGTCGCTGATCAGATTAAGCGTTTCAGTCAGCAGAGTCACCACATACTGATTGATTACGGCTGTAAATCCTGAGGTCATTACAGAGAAAAGGAACTGGTTGCTTGCATCGCGTAACTGGCGGTTGGTATGGGGCATAATACCCAACATGATGTCATCATGATGTGGACCAGTATGATAAAACACCTGGTTCGACTCACGTTCCAAACCCTTGTTGAATTTTGCAGTGATTGAATCAATCACCGATTGAACAGTCTTCTCATTCAAATTTGGGATTAGCCGGCAATACTGATCTGCCTTTAAATCCTCCAGGGTGATATTATGACCGAATTTATTGATTTTTAGGCAAAGATCGATCACTGCTCGTTCTGTCTTCTGGTGGATCCATTCGCCGGTCTGATAATACTTTTCCACACTATCATTAAGTTTCACAGCAGCCCCATTGGTGAGGTAAAAGCGTCCGTTGGGCAATTTTTGCAGGCAGCTGGCCGGATATTGGTTCGAGGGATCATGTTCGAGTGCATCCTTGATCACATCAGCCTTGGCTTCACCGGCAGCAAAAATAATGGCCAGTGCCTTCGGATTGTAGGTGATTGTTTCGAGTCCAATGGTAATAACCAGTCGGTTGCGTGATATTTCAATGCCTCCCAGATCGCCTGCCGATACGGCCTGTGTTTCAAAGTTTGTTGCCGTAAGCCGGGTTGTCGAGAAATGATCCGATCCCCTGGTATTAAATGCAATATGGCCATCGGGACCGATGCTGGCCAGAAAGAAACCGATGCCCCCCTTTTCACGTATGTTTTGTTCGAATTCCGAACACCAGTCGTCGATACTTAAGATGGATCGTTGCTGTAAGCGTTCGAAAGGGATTTTGGCATCCCTGTATCTGAGCGACAAATCGATCTTCAGGTTCGGGAATGTCTCGTTATACGATTTCCCGTCAGCCAGCGGAATGACATCCGAATTTATCAGCAGAGCCTTTCCCGGATCGAGCCCGAACCCTTTGATGTAATAATTCTCCACGTAATTGCATGAGCTATTGTGCTGTGCCGAAGATATCGGATAAAATTCATCCATCTGTACAAACTGGAGTCCGCGCAGATCGGGTTTCTTAACCCCTGAAAGGCCATAGGCGCTTAAGATATCCTGGCCTCTTTTGTTGTCCCAGTTTTCCAAAAAGAAATGGGTATATTTAATGAAGTATTCCGATGTTTTTCCTGTCGGCAGGCTGATTACGCCCGTGGGGTTCTGATCAATCCATTCCAAAAAACGCAGGGAAGCGAGCATGCCCAGTTTCGGGAAGTTCTCAACTGTAATGTAGGGCATCTTTGTGCTCATCTGATCCAGACCTGCCTGCTGCAGAAAGATCCGTTCTACCTGACTGAATTGATTTGTTTTCATGGTCTTGCATTTTGAATTTTAACTTTATCTTACTGAACAGCTTCCTTCACAGGCAACCGAACCGGAAAATCTAAATATTCCGATGTTAACGTTTATCCATAATATGTTCTAGTACCAGGGCTGCAACACCCCGTATTCCGGCCTGACTGCCTAATTTTGATACTTGTATGCTAATCTCATTGCCCAGTTCGGGGTTGCAATACGCATGAATGGCCTGTTGAATGGGCGGTAAAATGAACGGACTGGCTTCCGGCATGCCTCCTCCCATAATGATCAGCTCCGGATTGAATATCTGGATCAGGTAAGCAAAGCCTTTACCCAGCCAGTGACCAACATTGGCCAGTATCGAAATCGAATACTGATCACCCATCAGTGCAGCCTGAACCACTTGCTGAACGTCAATTTTTTCCGGATCCTCCTCTGCCAATTGACTCAGCAACGAAGAGCGACCGGACCTCAGGCCCTCTCTGGCGGCATGGGCAATGGCTGTTCCCGAAGCAATCGTTTCGAGGCAACCCTGTTTGCCACACTTACACAAAATACCGTTGTCGATCATGGGTATATGCCCGAACTCACCAGCAAACCCATCGCGCCCTTTGTAAAGTTTGCCGTTCACGATGATTCCCATGCCAAGGCCCCAATCCAGGTTGATCACCAGCACATTTTGTTTCAAATGTGCCAATCCAAAACGCAGCTCGGCAAATGCCCTGGTTTTAGCGTCATTTTCAATGAGTACTTCAATCCCGAACCGTTCACTAAAAACCTGTGCCAAAGGCTTATCAGACACCATGTAGGTTTTATTGATGCCGGTCTCTGAATCAACCAGCCCAGGCATTTCAATGCCAATACCGAGTATCTTTTCCCGTGGAATCTGATTTTTAAAGATACTGTTTTCGGTAAACTCAACGATAGGGTTGATGATGGAGATACCCGTAGAAATGATCAGGCTGAGGATCTGATCGTCAGAGACCTTCTGATTCTTTGCATTATAAATGCATACCGATGTTTGATGGAGATTTATCGAAATGCCAATGATATAAAAGGCATCTTCTTTGTTGCCATATAGGTTTGGCCGGCGGCCCCCGCTTGAATTTCCCTGGCCAAGTTCCTCAACGAATCCTTCGGTCTTCAACTCATTCAGCAGACTGATTATTTTCGGGGTGCTGAGCTTGACATACTTACCCAGGTCGGTATTTGCCATGGCGCCATACAAAAACAACTGCTTGATTATCTTTCTTTTCTGAATGTTGTTTTTCAGCTCGACGACTGTCATGTCGCCTTCATTCCCAAAATTTACCGTAGAGATTACCATCGGACAGAGTTAAAACTGAGACTTAAACGACACAAAGGTATTTTATTTATTTCATAATCTATCGAATACTTTCATTATTTTTTTAATAAGTCTCAGGTATCTGTACAACATAAACTCCCCCTTTGGATATCTCCACCCTTGATCCGACCATATCAATTTTAAAAGATGCACCTTTATTTTGGGATACATGATATCCTTGTGGTGAATCCTTGCAAACATGTCAAAAGCAGGTTATTAAAAACCTTACTTTCAACTTATTAAACCTTTGTAACTCACTCCTTCGGAGTTTATAAGCAATCCCTGTTTAAACATTGCGTAACGATTGGTTGTTAAGTGAGCAAATAAGAATTCCTGCAGAAATATTTTCTAGGCAGGAAATAACCGTTAAATCCAATACTATCAGGATATGAAAATTATAGTTGCATTACTATTGCTGGCTGGTCTTCTGCATGGTTACAGTTCAATTGCTCAGCAAACAACCATTGATGCTGGCATCTGGGTCAGAGATGGTTTTATGCTTACCGTTGCCGAAGATTCGGTAGATTCTCCGCGTTTTATGGTTTTCGATGATCGGGGAACCCTATATGTTTCCCGTCCCGGAAGCGGCGAAATTAAATCACTGAGGGATACCAACAACGATGGTTATTACGAAACTGTAAAAACATTTGTAAGTGGTTATCCCACCGTTCATGGTATGTTTTTTTACGATGGATGGCTTTGGTTCACCCAATCAGGCTCGATATACAAAGCAATGGACAGCGATCATGATGGCGTGGCAGACCAGACGGAAACCGTCATAGCAAAAGGGGAACTTCCTGAAGGCGGCGGTCATTGGTGGCGTCCGGTGATGATCAATAACAACAGGATTTATACGGCTATCGGTTGTTCAGGAAATATTGCCATTGATGAAGGAACCGACAGACAAAAAATCTGGTCCTATGACCTGAATGGCAAAGACAAAAAACTGTTTGCTTCAGGAATCCGCAACACTGAAAAGCTGGTGGTTAGACCGGGAACCGACGAAATCTGGGGAATGGATCACGGCAGCGACTCCTTTGGAGATTATTTTGAAAAGAAAATCTCAAACGGCGGGCAACCCATCACTGATTTTAACCCTCCCGACGAGATGAACCATTATGTACAGGATGGGTTTTACGGACATCCGTTTATTGTAGGCAACCGTGTTCCCCGTTATGAATACATGAACCGGCCCGACATCGTTGAACTGGCTGCCAAAACCATTGTCCCCGAATGGGCCACCGGCGCGCACTGGGCGCCCTGTGCAATGGCATTTTATACCGGCAATCAGTTTCCTTCGGAATTCAAAAATGATGCATTTGTTGCTTTTCACGGGTCATGGAACCGAAGCATCAAAGCCGGATATTGTGTGAGCAGGGTGTTGTTCGACAATGGCCATCCTTACGGATCGCTTAAATTTGTTGATTTTCTTACCCCTGACGAAAAGGTGCTGGGAAGGCCGGTTGATGTTGTGGTCGCCCCGGATGGATCACTGCTGATTTCCGATGATTACAAAAGCAAGATTTACAGGCTTACCTGGAAAGGGAAAAAATAAATCATCCGATGCCCTGAATTCAGAAAGCTTTATATTCCGCAGAGCCTTCTGCTAATAGTTGTTTTTCCGGCCCATGTCTTGGCAATAATATCAGTTAGGGTGGCAAATTGCATTCCTTCTTTCATACCACGATGTTTCCATTCGTCGGTCAGCTCTTTGCGTACCTCAATGCTTTTCAGCCGCTGGTTGATCCAATTTTCGGAATAACCCAAACGCAGGTATTGTTCCATGGCACGGTCAATCGTGAGTTCAGGATCTTGCAACTCGTCCAGCCTTTCTTTGGCTATTTGTGCCAGCCAAAGCTTAAATGGTTCAGCTTTAGGAGAAGGAATAGATTGTATCAGCCGAAAAAGTTGTTCTGTATCAGCCACATCGGTGATTCTCATTTTGCCATCTTCAGTCGGCATTTTCAACTGTCCCAATTTATGGGACAGTTCACTTCCTTCAGTTATCAGCTTTGTTTTCAGAGCATTCCAATATTTCCGGGCACGAGGGCTGTCATTTAAGACTTCAATAACATCTACAATCGAGAAATACCATTTTTCTTGCTCATCATCCCATACAGAACGAACTTTTTTGTCGTCGAATAATTTCAAAGCGTTCTTCTGTGCCATAAACTCTAAATTTATCAAATCTTAATCATATCCCAATTCCTCCAAAAATTTGTTCAATATCCGGGTATAAATTTCAACAAACTGAACCCTATGTTTAACATTCTTTATTTGATCAGTACTCCTCCTTCAGCCTTTCATTAACCTCATCCAAATCAAAGGCCCCGGCATCCCATTCCTCGTTGTCTTCGAGGCCCAACCATTCTTTCATTTCCTGGTATTCTTCATGGGTAGGATCAGCCATAGTCAGTTTCAGTTCTTCGTAACCCCAGGCCCCGCCGCAATCCTCAGGCGGACAGGCGCCTTTCCCATCCAGGCAAACCGGATGGGGTGCATCGTCAGTCACCAGCTTCTCGAGTACAATTTTGTGTGTCCAGTCATCGCCAAAATCATAGATGGAAATAAACGACTGCTTTTCATGCGTAAAAATCTTGTTCAGCCTGGTTTTCAGTGCATTCATATCCGGTTTCTCCCAATCATCCTTCGAGGGTATTGCTATAACCGGATTGGAGCCATAGCCGGATGGACTGAACTGATATAGGTGGTAATTGTCCCAGCCAAAAACAAGCTGTATCACTTCATGCAATTCGTGAAAAGTGATCTTCTCAGCAACAATCACCCTTCGCCAAACCGGTGGCTTGGTTACATTATTTAACTGTATTCTAAATTGGTATGCCATATCTTGTTGTTTTTATACTTTCAAAAATACAAGAATTTACTATTAAACGAATCACTATTTACAATTTTATAATTTCTATTTTCCCTTTCTTGTCATCCTGTCCCGATAGCTATCGGGATTGTTTCAGGACCCCCTCCTTTTTCTCATTTCCTTTTTCCAGCAGCTGTTTCAACCCTTTCAACATTTTAAACCCTTCCTTCTTCATAAAAAACCATCCTTTATAGTGACTAACCTGAGGAATGCCACAGTAATCCGGGCAGGATTTGGGCTGGGTTTGAGGGAGTATCGAAGGGGGAACGGGAGGGGATCTCCTTTTATGATCTGTCTTGCATCTGTGTTCTATCTGTATTGTGGAATAGATTTTAATACAGATGGAAATCAATCAGCAATCAAATCATACGACGCAAATACGACGCAATCCCTCCCCGGAACCCTTCCGGGCAGGTCGAAAGCTGGGTTATCGCTTTCCTGAAGAAAATCTGAATGGATAGAATATAGAGTAAAAACTCTGGAAGGTTAACAACAAGTGGCTTGAGTTTTGATCGCCGCATTCGTGTGAACCGGTCAAGGTAATAAGGGGTAGAGCAGATTCCGAAAAAGTAAAAAGCGGTGGAAGATCCACCGCTTTTTACTAAACAAACAACTAAAATTACCTTACGAACTTTGCTTTTCACCAAAAACCAATCAACCCAAATAAGTCCAAAAAATTAATTTGCAAAGTCAAATGAGGTTACGTCAAGTATAGCCGCATTGTTTCAAAAGTTAGTAGAAATTAACAATTATTGGCAGAATATTATTTTTTGGATATCTCCCAAGTAAAATAAATTGAATGGAAAACAGCAGAATAGTGAAATAAAATGACCTTTTAATCCTTAAATTATCCTTGATATATAACTGTTTCTCTCATTTTATATCCTGAAAAAGATCTTTCTTTTATACAGCCAGTAGCATAGGCCCCATTCTGCAGCCAGGATAACAAGGCATGTAAAAACATTCAGAATAAAATCGGAGGCTCCGGTCCAGCGTAGCATTCCCTTTGAGAAAATGGCGATGAAATCGTTCAGCCACTGACCACCAACGGTATTAAAGAACACATAAATAAAGATGGAATTTGTACCGACGACCGTAAAGACGAAAATCCAGTTTTTGTACCCTTTGATATCGATCAGCCAATAGCTAAGTGCAAGGCCGATGAGCGCCCAGCCTCCGGAAGCAAAGACAAATGAGGAGGTTGCGATACGCTTAATGATGGGAGTGATTCCGGTCCAATCGAGGCCAAAACCGATCACAAGTGCAATAGCACCGGCAATGATCAGGGTTTTAAACTTGCATTTCCGGCTGACCTCTTTGAGCAGAAGCTGACCGGCCAGGACACCCCAAATGGTGTGAGCGGCTGTCGAGATACAGTTGATGGCCACCCATCCGCCGCCATTGTTGAGCTTACCCATCAGGACCAGGTCCATCCAACTCCCGAAGTTTTTATCGATGGTCCAGGGTTGATTGAATCCTTCAACCGGGAAATAACGGTAGGCTAAGTCGCTGACCAAAAGCAACAGAAGAGAAACAGTTAATTGCACTTTAAAAGGATATTTCATCAGGAAATATGCAATTGGAATGGTCACTGCAAGTTGCGACAAAACGTTCCACAGCTCCCAAACCAGTTTTTTGCTATACCCGCAATGTAATCCTACACCAAAGGCCAGTAAAATAAACGATCGCTGAATAATATGCCGGGTGATGCTGTTCCGTGATTCTCCTTTTGAAATCCGGTTTTGGTATGAAAAGGGCATTGCCACCCCGACAATGAACATGAAAAATGGCTGAATCAGATCCCAAAAATGAAGGCCGTGCCAGGGATGATGCTCGAATTGCATGAAGAATTGCTCCAGAAAGGTTCCCCGGATCGGATCCTGAACCAGAGTAAACCAAAGGCCTGTGCCTTCGGCAACAAGCAGAAACATGGTCAGTCCGCGAAAGAAATCGAGTGAAAGTAATCGGGTGGAAGATTGTTCAGGCCTTTCTGGGATCATCGGTTCAGTTTTATGAGTTAGCAATCAAATGTACTTATTTCCTTCATCTGGTAAGCTTTTTTAGATTCAAAAATTAATCTTCGATAATCATTTGGCAAATTCGGCCAGTTTTCATAACTTAGTTAAGCATAATCAATTACTCCCATGTATAAAAAACCAAGTATAAAGGAATGGGCCGTTGAAGATCGTCCGCGCGAAAAGATGATGGCCAAGGGTATGCGTTCGCTCTCGGAGGCTGAATTGGTTGCCATCCTCATCCGTTCGGGCAACCTGGATGAGTCTGCCGTTGAGGTGGCACGCCGGTTGTTGGCTTCAGTAAATAATAATCTCAATGAACTGGGCAAAAAATCAATTGCTGATCTGAAGAAGTTTAAGGGAATCGGAGAAGTCAAGGCTATCACTATCATGTCAGCACTCGAGCTGGGCAGGCGGCGAAAAGAATCAGAACCGGACGAGAAGCTCAAGGTTGTTACCAGTTCAGACGTTGCCCAAATTTTCAAACCCTTGCTGGGTGATCTTCCCCATGAGGAATTCTGGGTTTTGCTGCTTAACCGCAACAACCTGTATATCGACAAGCTCATGGTCAGCCAGGGTGGATTGACAGGAACGATTATCGATGTTCGGGTCATCCTGAGAATAGCGCTTGAGAATAAGGCCTGCTCCATCATTTTGTGCCACAATCATCCTTCAGGCAACCTGGACCCCAGTGAAGCCGATAAGGATATCACAAAAAAAATCAGTGAAGCCGGCAAACAAATGGATATTCCGGTGCTCGATCACCTGATTATCGGGAATGATTCGTACTTTAGCTTCGCCGATAAGGGAATGATGTAACTTTACAAAACAGTTTCGATTTGTCCGTCAAAAGGATATCTTTGATAGTGGAATTTGAAACACCGCCGACAGATACCTTAGAACATGGACAGTCGAATGGTCCTGGATTCCGGAATATGAAACGATATTGCTTTGGTGAAAGAGAAACAAAATACAGCGGTTCTGATCTTTGTCCCCGAAATAACCCCGAGGATTACATTCATCCTTGAATTTATTTTCCAAACCATACTTGGGATTGAGGTGAGTTATACCTCCGATTCAGGAGAATTTGTGCTGTCGGGTCTTCCAAAAATAAACTATTCGCAGAACAATATATCTTCCGGATTATTTCTGAAGGCACATACGATCCTGTTCGAAAAAGGAATTGCAAGACAGGATCTGGTCGAAGTGAATTATCAGGAGCAGCGGTTGTTTTTCCCTTCTTCGGAAGATTCCTTTCTCCCTTTCGATCCCTTTGCCTGCAGTTTCTACCTGCTTACCCGTTACGAGGAATACCTTCCGGGGCCTAAGGATGAACACGAACGTTTTCCTGATTCGGAAAATATACTGGTTCGTCAGGGGTTGAACCATACACCCATAGTCGATCGGATGGCGTATTGGATTGCGGATAAGCTTTCTGAAGAATTTCCGGTGTTTAAAGTGGCTCAACGGACCTTCCGCTTCCAGACCACCATTGATATCGACAATGCCTGGGCCTATAAGAATAAGAATATCGGAATATGGATGGGTGCAGCATTTAAAACAGTGTTGTGCGGACACTGGAAAGAGCTGACAAATCGGGTTGCAGTGCGCTTCGGTCTGAAAAAAGATCCCTATGATACCTATGACTCTATTCTGGAAACTTACAAGGGATGTCCGGATCGGCTTCAGTTCTTTATCCTGTTGGGTGACCGGAATACCTATGACAAGAACATTTCATACAAAAACAAGGTATTCAGACAATTGATTGTGAATCTGTCTGCTGTCTGCAAGGTCGGCATTCATCCGTCGTATGCCTCCAATACCTATCCGGGGATGATGAAAACGGAAACGGAAAGACTGGAAGAGATCATTCAGAAACCGGTCACACAAAGCAGGCAGCATTTCCTGAAACTTAAGTTTCCGGAGACCTATCATACTATACTGAATTCGGGCATCACGGACGATTATACCATGGGATTTGCAGGTCTGGTTGGATTCCGGGCAGGAACCTGTACTGCTTTCCCTTTTTTTGATCTGAGCAGCAACCAACGCACTGAATTAATGATTCATCCGTTTCAGGTGATGGATGTGGCCCTGAAAAATTATATGTGCATGAGTCCTAAGAAAGCCTGGCAGGTTATTGAAGAAATAATGCTTGAAGTGAAAAAAGTGAAAGGGACCTTCATTGGCCTCTGGCACAACGAATCATTATCGGATTCAGGATCGTGGCAGGGCTGGCAGAAAGTTTTTGAACAAATGACGGAGACCGGATTAAAACTTGAACATGAGTAACTCAGAAATACGCCTGATACGACATAAGGACATTGACCGCGAAAAATGGGACAGCTGCATAGCCCGTTCCGCCGTTCCACTGGTTTATGTCCGGTCCGGCTATCTCGATATCGTGTCGCCCAACTGGGACGCCCTGATCTGGAGTGATTACCGTTACATCATGCCGTTGGTCATTCGACGCAAACTTGGGATATCCTTTCTTCTACAGCCTATCTTTGCCCAGCAGCATGGTATTTTCCCGGAGGCGGACCGAACGATTCAGACTATTTTCCTTACGTATATCCGCGATCATTTCAAGTATATTTCCATCCACCTGCATGCAGGACATGCGGAATCGTTTCCACGGGAGTTTGAGGTGGGAAAGCGGACTAATTTCATCCTGAACTTAAACCCTTCGTACGAGGAACTCAAAACCAATTATTCGAAACATGCGCGCCGGCTCATACGAAAAGCTGAGGAGAATAAAGTGTTTGTAAAAAGAGAATTAGAAACCAAAGCCTACATTGACCTGAAGAACCTGGTCACGGGGAATACACTTTCAAGGGCCTCCATGCAGACCCTGGAGCGCCTGATTGAAACGGGAACCAACAAGGGGAACGGGAAAATATATGCCGCATACACTCCGGAACAAAAGCTGTGTTCGGCTGCATACTTTTACTTCGACACGAAGCGGGTACTTTACCTCAATGCAGCCTCCACCGATGAAGGCAAAGCCAACAGTTCGATGTACGCGATTGTCGACCAGTTTATCAACGATCACGCCGGATCAGATTTAACGCTTGATTTCGAGGGATCGTCCATCGCGGGAATTGCAAGGTTCTATGCAGGTTTTGGCGCTGAAGCGGAATACTACTATTGCCTGAAATTAAACCGGTTACCTATCCCTTTGCGGTGGTTGAAAAAATAAAAGACCCATGAGCAGCAACCCACTAAAGAATATTATATCGCCACTATGCAGCCTGCTGCCGGTTGAAAAGCTAGGGTCCGCAACCGTTAAACGGATGGTATTCCCTTTCTGGCATGCCGTCTCGGATACGCCGCCTCCACATTTATCACAACTTTATCGTGTTTCATCGGTAGCAGCCTTTGAACATGATTTGGATTTCTTCATGAAGAATTACCAGTCGGCAACCGTGAATGAGGTATGCCGCTCTGCCCAATCAGGTGAGAAAACGGACCGGCTGTTCTTCCCTTCCTTCGACGATGGCCTGACTGAATGTTATCAGGTCATTGCACCCCTGCTGAAGAGGAAAGGAATCCAGGCTGCCTTTTTTATCAATCCCTCGTTTGTGGATAACAAGACCCTCTTTCACCGTCACAAGAGCAGCCTGATTCTGGAGACCCTGCGGATTCACCCGCCAACACCTGAACAACTGAAAGAAGCTGAACGGCTGACTATTCGAGGAAATCAGGCTTTAGGGATGCATCAGTTTCTTCACCAGGCAGTTTATACCGATGATGCGGTGCTCGATCAGATTGCATCGGTCTTTGGCATCGATTTCAATCAGTATCTGCTCAGCAATCAGCCCTATATGACTCTGGCCCAGGTCAGGGAAATCCAGGAGGATGGCTTTCTGATAGGCGCTCATAGTATGGATCATCGTGAGTTTTTTCTATCCACGGAGGAGGAGATTTACGCTCAGATTGCCGGGAGTATGGACTTTCTGGTCCGGGAATTGAATCCTGAAATAAAAACCTTCGCATTTCCGTTTACCGATTTCGGGGTACCGGATGCGGTCTTTGAAAAGGCCCGCCAATTGGGAATACTGGACCTGAGTTTTGGAACAGCCGGAATAAAAGATGAAACGATGCCCGGGCACATCCAGCGAATCCCCATGGAATCGGAGGTAAGCAGGAATGGCAAACAGGTTCTGCGTACAGAATACATTTGGTATTACCTAAAAACCCTGTGGGGTAAAAATAAAGTTCGACGATAATGAATCTTTGGGAAAAATATTACAACTGTTTTACTGAACATGCCGACGCAAATGCCTTTTACATCGGGGGCAGGTTTTATACCTATGGCGAATTCATCCAATACATTAGCGGCAGCCAGCAGAAATTGCTTAAACATACAAACAGATCAATCGGCATTCCGGTTGGAGTGATGTGTCATGACACGATCGAGACCTTTGCAGCCATTTTTGCAGTGTGGTTTTCAGGATGTCATTTTGTGCCCCTTCATCCCCTGCACCCGATTCCTGTAAATACCGAAAAGATCACTCAATCGGGATTGAACTGTATTATTGACTCCGGAGCAACACCACCGGATTATGCAGGTTCGTTAGAAATCATCTGCAACGACGGTCTGAAAAGCAGGGAAGAGATCATGATTTTCGCAGCACATCATCGGGCCTACATACTTTTTACCTCCGGCAGTACCGGCAAGCCGAAAGGAGTTCCTATCAGCACCGTGAACATGAATGCTTTCATTGAAGGGTTTCTGGATATTTATCCCGATCTGACTTCTGAAGACCGGTTCCTTCAAACCTATGACCTAACCTCCGATGCAGCCTTCACGGGTTATCTGATTCCTTTGCTGCTTGGGGCTACCGTCTACACGATTCCACCGGGAAGTTTCAAATACCTGTCCATCGTTAAGATCCTTCAGGAACAGCAGATCACCTGGACCCAATTCACACCTTCGGTTCTTAATTATCTTCGTCCGTATCTGAAGTCCATCCGGCTCCTGTCATTGAAACATTCACATTTCGGAGGCGAGGCTCTTCCTTTCGACCTGGTATCGGAATGGGCCAAATGTGTCCCGAATGCAGAAATCTCGAACATTTACGGACCTACAGAGACGACAATCACCTGCACCATCCACCGAACAGAAATCGATCAGCTTCAGGAAAAAGTCTGCAATGAAATTATCTCACTCGGGAGACCTTTGAAAGGCGTCCGGACGCTAATCATCGATGAAAACGATCAGATTGCCGGTCCCGGTGCAAAAGGAGAACTGTGTATCGGAGGGGATCAGGTCATGGAGGGTTATCTTTCCCCATCACCTGATGAGTCCGGTGTCTGGTTCATGAGAGAAGAAAATGGAATCCGGGAAAAGTATTACCGAAGCGGGGATCTGGTCATTCAGGATGAGCAGGGATATTTGTCGTTTTGCGGACGAAAAGATGACCAGTTGAAAATAAGCGGTTACCGCATTGAGCCTGCAGAGATTGAGCGGGCCATCAGTCAGGTGACTTCGGGGATGAATTCAAAGGTTTTCGGCTTTACAAAAACTACAGGAATGGCAGGCATTGTTGCATTCATTGAAATCGATAAAGACCAGACAGAAACCCTGGCGGAAATGCTCAGGACCGTGATTCCTTCAGCGCTCATTCCGGAGAAGATCATCACGGTCAGTCACTTTCCAATCAATTCAAACGGGAAGATTGACAAGTCACTCCTCTTCAGGGAATACTCAAACCAGATTTATGAATAGCCTGACCGATCACATAAGAAATAACCTGTATGCGTTTTACGACTGCATCTCAGAGCTTTGCGGTATAAATACCGGGAAGCAGATGCCCTGGTCGGTATCGGTAAATATTCCAGGATTATGGCCCCGATTAATTTACAGGATTAATTCAGATATGCTTGCCCCTATGGTATCGGATAATTTCACAGAATGGATAAAAACCGGTCATGCTCCTGAATTATTGATTGCCAGTGACGAAAACATCCGTCAAACCGATCCATTTCTCAGGCAGCAGGGATTCTATCCCTTCGCGGCATGGAAAGGAATGGCTATCTCGAATATTATGCACCATACACCAACCGCACTGCCCGATGGAATCGAAATCATCCGGACACAAAGTTCATCCGACCGGGAAGACTGGCTGAAAATTGTGAACTCTGAACTGCTTGCCCCTTTAAATATGGATAAGGCACTCCTTGAGGGTATTCTTTCCGAACCGGCATTCGAAGCGTATATCTTAAAAAATAAAGGTGTCGGAGTATCCACTATTCTTACTTTCACAACAAAGGATTCAATGGGCTTGTACCTGCTCGCAACGGCACAAAAAGAACAAAAGAAAGGCTACGCTGGCATGTTGGTGCAGTATATTTTAGATAAGTATGCATACAGATCAAATAATCCGATAATTTTACATGCGACACAAGCGGGAGAGCCCCTCTATTTGAAACTGGGGTTTCTGCCTATCAATCAATTCTATTTGTACCGGCAACTAAAAGCAGACCTATGAACAGAGCGGAAATATTTGACAAAATAGAACCCATTTGCAGGAAGATATTTGGCGAAGGAGTCGAATTTACCGAAAAAACAAAAGCAACGGACATCGAAAAATGGGACTCCATGAATCATGTGACCCTGATTGCTGCCGTCGAAAAAGAATTCGCCGTAACGTTTGATCTCATGGAGATCATTGGCATCACCACCCTTGGCGATTTTGTGGACCTGATTGAAAAAAACAAGCTTAATGCAGATCACTGAAATCAAAGTTGGTGAATTATCGGATTTTATTGCCGGAAGTCTCTGGCAAAATATAGCCCCAAAACCACTAACACTAATGAGGGCAATCTCGCAATCAAAGAATCCTAGGGCCCTTCCTGAGGATGTTGCATTGATTATTGCTCACGAAGACAATACATTAATCGCCTTGGTCGGATTATTGCCTGACTATATTCATGGCGAAGCCGGTCAGCCGGCCAGCTCGAATTCCTGCTGGTGGATAAACCCTAAGAAGGGAAAACACCTGGCAGTTCCGATCTTTCTGAAAGCATTCGCCCTCTGTAACCAGCGGATGTTTATGACCGATTGCACACCGCATACCCAAAACATCATGGAACGAACCCATTGGTTCGACTTCCCCGATACAGAACCCGGTATTCGGGGATTCCTGAAATTCAACCTGCATGAAGTCATTCCAGCGAAGTTTCCGGTACTACGAAAACTGAAATCCCTCCTGCAGCTGAGTGATGAATTCCTGAATTTTGCATTGATTCCTTACCGGCTATTGAAGAGCAACAGAATCAGGAAAGTTGCACCAAAGGCGGAATACCGTACCACATTAAATGCTGAATTGTATCTTTTCATCGAAAAGCATTCGATGAATGAGTTCACTCGTAGGTCAGGTGCAGATCTGGAATGGATCATTAAAAACCCCTGGATAAAGGAGAAAACTTCCACTCAACCGGTCGCTCCGGTAGAATACCCATTTTCGCACCTCGTTGATAGCTTCAGACAATATTTTGTACACATTTCCTACGCAGGCCAAACGATCGGATTGCTGTTTATTTCGATACGAGATGGGCACATGAAAGTGCCTTACGTCTATTTCCAGGAGGATAAAGCGGAATGTATGGTTAATGCAATATATCATGAAGCCATTGTGCAAAAAGCAGTTACACTGACCGTCTTTAACCCCAAATTAGTGCGTCGGATTAGCCTTGGTTCGCATCCGTTCCTGTTCCGGAAAAAGGTGAAACGCCTGATTGCCATTTCCAATCAACTTTCAGACCTCTATCAGAGCTATCCAGCAATTCAGGATGGTGACGGCGATGTAGCTTTTACTTAAAATAGGATTTCTACTTATTGATATTTTAAGTACTTTCGCCGAAACTTTTCCAGCTATGAGGATAAATATTCTTGGGGATACGAATTCCATTTTCAATCAGTTCATTTCAGAAATACGGTGTGAAACCATTCAGAAGGACCCCATGCGGTTCAGGCGAAATCTTCAGCGTTTAGGCGAAATCTTTGCATATGAGATCAGCAAAACGATGGATTACCGGACTACGGATGTAAAAACGCCTCTGGGAGTAGCTAAAGTTGAAACCCTCGTTCAGCATCCGGTCTTAGCAACAATTTTACGTGCAGGATTACCACTTCAGCAAGGCCTGCTGAATGTATTTGACCGTGCCGAAAATGCATTTATCTCTGCCTATCGCAAATACGATGAAGCCGGTGAATTTCATATTGAATTCGAATACCTGGCTTCTCCCTCGCTCAACAATAAAACGGTCATCCTTTCCGACCCTATGCTGGCCTCAGGCGCATCCATGGAGATAGGTTATCATGCATTGATGGAAAAAGGGTCCCCAAAACAGGTTCACCTGGTGGTGGTTATTGCGAGTACCCAGGGATTGGACTATGTGACCAAACACATTCAGGCAGACAATGTAACCCTATGGGTTGGAGCAGTCGATCCTGAAATGACCCCAATGTCCTACATTGTTCCGGGATTGGGTGATGCCGGCGATCTGGCTTTCGGGGCCAAGATTGATTCGCATTGATGAAAAGATAATTTCTTTAGTTTATTTGCGTAACAAGGCAGGCTCACGCTTCATTATAGATATGCTGAACGACCAGTCCTGCCAGGGAAAACCCATAGATGGCCGTAATGTGGGCTACCGTTCCGTTGATGACAGCCTTTTGGCTGCACCATTCGTGATCAGCCAGATCAGGATCACCGGGTGCATTTTTCGACTTTGGACACAAACATTTGTCAGTCCCGCACGACGAACCTGAACCTTTGTTCTCAAGCAGTTCTTCACTGTAAACACACAGGAATTCCTTTGCGGGCAAGTCCCCTTTACGGATCTTTTTGCGCACGATGTGACCTAAGGGACATCCCTTTACTTTCCAGAATTCGGCGACTCTGATTTTAGTAGGATCAAGTTTCAGGGAAGCACCCATAGAGGAAAAGAAAACAGCTTTGGTACGTGTGGCTTTGCGGATCAAATCGATTTTATTGCTCAAACTATCAATGGCATCGATGATGTAATCGTAGGTATCAAGCTCAAATGAGTCGGAAGTAGCTGGTTCATAGATCCGCTGAATGGTTTGGATATGGGCTGAGGGATTGATTTCAAGCAGGCGGTTTTTTAGGGCCTCAGTCTTAACTTCGCCAACCGTGAGGGTGGTGGCATGCAACTGTCGGTTGATGTTGGTAATGCAAACCAGATCTGAATCAACAAGGGTCAGATGCCTTATCCCGGTACGGATCAGGCTTTCAGCACACCAGCTTCCAACACCACCAATCCCAAAGATAATTACCTTCTTTTTGGCAATGACGTCCATCTTTTCACTCCCGAACAACAACTCCGTGCGCTGAAACAATCCTTTTTCCAATACCATCCTAAAGTATACTTGTAATGTTTTTCAATCCCCTTAACTGAGGCCGCAAATTTATAAAAAAAGTAATGCAGGAAGACACATGAAATAATTGCGGAAGGGATAATGATAAAATAGAAAAGGCTGTCCTCTGACAGCCTTTTCACCCGTTTGAGACGGGAAACTAACCTAAACCAACTAAACCTAATAAACCATGAGCTTACCAAAGTAACCAACTTTGAAGCTACTTACATAAACATCAAAACTGCACTTTGGTTCACCAAGTGTATTATATTTTAATAAAATATTTTCTTTAGAACATTTCAGCGAACTGATCGGCTCAAAGATATTAAAAAAATCAGACAATATGCAAGGGATCGAAACTCACCAACAGAATTTTATCATTTGGCTGAAAATTGTTTTTAGTTCCTATTACTCATCTTCTTTTAGGCTTCCCAAAATGCATTTTTACCAGATAACCGCTTTTCAACAGCCAATCCTTGATAAGTTCACAAGGGACGATGTAATTCATATCGCAGATATCGTTATTTTGCAGCTATAATTCAAAAGGTACTGAATGAAACAATTTTGTGTCCTCATATTCCTTGGTATTACTGTTACTATGTACAGCCAAAATGCGCCCAAGCGTGAGTTTCGTGCCGTTTGGGTAGCAACGGTCAATAACATAGACTGGCCGTCAAAACCCGGCCTATCAACCGAACAGCAGAAAAAAGAAGCGATTGATATCCTGGATATGCATGTCCGGAACGGGATGAATGCCATCATCCTGCAGATCAGGCCAGCTTCGGATGCCTTTTATCCATCAGTTCTTGAACCCTGGTCCAGGTATCTGACCGGAACACCTGGCAAAGCTCCTGCCCCGTTCTATGATCCGCTTCAGTTTTGGATTGAGCAATGCCACCAGCGAAACATGGAATTTCATGCCTGGCTCAATCCTTTCCGGGTTGCACTGAATGCCGATGAACCTTTAGCCGGAAATCACATTGCATTCCAACATCCCGAATGGATTGTCAACTATGGAGGCAAGCTCTATTTCGATCCTGGATTGCCGCAAACACGCGATTTTGTAGTTAAAGTCGTTTCCGATATCGTTTCCAGGTATGATGTGGATGCCATTCATTTCGATGACTACTTTTATCCCTATCCGCTGAAAGATGATTTTCCGGATGGTAATTCGTTCGCACAATATAACCGTGGCTTTTTGTCCGGTCAAAAAGCCGACTGGCGTCGGGACAACGTTGATTTGATTATCCGGACACTATCGGAAAGCATAAAAAAGACCAAGCCCTGGGTCAAATTCGGGATCAGTCCGTTTGGGGTATGGCGCAATAAGTCGGACGATCCTGAAGGTTCAGAAACCACTGCCGGAACATCCAATTACGATCAGTTGTATGCTGATATCCTGAAGTGGCAGAAAAACGGATGGATCGATTATTGTCTTCCGCAATTGTACTGGCAAATCGGCCACCCTTCAGTTGATTTTCTGACATTGAGCAAATGGTGGGCAGCGCATGCTTACAATCGGGCCATGTATATAGGGCATGCCGTTTATAAACTGGAGGCCAATTCTGCAATTCCGGAATGGAGAGATCCAAACGAACTGGTCAGACAAATCCAGGCCATGCGGCAGATTCCACATCTGGGCGGAAGCGCTTTCTACAGCAGCATCCATTTTAAACGCGATCTGTTTGGATTTGACCAAACCCTACGCGATAAGTTGTATAAATATCCGGCTCTTGTGCCGACGATGCCCTGGATTGACAGTAAACCACCGGTTGCTCCAAAGCGTTTCAGGAAAAGAGGCCATAAACTGAAATGGAAGGAAGCAAGAAATCAGTCTGAAATGGATAAGGCGGTCAGCTACCTTGTATATATGAATCCTGTCGGGCAAAAGTTTGATGCAAATAACCCTGAAAATATTTTTACAATTACCAGGGGAAATAGCATCGTTTTTAAACCAAATTCCCGTAAATTACAGAGAAAATATGAATTGCGCATATCTGCTCTTGATCGCCTTCACAATGAAAGCGAAATCAGCAAATTGATAGTGATTAAATTATAAAGCCCAGCTGCCATGAATCCAAAAGTTGATTGTTTTTTTATATACCGGAATGAAGAAGCCAGTCAAAGACTGGTAAATCAATTCAGAGAATCTCCACTGGTAAATCAGGTTTATGTGCTCACCAAAGTAAAGGTAACCTTGGTTAATTGCCAACAGGTCATCGTTGAAGAGAATGGCTCCTGTTCCACAATCAGGCTCATAGCCAAATTGGTCCATGCTGATTTTGCTCTTCTGGTCCTTGGAAATTCAGTCATTGAACTGGGCCAGGGTGCAGTTGAACGTCTGTTACAGGTTGCTGAATATACAGATGCGCCAATGGTTTATGCAGATTATTTTGAAGAGAAAGCCGGAGCAGTCGTGCCCCATCCTGTGATCGATTATCAGCCAGGCAGTTTTCGCGATGATTTTAATTTTGGACCAGTCAGGTTCTTCAGGGCTGAAGTCTTAAAAGCATTCAGGTACGAGAATTACGAAATGCTGAAACATGCCGGTTGTTATGCCTTGCGGCTTCGCGCCAGCCGTATGGGAGAAATGGTACACATTCCCGAATGCCTGTTTACCAAAGTTGAAACCGATACCCGTGCATCTGGCGAACGGCAATTTGATTACGTGAAAGCCTCTCAGCGAGAGCTTCAACTCGAAATGGAACAGGTATGCACGGCCCACTTACGTGATATCGGAGCATTGCTTTTAGCGCCGTTCCCTGAAACTATATTCTCTGAAAATTTTCCAACTGAAGCTTCGGTAATTATTCCTGTTCGCAATAGGGTAAAAACCATCCGCGATGCCATTGTTTCGGTATTGATTCAGAAAACATCATTCAAATTTAATCTGATCGTAGTCGATAATTTCTCTACAGACGGCACATCAGAAATATTAGAAGAGTATGCCCAATCAGGCAAGTTGATTCATATTATTCCTGAACGGAAAGATCTGGGAATCGGAGGTTGCTGGAATGTAGCGGTTTTTCATCCTGATTGCGGTAAATTTGCCGTCCAGCTCGATAGCGATGATTTATACCTGGATGAAAATACCCTTCAGATCATTATTGATAAATTTTACGAGGAGAACTGCGCCATGGTTATTGGTAGTTACCGGATGACTAATTTTGACCTTGCCGAAATCCCACCAGGGGTGATTGACCATCAGGAATGGACCGATGACAATGGGCCGAATAATGCTTTACGGATTAACGGACTTGGCGCTCCACGGGCATTTTATACTCCGGTACTTCGGGAAATCAGAGTCCCCAATGTGAGTTATGGTGAAGATTATGCGCTGGGGTTGGCAATTTCGGGAAAATATAAAATAGGACGCATTTACCAACCAATCTATTTGTGCCGCAGGTGGGAGGACAATACCGATGCCTCACTCGATATTGCCAAACAGAACGCCAATAATCTTTACAAAGACCGGATAAGGACCTTTGAACTACAGTCGCGTATTCAACGAAACAAAATGCTTGATCCAAACAAGAATTGGAAGGATATCGATTAAAGCGAAGCATTAAACCTAACAGATTAAATAATGTTATTCGGTAGGTGCAGCAGGCACTGTAAAACTAAATGTGCTGCCCTGGCCAGGTTCACTCTCAACCGTAATTATACCCCTATTTTTCTCCACAAATTCCTTGCACAATACAAGTCCTAAACCGGAACCCCTCTCACCAATGGTTCCGTATCTGGATTGGGTTTGTTCAATGTTGAACAAGTTTTTAACTTGTTCAACATTCATACCAACACCTGAATCGATGACCGATAGGATTATCATCTTCTGATTTTCGCTGGCCCGGATAAGAATGGAACCTCCGACAGGGGTAAATTTAATGGCATTATTTATCAAATTCCTTACGGCAGTTTCGAGCAATGCCACATCTGCATAGGCAAAGAGCTCCTCCGGTATCTCCTGGTTAATCTGTATGCCCTTTACCTCAGCAATATCCCAGTACAAATCCGATTTACGCAGGATGACATCTTTAAGATTAAACCGGACCGGAGTATGTTTAATACTGCTGGTCTGAATCTTGGCCCAGTTCAGCAGATTTTCCAGTAAATAATAAACCTGGTTAGAGGTCGAATTCAATTGCTTAATCATCTTCATACGCTCGTAATCCGAAAACTCAGTGTATTTGCGAACAAGCAAATTTTGAAATCCGAGAATAATATGAAACGGACTGCGCAGATCGTGTGATATGATCGAGAAAAGCTTGTTCTTGGTAGAGTTTAAGTTTTTAAGCTGCTCGTTATTTTCCTCCAAAGTCAGGGCCTGTGAGCTCAGTAATTCATTCTTGCGGATAATTTCATTCGTACGCTCTTCAACCAGTACCTCCAACTTTTCCCTTTGCTGGCGCAAACGTTTGATCCTTAATGTGACATAAGCGAGAGGTGAAGTTAAGATTATCAGTCCCAACAGAATTTTAAACCATATGGTCATCCACCAGGCCGGTAGTACATGTAACTGAATGGTTGTTTCGTTGGTGCTCCATTCGCCGTTCTCATATCTGGCTTTCACCCTAAAGGTATATGTATCAGGATTCAGGTTGGTATAATTGGCCGATCTTTCCTTTCCTGCATTCACCCAATTTTTATCGAACCCATCCAGCTTATAGGCATATTCAATAGTGTTTGCTTCAGTAAGGTTTATCGCCTGATAAGAAAAGGTAAGGGAGTTTTGAAAGTAATCAATAAAAATCTGTTTCGCGAAACTGATATTCCTGTCAATAATCGCACTGTCCCTCAAACACGTTATACTTTTATTGAAAAGTTTGAAATCCGACAGCACCACTTTTGGTTTTCTATCCTCTGCCTTTAAACTGTCCGGATTAAAATAATCATATCCATCTGATCCTCCAAAAAACAAATTACCAATAGAATCAGTACAGCTCAACCGGTCATAGAATTCATTGGACATGATCCCATTGTTTTGATCGTAATTGATAAACCGCGAGGTCGCCTGATTGAGCATGGCTAAATTGGTGCCGGTTGATACCCAGATGTTATTATGCTTGTCGCTTAGGATGCTCGCAATATGTTTGTTTTTAAGTCCTGTCGAATAGCGCACGAATTTTTCTGTCTCATAATTGAATTTGTTGAGCCCGTTATTTGTACCAACCCAGATATTCTTCAGCTTGTCTTCGTAAACCACCTTTATCTCATTGTTGCTGATGGTTGTTGTGTCATGTTTGTCATAGTGGTAATTTTTAAATACCTGTCCGCCTTTCTGAAGAAAAGCCAGGCCCCAGATGGTCGCAACCCATAAGTTCCCCCGTGAATCTATGAAAACCTGTACGGTATATTGGTCATCGAGATAATTGTTTTTCTTATTGTAATGATAGAATACATTTTCGCTGATGTCAAACCGGTCGACTCCCTCCCGATTAGTGGCCAGCCATAAATCCCCGTTTGTATCTTCAGCAATAGAACGGACATCATTACCGGCAATTGAAAGCGAACTGGCCGGGTCATGCCGGTACGAATCAAAATCCTTTGTCTTAGGGTTATATTTCTGAAGACCTCCTAAATAACTTCCAATCCACATCTGATTTTTTGAATCGTGGAAGATCGAAAAAACTATTCCGTCAGGGATACTCCTCGGATTTTTCTCATCATGCCTTAAGAGGATCGTGGTGCGTTTCTTCCAATTATAAATATCAATGCCAAACGAATGTTTACCGATCCAAAATTGACCCATCCCGTCATTTACCATCGTGGAGGGAAGTTTTTCAGAACTCGCCCAGAATCGATCTGCATTTCCGCCAATGTGTTTAAAGGGTAGATTTTCTCTGGCCAGCCTTATCCCCCCAAACATATTAATATTCCATATATTTCCTGCACGATCTTCATAAACTCTTTGTATACTTTTTCCTACTGCGTAAGGACTATCATCATTCCTACTGTACTCATAAAAACTATCACTGGCCGGGTTAAAAAGTTTTAACCCGATCAGGGAGCAGAACCATACTTTCTCGTCACTACTGACACAAATCGAATTGATATAGTTATCCAGATTCTTCGGAAACAGGTAATGCTTAAACGTTTTTGTTGTAAGGTCGTAGGCGTCAATCCCTTTCCCCAGGGTCCCCATCCAAAGGGTTTGTCCGGTTATGCCCAGGTTTTTTATTTCATTAATTGATATCGATTGGCTGTTTAAAGGATCGTGCCGAAAAGGGATGAGCTTTCTGGTCTTCTGCTCAAAACAGAACAAGCCTCCGTTTGATAAATTGCCGATCCATAAATTGTTCTGATCATCGAAAATCAGGGCACTGATATCCCCCTGATCCACTTTCACCACCTGTTCAAATTGACCTTCCAATTGATTATAAGAGTATATGATTTGATTATAGGCAACGAAGAGTTTCCCGGTTTTATCGAATGTAAAAACCTTTACAAATACGTTATCAAAGGATTTTCTTTTACTCTTGTCGGGAAGTCTTGTAAATGAATCATATTCCCGGTTGTATTTGCGTATCCCCTCCTTTGTCCCGACCCAAAGATTATTTTCGCGATCCAGAACTAAATTATTGATCCCGTTTGAAGGCAATGATTTGGGATTATTAACATCCATCATATAGGGAAATATTGTCTGACCATCGAACCGGAACAAACCTTCTTCGGTTCCAATCCACATATAACCCAACGAGTCTTCAATCATTACGCTGATTTTACTGCTGGTTATGTCGTCAAGAGGATTAAAAGGCTTAAACTCAAGATTTGGCTTTTGACCATAGGCTATGCTGCCCATCATCATAGTAAGGGAAAAGGATATCATTAAACGATTGAGAATATTCAATCCTTTCATAATGTGGCTAATACACAGGTCTGTTAAATAGGGTGCGAATCTAACAATTATTTTTAAATATAAATATATTATATGATGAAAACTATCGATTTTAATTTCAACCTAAATTACTGAATTTCAGCTCGAATATTGACATTAAACGCTGTTGTACCAATTCAGTTTTGCAAACTTTTCGTGTTAAGGAATCCGCTATCGTCAAGCCAATCGGCCATTCGTTGTGGCCAGGTATTGATCGTCTTCAGCGCTGACCGGTTGCCCATATTGAAGGCGTGTTTCCCTTTGGATAACAAAATAGCTTCTACCGGAACCTTCGCATCCCGGAATTTTTGGAGAAGCTCCATGGTTACTTTGTCGCAGCCATACTCGTCATCATTGGCGCAGATCAGGAACGCAGGCGGGGTATCCGGGGATATCTTCTCAGGAGCCTTGCCCCCGGGATAAACCATCGCCTGGAAATCAGGTCGTCCATTGATACGGTCAACCGGGTCGGGAGCCTTGGGATCGCCATCCCCTTTATCGAAGGCCACCATCATCACCACCGCGCCCCCCGCTGAAAACCCCAGCATGCCAATGCGATTGGGATCGACGTGAAATTCACCCGAACGACTTCGAACGAGCCGGATAGCCCGATAGGCATCCTGCCTGACATTCTCCAACGAATAGGGTGAATTTTCCTCCCCCGGCAGGCGATATTTTAAAACGAATGCAGCAACACCAATGGAGTTGAGAAATGCGGCAGCCTGTATACCCTCCGCATCGTAAACCAACTCACGGAAACCTCCGCCAGGAGCTACAATTACCGCACAACCATTGGCTTTTTCCTTCGAAGGCAGAAACACTGTTACCGATGGATTATTGATGTTTCGTACCCAATAATCCTGAGCCTTCTCAGGCAGGTCCTTCCGGTTTTCGAATCCCGGGGCGCCGTTCTTCCACAGGTGGATCACTTCCGGCTCAGGCTGTGCCAGAGCGGATAAGGGGAATATCAGGGCAATAATCAGCAGTCGGTAAAAGTATGTATGCATGATGTTTAGGATTAGATTCAGGCATTAAATATAAGAAAAATACTTCGTTAAGTTATTTGTGAAAATAGAGTCCCAATATACTAAAGTTCTTTGAATCTTTGCTGATTCGTCAACATGGCCTTCGGGAAACCGCGTTTAACATGCATTGATTTCTTCACTCAGTCCAATCCGTAAAACCCAATCTGAATTGTAGTATTTTTATTCCAAATTTTGTATCTTTAACCTTCGAAAGAGCTCATGCCAGATTCTGAGGCATCGATTCAGAAATGAACTCATCAACTCCGTTCAGAGATTATCTATCCGTTAACTTGTCTTTCAGGAACACATTTATTTTGTTTTCACTATACCCGGAAGGTACCCGGGTAGGGATTGCGTCGTATTTGCGTCGTATAATTTGATTTCTGATTGAATTCTATCTGTATTTAAATGATCCTATACACACAGATACAACACAGATAGAACACAGATGATAAGAGGAGAACCCCTCCCGAACCCCTCTCAAACCCGACCCGATATACAGCAGCGTTGCGCTGAACGGTCACTTCAGGAGATGGCCTTTTCGCGAAGAAACAGTTTGGATGGGCATACAGTGGTTAAACTTTTCAGGATAAAATGAAACACCTGAATATTCCATCGGCAATATTGATATACCGGAGATATTTTAAAGTTATTCACCACAAAATAAAATCAATACAGAGTAAATATTTACAATTTATATCAATCAGGATTGTTTTTATTGAATATTATTTTTTGTAAACTCGCAGTCCCGATATCAGATTAAGAATGATCCTGATTTCAGATTCGTCATCCTCTTAATTTAAAGGACTGGAATTTAAAGCAAAGAAAAAACCAATTAGATTTAACTTATGGAGAATTTTGAGAAATTGAAAACCGTCAAATTTTACAGTGGTGATACGACTCCACTTGAAATGCACAAAGTGCGAGTGGTTCAGAAACTAAACCTTCTACCCATCGAAGAACGCAAGGAAGCAATTTTTGGAGCAGGCTTCAATACCTTCCTCCTTCAAAACAAAGATGTCTTCCTTGATATGCTTACAGACTCGGGCACCAATGCCATGAGCGACAACCAGATCGCTGCCATGAGCCTTGCCGACGATTCGTATGCAGGGTCGGCCAGTTATACCAAGCTTGAAAAGGCCATCAACGAAGTATTCAACCAGAAATATTTTCTTCCGGTACACCAAGGGCGTGCGGCAGAACACATTATTGCCAAGACGTTCTGCAAACCGGGTACTGTTGTTCCGATGAATTACCATTTCACGACCACGAAGGCCCATATCGAAATGATAGGCAGCGCCGTGGAAGAAATTTATACTGACGAAGCGCTGAAGATTAAGAGCGATTTCCCGTTCAAAGGGAATATGGACATCAATAAGCTGAATAAGGTCATCGAAAAATGGGGGGCAGAAAACGTAGCCTACATTCGTTTTGAGGCAGGGACCAACCTTATTGGCGGACAGCCATTTTCGATGGCGAACCTGAGGGAGGTTTCGGCAATCGCCAAAGCGCATAAAATAAAGTTGTTGATGGACACCAGTTTAATCAACGAGAACCTCTATTTCATTAAAACTAAAGAAGAAGGATATCTGGATAAAACAATTCAATCTATTTTGCACGAGATGATGAGTTATACCGACTTCTCGTACTTCTCGGGCCGCAAGGTTAGCTGTACACGTGGCGGAGGTATTTGTACCAACAACCATGATATTTACATGCAAATGCGTGACTGGGTTCCACTTTACGAAGGTTTCCTTACCTACGGAGGTATGAGCGTCCGCGAAATCGAAGCAATGGCTGTCGGTTTGAACGAAACACTTGATTTCAACGTCATAAGTCATTCGCCAACCTTTATAAAATACCTGGTTGATGCATTGGATAAAAAAGGTATTCCGGTAATTACCCCTTCCGGAGGCTTGGGATGCCACCTGGATGCAAAAGATTTCCTGTCACATGTTCCTCAGGGACAATACCCTGCAGGCGCCCTTGCTACTGCTCTGTATATTGCTTCAGGAATTCGCGGCATGGAGCGCGGTACGATTTCAAGTGTCCGGGATGAAAACGGTAATGATATTTTGGCCGATGTGGAATTGCTTCGTCTGGCTTTCCCGCGCAGGGTATTTACGCTATCGCAAGTCAAGTATGCCGAAGACCGTATTCAATGGCTTTACGACAACCGTCATCTCGTTGGCGGATTGGAATGGACCGAAGAACCACCTGTACTTCGTTTCTTTGTAGGCAAGCTGAAACCGATCGGTGATTGGGTAGATAAACTTGTAGCTAAGTTCCGTGAGGATTTTGGGGAAAGCTTATAATCTACGTATAAAGCAATTGACCACTTAAAATAGTTTCGCCCTGTAATCCTTACGATTGCAGGGCGATTTATTAAAATAGAATTAGTAAACTTCATTATTCTTTCAAATATCTTTTCTGTACTTCCTCCCAGAAGGTAAAAGATGAATTTCCTTCATTTATTGTTTTCAGTCTTTCTTTCAGGATCTTTTTATGCTCAGGCGGAAGGGATCCCTGAGCTTGCTCCTTTGCAATGTCATCCCACAGCGATTGGACCACCTTGATTTTGGCTTTCATAGGTAGTTTATGAAGTTCCTCCAATTGAATCTTATTCATTTCCTTCAATATTTATAATCTGTAATCTGCTGCAAGGCAATAAATTATCAGTTATATATCTCTTAAAAAATAATTGAAATAGGAAAAACTATCTAGAGCATGGGGCTTAACAGTCGGGAGAAGGACTCTTTAATTTTATTGATTCTCGGACGTTTAATCCATTCTTCCAGAATGATCAGCTCACTCTTATCCTGGTCATCCAAAAACTGGGAGGCAAGGACTTCAGCGATTTCCTCATCATAGATCATAGCGTTTACTTCAAAATTGGTTTCCAGGCTACGGAAGTCCAGGTTGGCGGTACCTACCGAAGAAAAGATACCATCCACCACAATTACTTTGCTATGTATAAAACCTGCCCTGTAGAAATACACTTTGACCCCAGCCTCAAGCAATTCTTCAATATACGAATTTGTTCCCCATTTAGGAGTAATGGCATCCGACAATCCGGGAACAATAATGCGGACATCGATTCCCCCCAGCGCTGAAGTCTTCAATGCAGTCATAATGTCCGGGGTCGGCATAAGGTAAGGAGTTGAGATATAAACAAAGTTGGTTGCCGAGGCAATTGCAGTAAAATAGGCCTGACTAATGCTTTCCCAATCTGAATCCGGGCCACTTGCAGTCATCTGTACCAATTTGCCATTTCCTGATTCAAAGGGTTTGAAATACTGATCTCCTTTTAAAATCTCCTTGGATACAAAATACCAGTCGGCCATAAAGATGATGTGGAGTGCTGTGGCGCCTCCGCCCACTACCTTCAGGTGAGTGTCGCGCCAGAGGCCAATACCCGGAACCCCATCGCGATAGCGGTCGGCAAAATTCAGTCCGCCAACAAAGGCCGTCTCTCCGTCAACCACAAGTATCTTCCGGTGATTACGGTAATTAACCTTCGAAGTAAGCATCGGAAAGCGAACTCTCATGAAACAATCCACCTTTATCCCGGCATCTGACATGGAACGTATGAACTTCCGCTTCAGTTCCCAGCTGCCCACATCATCGTATATCAACCGAACTTCAACACCTTCACGGGCCTTACGGATAAGCAGTTCACGCAGGTGATTCCCGATCCTGTCATCTTCGATAATATAATATTCCAGGTGTATATGGTGTTTGGCCGATTCAATGGTCTTGAAGATCTCCGGAAAAGTTTCCTCACCATTGCGCAAAACCTGTATCTCGTTGTTATTGGTCAGAATAGCATTCGAATTTGAAAGCATCAGGTTCATCAACCGTTTCTTGGAATAAAGGCGGCTATTGATCTGAAAATGGTTCTCCGGAAGGTTATCCAGCTGTTCAAGGGTCATGTTACGAAGCTTTTCAAGATCCTTCAATCCCTTCCGTGAATACATCTTCGATTTGCGGTATTCCTGCCCGAAGAACAGATAAAACACAATACCGATGAGGGGAAGCAGCACGAGAACAAGAATCCAGCTGATGGTCTTCACCGGATTGCGGTTTTCAAGGATGATCAGAATGGCAATAAAAACTACCGTTAACAGGTAGAGGATACCGATAAGACCTGGCAGTGATTTCCATATGCTATTCAATATTTCCATGTGTTTTCCCTAATGCATTTATTGACACTAAATATCATGAAAAATATTATTAAAAACAAGAGGGAAATGTGAACACGATTAAAAGGAAGTCTGAACAGGATTTATTGGATTAAGAGATTTACAAGATTGAGGAATAGAGCCTCTACAAATATTTCGCAATGTGGGATGAATATTTTACCTTTATAGAAAATTCAGTAGTATGTTGGAAATAAGGAAAACCTACATAACGGACAGCAAGAAACGTCCGGTAGCTGTGCAGATTGACATTCAAACATTTGAAAAAATAGAGCAATTACTGGAAGACTATGCTCTTGGACAATTTATCTCTGAGAATGACACCAACGATACTCTTTCAGTTGCAGAAGCCAAAGCATATTATGAATCGTTAGTTCATAAGAAGTATTGAACATAGGGACATATAATCCTGTGCATCTTCTAATCTTTTAAATCTTGTTCAGACTTTGTTCAGACCTTATTCCTGATCACATGCAGCCTGCAATCGTCCAGCATTTCAATAGCCAGAGTATCCCCTGAGATATTTGGGGCGGCAACACCTTTTCCGAAGAATTGGTTCCCGGTATATACAAAAGCTTCATCCCATAAATCAGATTCCAGGAAGCTGTTCAGCAATTCACTACCGCCCTCCACGATAACAGATAGAATGTCGTGACTGTAGAGTTCTGAAAGTAATTGGGGCAGAATGTTGCGGTCAAAATCAAGTGTAATGTATTTGAGGTTTTTCGAATCAGGCTTTTCTATTCCTGTAAAGACCCATGTAAGTGTCTTGTGGTCGAACAGGTGCAGGGTTGAATCCAGTCGTCCGGTTCGGTCAATCACCATTCGGATGGGCTGATTGCCAGTCCACTCGCGCACTGTAAGCGCCGGATTATCATACTTCGCTGTATTTGTTCCAATCAGAATAGCCGATTCTTCAGAACGCTGTTTGTGCACCAGCCTTTTTGACAGCGCATTTGTGATCCAGATCGGATGCAGTGTTTCGGAGCGGTCGGTATCAATAAACCCATCAAGGGTCTGTGCCCATTTCAACAGGATATAGGGTCGTTTTTTCTCATGAAAGGTAAAAAACCGACGGTTTCCCTGACGGCATTCTGCTTCGAGTAACCCAACCTCAACTTCTATCCCTGCTTTTTGCATCCTTTCAATGCCTTTCCCTGCAATGGTTGCAAACGGATCAACCGTTCCGATCACCACCCGAGGTATACGGTTTGCGATAATCAGGTCAGCGCAGGGAGGAGTTTTCCCGTAATGTGCGCAGGGTTCGAGCGAAACGTATAAGGTTGACTGAGCGAGTAATTCAGCAGTCCTGACTGAGTTGATAGCATTTACTTCGGCATGGGGTCCTCCATACTTCTCATGATAGCCTTCTCCGATGATGACGCCATTGCACACGATTACGCAGCCGACCATCGGATTTGGGGCGGTATCGCCCATTCCCAATAATGCCAGTTCGAGGCAACGTTGCATGAAGATTGCAGGAGTACTCATCAGCGAAATAATTAACTTTGTCAAAAATAACAATAAATGAAGGCAGGCATTGCATCAATCCGAAAAGAATTGGCTGGAAGTTTCTCTAAAGGGGAAATTGAGAGCCTGATAGCCCTGATCTTCGAAAAGCTGAAAGGATATTCGCGCACTCAGTTTCTGATGGCTGGCGAAGAGAAACTAAGCAAGGAGGAGTTGTTGATGATCGAAACGATTGTTGCACGGCTGAAGGACCACGAACCGATACAATATATCCTCGGAGAGACAGAATTTTACGGATTGCCTTTCTATTCAGTACACGGAGTTCTGATCCCGCGACCTGAAACTGAAGAACTTGTGCAATGGATTATTCAGGAGGATCAGTTCACGGCGCCCAACATTCTTGACATCGGAACAGGCACAGGGTGCATTGCAGTTTCGCTCCGAAAGAACATACCCCAGGCGACTGTTCTGGCTTGTGATATTTCGCCCGTTTGCCTTGAAACAGCCCGCAGGAATGCGCAATTAAATGCAGTTGATGTTCCCGTATTCGAATACGATATTTTAAACGACAGGCCTGAAATTGACTTCCCACAACTGGATATTATTGTCAGCAATCCGCCCTATGTCAGGGAAAGCGAAAAGCTCCATATGCTGAAGAATGTCCTGGATTTTGAACCTGGACTTGCATTATTTGTTCCTGATGAGAGTCCGCTTCTCTTTTATGAACGAATAGCCGGTTTTGCAGTGGCCCATCTTAGTAACGGAGGATGCCTGTATCTGGAAATCAATGAAGCATTGGGGCAGGAATGTCTGAACATGCTTCAGGAAAAAGGACTTACGGAAGTGATCCTGAAGAAAGATATCAATGGGAAAGACCGCATGATCAGGTCGAAGGTTCAAAGGCAACAGTAATCAGTATAAATTACTGTTCATTTATTCATATATTTGTGATAACCGCAGGCGATCAGAAGTGATGTGGGAACATAAAATGCAGTCCATTTGAAACAATTTTTTGTATATACTCTTTTACTTATAAATCTTGTAGCCGTATCTGCACTTGGCATTGCTTCAATTTCGGTATTCCTCAGTCCTGAAGTACTCTGGTTCGCTGCCCTATTCGGCTTGGCCTATCCTTACCTCATGGTAGCCAACCTGATTTTTATCGTCTTATGGATCTTAATCAAACCAAAATTTGCCCTACTGTCATTTGTAGTCATTCTGGCAGGCTATAACCACATTGGGAACTATATTCAGCTCTCAGGAAAGAAAACACAGGAAAAGGGAATCCGGGTAATCAGCTATAACGTGAAATACTTTATGGGTATGGGCGAGTATCCAAACAAGGAAAATGCCGACCATATTCTCAATTACCTGAGGGGCAATAATGCCGATATCATCTGCTTACAGGAAGTCAGACTCAATAAACGACAGATTTTTGATATCAGCAACACCAGGATGCCCCAGATCACCCACATGCAACTGGCCCACAGCAGCAATGCCGGAGGGCAACTTACCATGACCCGTTTCCCGATTCTGAACATGGGTGAAATCCGGTTTAAGAACTCCGGGAACATGATTATTTTTACCGACATCCTGCTTAATGTAGACACCGTGCGCGTTTACAACTGCCACCTGCAATCGTACAGGCTCCGTCCCACCGAGATCAATTCAATTGATTCGTTGGAATTTAAGACCAATCAGAAAACCAGGGAGAAGTTGATGGAATTGAGTGTGAAATTCAAGAACGCCCTTGTTAAAAGGGCAGAACAGGCTGCTACACTGCGCGAACATATAAATCATTGTCACTATCCGGTTATTGTTTGCGGCGACTTTAACGATACCCCCGTGTCGTTTACTTACCGCATGGTCAGAGGGGACCTGAAAGATTCATTTACTGAATCAGGAAAAGGAACAGCAAATACCTACAACGGGAAATTACCGTCTTTCCGCATCGACTACATCCTGTACAGTCCCAAATTTACGAGTTACAATTTTGAGGTGTCGTATCTAGATGACTCCGACCATTACCCTGTAAGCTGTGATTTGTTTCCTGCCGGGGAAAAGCTGACCCCATAAGGGAGATCAGAAAAGCCGTTTACGTTTCAGAAGATACGTGTAAAGCACATGTTTAAAATCTTCGTTGATATCTGCCTCTGTAAGGTCAATATGATATTGTCCGCAGCGGACACGTAATTCTTCGTAATATTCTGAAACAGCCTTCTGATAATTATTCTTCAGATCGTGGGGCGAAAACTTTAGGTGCTCTCCCGTTTCCAGATCCACAAAGCGGTAGGGTTGATTCCTGAAATCGAATTCCCTCTCCTGACGGTGATCAGTGACATGAAAAAGCAGCACTTCATGTTTGTTGTATTTCAAGTGTTGCAGGGCTTCAAACAATTCATCCGTACTTTCCTGTTCAATCAGATCACTAAACAGGATGACCAGCGAACGCTTGTGAATATTCTCTGCAATCATGTGCAAAGCATTGACCGTGTTGGTCTTTCTATCCAGATGAGCCTTCTCCTGCCTCAACAATGATCCAAGTTGATTGTATAACAAATCGATGTGGACAGATGAAAGACGCGCTTCGGAATGAAACTCTATGTCGTTTGAAAATAACGAAAGACCAACGGCATCGCGCTGTTTCCTGAGCAGGTAGATAATTGCCGCAGCCGAATATACCGAAAAGGCCAGTTTATTGATTTTCGACGGAACTCCTTTCTCAAAGGGGAATAGCATCGAGGAAGAAGTGTCAATTACGATCTGGCAACGAAGGTTAGTTTCTTCCTCGTATTGCTTTACAAACAGACGATCGGTACGGGCGAAAAGCTTCCAGTCAATGTGCTTGGTCGATTCACCCGTGTTGTATAGCCTGTGCTCGGCAAATTCAACCGAGAAACCATGGAAAGGGCTTCGGTGCAAACCGGTGATAAAACCCTCGACCACCTCCTTGGAGATAAACTCGAGATTGTCGAATTGCTGAAACTGCTGAATATCGATTAAATTATTCAAGACTTTTTAGAGAATACCTTCAACCTTCAAAGCAAGGGTCGATTTGGGTGAGGCGCCTACATGCTTGTCAACCACAACTCCGCCTTTAAAAAACAGGATAGTCGGTATATTTCTGATTCCGAATTGTGAGGCTATACCAGGATTACTGTCCACATCCACTTTACCAACGATCAATCGTCCGGCGAAATCTTCCGATAGTTCCTGAACAATTGGAGCTACCATACGGCACGGTCCACACCATTCAGCCCAAAAATCAACCAGAACCGGCTTATCTGCCTTAAGAACCAATTCCTCAAAATTCGCATCATTAATTTCTAAAGCCATTGTAATATATATTTTAGAGATAAATACTTCGACACAACTTAAAATCCATACAAAATTAGCCTAATTAATTTTAAATGCAAGATCATCTTGTTTCTCAAAAAAGGTAAGCAATTCATTGGTGATTTCAATCCTTGTGTTTCTTGAGAACAGATTAACCATCATTTTTGTTTCAGGATCCCAGATATCAAATTTCAGCAGGGTCTTCCCCTTGCTGCTCTGTGTTAGTTTGACCAAATCCTGAACCATCTCCCGTGTCAGCGATGGCAGGGGTATTTTGAGGGTAATACTCTTAAAATATTTCTCCCGGATTTCCTCCATCAGTTCCATCCGGCTGACTTTATACTCAAGCTGATCCCCTCCATAGCGGTTTTGAACCACTCCTTTCACCATCAGGTAAAGGCCAGGTTTGCAGAATTTGCCATACTCCACATAGTCTTTCGCAAAGAAGAACAGTTTATACGAATCTGTATAATCGGTCAACACAATCTGGCTGTAGGGCTTTCCGGTTTTCCCAAAACTCTCTTTGGCTTCGCTTACCATTCCAATGAAGGTCAGTTCACGACCCTTAAAGGCATCAATATTGCTGTTCAGGTCTTTAAATGTAACATCCTTCGAGGCAAGGGTCTCGATTTCAATCTTGTATTTATCAAGCGGATGCGAGGTCAGGTAGACCCCCACCAGGCTCCTCTCCTTTTCGAGCAACACCAGGTCAGCCCATTCGGGTACTACAGGAGGTTCGGGCTTCTGGACCGACTGACTCGTCATCACTTCACCAAAGAGCGAAGGCTGCATGTTATTGCTTTCATACTGAATCTTATTTCCGTAGCGGATCAGCTTTTCAATAAAGGTCTGATCATTTTCATCAGGAGCAAAATACTGGCTCCTCGTGTACTTCTTAAATGAATCAAAGGCGCCGGCCATAGCCAGTGCTTCAAGGTTTTTCTTATTGACCGACTGAAGGTTCACCCGCTCCACAAAATCATATACATCCCTGAATTCTCCTCCCTTGCGGGCCTTTATGATGTCCTGGACAGCCCCTTCGCCAACACCTTTTATGGCAGCCATTCCGAAACGGATATTTCCTGCCTTGTTCACCGTAAACTTGGCATAACTCTCACTCACATCAGGTCCCAGCACATTCATCTTCATGCGCTTGCATTCTTCCATCAGCTTCGTGATTTCAACAATATTGCTCAGGTTACGGCTCATGTTGGCAGCCATAAATCCAGCAGGATAATGCGCCTTCAGGTATCCGGTCTGATAAGCTACCGCGGCATAACATACAGAATGTGATTTATTGAAAGCATAACTGGCAAAGGCTTCCCAGTCTTTCCATATCTTATCGATCAGTTTCTGGGGTTCTTTTTCTCCCGCCACACAGCCTTCCATAAAATTAGGATTAGCCAGGCAGCCTTCCCTGAACTTCTCTTTCAGTTTGTCCATCTGGGAGATCTGCTTCTTACCCATGGCCTTACGGAGCGAATCCGAATCACCCCGCGTAAAGCCCCCAAGCGCTCGTGACTGCAACATCACCTGTTCCTGGTAGACGGTAATGCCGTAGGTATCTTTCAGGTAAGGCTCCATTAACGGACTCTCGTACTCAATTTTTTCCTGACCGTGTTTCCGCTTGATAAACGAGGGGATATACTCCATTGGACCCGGGCGGTAGAGCGCATTCATGGCTACCAGGTCTTCGAAACGGTTAGGTTTCAGGTTCCGAAGGTGCTTTTTCATGCCGGGCGACTCAAACTGGAAAATACCGGTTGTATCCCCATTTGCGAATAGTTCAAGGGTCGCCGGATCATTCTCAGGAAGATGATCCATGTCAACTGTAATTCCATGCGAGAGCTTAATGTTCTCAATAGCTTCCTTGATCACCGAAAGGGTCTTCAATCCCAGGAAATCCATCTTGAGCAGGCCGATACCCTCTACATATTTTCCATCGTATTGGGTTGTCAGCAGGTTCTCATCGTCTTTGGAGAACATCACAGGGATATGGTCGGTCAAAGGATCCCGGCTGATCAGGATTCCGCAGGCATGCACTCCTGTCTGACGAACCGAACCTTCGAGTGTTTGTGCAAACTTCAGCGTGGCACGAATCAGATCATTGTTCGACTTTAATTCCTGTCTCAACTCCGGACTTTCCTTAAATGCAGTAAGGAAATTCATTTTAGGAGTTTCAGGAACCATCTTTGCCAGACGGTCAGCCTCCGAAAGAGGCAGTTTCAGCACACGGGCCACATCGCGGATGGCCATCTTGGTGGCCATTGTTCCGAAGGTACAAATGTGTGCCACCTTATCTTTGCCGTATTTATTGGTCACATAATCGAGCACTTTCTGCCGTCCGTCATCATCGAAATCAATATCCACATCGGGCATTGATATACGGTCAGGGTTCAGGAACCGCTCGAACAGCAGATCATATTTAAGCGGATCGATATTGGTAATACCAACGCAGTACGAAACGACTGAACCGGCTGCCGAACCACGACCGGGACCTACCAGAACATCCATGCGCCTGGCCTCGTTGATAAAATCCTGGGTAATCAGGAAGTATCCGGGGAACCCCATCGTCTTAATGGTATTCAGTTCGAATTCAATCCGTTCCAGCACCTCATCGGTGAACGGTTCCGCATAGCGTTGCCTGGCCCCTTCCCAGGTCAGGTGTGCCAGGTAATCCGATTCCAGTTTGACGCGGACCACTTTATCATACCCCCCCTGCTCTTCGAAGGCTTTCGCTCCAAATTCTTCCAGCAACATTTCCTCCGTAAACCGTTCCCGGTAATCCTCCAGCTTCCCAAAATCTTCAGGAATAGGGAAAAGAGGCATAATGGGCGACGAATTCAGCTCGTAAACCTCAATCTTATCGGCTATTTCACTGGTATTAGCCAGCGATTCGGGGACATCTGAAAACAGTGCAGCCATCTCTGCCGTGGTTTTAAACCATTCCTGCTTGGTATAACGCATGCGGGTTGGATCATCCAAATCCTTGCCGGTATTCAGGCAGATGAGCAAATCGTGGGCATCGGCATCCTCCTGATTGATAAAGTGTATGTCGTTGGTGCAGATCAGTTTAACCTCATGTTTCCTGGCCAGCTCCAGCATTTGGGCGTTTACCAACACCTGGTTCTCATATACATTCCGGCGCATCTCAGGCAACTCTGAGGGATGACGCATCAACTCCAGGTAAAAATCATCCCCAAAGACCGTTTTGAACCATTGGATGGTATCGTCGGCATCCTGCATGTGCCCGGCCATGATGTGCTGCGGAACTTCTCCACCCAGGCAGGCCGTTGAGGCAATCAGTCCTTCGTGATACTTTTCGAGCAACTCTTTATCGATACGGGGCTTGTAATAAAATCCTTCGGTATAGGCCGTGGATACCAGCTTGAGCAGATTACGGTAGCCGGTCATATTCTTTGCCAGAAGTATAAGGTGGTAGCCCGAGCGGTCAACCTTTGCATCTTTCTTGCTGTGACGCGAAGTTTCGGCCACGTAAGTTTCGCACCCCAGTATGGGTTTGATGCCCTCTTTGCGGCAAACGTCATAAAACTCCTTTGCGCCAAACATGTTGCCGTGATCAGTCAGCGCAAGCGCTGTCATTCCATCTTTTTTGGCTTTATCAACCAGTCCTTTGACACTGGCCGCGCCATCCAAAATAGAATATTGTGAGTGAACATGTAAGTGCGTAAAAGTATTCATAAACAATGTATTATATCTGATTTGCCCTCTTCTGTACCTAAACTTCCGAATCGAAACGTAAAGTTACCAATTTCGATTCCTGAAAACAGGATTGTTAATAAAAATCCAAAAGAAAGATTTCATCCGGGAAATAAGGGAACAGTGAGAAATGAATAAATATCTTTTCAGGAAGAATCTTTTTTGAAAGGGAGAATAATTTGCTGATTGAACATTCAGGTTTCTATGCCCGTTCATAATGCCTGTTTAAGAAGAGACCTCCTCCAAAAGTGACCAAAAGGAGGAGTTCCGTAGTAAACCGGGCTGGGTTCGAAGGGGGAACGGAAGGGGTTCTCCTTTTATTATCTGTCTTGCATCTGTGTTCTATCTGTGTTGTAGAATGCATTTCAATACAGATGGAAATCAATCAGTAATCAAATTATACGACGCAAACCCGACCCGAACCCCTTCCGGGCAGGTCGAAAGCAGGTAAATGGAT
This sequence comes from Prolixibacteraceae bacterium UBA6029, assembly GCA_002429385.1. GTDB lineage: Bacteria > Bacteroidota > Bacteroidia > Bacteroidales > Prolixibacteraceae > Aquipluma. The sequence continues at coordinate 78,170 of DIZL01000012.1, read as the reverse complement.
TAAAGGAAAAATGGGAGAATGTACATTGAGTTGGAGTCCGGTGTATGAAAATTCATTGCTGAATCTTATTTCCAGATTTAGTCCTGAATATATTTGAAGCTTAAAGATAATTATTTTTTGTAACTTTAGGGCAAATCTAATCAACGAATTTGGCGCTTTAGGAGATCAATGATTACTTTTTTCGTAAGGATCAGTAATACGATAATAAATAGATCAAGATACTAATTGGATTTTAGGATTGCAATATCCTTAAATATGCGTATTCTTGCGGATTCAAACTGATTTTTTATTCATAACGTTAAACTACTAAGTATGAAAAAGAATTTACTCTCTAAATGTTACGGTTATTCATCAGGAACTATGAAAAGTATTGAAACCCCGAAAGCCGGAATAAGCCTGCTCAAACTGTTTATTCTTATGCTGATTATTCTTGCCCAGGCAGGGGTGACCAAAGCCACCCCCAGTTTCGCCCGGCAAACGGGTATGTCGTGCACTGCCTGCCATTATTCGTTTCCCGAACTCACTCCCTTTGGCCGTCAGTTTAAAATGAACGGGTATACCATGACCATGATGAAGACCATTGACTCGAAGGAAGACAGCGATAAGGTCACCCGATTGAAGTTGCTTAGCTATCTGCCCTTATCGGCCATGGTACAAACTTCGTTTACCAGCAACGCGAAGGCCATCGAGGGAACTCAAAACCATTCCATTGCTTTCCCCCAGCAGATCAGCATGTTTTATGCAGGCCAGATCACTCCCCATATTGGTTCGTTTATCCAGATGACTTATGACGGACAAACATTCGGCATGGATAATGCTGAAATCAGGTATGCCAACCGGACCAGTTTAGGGGCAACAAGCCTGCTGTATGGGGTCACCTTAAACAATAATCCGACCGTACAGGATGTCTGGAATACCACTCCGGCATGGGGATTCCCCACGGCATCGTCCGGAGCGGCCAATTCACCGGCCAAATCCACAATGATCGAAAACCTCGGGATGCAGGTGGCGGGACTGGGTGCATACGCCTTATTTAACAACTTATTGTATGCCGAGTTAACGCTATACCGGTCTTCAGCGCAAGGGGCAGCCAATCCGGCTGATTCGACCAGCATGATGACCATTAAAGGCGTAGCCCCCTACTGGAGGGTTGCCCTTCAACACAGCTGGGGCGATAGCTATGCTGAAATCGGGACATTCGGTATGGCTGCCAATAACTATGTGACCGGTATTTCAGGGGAGATGGACAAATATACAGATATCGGTTTCGATCTTCAATACGAGCACACCATGACCGATGGAACCTTTGTGCTGCATTCGTCACTGATAAAGGAAAACGAAAGCCGCAATTCGTCGGTCAATAACTATAATTTCAACAACTTTAAAATTGATGGAAACCTGTATCTGAAAGACGGATTAGGCGCTACAGTCGGCTACTTTAACTCAACCGGCTCGGTGGATGCTGATGTTGTTGCAAGTTCGACGAACAAACCAAACAGTAATGGGTTCATCTACCAGATTGAGTATTTGCCGTGGTACAATACTAAGTTTTCAATTCAATACGTTACCTATAGTAAGTTTGACGGAAGTAAAGCGAATTACAACGGGGCGGGCAGAAATGCTGCCGACAACAACACGCTTTACCTGCTGGCATGGTTTAATTTTTAAACTGAAGTGCTGAAGGACATTAGATAGTCATTCAATAGTTGTTTTGGTGGTTTAAAGTTGTCGTGGTTATAAAGTTGTCATGGTTAATAGTTGTCGTGGTACGATAATTGAGGTTGAATGACAACATTTGACTGTTCGAAAGGAGCAAATGGGATAAGAGACATTCCGAATTTTAGTATATAAATTCATATAAGAATCATGAAAAAACATTTCATTTCAGTAGTACATTCATTGGTCATTGTTTCCTTTTTATGCCTGAGTGCCGGGGTATTGCAGTCGGCTGCACAGGCGAAAGATCTTGGCGTGGGACCCATTAAGAGTGTGAAACTTGATCCTACACTGGACAAGAAAATGATTACCGAAGGGAAAGGTATCTTTAATGATAAATGTTCCCTTTGCCATGAGTTGGATCAGTTAAAGATTGGCCCGCCGCTCAGGAATATCACCAAGGACCGCGCCCCGGAATACATTATGAATTTGCTTTTAAACACTGAAGCGATGCAGAAAGCAGATCCAAATATAAAAGCACTGATCAAGAAATACAACAATATCATCATGATCAATCCGGCGCTCAATGAAGCCAAGGCCAGATCGGTGGTTGAATATTTACGATCAGTAGCTAAATAAAATCCACTCCAAACGAAAAGGAATCCACCGACGTAAATCTCAGATTTATGTCGATGGATTCCTTTTGCTCCGTATTTCATGGTATAATACCGGGAGAAAAACTCCTGATTGCGCAGTCTTAATCTAATTTATAGAGCGTCAGGGTTTCAGCCTCTTTAATGAAGATCTGGTTTCCTGCGACAAGGGGTGTAGTAAAGACAGGCTTATCCGAAACCTTTATCTTAGTCAGTTGGGTGTAGGCTTTTTCACTGGGTTTGAAAACGATCAGGTTCGAATTGCTGGGAAGGGTCATGAGCACTGAACCGCAATTGATCAGTGAACCAAAGTCGCTGTTCATTGTGGTGTCGGTCCACATAGTGAGGCCTTTCGCGGCATCCATACAGTAGAGTTTTCGTCCGTTGGAAAGGCCATAGAGGAAGCCATCCTTTATGACCGGTGTGTTGTATTTGGTGCCCAGATCGGGATTGTTCCACAGTTCCTTGGGAACATATTCATTACCCTGTTTCTCGATTTTAATGGCCTTGGTGCCTGTGCCCTGACCTGTGACGATGACTGTCTGTCCGTCAATAACAGGAGTGGCTGAATTATAAAAGCGATTCTGAGCCAAAGCATCCACTTTCCATAGCTGTTTGCCGTCAACCATACTAATCCCCACAAGGCTTTTCTCGGTAAAGGCTACCAGTTGCTTTTTCCCGTCCACGGTCATGATAACCGGTGAGGAATATGTTGGGCCATCGCCGGTGTATTTCCACTTTTCAGTACCGGTGGCCAGGTCGAAGGCCATCGTGGTGCCGTTATCTTTTCCACCCAGTTGAGCGATACACAATCCGTCCACAATGATTGTCGAGGTGGCCGTATAGAAGGCAGGAAACAGATTGGTTGTATTTTCCTTGCGCCAGAGCAGCTTACCGCTGGAAGCATCCAGACAGGAGAGTACTCCACAGACACCAAGGGTTACAACTTTCCCATCGGCAACTGTTGGTGTACTACGGGGCCCCTGGTGTGCACTGGCAGAGGGACCTGTTACCATGCAGGCTGCATACTTATTTTGCCAGATTTCCTTGCCGGTGAGGGCATCCAGGCAGACTAAAACTTCATCCGTACCCTGGCGGGTAAAACTGTAAAGCTTTTTGCCCATGAGCACAGGAGCGGCATCGCCCAGGCCAACTGTAATTTTCCATTCCTGCTTCAGCTCCTTCGGCCAGACCGCAGGTGCTTTAAACCCGGTTACATTACCATCCCGGTTGACCCCTCTCCATTGTGGATAATCCTGGGCAGAAGCATGGATTACTGATGTTAAAAGCAAAATGACTACCAACGAACCGATACTAAGACATACTTTTTTCATTTCGATTGATGTTTGGTTTTTAAAACGTTATTTTCAAAAGCCATATTGGAAGGGTTGAATTGGGTTTCCAACAGGTATAAGAGTGAACAGTAAATAGGATGGAAATATACGGTTATTATTTCAGAAAATAAAGGATATTTGATTGGCTGTAAGCGAAAACAGATGACAGGAACTCTCATCGATGCTGTTGAGTTAATTATTAATCCTACCCTTTAAATTACTGTTGATCGATAATGCTTATTCACCTATAAGTTTCCCTGTTAATGTAAAACTCTTGTCTCTGATATTGCTTATTTTATCCTGAAGAATATTACACTCTAACAGATTATTTTCGGTAGACCTTCTGCCGCTAAATACATTAATAAGAACTTCAATATTCTTATCGGCCAGAGAATTATAAGTTTCTTTAGATATTTTAATGTTGTGAAACTTTGCAATCCTTGATTGCATCAGTTCTATGGATCGACTAGGTAAGAAAATCTTTCCCCATTCCTTATAATCTTTTGCTGAAGTATCTTTCGGGACGCCTGAATAATATGCTTTTACGATTACAGATTCTTTTCGTGTCCGAAGCAGATGTTCTGCAGAGTCCGATAAGCTTAATTTTATTTCAAAGGAAGGGATTAACATGGAATCCTTTTCCTCAACAAAATAGTTTTCAATTGGCTGAATTGTTTCCGGTTTTATTCCCGTTGCAGGGTCTGAATTGTTGTTGGTCGTTTTATTCTCAGTATTACTTAAACAGGAAAATAAAGTGGAAAGAAACAGAATAACTAATAGTTTTCTCATGTAGGTAGATATTTAGCATTAACTGTAAAGTTCACATTTACACACAATCAGTAATCATATATTCTTAGCAGGAACTAAGTTATACAATTAATTACTATAATTTCTTATTTCGGTTGAATATATTATCAATAAAAAAGGGGGTTTCCCCCCTTTCCTGAATATTTGCTTCAATAGTAAGTATCAAACTGTCTTTCCTTCAATTGAGCATATGATCGTCCGAAATTTCAATATTAGGTTACAGCTTTTGTTCTACCCCGGCAACCATTAGTTTTTTCACATCCAGGTTGCCATAGACCATCTTGAAAAAAGGTTTGCCGTCCTTCAGGCCTACATTCCCAAATCCTGTTTCCGTAGAAAGGAAGCTGGTAAAATCGCCAACCTTTGAATCGATGTAAAGGGTTTTATCCACTGCATCGTAACGCACACCGGTCAGGCCTTCCAAAAGAGCATAACTCGACATGGCCCTGGCATACCAATGGCCGCACTCGTATTCGTTAAACGGATTACGTACTACACCATCATATCTCTTCCGGCATTCGCGTACGATATCCAGACCCTTCTCCACTTCGCCTTTCAGCATCAGGTGACTTGCAACCTGGTACTCGATACCGGTCCAAACTTCATTGCTATACACAAATGGAAGTGAAAGTTGACCGCCTTTGGGCCAGGTACAGAGCAATAACCCGCCTTCGTTGCCGCAGGCATAGCTTGGTCGTTGCGGATTGACATGCTCCGATAAATCGTGTTTCAGATTGTATTTATATACTGATTCCAAATGACTTTTTACTTTGGCATTGTCGACTATTTCGGGAAGCCCGCAAACAGAGGCCATCCACATACCCAGGATACCATCTGACAAACAACCTGTTCCGTATTGATATTTAGGGCCTTCTTTCTGAAGGATTTCCAATGCTTCAGGTGAATATTCTCCCGCGAATGATTTCTTAGACGCTTCGACCGGATTGGCAGCCCTCAGTCCCGTCCATTTGATCTTCTGAATGAAGTATTCACCGTCATAGAGATCATTCTCCATGTATTTCTTGCCTTTCTGTAGCAAAGCCTGGTATGATTCTGTTGGTTCGCCATTGGCCTTGCCCATCTCAATATAAGCGGTCAGGGCTCCGAGGTAGAAACTGGTACACATGCCTTCGGGTCCCCAGAATTCAATGTCGTAAGTATTGTGATGAGGTTCTTCGAGGTAACCCTGATGTTTGGGGTCCCAGGCTTCGATGCAGTAATCAATGCTCTTTTTCACATCGGGTAAAAGGCCTTTCATCCATTCGGTGTTACCGCTGATGCGCCATTCGCGGTACACTTTCATGATGCCGCCCAACTGTCCGTCGGAAGCAGCATGAAAATCATGTACTGCGGGAGAGATTGGCAGGTTTGTCCTGAATATCTGGTGTCCCGCTTCATTCTGGCTCACCTTGAATTCCGTTTCGCGAAGCGTTCGTTCCAGGGCAGGGAACAAATGACAGATAGCCTGTGCATAGTTCCAGACATGGGTGCAACTGCCGTAGCAGCATCCGGAGTTATCGTTACAGCCTTCCCATCCCCAGAGTCTTCCATCAAATTGACGCAACACTGTTGGCGACTTCAGGATGGTGAGGTTTGCTGCAACGGCTTCAATCACTTCGGGAGGAAGGGTGGATGCAAAAAAGGCATCGCGGAAGAGTTCACTGTTTTTCTTTAGATCGGCATAATGGAGTGTCCAGTATTTTGACACTTCATCCAGATTCTGAAAGCGTTTGGCATACCAGGGCTTGTAATAAGGATCTTCCTCACATTTCCCGCCGGGACAACATTCTTTTGTTCCTTCCGGTTTCACGACTTCCCAGTTGCCGTAAGTATCTTTTTCGAAGTCTTCAATCAGTTGCGCATTAGGTGACAAGCTGGCAAGGTTTTCAACTGCATCATCGGTCAGTACAAACTGGTCAGCCAGGATATGGCCCCAGCCTCCTATTCCCTGATCAACAATCTGAATGATGGCCTTCTTGCCCTTGTACTTTTTCAGGTCCCAGGTTTTCTCCTGAAGCACCTCTGTATTGTTTCCTGAAGCGGTTTCAACTTCTTTTCCGCCAATCAGCAGCTTAACTGCAGTCTTCTCAGGATCGCTTCCTCCACCTACAAGGAACTTCAGGTAACGTTTGGAAATACTAATCGGAGGCGATTGCAAAACACCGGTTTGCCCGTCACCACCAGGGTAGAAGGTATTTACAAGTTGTTTTCCCACAAACCCTGAAACGAGCGATTGACTGGGTGTTCTTCCTGTAGAGGGTTTATCCTTGAAAGCCGATCCTGCTTTTAATGGTGTACCTTCAGTGAGTTTTGTATTGGGAAGATACCAGCAAAAGTTAACCGTTATAGTCTTTTCTTCACCAGGTTTCAAATTAACAGGCACATAGATGGAGGCACCCGGAGAGGATCCTTCTACGGGAGGATTGTTAACGATAGTTCTGTTCTTTATATTCTTCCAGAGAATAGTCAGCGGATCAAACCAACCGCCCCTGAACCAGCAATAATCAACCACAGCGTTATTGTCGTCCACAAAGACCGAAAAGCCTGTTTCTGAAATTGGAGATTTATCCTTGTTGCCGGAGACCATGGTAAAACCATTACCGGCTTTCAGAATATGGCCTTCGTTGTCGATGAAGTTTTTGGCATTGTATGAAAACACGGCTTCAACGGTATTTGCTGAGGTGTTTTTGAATTTGTATTCAAAGGCGCCTGAAGGAAGGCCCGAATTGTCTTCGTCGGTTGGAATAAAAGGGCTCCAGCCTACTACTTCAACCTGCAGGGGAATGTCCTTGTCTTCCAGTTTCAAGGTTGCAAACGGGAACCGGGGAGTAAAACTGCCGCTTTCGAAACGAGGCAATCCATAATCTCTGCCTCCGGCTCCATTGCCGGTTCCGCCCTCACCAAAGAACTTCCAGGTAGGGACAGGTGATTCGAGAACCTTAGCTCCATTTTCAACCCCTTTTACGCTGATGGCTGCAAAAGCAAAAGGCTCATTATAGACATCGGGCTTGTTGTTTACCGAAAGATGCGAGATGGCTCCATTCCCTTCCATGCAAAACATGCCGGCTCCCAGACCACCAATGGGGAAGGCTACCCGATCGAGATTTTTGCCTGTATAGGATTGGTTAAAGTGATGTCCATCGGCTTCAGGTTTGCCCTTCTCCCCTGTAAAGGAAAGAAACAGCGAGCCGAATACCAGTATCAGCACGAAGTGAATAGAATGTGGTTGTTTCATTGGTCAGGTTATTAAGATTGAATTTATATTTTCTCCAGGTATATACGGTGAAGCAGAAACTGAGTCGTTGCTGTTTTCTTCTCCTTGTTTTTCAGGACTATCGTAATGGTATTGGTTCCTTCCTTTATAGAAAGAGTCCCAATGAATTCCTTATCCACGAAGGTGTTCTCAGAAGCAAATCCATCAAGGGTTTTACTGATAGGAACCTGACGCTGATTGACTTCGAAAGAGCTGCACTCCGGTCCTTTAAGGTAGGAAAGATACAGTTTATATTCACCGTTCGAGGGTACTTCCAGTTCGAACTTAGCGAAGCCATCATCAGGGGCTTCCAGCTTAAGGACGTCGTATGATTTTTTGGTCTGACTGTCTTTGCATTTCTCCGTTTCTATTTTGGTATTGTCGTTCAAGGCTTTTACAGGAAGCAACTGAATCCAGTATTCCTGCATCTTAGGCGAACTGACTTTTTCGAGTAATGCCGTCGCAGGAACACCATTGGCAACGGGGGGAGTGTCACAGTAGTAAAAGGCCACCGAGGTATAGTCTGCCGGGATTAGATCCTTCTCCGGGCCATGTTCGATGGTCAGATTAAACTCTTTCTCGAAAGAGATCTTATCGGTCATGAGGAAACGGTACCCTCCCGTGTGGGCCAGCGGGATGGAATAAGCCAGACAGCCGTGCATCGGCAGACTGAAGGCCTGGTCCCAACGGTCGGCCATAGCATACCAGCCCCCGTTGAAATAATCTTCTGAACCTGTGCCATGAAGTCTCATCTCGCCATCAACGAAACATTCATCGTCGCCTTCAAAGAATAAGGTCATTCCGGAGTTCAGTCCTTGAGACTGCAATAAGGTTCCCACATAATGTCCTCGACCTGCTTTATTAAGGATCTGGAAAGGTTTTCCCATCTCAGTGTTTTTCTCCCTCTTCCATTGGGCATAGAATTTACCTTCATTCTCCGTACGTTTGTTTTCAGAGTAATAGATGGTCACATTTACAGGGATTTCAGCGGTTTGGTTAAGCGAACTCTTGATGAACTCCAGTTCAAGATTGGCTGATTTACTAAAGGGCATGGGCATGTAGCAATAATGAACACCATTTCTGACACCGGCCAGCATGGCCTGCATGGAGGGTTTCCCAAATCCGTAGCCGAAGAAGTCAGTGACAGGGGCGTTGATGGCCGCAACCGGTTCATCATCCCATCGGGCCCGAAGGATCAGGTCTTTCAGTTGACTGTTTAATTGCAGCTGAGGTGTCAGTTCAATACCAACAATCCGGCCACCTTGTTTGCTGCTGAAGATGGACTTGATTTCCCCTGCTTTCAGCACAACACTTTTAGTGACCGTTTTAAGGTTTGTCTTTGTCTCGGGCAACAGGGAGAGTATGTTTTCACCGCTTTTCTTCCAGATAGCAACAACGGAAGTCAGCGCCTGGTCTTCCTCTTTGGACAGCTTTTGCGGAAAGGAGACAACGGTCTGTCCCTTTGCCAGTTCGCGGTATTGTATCTGGAAGAACTGCATCCGCTTTCCTTTTAAAACAATCTTACACGAACTCTTATACGGAATCGGCAGGTAGCAATAATATCCGCCCACTTCATTGCCCACTACAGGTCTCAGGAAGGGATACTTTTCACCTGAAAAGAGGTCGATAAACTTTACTTCGATGCGTGGCGTCTTCTCTCCGTCAAAAAAGAACTGGATGGTATCCTGGGAAGGGGTTGGAGTTGCGATTCGCTGAATAACCCCCGGACCTTTAAGTTCGGCAATGACCAGCGTACCGTTCTCCTTCCGCAGAAAGGAATACTTTCCTGAAAAGCCGTCGTCGTTGCCGCCTGTTCTATCATAACTTGTAATTTCCTTTACGGCTTCATCCTTCTGGAACTGAGGCAGTAAATCGATACGGGTAAGTTTTAAGATTTCGTCTTTATAATCTGCCTTACAAAGAATACTCTGACTGAACAAAAGAACGATAAGCGCGACTTTAAAGATAGATAGTTTCATTGTATGTTGATTCTTTAGGTTTTTTATAAGATAACTTTCCCAAAGCTTTATTTATTATAATAAAGCTTTGGGAAAGTTTTAATAACTCTATTTTTCGTTGCCCCATAAAGTAGGTTTATTGCCGTGAGCCTTTCTCCATTCATTTCTCCATCGAAGCATATCTGTAGCGCTAATTTCTGGCATAAATTTACGGTGTTCTTTATCCGGAATAGGGTCCACTGCAGTGGCTTCACGGGTATACCAGTAAGCTACACTCGAAAGGTCAAGCGTTAAGGTATTGGCGTGACCATGCTCAATGGTTGCCTTTAATGATTTTTTGAAATATATGGGGTCGGTAATGTTAAACCGGTAGAGATGGGTCCGGTAAAGCCAACCTGTCTCATAATTGGAAACCCTGGGGTAGCCATAAAACGGGGTCAGGAATATAGACCTTGGACACCAGGAGGTATTAAAATAATCCTCGGTCCCTGTTCCATGAATGGAAGGTAGTTTTTCGCCATCTACGAAGAACATGTCGTCCCCTTCGCCATACCACATGATGGTTGGGTTCTGAACGTAGTAATTTACTCCTACGAAATGCCCGTCACCCTTGATATTGGCAAAAACATAATTGTCCTTGCCGTCCAGATTCTTCCCAAAAGGGTGGAGGGCTTGCCATTCATTCTCTCCATCTTCGGCAGCATTGGTGATTTGTCGGTTGAACCAGGCATGGAAGCGTCCTGTATTGGGAGGTAACTTGTCCATTTCTACATAGTCGACATAGAAATAGAAAGCCTCAATGTTGATGTCCGCCTGATTTTCAATGACGATTTTAGCCCCTTTGGCAAAAGGCATCTGAAAGTAGGAAACCATACCTGTTCCGCCTGCAGGGCCTACAGAAAGAGGCATTGAGGTATAATCATAACTCTCATTCCACCCCTGACCAAAGAAAGGTCCGATGGGTGAAAGGACTGATGGCTCTTTCATGCCATCCCAATACATTTTAAGGATGACATCCGAACGGTTCAATGTTTCTGGTCTTGGAGCCATTGTAATCCAGATATGATCGATGATCCCCGCGCCCTGCACATCGAAGATGGTACGGCTTTCGCCAGGTTTAATCATATAGATGTTATCGCCGTTGCCTCCCGAACGGTCATAACTGCTTACCCTTTTTGACCGTACTCCATCCTGTATGGTGGTCAGCCCTGATAAAAGATTCATATTCTGTGCCTGACCAGCCAGAGCCAGCAGGCATAAGATGAATGAGAATAAATGTGTTTTTTTCATATCGTTATTGATTTATTAAGCTATTTACTATTTACTTTTCCTCTTTTCTAATTTCGTTCCCTAAGTCCGTCGGCTGAAGCCAGACGGC
>DIZL01000012.1:0-66910 GCA_002429385.1 Prolixibacteraceae bacterium UBA6029 | reverse complement strand
GCCGTCTGGCTTCAGCCGACGGAACCCTTTTCCCTTTTCCGGTCTCCCTTCTCCTTTCTCCTATTTCTTATCCAATATATCCTGTACATCATCATGCCAGTAAAAAGGGGCCAGGTATAGCCCGCCGCGTTTAAGCCCGCAGTGACTGATATACCATTTCCCGTGGTCGTCTTTGACAATCTCGGCAGCATGGGTTTCCAGGGTTAACACTTCGTCTGTTGCATCCCAACTGAAAAGATCCCTGCTTTTAAATACTTTGGTGGTCACATAACTTGCACCGGGACCGATAAACAGATAATACCAATCGCCCCGTTTGATGACCACAGGTGATTCGGTGTTTCCTCCCCAGGTTCCTTTTTCCGGGTCGGTATAGACCACATAGCGGTCTTTGGTCCAATGCACGAGGTCGTAACTGATGCGGGCGCCGACAATGTGATTTCCTCCCTCAGGCTTTTTGGTTGCAGTGTAGTACATGATCCAGCGGTTGTTGATTTCGTCGCGGTAAACGAAGGGATCGCGTCCGTCAAAGCCATCGGTAAACAATGGGTTGCCGGTATATCTTGACCACTCGTAGAGGTCCTTGCTGGTTGCAAGGTTGATTTGATACCTCCGGTGATCGGGGTCGCCGGCACAATAATACATGTAATAGGTGTCGTCATGTTTGATGATGTGGGGAGCCCACAGAACCATCTCGTCCAGGTCATTACGGGCTGCCATGGCGTAGGGCTTTTTCACCCATTTACCCGTCAGGCTGTCGGCAACGGCATGTGCCAGGTAGTTCTCAGCCCATTTTTTTGGAGCGTCCCTGCCGGTAATGCCGATCATATGCCATTTACCTTCGGGTCCTTTAATGAAGCAGTGGTCGTTCATGTACCAGACATCATCTTCCCCAACACTTTGATCGAAGATCTTTTCAAACTTACCGATGGTAATTACAGCCTTATCTGCTTTTACAGCCTTATCCTGTGCAAATCCTGCTGTGACAGCCAGGAGAAGCATCAGGAAAGTAATATTTCTACTCCATACTCTTTGTTTCATGGTCATTGTTATTTAGTGGTTAAAAGGTCAACCTATTCTTCTGTAAAACGATACTCCAAAATTCGTCTGTTCCATTTATATTTCTGATCAAAGATCCGCCGCACATCTGAATCCAATGGTGCTGCAACGATCGATACCCGGATAGATCAGCAACTGTTTGGCTGAAAAATTCAGGGGTTGAGGTCCGCCATCGAAATACCATTCCGATCGTTTGGCGTTGTAATAAGAGCCTCCTTTAAGTATGCAAAACCGGCTTCTTCCGTCGCTGTGTTCACTTTCAGTCATTTCCCAGGTATTCCCGCACAGATCATAGCAGCCAAAGACTGATTTGCCTTTCGGAAAAGCTTTCACCGATGTTGTATCTTCGGATTCACCTGCATTGCACAGTTCTGCTTCCATTTTATCGCCCCATGGGAATTTTTTGTTTTCATTACCCTGTCCGGCAAATTGCCATTCATGCTCTGTCGGCAGACGTTTCCCTGCCCATAAGGCATAGGCCCGTGCATCGTCCAGACTGACATAGACGACAGGATGGTCTTCTTTACCTGAAGGAATATTCCCATTTGGCCAGTGCTTCAGAAAATTAAGGTTTACCTTCGGAGTATACCCTGTTTCTATTATAAACTGATGATATTGTGCATTTGTAACAGGTGTTTCATCTATCGCAAATCCTGGCAGATTGACATCTATTGTAAAGGAGGTACTCTGATGAAGTCTTGGCGCCCCGCAATTGATAAAATACGGATCAATAGAGTTATAAAACCCGACTTCCCTTACCCTGAAATTAACCTCTTGCTTTCCCTTGAATGAAGGGATTTTAACCATACCAGATAAAGTTCCATTCTGTCTTTTTGTAGGCAAAACTGGCACTCTTTCCGCATGAATGACTGGAAATTCAATATCAGGGTTAATCCTTGAAAACAATTCAGCCTGCCCGGATAAAAATGCCTGAAAGTCATTACCCAGGGCTTCCGGTTTAGCTGCAATGAAACAAGCTATACCACGTGGGATTAATTTACCGGATAGTACTGTTTTTCCTTTTTCCTCTTTTCCTGTTACTTCCTTCCCCTGAATCAGATCATAAAAATGATCACTCTTACTACTATCGATGGATAATAAATCTCCTTCAATAGGATTTTCAGAACGATTGACCAGTGTCCAGAGCCTTATCTGATCGTCGTGCCAGAGACTTGAATAGATGTTACTGGTCATCACTCCATCGGTCATCGGAATCCAGCCTTCTCCGGAGAATAGCGATGTGTAGCGCTTTTGAATAGGTGACATTAACCGGAGCAGGGATTTGTCCCTTTCGTTCCATCCGACCCACTGTCCAAACACATTGTCCCAGATCATGATGCCGCTGCCATTCATCCAGGCGGTGTGCAATTCTTTAGTCCGGTCTCTTTGCCACCTGCTGATGCCGTGTTGAATATGTCGACGTTCGAACCATTTATTCCGTAAGACTCCCGGTACTTTGCTGTCAGGAAACCACTGTGCCCAGGACATGTGATGGGTATGAATATCTTCAACTGGTAAGGCTCCTTCACTTTCCAGCACCACGCCATGTTTAGCCTGATCCAGTTTATTGCGGAACTCATTTGACCCCCTGTTTAAGGTATCCAGAAATATCCCGTCGGTATCTGTTTCAGCAATAAGCTTTGCAAGTGCATCAATATCCGAAACATTTTCCTGTCTTGTACCGGTATCCCATGGATTATAATTGATATAGACTTTTACACCCCTTTGGTGCATCTGTTCAGTCACATTCCTGATCCCGGACAGTCCTCCTGGCATTTCGCGGTAAAAGTCAAACTGATTCCGATCATCCAGTCCAATGCGTGGATAAGCATGCCACAGCACTACAATATCTAACCGGCCGAACTCTTTTTCTCCCCAGTCGAGGAACTCATCAACTTTGTATTGGTTGGTAGTCCGGTCGTAGAAGAGTTCATCATACATCATCAGAAAATAGCAATTATAAGAAGAGGAGACCCATTTAAAGTCGGGATTGGTATAAAGTGCATCGTTGTAATTCAGCTTCGACTTTGCCTCTTTTCTCCAGACATTCATTGATTCCCTGAATTTCATCCATTCTTCCTTATTGTCAGGAATAGGAATCAACTCAGGCCGAAACAGATCGGGTGAATCCATAGCATAACCCTTCCCTCCGATCCCATAGGAAATGGGTGCACTCATCAATGTCGGCGAAAGACAGATCAGGCTTATTGAACTAACTGTAGTTTTTAAAAAATATCTCCTCTTCATACTCAAGAAGGGTGTTATGAAGGTCATTGGTGGTCATATGTTGTAATTGTTGTCGTAGTTGTCATTGGTTGTCAGGAAACAACCACAACAATCACAACAAACGACAACTTTTATAATGCCTGTCTGATCAATGAAATTGGAAGATTAAACAACTTCTCTGTGATTAAACTTAAATGAGCTTCATCGCCTGAGATATGGAAGATCCGCTGTCTGTGCGTGATCTTTTCTCCCGGAGCCAGTAATGCAGCAGGAGAGGAACTTTCAATTTCATAGAATGGTCCCATAATCGATCCATCAGCAACCGGACCATCGTTATATGAATTGACTGCATCACCCTTCAGTGTATTTCCCTGCTTTCCCCATTTGGAGTTTACATATTTGGCTGCTTGCTCTGGTTTGGAGAACCAAAGCAGGGTCAGCACCCGACTGTCTGGATCATAGCTTCCGCAGTATGGCAATGAACGTTCAGGAGAAAGGCCTATTTTGCTGCGCCATTTGCCGTCTGTTTTGAAAAACAGGACTCCGTCCTTAACGATCAGCCGATCTGCAGGCACTTTTCCGAAGTAATCGTCCGTGACGATTTTACCCAATTGGGCTTCATCTCCTGTTTTATATGGAATAAAGACAACTCCCTTTTCAGAAGGATTAAACATCGCCAACAGCCAGACGGACAGGAAACCTGATTTATCATTCCATGCCGACTTCCCTTTATTGGTCAGTATGTTTTCCGATTCGTAGGCCACAAAATTCAGTGAAGTATCCAGCGAAAGTTGCAGGGCCTTTTCTGCTTCTGCACGGTTAAGTAATTTCACAGAACGTTCTATCCCTATGTCCATCGTTGTACCTGAAGCATTGGCTAAGGCAAACTGGTTTTTGAAACTCACACTTCCTTCAGTCTGGGAAACCACTTCAAAAGGCTTGGTGTCAATTTCCTTTGGTACCAGCCAATTTGCAAAAACCTGTTCTTTCCCCTTCTGGAAATAGATAGAGAAAGGACCTCCTTCTGGACCAAACCACAGACGTTCTTCGCCGCCGTAAGGATTGAACTGACCGCTAACTACCCCTGATTCGAATAGTTTATAGTTGATCCAGCCAAAACTTTTTCCTCCATTGCCATTAGCCGAACTGGTCATCACCCGTCCCTGCAGGTCAGGTACTAATACCACGCTGGCTTTTGAAGAACCGTCCTTAAGTTCTATCAGATTAAGTTTATGTGCTTTCAGAAAAGCAAGGTCGTAACCGTAGCTCCCTTTTTGAAAGACTTCTGCAGCTTTTGTGTTCATATTCTTTGTGTTTTTGTTGGTTGAGGATGTACACCCTGCCATAAAGAGGGCAAGGATTACAAACAAGGTATTTGAAATTTTACTTTTCATGTGCTTTTATTTTAAGGGTTTAATTTCTCAATTAGTTTACCTCAAGACTTTGCCAGTCAGGCAGCCTGGGGAAATTACCGTGCGGATCGGTCTGATACCAGTAACAGACTGAAGATATATCGGATTGCTGTTTCAAATACCGGCCATCCAGATGCCATCCCAAATCCTGGATGGTAATCTTCAGGTCTTTCTCAAAGCGTATCGGATCCATAATGTGCCAGCGGTAAAGCCCAAACCGTTGCTGCGATTTGTAGGTTCCGTCGGGACGGATAACCTGGGGAAGACCGCTGTAGGGTGTACAGAATTCCTTATACTGCCCGTTGCGCTCAAAATTATAAGACCCGCAGAAATAATCTTCGGTTCCCGTTCCGCAAATAGTGGGATACTTGCCGTCGCCGTCTATAAAGAACTTGATCTCACCTTCGCCCCACCAGCCGTTGTTGTTCACACCCCAGGCCAGGTAGACACCTACAAACTGACCCTTTCCCCTGATATTGTCGGCAATGGTATAGATTGAATTATCCGTAGGATTCTGACGCCTGAACTGGGCATGAAAATAAGCTGCATCAGTTGGCACATCGGTAAGGGTATAATCCACCTGATAATATAAAGTCATGGGTTCCTTCACATTGATGTTTTCCATGGTGATCCTGCATTTTTTACGGAAAGGCATGACCCAATAGCAGTTGAAAGCGCTTCCGGGATTTACACATACAGCCAGTGAATTAAGCGGTGCATATTCGTTCCAGCCCATGCCGAAGAAGTCGCCCACGGGACACTCTACTGAAGGTTCAGTTTCATCGTCCCAGTATATGCGAAGAATGGAGAACCGCCAGTTTCCCGTCGGAGTCATCCAGATGTGCTGAATGGCGCCCATACCTTCGATGTTGGCCATCGTAAAGGTCTCTCCCGGCTGGATGCGGACAAAAGGATTTACTTTCCAGCCTTGTCCCAAATCGCGGGCCGCATGACTGGCATTGGCCACATTGGATTTGTCTTTATCTTCCAGACTGGCCATCCCGCCCTTACCCTTTTCTCCCGTATAATTTTCAGGACTGATTGAACGGGTCTTCGCGTTGGATAATCTGGACAGATTGCCCATGTTCATATCCAAACCGTTAAATGTGGATTGTGAAGAAGCATTCCATACTGCCAGAAAGCTGATTGTCAGGACTAGTAATAGTTTTTTCATGTGTTTATATTCATTGGTTTATAAACTCGACCCCCGTTTAATTAACGTATGTCGTAACTGAATATTTGCAATTTCATCCGATCCGTCGATCTGCTCCACCAGGACTCTTACCGCTTCAACGCCCATTTCTTCAATAGGTTGTTCGATATACGATAAGGGCGTACTGAAAAAATCAAATGCCGCATTTCCGTCAAATCCAATGATCGCCAGATCTTCAGGTATTTTTAAATTAAGCTTTTTAATAAGATACAGGCCGGATATGGTTAACGCGTTGGTGGCAAAAAACAAAGCGTCAATTTTATTCTTACCATCCATTAATTTATGCATGGCTTTTTCCATATCTGAGTTAATATAGTCGTACCGTACTTCTTCAATACGAATTGCATTTTTAAGATTATTATCAGACATCGCTTCCTTGTACCCCCTGATTCGTTCCTGCATGTGGATTAAGGTTGACTGATAAGCGATCATCCCGATCCTACGGTAACCGTTTCCGATCAAATGGGTAATGGCATCATAGGAGGCATCGAAATTATTAAGGACGACATAATTCGTCGGCACTTCATCAAAATACCGGTCGATAAGTACCAGTGGAGTCTTTTTTTCCTGAAGCGCTTTAATCTGTAATGAAGTTCCTTCGGCGGGGGCTATGATGAATCCATCGACCTGCCTGTTTATCAGTGTCTCTACCAATGAGGCCGATTTATGCAGATCTTCATCCGCACTGCCAAATATGACGGTGTACCCATGTTTGATGGCCTCATCTTCGATTACCCTGGCTATGTTGCCAAAGAAAGGGTTCGAGATGTCGCCAACGATTAATCCGATTGTTTTGGTAGACCCCGTTCTCAGGCTTTGGGCAATCTGGTTGGGCTTGTAATTGAGTTCACGGGCAACCTCCCTGATTCGTTCCACCACATCAGCTCCAACCCTTTTTTGCTTTTCCTGTCCGTTCATGACATATGAAACCAAGGCAATCGAAACACCTACATTTTCAGCTATATCCTTTAATGATACTCTCTTAGACATTATTTAGCGGTTCAGATTATTCGTTCATTGTTCTATCTACTCTTTAATATTTTATGATTTAAAAATATGCTTAAACGTTTAAACAAACAAATCAAATTCGTCTGTTATTAAACACGTTCTAAACCTGTCTTTACCGATCTGTCGCTAAGTGGATCAACTACTGGCAGATCGTATTCATATAAGGCTCCCGAAAGAACAACAAAGCCTATTCTAATAATAAATGAATTGTGTAACTCTTTCAATGAATTATGTAACAAATTACCTTTCAATGCTCTCATCTTTGCAGGAGTAGTTTAGTAATCTTTCAATATCCTGTTTACAAATCTTTAAAATAAATATATCATGATTCATACAACTCAATCAGAAGAAGTTAATTCAGACGAGGATACAAACCTGCATAATTCCGGTTTCATTGGTACTGTCTCTTATCTGGCAAGTCTGGTCATGCCATTTATCTGCTATATCTGGATGACATTTTTCCGTTGATGTATCTTTGTGAAATCATTCTGTTTTCTCCCTTACCTTTGAAACAAAAGATCAGGTAAATATATACAACCGGAGTTGGCAGCTCAGGCCATTCAACCGAACCGCTTCATGTATTTCTTAGGCTCATCTCCCCTATTTCCATACTATCCCGTTAGGAATCCTTCTGTTCTCTTTCATACCTCTTTCATACCTCTTTCATACCTCTTTCAGTACAAATTCGTAACAAATACAATACAAATTCGATACAAATTCGAACATATACGTATTTGTATCGAATTTGTATTGTATTTGTTACGAATTTGTTACGAATTTGTACTGAAAGAGGTATGAAAGAGGTATGAAAGAGGTATGACAGAGAACAGAAGGATTCCTAACAGGATAGTATGGAAATAGAGATTCAAAAGCCTGGGGAAAGGAGCATGACAATCATTCCAAAATGAAAAACGCTTATCCAAAATTATATTTTATCAGGTATATTGGCTAATAAAATCATTTAGTTTTGTATATTTATTCGTATTTTATGATTTAGCGATGATAACCGAAATTCAAATTAAAGACTGCGCCTGTTTCGATCACACCGGGGTGACAGTGAATGGACTGAAAGAGATTAATTTTATTTATGGCCCAAACGGAAGTGGCAAGACTACCATTTCAAATGTCGTTGCAGACCGAAACAAATATCCGCAATGTCAGATTGCATGGAAGAATAACCGGGCATTGAAATCCTTTGTGTACAACCGGACTTTTATAGATGATAATTTCGGGAGAAGCAGATTTCAAAAAGGGATATTTACTCTGGGTAAAGGTGAAAAAGATGCCAAAGAAATCATTGAAGCAAAGAAATCAGAAATTGAGAAACTGGATAAGGATATCATCAGGGATATATCCGCCATTGAAAAATACAATGCGGACAATGCATTCACCGAAGCCCGTTTTACGGAAGACTGCTGGAAAATTTACACCCAGCTGAAAGATACTTTTAAACCTGCATTTAAGGGTTGCGCCATTAAAAATACGTTTAGAGAGCGGTGTAAGGCGGAGCTTCAGAATACCTCTGCATTACTGGACCTTGCTGTTTTAAAGGAAAAAGCGGCCAGCATTTATTCTGGCTCGACGGAGCTCAGGGCGGATATCGCATTGATTCACTATCACTCATTGCAGGCGATAGAAACCAACGAAATATGGGGAAGACGGATCATCGGAAAAGAAGACGTGGATATTGCTTCGATGATCAGGAAATTGGGAAATAGCGATTGGGTTAAACAAGGGCTGGCCTATTATTCGGGTAAAGATGATTCCTGTCCTTTCTGTCAACAGAAGGCACCTCAGAATCTGGAACAGCAGCTTAATGAGTATTTTGATGAAACCTATCTGGCTCAACTGAAAACACTTCAGAATCAAAAGACAGCGTATTCCAATCAAACAGCAGAGATCGTCCTGGATGTGGAGACCCTGTTAAACTCCAGAAACGACATGATAGATCATGTTCGTTTGGAAGAAATCAAAAGGGTGCTGATCCTGAAAGTTCAGGCCAACAAGGGGAAAATAGATGCCAAAATAAAAGAACCTGCAAGTGTAATTGTTCTCGATTCCATTAAACAAGAAATGGAGCATATCAACGAACTTATTCAAACTGCAAGGAATAAAATAGCGGTTCACAATGATACGGTTAAAAACCTGTCACGCGAAAGCGCTCAGCTAACCGGGGAGGTCTGGCGCTATGTGACAGAACAATTAAAGACTGTTTATCAACGATACCAGTCTGACTGCGCAACTACAGCAAAAGCCATTGAGGGCCATGAAATGAGCATCAGTGAAAACGAAGGACGATTACGACTGCTAAAGGATGAGATCGCAAAACTGGAAATCCTGGGGACCAATATTGTACAGACAAAAACAGAAATCAATGCCTTATTGGGCAAATTTGGGTTTACAGGCTTTAAACTGGAAGAAGCAACCGAAGAAAAAGGCAGTTATCAGATCACGCGGCTCAATGGAGAGCGCGTTGAACGCACCTTAAGCGAAGGCGAAAAGACCGTGATCACTTTTCTATATTTCTACCATCTCCTGAAGGGAAGCATTGAACGGGATTCCATCCTTACCGATAGGATTGTGGTATTCGATGACCCCATTTCGAGCCTGGATGGCGATGCATTGTTTATTGTCAGCCACCTGATCCGAAATATCATTGAGGATATCCGGTCCGGTAAGAGTACAATCAAGCAAATTATTGTCCTTACCCACAATGTTAATTTTCATACGGAAGTCAGCTATACAAATGAGAATGGCCTGGAGAAATTAAATGACGAGACCTTTTGGATCCTTCGGAAGGAAAATGACTTCTCCACCATCGTTCACTATGACCACAATCCGATCAGAAACTCCTACGAGCTTCTGTGGCGGGAGGTGAAAGAGAATGCCGACAGCATAACCCTGGATATTACCCTGAGGCGGATCATCGAGACCTATTTTAATGCCTTTGGAGGGATTGCTTCGGATGATCTGGTCAGTAAACTGGATCAGAAGGATAAAAGGGTTGCAAGGGCATTATTATCCTGGTCCATTGCAAGCCCGGATGAGGTCAATGACGGTTTATCCGGAACATTTGACAGTGAATACTATCTACGTGTTTTCAAAGATATTTTTGAAAAGACAAATCGTATGGAGCATTACAACAAGATGATGGGTGAACACACTGGAAATTAAGGTAGCAATAATACCTGGAGTATTTCTCCTACCCCAGGTATATATGCTTCAGATTCCCAACCGTCTGGTAAGTCATCTACTTAGGAGTCTAGCTGATAAATATTCCGGTCGCTCCGGCAACCCCATTACCCAAATCAGTGTTTTACCACCTTATACACTATGCTTTTCTTTTCGTTTGAAAGCTTCAGGAAATACATTCCATTTTTCAACGATACGGTATTAATTATAGCCGTTTCATCCTTTTTTAACGTTCCCTGGATAAGAATCTTTCCGGGTATATTGCAGATTGAAAACGACTCAAATTGGTCAGCATTTACAACATTCAACTGATCGGTACATGGATTCGGGTAAACCGTCGACTCCGGGGTACTCGTTTCAATCGCTGCCACAACCATACTGAAGTTTGTCACTGCTGTTGAAAATGCAGGAACCGAAACACCAATTTTCGAAGACAATGACCCAGGCACATAGGATATATTAACCGTCTCGCCTCTGGGAGCAGGGGTGGACAAGGTCACCAGAATATTTTTATAGTCA
Organism: Prolixibacteraceae bacterium UBA6029; assembly: GCA_002429385.1. Taxonomy (GTDB): domain Bacteria; phylum Bacteroidota; class Bacteroidia; order Bacteroidales; family Prolixibacteraceae; genus Aquipluma. The sequence goes on along the minus strand of DIZL01000012.1, from coordinate 56,284 downwards.
GAGGAAATTACAGCAGCCGTAACCGCAATGTTTTTGCCATTGGAGGTAACCAGAAAGTTTAACGCCTCATCCTGTGAAAGAAAAAGAGTTTGATCGAATCCAACCTGTATCGTTTTGCCCTGAGAATCCGTTTTAGCGGATAAGAGTTCAGGTACCGACAAATTGTTTGTTGCAGTTTTTTCGTCAAAGGATGTTACATATTTCTGATTGGTCGTTAACAGACTTCCTGCCAAATAAGAAACTTTCACAACATCCGTGCTTCGTGTTATTTGATTGCCCAGGGTGACCACCACAGAATCTTTTGTGGCACTCAGACGGGTCTGGGTTACAGGATATTCTACAGCATTTACTTTCACTTTGAAATCAGAAGCAGAAACCGATATGTCGATAAGTTTCCTGTCGAAAAGGATACTTACCGTCTTTCCACTTTTATCGGTCTTCGAGGATACGAATGAAGGCACCAATGAAGCATCGGTTGTAGCCCCGAAAATCTCAAGGATGCCTCCATCTGCTGATTTTAGGCTACCTTTTAAATACGAAACCGGTAAATAGTCTTTCACTCCGATCACCGAACCTGTAGTTAGAACGACAGTAGTTGAATCGCCTGATTTTAAAGCCGCTGAGAGAATATAATTCAGTTTAGAATCGAATATCTTGAAATTACTCACCTCCTTCGAAGGGTCAGTCATCTTTTTGTCAAAGGTCAGGAAAACCTGATTGGGAGCAACATTTTTCACTCTGATGAGTTTGGGGCTGCAAACGACTCCATTTCCCAATACCAGTTCAAAGCTTTTGCCTTTATCCGATTTCCTGCACGAAATTGTATGTTTTTCCCAATGATCGTTTACTTTAACCAATACATCATAATCGCCATAATAACCATTGAAAGGGTAGTTCCCGGTAATATTGGTTTCACCGGTAAGTTTTGTGGTCCATACCTCATGGACAAGATGGTAAAGGGAGTCCGCTGCCAGTTTGGACGTTTTGTCTTCTCTTATCAGATTGATAATTGACGCAGGAACCCAGGTCGGTTCACTAAGTCCCCAGAAGATAAAACCCTCAATAGAAGGATGCGAAAATGCAAGGCGCATCATTTTTGAAACTTCAGCGGCATATTGCTGTTCGGTCAGAGACTTTGCGCCCATGTCAAATTCGGTTATTTTTACCGGGAGGCCAAATTGTCCAAGCTGATCGAAACGGCTCTTGAAGTTTACAAGATCGACACTGCTTCCAATATGACACTGAGTTCCGATACCGGAAACGGGAGCGCCATTTTGCAGCATCTTTTTCACCAGCGTGATAAAGTTGTTGGTTTGATCCTGATATTCGATGATGTTATAATCGTTGACATACAAACGGGCATCAGGGTCAGCTTCATGCGCCCATTTAAAACAGTTCCAATCGATAGAATCACCCACAATCTTCTGTAAATAATTGGCATGGGTAGGTTCGTTCAAAACATCGTATTCTTTAATCTTTCCCTTGTAACGTGTGACCTCCCTTATTACCCTGTTTTTACAGGCTGCGTACATTGCTTTTGGGTTCGACGACAAATTCATCACCCATTGCGGGATACAATGGTAATCGGTACTGTTGTTCCCACCCCAAAGCAGGTTATGCGCCCTCATCTCAAATCCGACTGACGTGTACCAGCCGAAGGTATAATCGAAAGGCGCATAATTGAGGATATTCGCCCCTGAAGGTTCAATCCCACTCCATTTGAACTGATTCCCGCAAACCCCGGAATAGCAGTATTTCAACATGACCGATTTGGACCAGTCATCATCAGACGGAAGTAAAGAAGCGGCTGAAGTATTAATGTAGGTATTATCTGCTTTATAAACCCGGCCATTTACCGTAACTCCATTGCCACACTTCAGATACAGGCCTGAACTGCCGTTCACCTCAACCAATGCAATCCCATTTATGGAAGCATTATCTTTTGAGGCATAACATTCAATTTTTATTTTACTGGATGTGGCATGTACATCAAGAATCGTATCACAGGCAATATTTTTCCCTCCTGCCAATGCATACTTATCAAGATTCTGGATTACCCTAAGCCCATTAACGTAAACATTAAACAAACGAGAATTGGCCGAGGTGAAGTAAAGCTCTGCCAGCAGAATGGTTAGTTTGTAATTATTTCCTGCAACAGCCGGTAAATCATAGGCTACATATTTTCCCCACCGTTCGGTAGTATAGAGCGCCGGATCACCAAAAGCAGACGAGATAGTACCACTTGCATAGCCAATATTGGTAGCACCGCTGTTGCTGCCGGAATTTAAATCATAGGCAGTTCCCCACGAAAACTCGTGCTTTTTATGAATAACCTTTACACTATCAATAACCGGATTCCCTAGATTATCTATAATCCTGACAGTAAAACTACCCTTTCGCAGAGTGTCAATACGACTTTGGGCGGTGTTATACCAGGCAGTCTGGCCCTGTATGTTACTATACGAAATAAAAAATGTCAGTACAAAAAAACACAAGAATCTCATCATCAGTAATTAGTTTAAAATGTTGTAATGGTTGTAGTAGTTGTAATGGTCATCAAGTAGCCGGGAAATAACCACCATAACCACCACAACCATTAGAACAGTTAAATATTGTCATTATTGAAACTGTATCCAGTCTATTTCAGTCGGTGAATCTTTCAGTGCCACAACCATGTTATGAATTCCGGTTTGTTGTATTGATACTTTTGTTTCAACTGTATTCCAGTTTGTACCCTTTGGAACTTTTACTTCAGCAATCATCGGTCCATCTACTTTATCCAAATGAATTTGCAAGATGCTTCCTGATTCAGACAATGCTTTTACAAGTATTGATTTTAGCTTCTTCTTGCCGAAATCGACTGAGTTGTACTTCACCCATGCACCTTTGTTGTTGAGAATTGTTTTCCACCCTTTAAAGGTGTTTACTGAATCCAGAAAAGCGATAGATGTACCGGTTTGGCTTTTACCGCTGTATCGGTCAATTTCAATTTTAGCTGTTGCGCTGGTTACCCCGACACCGCGCAAGGTAGGTAATACTTTCCTGATAGTTCCATCAGCATTGAAGAACAGGCTATCAATGCAAATCGATCGGTTTTTATCGAATTTGGGTGAATAGGCATCCTGATGATAGAACAGATACCACTGACCTTTATATTGAATGAATGATTGATGATTGGTCCAGCAATTCATGGGTGACTCGTCCATGACCACTCCCGCCATTTTGAAAGGTCCCATTGGGTTGTCTCCAATGGCATATTCGAGCCTTTCGATTTTGTTTTCTACATGGGGGATAGTCAGGTAATAAATGCCTTTGCGCTCGAACAAAAACGGACCTTCTTTCAAGCCTTTCTGAGGAAGGTTATCTATAACCTGAGGTTCCGATGCCAATTCAGTCATGTTATCTTTAAGTTTTGCCACGGATATATTTCCCTGTGCCCAATACAAGTAAGCCTGTCCGTCCTTGTCGATAAACACGTTGGGATCGATGCCATTCACCCCTTTAATCGGGTCTTTTTGTGGAATATATGGTCCTTCAGGTTTATCAGCAATAGCGACACCGATCCCAAAACCTTTCCTTCCATTGGCATCAGCGATGTTTTTGTTGGCCGGGAAATAGAAATAATACTTTCCGTTCCGTTCAATGCAATCAGGCGCCCACATGCTGTAGGAGAATGAATCGACCCAATTCACTTTATTCTGACTTACAATCATACCGTGATCCGTCCAGTCAGTCAGGTTTTCAGAAGAAAATACATGATAATCTGCCATGCAGAACCAGTCCTTTCGTAAGTTTTTGTTTGGAGGAGTGGGAATGTCGTGCGATGGGAAAACATATACTTTGCCGTTGAATACCCTTGCAGTAGGGTCAGCGCTAAACTGATTTCTTACAATAGGGTTTTGTCCGAACGATATATTCGACACAATCATCAGCAGACTTAAGATGAGTATTTTGTTGTTTTTCATGGTTATTATTTTAGCTGGTAATATAAATCTTTGGAAATAACAAAGCTGATTAATGGTAGTTACCTACTCTTTTTGTATCCTTTTCAATTAAATAGTCCAGGTTATACATTGGCCGTTCAAAGTTATAGGGGAAAGGCTTTCTGCTAAACTGCTGGAAATAAAGCAAACAGGCATCTTTCCATTCGAGCGCATTGAGGCTTTGGTCGCGAAGTCTTTTCTGAACATCCACAAAACGATCACGGTCAACATATCGCTCCGCCTGATCCCAGATCTTCTGGAACTGGCGGACCTTTTGTACACCACCGTCATAATGAATACACAACTCATCCCATAAGGTTCTGCCGCTCTTCATTCTATAATCCCACGGCAAATGATGGAACCACAACAGATAAGCCTCGGGACAAGTTGAAGGGTCGGAAAATACAGAACGAAGAGGTTCCTGGTATTGGCCGGCACCATTACTGCCCCGAGTACTCGGGGTCCGATCGAAACCAATACCCAGTGTATCGGACTGATGAAAGTACGGAGGAGTCCAGTCTTTCCGCATTCCTTTTGGAGCCCACCAGGGGCCCGGGCCATAATGTCCATTGGCAGAGAAAATGTGGTGCAGACCCAGTGGCATCATGTAATCAACAATTGCTTCCCGGCTATCGAGCATCATTTGTTTAACCGGAGACAGAAAATTCAGGTTCCAGTCTATGGATAAATCTGATGTTGCCCCATTAGCATTTGTTGTTGTTCGCCCAAAAGTTAGTTTAATCCATTCGTCGGCAATCAGCTCACTTCGGATAGAACTGTTCCAGGCCAAACGTCCAAAGGCATACCAGTTGGCCTGTGCAAAAGGATGTCCGCACCAGTTGGCATCCAAACCAATGTTTGAAACACCTGCAATTGCTGAATATTTCTGAGGGAAAATACTACCATCGGTACAATGGGCAACGGTACTTCCGGGGCCTTTCTGATAAGTATCGCTTTGCAGAAATTCTTCCCACAGGGGTGCCAAAAAGGCTAGGTGAATGGAATGTCCCAAGTATTCCTGGGTGATCTGCAATTCAGGCATTACAGTTGTTTCCTTCATGGCGCCAAAAAGCGGACTGAAGGGCTCACGTGGCTGAAAGTCGACTGGACCATTCTTTACCTGGATAATAACATTGTCTCGGAACTGTCCGTCGAGTGGCATAAATTCCAAATAAGCCTGTTTTGCCCGATCTTCATTTGAGGTGCTATATACAAAAGCACGCCACATCACGATTCCACCATATGGGCTCAGGGCATCGGCCAGCATATTGGCTCCATCGGCATGGGTGCGTCCAAAATCCTGTGGTCCGGGTTGACCCTCACTGTTGGCTTTAACCAAAAATCCACCAAAATCAGGAATCAGGCTATAAATATCTTTGACCTTGTCTTTCCACCATTTGGCGACTTCAGGGTTTAAGGGGTCGGAGGTTTTTATCCCGCCAATAAGTGCCGGCGATGAAAATTTTACTGAAAGATAGGTCCTGATACCATATGGCCGAAGAACATCAGCAATGGCTTTTACCCGTTGCAGACATTCCTTCGTCAGTATCAGTTGAGAGGCGTTCACATTATTGAGGACAGATCCGTTTATCCCAATCGAAGCATTTGCACGTGCATATTCCTGCCACAGTATCTTGTCCGTTTCGGTGACAGTCCATGCATCTTTGCCTTCGCGCCAGAAAATAGACTGACCGGCATAACCGCGCTCAACCGAGCCGTTAAGATTGTCCCAATGGTTTAAAATCCGGCGGTCGTATGAGGGATTACTAATTTCATCCTGAATGCCCTCTCCGGTTTGCTGACGACGCAACAGTTCGAAAACACCATATAATATTCCAAATTCAGTATTGGCCTGAATTGCATTTTTACTGATTCGGTAACCATCTCCACGAATAGCCTTGTCCGCCTTAATTACAAGTGACACTGAAGCTCCGGGTTCGCCCTTCCATCCCATTTGAAGTTCCTGCCTGGCAAGTGTCAGTGTCGGTGAGCTTTTTACGCAAACCACATTCACCGATATTGGATTTGAATAACGAAGCCAAAGGTTATGCCCATCCTCTGCATAAACTGAAATTGAAACAAGTACAAAAATGACAAGGTATGCGATGATCTTCATGTTATTGAATATTTTATCTTGCTGAAATCTGATCGCTAATGTGGAAATAATCAAAATCCGCAAACCCTCCGGGGTTTTTAGATGAGTAGTTGAATAATCCGAAACGATAGCCCATAAAGTGTTCCATTATGGTGTATTCCATCTTGAGTGGCCCACCAATCGGGTTCCAGCTTTTTCCATCGAGGCTGTAGAAGAAATTGGCAATATCAATCTTATCCTTAAAATTACACTCAATTTTTAAATAAACCTTATTTTGCAAAAGAGGTTTGCTTTGGATTTCAACAGGTTTATTGGTTTCGGCACTTACCATAAAAATGTACTTTGCCCCATCTTTTACTTTCACGCCTACCTGTCCGAATTTCCTTTGTAAAACACATAAACCGGCAAAGTCACCATCTTTCAAGCCAGTTACATCAATCAATGTTGAGCCTGAACATTGTGGTCCAAAAGTACGCTGGGTCAAGGTATTTCTTGACTTAACAAACAGCGTGTCTATACGTCCGGTTTTCAGACGTAAATACCCCTTGCGATCGGTAACAGACCAAAGGCTATTGTCAGGATTGTGGTTCCACTGCCAAACCAAGGATAATGCAGGTTCGCCTTTCGTGCGATTAAACTCATCATTGTTAACTATACCCGGAATTAAACCTTTGCTCACAGGCAAATCGAGCGTTTCCGGCACTTTCCCGTCAACTCCGATTACAGGCCAGCCGTCTTCCCATTTCATCGGAACGAGATAAGGAATCCGGCCAACTGATCCGTGATCCTGGAATAAATAGGCAAACCACCGGCCATCAGGCGTATCAATAATTCCACCCTGCGCCACTCCCTGATCCTGAAATGCAAGTTTGCCTTCATAAGGACCCGTAATCTTATCGGCGCGGTGCACAACCACAGTTCGCATTCCGCCACGCGGCCAGGTAATGTTGAACAGGTAATATTTATCTTTCACTTTAAACAGTTGCGAACCTTCAGCACCAAGCATGATCTTATCACCGGCAGGTGCACTGGCATTTTCGATGAGTACCTTTTCGGTTCCTTCCTTTATGCCCGAGAGATCTTCTTTCAATTCAAGAATCTGAAGTTTCCCGGCACCAAAAATCATATAGATACGTCCGTCATCGTCGAAAAACAAGGTATTGTCATGATAAGAGGGTTTGAAAGAATGCTCAACCCAAGGACCTTTTTCAATATCTTTTGTCGAATAGATATAGGTTTTCCCGGTAGTCTGAGCAAACGTTGAAACATAAAAGGTTTCGTTGTGATAGCGGAGGCAACTGGCCCAGGTACCCTTTCCGTAATTACTCTTTCCATTGATGAGGTTCAGTTCGTCCATGTCTCCCAATGAATTGCTGGCATAACTCACCAATTGCCAGTTAACAAGGTCCTTCGACTTCATGATGGGCACACCAGAGCTCATGTGCATAGTGGTACTGCTCATATAATAAGTATCACCTACACGAATCATTGACATGTCAGGCACATCGGCGTAAATGATCGGGTTGCGGGCCGAATTTATTTGTGCAAAGACTGTATTACAGCATAAGATTAACCCAGCTATAAAACCAAAATAACGTGTATCCATTTAATAGGTATTTAATTTTTTATCCTTATTCTGAATGCTTTAAGTGAGTTAGTTTTTTGCTCTGACCAAACGCAGGTAATAAACAGCTCCTGCAGTGCTTCCGGGAAGTGACTGAAATTTCACCCGAACATGGGTTTTCCCTTTAACCATTGAATCGGGAATTGGATAAGTCACATCTTTAAACATTGACTGGTTCCATTTATTGGTATTGTCCTCAGTGACTAATTTTTCATCATCAATGGATATATCAAACTTCCGGGTTCCCCATTCGGCGCCCCAGTATCGCACCATCAGGCATAAGTCAAGTTCTGACTTTGTTGCGAGATCATAACTAAAATAGCCTTCATCACGTGCTTCGCGAAAGAATTCATTCAAATTATTGCCTTTGTTTGATTTTTCGAGTTGCATGACATGATCGGTTTCGGGTTGTTGCTCGCCTGTGGCCACCTGGTCGATGGTGCGATTTTCGAGGGCAAGCTTAACTTTTTCGATGTTTGCCAATGAATCCGTATAAGCTTTGTAGCCTGAATTTGACAGGGCCAACCAATACATCATATATCGTGCATCGTGGATTTTATAAAAAGGTTCGAGGGTAAGTTCTGCCGGGTTAACCATTTTAATGTTGAGCTTGAAGTTTAAGGACTTGTCCTTTACCGGCACCAGCTTATCTCCGATATTTTGAATATCATCATCAATCAAAATGGGAGCTTTATCAACAGGCAAATATTCTCCACTTGCATACTGTCCCCAACGGCTATCATCAGCAATCAGGCCTTTTAAATCCCCGGTTCCGGTTTTGGCACCCAATAAAATAGGGCCATGCATCAGTGCGATATATTCAGGAACATTGGGTAAATGTTCTATGGTATTGTGCATCGGCAGAGTGATCTGAATCCGATCGCCTTTTTTCCATTTCCTGTCGATGCAAACATAAGATGAAGGAAGTGCAGAGTAAGCAACATCTTTCCCATTCACAGCAATTTTCAATGCGCTTTTGCTCACCCATACCGGATAACGTACCATTAATTTAAAATTGGCAGCACCTTCAGCGATTGTTAGTCTGGTTTGTTCCTCATAAGGAAAACTGGTTTCCTGTTTAATCTTCACCCCCTTTTCCTTCCAGTTCAATTCGGAAGCAATAAAAAGATTCACATACAGGGTATCTTTCGAATGGGCATAAATAAACTGGTTGTATTTGCTATGGTTTTCCATACCAGTGCCCACACAGCACCACATCGCTTCGTTTGGAGCCGAATAAACCCTGTAATGACGTGGACGTGCAGGGGTGAAATAGACATATCCGCCATGTTCGGGATGCTGGGTGGAAAGGATATGGTTGTAGATAGTACGTTCGTAATAATCAGCATATTTGGCCGAAGGGTGTACCCTGAACAAATCTTCGGTCAACTTGAGCATGTTATATGAATTGCATGATTCAGGCCCGTCATTGACAGTAACAAAATCGATACAGGATTCTTTGCCTGGGAAATGTTCCCTTCTGCTGTTTCCGCCAAAAGCCAGCGAACGGTTGGTTGTAACTGTTTCCCAGAAAAAGCTGCCTGCTCTGCCGTATTTCTTGTCGTGACCAAGTTCGGCAATCCGTTCAAACCCAATAAATTTGGGAATCTGGGTATTGGCATGTTTGTTATCAAGGTTGTCGATTCCTTGCGACAATGGGTCGAGAAACATCTTGTGCGAGAACCTTTTAGCAGCGGTCAGATATTTTTCATCACCTGTCATCTGAAAAGCATCGGCAAACACTTCGTCCATGCCACCATGCTCGATATCAAGCATCGATTGCATCTGGTCTTCTGTCAGTTGAGAAGTAATGCTTATGCCCCAATCGCAGAATTTCAGAAAAATCTCCTTTGCATCTTCATTTCCGGTATATAACCAGGCATCTCTCAGTCCTGCATATATTTTATGGACGTTGTACCAGATCGCCCATGCCGAACGGTAAGCTGCAAAATCACCTTTTTGCAAAGTGCTCCAAATCTGTTTGCTGTTTGGCGCTCCTCCAACATAACCTTTTCCCCACTCCGGATTGTTTTTATTGTTTGCATCCTGACAGGCTTTGAGCTCCGAAATCATGTGATCCATGCGTTTTTTGCATTCGGCATTGCCGGTAGCGGCATAATTCATAGCCATTGCTGAAAGGTAATGACCACCAACATGACCATCGAGGCCATCCCAATTGGGATAACATTTCGCCTTTTCAGGTAATCCGGCTTCCTTGCGGTAAGGAGCCAGCAAACGATCAACATCGTATTTCAGAAGTGTTTGAATGTTTAAATCACGGGCATGTTTAAAAGGCCCTTCGAGTAAAGTCACATCTCCCAAAGGGAATTCGTTCGGATATAATTTGTTTTGCGCTAATAAATCAAAACTATTTCCAGCCATACAACTGGCAATTATGAATAATAGAATTAGCCTGTTCATGTTTTTTGACTATTTAAAACTATTATAATTTAATCGTATACGAAAATGAGGTTGATTCTGCAAAAACCTGAAATTTCTCCAATGGTCTAGGGCCACAACTGCCCGAACCAACGCCTAAGGTTTTGGTCGAAACACAGAACACAGTTGCTATACTTGCAGGCAAGTCAATTTTATACTCAACCGGGAACATCTGTTCATCGGTATACGGAAGAGCGGCTACCTGCATCAGTTTCTCATCCGATTGAACCATCAGTGAAGGCATATCCTTACCGCTTAGTTTTGCCCAGCGTACTTCTTCGTGGTTGCCACGTTCCATCGGTTTTTCGTATTCATACTGTTCATTCACCCCTAATTCGTAGATTCCCACATCCGAGGCGCTTTTACGGTCAGAATAATTTTCCCAGGGACCTCTTCCAAAATAAGTCATGCGGTCAAGCTTTTTATCGAGCAACATACGTACGCCTATCCGAGCCAGGTTTATTTTGAAGCCAACAAACTGAACCTGGTTGTCCACCTTTATTGAACCATCACCTTTTACCAGATAAGTTGCTGTATGAACTGCTCCAAAACCATTTTTCCCATCAGCTTTGGTTGTTGATACTACTTTCACGGTAGCATTATCAATCGTTTCAACTTTAAAATCGACCAGTGAGTATTGAAGATCGTTTACCCCAAATTTTTCCCATTGACTGTATGCCCAGTTGTCATCGTTTTTGTGCGGAGCACGCCATAAGAGCAGCTTAGGCGAACCATCGGCAGTTAACAGATTGGCTCCATTTTTTGATAACTGATTAATTAATCCGGTTTTCTTATCGAAAACTACTAAAAATCCTTTTCCTGAAACAGTTACCGATTGTTCATTCTGAACCATTTTCACAGGTTGAGTGACAATCGTTTCCACATCTGGCGGTGTATTAACAGGAAGTTTGAATTGGGTTGCTGCTACTTCAAAGCCTTTGTCAGCCCAAAGTGTTTTTTCTTTTTGAGTGTAGGACACCCTTACATAATATTCAGCTCCGGCTTTTGGATGCTTTATTTTATATGGGATATTGGCCACATACATTCCTTTTCCCCAGCCGCGACGCAGGTTCATTTTTCCATTATCAATTATCTGTCCGTTTTCGGTTAAGCTCCATGTGGCATCAAAACCATCCAAAGAAATAAACTGGTATTTGTTTTTAATTTGCAATCCTCCATTAACCGGATCAGTTAGTTCACTATCAATCCACTGAAATGCCCTCTTCATTTCAGGATAATGCGGTTTAACCCTGTTTCCCTCTGTAGAACGATCATAAGAAACTACTCCTTTATGAATAAAATAATTATCGTTCGGAAACTCTCCAAAGCCTCCGCCATAAGCCAATATCGGATGATTGGGGTCGCGTCTGTTCCACAAGGCCTGATCCTGAAATTCCCATATAGCACCACCTAAGATTTCCGGATTATCGTCAAAGACTTTTGAATACTCATCGAGTGAGCCCATCGAATTGAACATGGCATGTACAAACTCGCAGATGTAAAGCGGTTTGGTTAGTCCCCAGTTTTTCACCATACTGACATAATCTTCAGCGGTCCCGTACATTCGGCCATCCAGATCCGCCGGATTATTTTTACCAGATCCAAAACGTTCGTAATGAACAAAACGGGTTGGATCAATGGCTTTGATGGTGTTCATGGCTGCCACAAAATTGGAACCCACTCCGCCACACTCGTTTCCGAGCGACCAGATAATCACAGACGGATGGTTCTTGAAATTTTCAACATTTGCCACATTACGGTCGATAATGGCTGCCTTCATGGTAGGTTCTTCATCGAAACGTCCGTCATATCCATGCGATTCGCAGTTCGCTTCTGCAACAAGCCAGATTCCCCATTCGTCGCACAATTCGTACCAGCGCGGATCATCGGAATAATGGCATGTTCGGACATGGTTGCAGTTGCCTTGTTTGATCACTTCCAGATCGCGAATCATCATTTCTTCAGTAATGGCATGGCCTACCTCTGACCAATGTTCGTGACGATTAACACCTTTCAGTTTGATGGGTACACCATTGACTGTAAATATCCGGCCATTGATTTCTATTTTGCGGAAGCCCACTTTGGACGATAAGATTTCACCTTCGGAGTTAGTTAAAACAACGGTATATAAATTTGGTGTTTCTGCAGTCCATTTAAGTGGATTTGAAACCTGAAATTTCACATTCAGAATTTCTTCCTGTTTAGCATTCAATGCAGTACCAGTAGTACTTCCCCTGTCGATTTCCTTACCTTCTTTGTCGTAAAGTGTCGCCATGAATGTTTGGGCCTTGGCTGTTTTATCGCTGAAGTTTTTAATTTTTGCTGTCACATCCAGTGTAGCATCTTTGTAGTCCTTGTCGAGATCAGTTTTTATAAAGAAATCGCGAATGTGCACCTGTGGAGCACTCCAAAGCGTTACGTTACGGAAAATTCCATGCAAACGCCACATATCCTGATCTTCCAGCCAGGTACCCGAACTATACTGGTAAACCTCCACTGCAATCATGTTTTTACCGGGTTTCAGGTATTTGGTAAGGTCGAAATCGGCTGCATTGCGGCTGTTAACGCTGAACCCAACTTTTTCGCCGTTTACCCACAAAAAGAAAGCACAGTCGACACCATCGAACGTAATAAAATTGCGACGTCCTTCCCATTCGGCTGGGACAGTAAACTCCCTGCGGTAGCTTCCAACCGGATTACGCTCAATAAAAGACGTGTACTTTTTGTCGGGCTCGCTCATTACATGAGGAAAATCTTTTTTGATGGTGTAGCCCAAATTTCGGTAAAAGGGTGTTCCGTATCCCTGAACCTCCCAGTTTGAAGGTACCGGAATTTCTTTCCATCCCGATACATCAAAATCCGGTTTGTAAAAATCAACCGGACGTTTTTCAGGACTTGGAACCCAATTGAATTTCCATTGTCCGTTCAAACTTTTACATAACGAAGAAGCATGTCGTTTGGCAACCAAAGCCTCCTGCAAATTGGCATAAGGCATTAAGGTGGCGTGCCAGGGTTCTTTGTTGATACCCAGAAGTTCGGGGTTTTCAATCTCGGGAGGAATTGGTGCCCCCCCGTCGGTTGATCCCGATTTTAGTTGAGAACAAAATCCGCTCATTGAGAAAACGGCCAGGAAAATCAGGCTTGTGAGAATGTTTTTTTTCATCTTTAGGTTTTTTTAAATCACTGCAAAATAATCTTATTTTATTAGAGACGGTTTAAATTAATATTGAACCCACTTCGGGGTTCTCAAGTTTATTGGTTCATTTGCATCAGGTTTCACCGGAGGTTTCAAATTTAAGTCCTCCGGACTTTTTGTTCTTTACAACCCTGAAAGGGTGTGATTTTAATAACCGTGGGTGTTAACCCACGGAAAATGAATGATATAATCCACCAACCTTGAAGGGGTTTAACAATGATACATATTGAATAAATCAAATTTAAACAGTCTCTACGTTTCAACTTCTTACTATTTCAGGAACCTTATGGATTTGATTTTCAGTACACCTTCAATTCCAGTCGGGAATTTTACAAACACATCGTGATGACCTGAAACCCCTTTAACCGCTTTGGAAAATACGTTCCAGTGATCTTCTCCCCCGGTTGAGCTAACCGGTAAGACTGCAATCAATTTACCGGTTTTTAAATCATCCAACCAGATTTCAAGTTTCCCTTTTGAGGTTGAAGAAGCCATTATTTCAATGGCTGATGGAGATGTTTTGCCTAATTCTACTCCGGAAATCATAAACCAACCGCCATTTGGAGAAGTGTTGGTGACTATTTTCCCCGATTCTTTCTGGATTGTTTTTATACCGAAATAGTTGCTGTAACCTGCAGCAAGGACAGGTGAAAAACCATCTTTACAAATAAAGAAATCGAAATCGGCAGGTTTTCCTTCGGCAAATAATCCGATGCTTGTGCCTACCCAAGAGTTGTAATTTGGCTGCACCTTATCAAGGTTCACGGCACTGATCGGCTCACCAATCGACTTCCAACGAATGCCATCGCCACTGCACCAGGCGCTTAAATTGTGCCAGTTACGTTCAATTTTCAGCCAAACGGTATTCCCAAATTCGTTGGAGACGCTGCGCGTTTCCTTATCAAAATCAAATATGATTTTCTTTTTGTTATCAAATCCTGTATATAACTTCACAACTACCTTTTGATTTCCGTTGGTGAGGTAAATACCTGCCTTTGCTGCAACATCAGTAGCATCCAGATCGACTTTCGTGACAGCTGTATAATAATGGTCGGTTTCTTTCTGAACCAGATGTGTCCGCTCAGTTTCAGGAGTGAGTCTTATCCAGCCTTTTCTTGCTGAAAGGGAATAAGCAGATGCCGCTTTTTTGGTCAGAAAATGCCAGTTTGCACTTAAAACATCCTCATCAAAATCGTCGCTTTGGACGCTTCTCCACAAAATGCCCGATTGCGGTAAGTTTGGCTTTATCAAAGGGTGCGTGGTCGGAGCTATTCCCCACGGACGATCACCATCCCAAATCACCTGATATAGAGAAGTCTGACGGCCAGTACCCGACCAGTCATCGCCATTGTATTTCTCATAGCTTTGGGCGATAGTCCACCAGGTTCCGTCAGCCAGTTGAAAAGGTGCCGACATATGGTTGGGTCGACGAAAACCTATATTAGGATCGCTGATCGGCTTAAAGAATTCACCCAGCCTTTCCCATTTTGTGGAATCACCTGTAAGCTCTTTCCCTTTCATGACATATTGGCCACCCGATACATCGCCAGCAGGAAAATAGTAATAAATCCCATTACGTTTGCACATAACAGGCCCTTCAGCCCAACTGTATTGCAATTTTGCATTGACCCAGTCGAGGTTCATCACCGTACCTGATAATTGTCCATCTTTCCCAAGTTCCTGAATCCGATTCACTTTCTGCATATTTTTAATAACCATGTATGGTCTGCCATCATCGTCTACAAAGATGGAGTTGTCGTAACCAAGTGGTCCTGTCGTCGGATTGGTTTTTACCTCAACGGGATCAGTCCATGGACCAGTCGGAGAATCTGCTTTGCAAAACCATTGTCCGCCTGCTGAAAAATAAATCCAGTAGGAACCATAGAACCAGGTAATGGCTCCCTGCCAAATTCCTGCTGAAGGACGATCGGAAACCCATCCGGCTTTTGAAGGATGCAACACTCGTCCTATCACTTCCCAATGAACCAAATCCTTGGAATGATAGATTGGCATATAAGGAGTAAAGTGGAAAGTGGAACCACAATGGTAGAAATCATCGCCAACCTTCAGCAAAGTCGGATCAGGATGATCACCTGGCAAAACAGGATTGGTATAGGTTTTTACTTCCTGATAAAATGAGGGATCACCGCTGATTTGAGCCAGCGAGTTTGATGGTTTCATCACGATCAGCGCAACCAATCCCAAAACGATAGTTAAATAGTTAAGCATCTTTATAATATTTAAGAACCTTATTCTTTGTTTTTAAACCTTAATAAGGAAAGCATCTTTTCGGCGTATCGTTTTCCCAATTCCCGATATCCGGCTGCGCTGAAATGCAGGTTGTCAGGGCCATCAGCACAACCGGCTGAAGAAATAACATACGAATTGGGCAATGCTTTTGGCAGAGTAGCAATTATGGCGTTCATGCCTGCACAAATTCCATTCTGGTCGGCATTCACGGTTTCACCTGCAAGTAAAGGTACATTTTTGGGGTCAAGGTTCAGGTCTTTCATCAGGTTATCATACACACCTTTTACTTTTTTGGTCCACAAACTGTCGTTCGAATTCGATTCACCCTGATGAAGCAGAATACCCTTGATAACACCATCCTTTTGTGCCAATTTGGCCATTTCAACCAATCGTCCGTAGGGATTTCCGTCGTATTCCTTAATCATATTCAACATCCATCCAGGAGCCGTTGAAACGTAAGATGAATAGTTATCCTTGTCGAACAGTTCAATTTTACAACCTCCGACTGCAACGTTTATCACACCTACCCGTATATTTTTTGGGAGGTTGGCGATCATTGTCCGGCCAAAATAGTCGGCAGGAGTTAAGCCTGTATGACAACGGCACAAAGGCGGAATGGCAGTATACCAGTTTCCTTTAGTCCTTTTCAGATCAGGACAATCAAGGGTTTCCATTACCTGAAACCTGCTGTCAACTCCGATTGTGTCTTGTGCTTCAATTTTCGCATTGCCTTCCATGTTCGATTGCCCGAAGCATAGGTAAATGTAGAAGTTTGGATCCTGTGAAAACGCTTTAACATTTGACAAAAGAAATCCTGCGATGAGGATTAAACCCAGTTTTATTTTCATCATATCTCTAAAATATTAAACATTACCTGAATAAAAGTGGCGCAAATTCATTCAGTGCCCTGCGCCAACTTTGCCATTCGTGAGCTGTTTGTGGTGAGACATAGAAATGAGTGTTCATTCCAGCACCTTTCAATGCTTCAGTATTTGCTTTCGGATCGCCACCAGAACCACCTCTTGGGTTTTCGAGTTCCCGACTACCATAGCTGATAAAAAGAAGTTTGACATTCTTTTTAAAATCTGGAGTATTGGTGAGATCATCCATGCTAATGCTGCCGCCACTGAACATGCCAACTTGTGAGAACTTATCCGGATTGGCCAATGTGATCAGGCGGGTTTGCATTCCTCCCATCGAAAGTCCGGCCATAGCGCGATGATTCGGATCACCAATAACCCGATAATTGGCTTCAACAAAAGGAATCAAATCGTTGAGAAGAACTTTTTTAAATTCACCGGCAAAATCATCCCGAGTTCTCGGGACAGGTTTTGGCTCACGAGGCCTTTCAAACTTGACGCTGCTGTTTTCCATCACGATGATAAATGGAACAGCTTTCCCTTCAGCTATAAGGTTATCCATGATCAGGTTTGCATGTCCCTGGTTGCCCCAGCCTGTTTCATTCTCGCCCATACCATGTTGCAGATACAATACAGGATAGCGTTTTGAATTGTCTTTGTCGTAGCTGGGAGGTGTGTAAATATAGGCATGACGTACACTATTAGTGCTTGCTGAGAAATAATGTACATCGCGCAACTCACCATGTGGAACATTCTTCAGCGTATAAAAGTCCTGATCTTTAGCCGGAATTTCAATACCACTTCCCCAACGACCTGCGCCAAAGAAATATAAGCTACCGGGATCGGGAACTGCAGCACCGTCAACCCAAATCTGGTAGTAATGAAAACCTTCGTCCTGGGGGGCAGATTCACCCGTCCAAATTCCCTTTTCATCTTTGACTAAATCGTACTTCACAGCACCAATATCCAACTGAACCTGATGTGCTTCGGGTGCCGAAATTTGAGCACGCACCCGTCCTTCGGAATTTACCTTTGGAAATTCTTTTCCGGGTTGGTTTACTGAAGACGGTTTGAAGTCTTCGACAATTGTTGCCGGAGACTGTGCAAAACAAAATCCTCCGTTAATCAAAACGATTAACAATATAACAACAATATTAATTTTCATAAAAACTCGTTTCATAATTTATGATTTATCTTTGTTAATTATTTTAGAAGAAATTTTTGATCTGGGATTTTTATCTTGGTTCATTAATACATTCAGTCTGGTTTACAAAACCGTTATTTTACTCATTTTCAAATCTTTTGAATCGGAACTCGTCCCATAGTAGACTTCATATTCGCCCGAAGTGACGGCCATCTTGAGTTGACTGCGATCATAGAATTCGAATGCCAATGGGGACAGATCAATCGAAACCGAAGTAGTTTTTCCGGCTGCAACTTCAACTTTCTTAAAACCTCTTAAGGTTTTAATTGGGCCATCGGTTTCGTTCACTTTTTTCACATAGACCTGAATGACTTCAGTCCCGGTTCGTTTTCCGGTATTTGTTACAGGTATGGTCAGCTCCAGGGTTTCGTCGTTCTTGATTTCGCTCTTACAAGGTTTTGCATCTCCAATTTTGAAAGTGGTGTAGCTCAATCCAAAGCCGAATGGAAACAATGCATCATTCATGTAGCGATAAGTGCGGCCTTTCATCGAGTAGTCCTCGAAATCGCCCAGTTGTTTGATGCTTTTATAGAAAGTAACAGGTAGTTTTCCGGAAGGATTGTAATCGCCAAAAAGCACATCGGCAACGGCCTGACCTCCTGATTCGCCCGGATACCAGGCCTGAAGGATCGCATCACAGCTTTCGGTTTCCGGGACCATCGCAATGGCTGAACCGGAACAGTTCACATAAATAACTTTCTTTCCGGCCTGTTTCAACGCCTTCAGGCAATTCCGCTGTACCGCAGGAAGTTCAATATCTGTGCGGTCTCCGCCTTTGAACCCTGGAAAGGAAACCGGCATTTCTTCACCCTCAAGCAGCGTTGAAAGACCACCAACAAAAATGACGACATCGGTTCCTTTCAGCTTACTGATAAGTCCGGAATAGTCCACATCCACTTCTTTGCCAAAATTGAATTCGATGTTTGCTTGCCAATTGTTTAGCTGGGCAAAGCGCATTTCCAGTTTGTATTTTTTGCCCGCCTCAACCTGGTATGGAATCCGTGAAATCAATGTCCTCCAGTTATTAGAACTTTTGACCGATTCTCCATTCACGAACAGTTCAAAGTATCCGGTAGCCCCGCATTTGAAAACAATCTCTTCGGTTTTAGGCGCAGTGAACTCCGTTTCATAGTTGGAAGAAAAGCCTTCCAGTTTAACTCCAGAAGCAAACTCGTGCTGTCCGGCAGTAGTTAATTTAATCGGATCATTTAACTGTTGGGTTGCTACTATGTTGCCTGAACGGCCCGCCTGCCATTGAGAGGCCAAAGTGGCGGGCAGGCCTACAGTATTCCAGTAAGTAGCTTTAAACCCTTTTTTCCCTTCAGCTGAGCAATAGGTGAAATAACTTTCAGTGACTTTGTCCTCAACCAGATCACAGCCTTTGTCATAAAGAACTTTGTTTGCCGGAAGCTTTGAACTTATTCCTTCAAGAATCGAAATAGTGCGGATCGGAGTTCCGTTATAATTTCCCCACAACATGGATTTATCATTGGCATTTGGTCCAACTACGGCAATTTTGTTGGATTTCTTTAAAGGAAGAATATTGTTTTTATTCTGAAGAAGCGTCATTGTTTCGCGAGCCATATCTAAGGCAAGTTTTCGGTGCTCTTCGTTATTGACAACCAACATGGGGATTTTAGACCAGGGAACTATTGCATCGTCGTCCATTTCTCCTAAATCGAACCGACCAACCATTACGCGCATCACATGTTTGTTTATTTCATCCTCGGTAATCAAACCTTTTGCGACAGCTTCCGGCAATTTCTTGTAATTGTGGTCTATCCATTGACATTCTACATCCGTTCCGGCCCAAACGCCTTTGGACGCAGCATGAACGGCATCCGAAGAAACCTTGTGGCTGGTATAAAAATCACCAATCGCACCGCAATCGGATACCACCAGATATTTAAAACCCCATTCATCGCGGAGGATTTTCTGAAGCAGTGTTGAATTACCACAGCAGGGTTCATCGTCCAAACGCTGATAAGCACACATTACTTCGCGTACATCAGCATTCTGAACCAGCGATTTGAAAGCGGGAAGATAGGTTTCATTCAGATCACGCGGATCAACATTATTCAGATTAAGCGAATGACGGCTCCATTCAGGACCTGAATGAACGGCAAAATGCTTGGCACAGGCTAGTAACTTCCGATATTTGGCATCAGAAGGACCTTGCAGCCCTTTCACCACCTGAACACCCATGCGGGAAGTCAGATAAGGATCTTCGCCATAGGTTTCCTGACCACGTCCCCAGCGTGGATCGCGGAAAATATTGACATTGGGAGTCCAAACCGAGAGACTAAGAAAACGCCTGTTCTCCTGTCCTTTTTGTGTGGCCTCGTTATATTTGGCGCGGGTTTCATCCGAAACAGCATCGAAAATGTGATATAAAAGATCATCATCAAACGAAGCTGCCATACCAACAGGTTCAGGAAAAACAGTCACATTTCCATTGTTGGCAAGGCCGTGCAGTGCCTCGCTCCACCAGTTGAATTTTTTGATGCCCAAACGCGGAATGGCGTCAGAGATGTCGCACATCAGGATTGCTTTTTCTTCAAGTGTTAACCTTGAAATCAAATCTTTTGCCCGATCTTCAGAAGAAAGTTTTGGGTTTTGATATGGAAATTGCTGGGCCAATAAACCTAAGGTGAATAACAGACCTATAGCGAGTAATACTGATCTTTTCATGGTTAGTGAAGTGTTTATTTTAGTTCAAATCTACTTTTCCCTTTTGTAATGCCATTCTCGTTAAAAGCATCGATGGTGAAATAATATTTCTGAAGTGCATTTAAACTCCGGATAGTTAATGAATTAGCACCAAGTACCTGGTAATTCTGGTAGAGTTTATCTTTACCGGTTCCGTAGCGGATGTTGTACCCAACAGCGCCAGGTATTTTTGGCCAGTTTAAATCCACCACACAACGGTCAGTTTCCGAACGCTTCAAATTTAAATTATTTACTTCTGAAGGGGCTTTCCCGCCGCCATTTCCAAAGATACGCAGGCCGGCAAGGGCAAATGTGCCTGAAGGAACCTTGTAATTGGTCAGTTTGATGTAACGAGCCTTGACCGGTTTTGCAAACTCAATGTAATCGTGTGGAACATCGATCTTGTTTTGAGTTTTATCAGCCAATGTTTTCCATGTTTTGCCATCTGTTGAATACTCAAGAAGGTATTGATAATAGATGCCTGGCTGACGACCCATGATTTTCGTTTCGTTTTCGGCATAGTTAATCTGAATGGCATTTACGGTGCATTCTTTCTGCAAATCCATGCTGATCCATTCGCCCTTATTCCCTGTTTTTGCACTCCAGAACGTACGTATATCTTCATTGGCAGCAAGACTCTTTGGATGATTGGGTAATTCCGAAGAAACTTCGACTGGTTTGTTATACGAGAGCAGCATCCAGTTGGGGAATAATTCCGAAGGGTCGGAAATCTTTCTGGTCGGAACCTGATACGGAAAGTCACCAAAACCGGTGTACACATATATTTCGCCATCCTGATCAAAAAAGGTTGGGTATAATCCCAGGCGGCGCTCAAACATGTGTTTTTGCGAAATCGTAATGGTAGAGATATGCCAGTAATTGCCGTATATATCCTGAAAAGTGCTGCTATGACCTGCCCCTGTGGCAAACCCTTCCGGCCTGTATGAGAAGGGGTTATTCTTTGCCAGCTTAAACGGGCCCAGCGGCTGATCCGCAACATATACTCCGTCGCCGTAACTTTTGAATTCGGTTCCAGGACCGGCATACTGAAGGTAATATTTGCCATCGTGTTTGGTCATCCAGGATCCTTCAATCCATGGATTGTTGCCAACCTCGTTGTAATCACCTGATCTTTCCCACCCATAGTTTTTCTTGTCGCTGTTAAATAGTGCAATTGATTTTCCGATTGGATTTAGCGTTTTGGTATCCAGTTCGATGCCCTGTATTGGATTTACGTTTGAACAACCATAATAGAAGTATAAACGTCCGTTATCGTCGACAAACAAATCTGGGTCGGTCATGCCGATCGGGAATGCAGCATTGGCAATTTCCCATTTTCCTGATTTAGGGTCTGATGTTTTATAAATAGTCAGTGGAGGACTATTTTTGGAGGCCATAAAATACAACATACCTTTCATTTCGACAACAGTCGGTGCATAGTCTTCCAGCGGAAGCACATCTGAAATAATTAAATCCCAATGAATTAAATCGATCGAATGAAAATACCCGCCTGATTTGGATGCAAAAAGGTAATATTCGCCTTTATATGTAACCATGGTAGGGTCGGCAGCTTCACGACGCGAGGGGGCATCGAGACAAAACCTATAACTCAGGTTCATGGGGTTGCAAATGGTTGTTTGAACTTGCTTACTTTGCGGATATGCAGCAAATGTAAAAGTCAAAAGTACAAGGATTACCAGAGTTTTAGTCAGTTGTTTCATCGCCCTGTTATTTATACTTTGACGCCAAATCGATGAGAAGCGGCACAATTGATTTGGGCTTATTGTTTCGGTCGAATAACAACGCATAATCTGTCCGGCCTCTGACAGGAAAGTTATTTTTCCACGAAACCGCATCATTCACACCCCATAAAGTTACCCTGGTAACGTAATTGTCATGTTTCAAGTAAAGCCTGAAGAAATCAAGGTAGCGTTTTTCCAATGCTACCCGGGCCGAATCGGGAAGACCCTGGACGTAAGGATTTAGTTTTTCCTTATAAGCAAAGCTGGTGGCTATATCGGCACTTACATTCCGGTCAGGATTAGGCAGTACACTGATATCCATTTCGGTAACCATCACTTTTACGCCAAGTGATGCAAAAGCCTCCATACTGGCCTCATAATCTTCCAGTCTGGGTGAATCAAGCCCAACATGGGTCTGCATGCCAATCCCGTCAATTTTCACTCCCTGCGACTGCAGTTTTTTAACCAGGGCAACAATACCATTTCTTTTCGAAGGAATGGCTTCCGAATAATCGTTGTAATAGAGTTCCGCATCGGGATCAGCCTCATGGGCAAACTGGAAAGCCAGTTTGATGAAATCTTCACCCACAATTTGATAGAACTTACTGTTTCGGTAGCTTCCATCATCATTAATGGCTTCATTGACTACATCCCAACCCTTTATTCTTCCTTTGTACCGGCCAACCACTGTAGATATATGCTTCTTCATCCGATCAATTAAAACATCGCGGGAAACATCTTTACCCTCACTGTCGGTGAAGAACCAACGTGGTGCCTGCGAATGCCATACCAAGCAGTGACCGGTAATAAACTTGTTATTTTGAATTCCAAAATCAACAAACTGATCAGCCAATGTGAAGTTAAATTCACCTTCTTTGGGTTGAATCTGGCCGCTTTTCATGCAATTCTCCGGAACGATGGCGCTGAATTGTTCTTTTACCACATTGATACCTGCCGTATCCCTTCCTGAAATTTGAAATGCATTCAGGGCAGTTCCAATATAAAACTTGCCGGCAAAAGCATCTTTTAATGTGGATTGTTGCATTGCAATTTTAACCGGCTTAAAAAGCAATTGAGCGTATTGATATAAACTTTCTTTCCACACTTTGAAATCATGAACCCCACCGGGGATTACATCGTAAATATGAGGTACCTGTTGAGTAACCAAATAATCATGAGTACGTTGGCTGAAACCCATCAAGCCGTCTTTATCACCAACGGAAATCCAGAGCAGTTTGATTTGTTGTTTTGCTTTTGCAGGATCGGGAACCAGCTCTTCAGGTTTTTTGGTATTTGGGGCTGAAGAGAACCCACCAACCCAGGCAAACTTATCGAGGTTGCCTAAACCGAAGTTCAGCGATTGCCCTCCACCCATCGATAAACCGGCAATAGCACGGTGCTCCCGGTCTTTTATCACAGGATATGTCTTTTCAACAAATGGAATCAGATCGTTTAGCAGATCCTTTTCGAATGCAGCGAAAGCCTGAACCTTATCGGGAGCCATAATATTTCCGGTTGCACGGTCATCTTTCATGGCACGGCCGTTGGGCATTACAACAATCATCGGTTCTGCTTTCTCATCCGCATACAGGTTATCAAAAATGACCTCCGGATTTCCTCCTTTAAGCCACTCCTTTTCGTCGCCTCCTATACCATGCAACAGGTAAAGTACAGGGTATTTTTTTTTCTTCGAATAACCCGGAGGAGTATATATCAACGTCTTACGGTTAGTACCAACGGTAGTTGAGTTGTAAATAACGGTGTCGATTCTTCCGTGAAAAATACCGTCGCGAAAATTATCGAATCCCTGTGGCGCTTGTTTTATTGAGTTTTGTGAATAAGAAACCAGGCTAAAGAGCAGTAGGGTAAAGAACAGAAAAGTAAATGGACTGTTTCGTTTCATGGTTTGTTTTGTTAGGGTTATATTTAGTAAAAGTAGTAAATTGGTATCACTTAGGTTTTCGATTTTAGATATACACTTTTTAATTTTGGATATAAACTCCATTTGAAGCTGAAACGCAAAAGACTACACAAACGATAAAAACAGGATTGTTAACTTAGTTCAACGTTAGTGTAATAATACTGTTATTAGTGTTTTTAAATACAGAAAATCAAATTTTAGTATTTAAGCAATACAGAAGCAGTATTTAATCCTAAACGTTATCCCAACTTGAAACACAATTATGGCAAAAATGAAGCACAATGTTGGTAATTTAGTTTCCGGGAAAATTTGGAGCGTGTTTTTTGTTCAAATGAGGGTAAATAATTATGCAAGATCAACTCCTGTCGGACAAAAAATAATTGGTCAGAAACTCATTATATCATTCTTTAAAAACAGGTCCTATAACTCACTCTGATATTTCGGAAGGTGATTTCCCAAAATGTTTCCTGAAAACGGTGCTGAAATAGCCTACACTGGCAAAACCGCAAAGTTCACTGACTTCGGTAACCGTGTATTTTCGCGATTGCAATAATTCCACCGCATGGTTGAGCCGGACGGTTTTGATGAAATCGGTAGGCGATTGATCGGTGAGGGATTTAATCTTTTTATAAAGCAGTGAAGAACTGACATTCATTGCCGATGCAAATTCATCTTTGCCGAATTCAACCTTGGAGATATTGGCCTTTGCAACTTCCAACATCTTTTTTATGAACTTGTCGTTGAGATCGTTTGACAGAATATTACCTGTTGATTCGACTTTGATCAGCTTCATGGCCTTTTCCCTGACCGCCTCCCGATTGCGAATGATCGACTTGATCCGCTGAATCAAGAGATTCATATTGAAAGGTTTGGTTAAATAATCATCTGCCCCCAACCCCAGCCCATGCAACTGATCTGTTTTCTCCGACAGGGCTGTGAGTAAAATAATCGGTATGTGTGAAGTTTCGTAAGTCGATTTCATGATCCGGCACAATTCAAAACCATTCCTGTTAGGCATCATAATGTCGGAGACAACCAGATCAGGTACATGTTTCGAAATAAACTCCCAGGCTTTAACTCCATCAACGGCAGTATATACCTTAAAATCAGCACTGAGTATACTCTTCATGAAATTAAGCAATTCGTCATTATCCTCAACAATTAATACTTTCATCTCTTTTGATCCCGGGTACCCGGGATCCATAGACGGAGAAATGTCCGTAACAGAACTGGAAGTTGCTGGTAAATCAGAATTAACAATTGCTGTATGAGACTCCCTCGAAATCGATTTAAAGGGTATTACAACCTGAAATACTGATCCAACATTTTCCTGGCTGCTGCAACTAATGTTACCTCCATGCAGGACTACATAATTTTTGACCAGTAAAAGCCCTATTCCTGAACCGACAACTTTTGAATTGATCGCGTTATCGCCCCGGTAAAATTCCTTAAACAACTGTCGTTGTGCCCTTCGGCTTATGCCAATCCCATTGTCGTTCACCTGAAGTACCCATTTTTTATTGTCGCATTTGAGATCTATCTGTATTTGACTATTTTCAGGAGAATATTTGATGGCATTTGAAATCAGGTTATCGATGATTTTTTCCGTTTTCGGCTCATCAACCGCCGTGATATAACTTTCCCGATCAGTAATAAACTCAAGTCCGATGTTTCTGCTTTTGGCATACGAAGCCAGCAGGACCTTGCGGGTCGAGACAAGTTTTACAATATCTGTCATTGACAGCATAAGATGTTCCTTACCTATATCAACCTTCTGGAAATCCATTAATTGAGTTACTACCGAGGTAAGTTGTCTTGCCTGATCGATGGCAAGATTTAAATAGTATTTTCCCGATTCGCTTAAGTTTTTTTCATTTCTTAATTCCTCGACCGGAGCTTTAATCAAAGTCAGCGAAGTTCGGATATCGTGAGCCGTATTGGTAAAAAAACGCACCTTTTCTTCAGTATGTTCCTGCTTCAGTCGGTTAATGTAGTAAAGAAAATAAAGGAAGATGACGCTGGAAATAACTATAATAATGAGCATCCAGAACCAGCCAGTTCTCCAAAATGGAGGAATAAGCTTAATTGCAATTGAACGTTCAGCTATCACATTCGATATTGAACTGTCATACAACTTGATTTTTAATGTAAATTCTCCGCTTGGAATATTGGTATAGGTAATAATCCTGTTCCCAGAAGGAGAGGTCCAGTCTTTATCAAACCCTTCCAGCTTCCACGAATATTTTGAACCAGACTGCATCCCGATTGAAATCAATTCGAGACTGATGGTGTTTTGCGAATATTTCAGGTTAATGGTTTGTAAACTATCAACAGGCGTTTTCAGTTTAAATGATGGGATCTCCCGGATTGATCGTCCGGATATGGTCAGGTCCTGAAAGAATATTTTCCCTTTCGACGAAACCTCCCTGATCGATTGGGGTGCAAAAATAATGGCTCCACTATTGGTTCCCCAGGCCAATTGTCCATTCTTCAATCCAAATAGTGCGCTTTTATTATAGGAAATACCCGACAGGGGATAGATGGAAGAAAAGGTAAACGCCGTTTTATCTCTGGGGTTAAAACGGCACAAACCGCTTTCGGTTCCAACCCACAAGCTATTATCGGCATAAATAATACTGTTGATGAAGTTTGAAGGTAATCCTTCTTGCGTGGTATACTTTTTAAGCTCTCCATTTTTGAAATTATACTCCAATAAGCCTTCTCCACTTGTAGAAACCCAAACGATGTCGCCTAAAACAAGCATATTCTGAACTTCATAACCCGTCAGAAAATTCTTAATTTCACCTGTTTGCTTGTTCAATAACTTAATGCCATAGCTGCATCCCAAAAGGATTTGATTGGGCATTAACTCAGCAAACGAGCTTATAGGTTCTTCGGTATAGATTCTAAACTTGTCTTCCTTAGACTGATAACACTCAAATTTCCCATTGACGCCTCCTATCCACAAATCTCCCTGGCTATCTTTAAAAATATCAAAGACGAAATTGCTGACAGATAACAAATCCTTTTGATCCTTTGAATAATGCGCCAGTTCCCGTCCGGTCTTTTCGTCGAGAACATATATCCCTGAAGAATAACTGCCAGCCCAAATCCTGCCCTTGTCATCTTCACAGAGCGTAAGAAATACCTGCGCCTGTTCGAGCTTATTGAAATAGAAGTTTTTCCATTTGTTTGATGCGACATCCCAACAACTTATCCCATTGTTTGTGGCGAACCAGATTTTACCATCATGATCTTCGACTATGCCATTTACATCATTATTTACCAACGAATTAGCGTCATTTGTGCGGTGAACAATTTGATTTACAAGCGGTGAAGCCAGTTCATAAAACGATACCCCGCCACTGATTGTACAAATCCAAACCCGCTCATGATGGTCGTAAAAAATATCATAAACACCGTTTCCACGTAAGGAATACGGATCATCAGCATTTTCTTTGTAGACATTCAATACCTTGTAGTCCTGCTTATTCAGCTCCCAAACACCCTGACCATCAATGCCAACCAAAATCGTCGATTCTGAATTTTCTTCGATGGCCAGAATGGGTTGCCTGGGAAAGGAGGATTGAAGTATGTGGTTTAATGTGGCTGAACCAAAATTAAAGCAAAACAAACCATTCGATAAGGTCCCGATCCAAAGTTTATTTTGGATTTTATCGAGATATAAGCTTGAAACCAAAAATGAACTTATGCTTTTGTTTTCGTACAGACATTTGCTTTCCATGGTTTGGATATCCAAAGACCATATGCCTGTAGGTTTTGTAATGATTAAATACTGATCATTAAGCCAGGCAATTGAATATCTTTCCTGCAAAGCTTCATCGATTAAGGTCAGTTTACCTGAATGGTATTTATACAATCCGTTGTTTAATGCGATCCAGTAATCGCCTGAACGATCAATTAATAAGTTATAAACGTCGAAGTTTTCACTATTCTTCATCTTGTTTAACCCAATCAACAGGTCGAACCGGTCGTAAACAGAATTATATATAAATATCTGGCCATTATTGGTATAGGCGATCAGTCTGGAGTGTTCGTAAATCAACTTAACGACTATTGCGCCGGCTGTTTCATAAGGAAGTTGATAAATGCGGTAGTCAGTATCAGTCAATCGTAAAATACCGGTTTTTGAAGATGCCCAGATAAAGCCATTGTTGTCTTCACAAATCGAGTTGGTTACCCTGGAGGAGATGCCAAACAAGGAGTTAACGCTATAAAATTTTACAGCGGGAACATTCAGTGAGAAGGCAAGACAGAGTAGTAGAATCGCTGCATGCCTGTATATTAGAGTCATCTGTTTTTTCACACCAATTCCCTCAATTTATTTACCCGATCAACCAACTTTTTCCTTGAAGCATTTTGAACGACCAAAATTATCATTTATTACGAACCTTTCAGCTCAAATTCCACACTCATCTCCATTTGTATTTTACAATTCCGAATCCGACAGCGGCAGTATTCTTTAAACTGGCGGAAATTCTGTGCGTTGACCTTAACTATTTTTCAGAAAGCTTCCAATCCGAGGACGATGAACCGGCTTTTAAGATGACCATTGACAACATCGGCGACAATGAGCAAACGGTACAGGAAGTCGTCAACCTCTCCCCCTCGCCGGAGCGACAGTTGCTGACGAACTTCAGCGGGAGCAACCTGCCAAAGAGTGACTTCGCAGGCGTTACCGTGCCGAAGGGGAAATTTGAAGGAAGCGCGATGATGGATAAGCTGAGTTACAATGCCCTCAGGGGCATGGGGGTCGATTTATCAAAGGTTACTATTCTGTATGGAGTGAAGAATATGCAAAACAAGGAAAATCCCGGAGCCAATTGGTCCGATCGATAATCCCACAGGGCTGATTGTCCGATACGAACAGAACAGTGAAGAGGTAATCATGGAATGTGATGTAATCAGAAATACCCTGATGTATGAATTCCAGTCTACCGAATCGCCTGTTACCCTCACCTCTATTTGGACGAATGGTTCCTGCACTAAACGCAAGGGATGTATCAATGGATTATCCCGGGACGCCCGGATGATCCTTACCCGAAAATTCGAACGCATTAAAAGCCCCTTCCGGTTTATCCGCCGAAATTCACTGTAAACAAGCCTTAAATTCTGTTTGAAATCTGCTGAGCAAGCTGTGGCACACCTTTTGTTCCGGCAATACTCGTACCGTATCCGGCTGTAGTTTTGAGTATACAAAAAGTATACGTCGAGCGCTCCAAACTTCCAATTGGTCCGTAAGATGCGAAACTCCATCCTGTTCTCCTCCTTCCTGGATGCTGTAAATGTGGCCTCTGTGACGATTATTTTTGTCGTATGCTACACCAAGGGCAAAGAGAATATTACCGATTGGAGAATGATATTCATAGGCGTATTGAGCCTTGCAGTCATTTTCAGCTTTAAAAAAGTAAATAGTGCAGGGGTGGTCATTGGTGCTGCAGGGGTGGGATATTTGCTGACCATTATGTTCTAACTATTCAGTTTAATTAACTGTACCTTTGCCGGATGACAAGTCCGATTAAGAATCAAACGAATATACTTGAAAAGATGAGCATTGAGAAACTCAATGCCATGCAGGAAGAGGCTCAGGAGGCTATACTCGCCAGTCCTGAAATTGTATTGCTGTCACCAACAGGAACCGGTAAAACGCTGGCCTTCCTCTTGCCCCTCATATCAGAGCTGGATATCACCTGTCCTGGAGTGCAGTTGCTTATCATCGTCCCTTCGAGGGAACTGGCTATTCAGATTGAGCAGGTGATCCGTGAAATGGGGACGGGGTATAAAACCAACGCGGTGTATGGCGGAAGGGCTGGTTCGAAGGACAAAACGGAGATCAAACATCGTCCGGCCATTTTGATTGGAACTCCCGGGAGGATTGCCGATCATTTGAGAAGGGAGAACTTTTCTTCGGAATTTATCGCCACCCTTGTGCTGGATGAATTTGACAAGTCACTGGAGATTGGATTTGAAACCGAAATGAAGGAAATACTGGCCTTATTACCCAAGGTTCAGAAGAAGATACTCACTTCGGCCACCCAGGAAGTTGAAATTCCGAAGTTTGTGGGACTGAAGAATCCGGTGATCATCGATTACCTGGATAAGGGGACTTCACAACTAAAGATCAAAACGATATTATCCGTCTCACCCGATAAGTTGGATACGCTGGCTGAACTGCTCTGTCATCTTGGCAATCATCCGGGTATTATCTTCTGCAATTTCAAGGATACCATCCAGGATGTGAGTGATTTCCTGAATGGGAAAAACATCGGGCATGGCTGTTTTTATGGAGGAATGGAACAGAAGGACAGGGAACGGGCGCTCATCAAGTTCAGGAATGGCACTCATCAGTTGATTGTGGCCACCGACCTTGCTGCACGGGGAATTGACATACCTGAGATTAAATTCATCATTCATTTTCAGCTTCCGCAAAGGGCACATGAATTCACTCACCGCAACGGACGCACTGCCCGTATGTTCAATGATGGTACAGCCTATGTCATCAAAGGTAAGCATGAAGCTCTGCCGGATTTTGTGGAGGGTGCAGAGGTTGAAGAAATGCAGAAAGCGCCTGTACCTTCGGCTTCAGGTTGGAAAACCCTGTTCGTATCCGGCGGAAGAAAAGATAAAATCTCGAAAGGAGATATTGCAGGCTTTTTCATGAAGCAAGGCAAGCTTAGCAACGACCAGATCGGAACCATCGAGATCAAGACCGATTGTGCTTTTGTGGCGGTACAAGCTTCGGAAGTAAACTCACTGATCCAACTGGTCGATAACAGCAGGCTGAAGAACAAAAAGGTGAGGGTAACGGTGATTTGAAGCTAATTAGTTTTTAATACAATTGGATATTTATTTAAAATATAAGTCTGGACACCATTTTACTGTGATCCCTTATTTGTCATTCGATTAAAATAAACTGAAAGTTTATCAAGGACATTGGCATCCACTTCAATTTGTTCCTGAACTTCTTTCCAGTTTCTTTGCTCGATGGCTTCGCGAATTCCGGGCATAGTTTTTACACCATAACCAGTGTAATATCCTGGCGCATATAAAGTATGTTTATACCACGACCTTCGTGGAAGTCCTGTTTCACTTATCAATTGTTGTTCGGCTCTGTAGAGTTCCTGGTTAAATTCAGTGCTCACTGCACCGGATTTAAGATTATTTTGATAAACCACATTTAAACTATCCACACTGTTTCCCAATTTTTTCAGGGCATTCTGTAAAGGTGAAAAATCCAGGAACGGCACTTCTGGTTTTGGATCAGGAACAACAAATGGTTTGGCAGGATCTTCAGCAACGGCATAATCACCCGACTTAATCAACTGATTCTCCATTTCTGTTGATTGCCGTGTTGTTTCCATCAGTTTAATCAAATCCTGCAAATAGCTGTCAACAGTTTTGGTTAAATGCGTATAATCAAAGGGCAATTCATCGGCTTGGGCCATGCGCAAAACGGCATGACCAGCTGTTTCAGCCAAAGTAATTCCATACTGAAATCCGGGATCTTTAAATCGTGCATATAAATCGTAGGAATCATAAATGGAATGGTATTCTCCTCCTTCGTCTTCACCACCAAATCCAAGATTAAGCGAGGGAATTCCAAGGTGTTGAATAAACGAAGAATAGTCAGATCCGGAACCCATGGCATCCAGTATTAAGCCCTTTTCATCGCTTATTTTTTTTCTCTCCTCACCACTTTTTGCAGTGACTAAACGACTCGATTTTCTGCGATCGAAAACGCTGACTTTTGTCTGAGGATCAATAACCTGTTTGGCAATTTCGTCCATAAATGGTTCGAGTGCATGAGAACCTTGAGCATAAAGAAATCCGCGGCCATTTCCATCAGAATTAATGTAAACAATTGCTTTCTCCTTTAACTCCTTTTCGTGTTCTTCAACCCATTCAGTTGAACCCAGCAAACCGGGTTCTTCGCCATCCCAGGCACAATAGACAAGTGTGCGGTCTGGTTTCCATCCGGTTTTCAGCAGCTTGCCAATCGATTTGGCTTCTTCAAGCAATGCTGCCTGCCCGCTTATTGGATCGGCTGCTCCATTCACCCATGCATCATGATGATTTCCGCGTATGACCCATTCATCAGGAAATTTTGATCCCTGGATTTTGGCAATCACATCATAACACGGAACAATATCCCAATTAAAGTCAACCTTCAAATGTACCTGTGTTTTTCCAGCTCCGATATGATAGGCAAACGGCAAACCACCGTGCCACTCAAACGGGGCTGACAGACCATCAAGCGATTCAAGTAAAGGTGTTGCATCGTGGTAACTGATTGGCAATACCGGAATTTTCAGGAGATTTGTTGCCTGAAGGCGATTTAAACGCTGAGCATCTTTTGTTGCGCCTATACCGGGCGTAAGCGGATCACCAGAGTAAACAGACATATCCATTACTGAACCTCTTTGTACACCATTTTCGTTCCTGAATGCGCCCTTGGGATAAACATCTCCCTGAAAATAACCATCATCAGCCGGATCGCTGTATATTATACACCCAACGGCACCATGTTCCTGCGCAACTTTAGGCTTTATTCCACGCCAGCTGTGACCATACTTTGCAATTACAATTTTCCCTTTTACATCAACGCCCATTCGGTCTAAAACTTCATAATCCTCAGGAATTCCATAATTTACAAATACCAGTCCTGCAGTTACATCTCCATCGGCGCTATAGGCATTATAGGTTGGCAGTTGTCCTTTCTGTCCTGATGTGGCATCTTCCTTCAGTGCAGGTTCTTTCAGCAGGGCTTTGTATTTTGTTGGCGAAGTCATTTCGAGCAACCTTGTTTTTGGAGTTGGAAACAGAACGTAGAATGTTTCAATACTTGCATCCCATCCCCATTGTTTGTAAAGACTCAAGATGTATTCAGCATTTTCCTTATCTTTTGCTGAACTGAGGTTGTGCGGATCTTCCGACAACTTTTTAATTGTTTCTCCTATGTTTTCTTTGCTTAAATTTTTGTCGAATGCAGACTCAAGATTTTGTTCCTTATCCTTATTCTTTTCAAAGAAACCTGTCATTCTGGACTGGCCAATTACCGATTGCAAAATAAAAAACATCATTACAGCAGACAGGATTTTTTTCATCTTGAGAAATTTGAGGTTAATCTTTTAAAAAGGTTTGAAATGACTGTTATTTGGTAAAGCTACAACTTATTAAATCCGAAGATGATAACACTCATCTCAACGTCTTTGTTTATTTGTTCGAAATCTGATTCCTGGAGAAGTTTAATAATAGTTTACTAATTAGAGACATTAATTCTGAGTATTGGATTTAATAGCTATCAGGGTACTTTTAATCAAGGATAAATATGAGTCTAAACTTGAAAAGAAGGGAATGGGTTGCCGTTTTATGGAACAAATCAAGTCAATTTGCCTTTTAAGGTTTCTAATCCATAATTTGGGTTAAATAATCCAGAACGATTATAACAAACCCGATACAGATCTCCTGCACCGGGTTTTTTCATATCATTAAATCAGGATTAATTATCCCATAATCACAATCACTGTATGTTCTTCACCGTCTTCGAAAAGCGGGATCACATTGGAGGTTTGTGAACTGCCATCAACGATCACTTCCTTCACTCCTTTGGAGACGCCGTTCGGGTTCTTCACTTCGATTTCGTAGAGGGCTCCCCTGAATTTACGGCTGATCTTAAAGCCTTTCCAGTCATTCGGAATACATGGATCGACAATCAATCCTTCATAGTCGGGCTGAATGCCAAGGATGAACTGGGTGATGGCATAGAAATTCCAGGAAGCCGTTCCGGTAAGCCATGAGTTTTTGGCCTCACCAGGTTTAAAGGCATCTTTCCCTGCCACCATTTGTGCATAAACGTATGGTTCAGTCTTATGCAATTCGCTGATGTCTTCCAGATAAGAAGGACAGATTTTTTGGTAATATTCCCATGCACGGTTTCCGTTGCCAACCACTGTTTCACCAATCATTATCCAGGGGTTGTTATGACAGAATACTCCTGCATTTTCCTTGTATCCCGGAGGGTATGAAGAGATTTCGCCATACTCGATATAGTATTTCGTAAAGGCTGGGTTATTCAGCACAATGCCGTATTTTGAATCGAGGCGTTCTTTCACCGATTCGAGGGCCTGGGTACAAAGACCTTCTTCCTTACCGATACCTGCCATGGTGCACAATCCGTTGGATTCAATAAATATCTTTCCTTCTTCGTTGTCTTTGCTTCCGATCTTATTTCCATAATAGTCGTAGGCACGGATAAACCATTCGCCATCCCAGCCGTGTTTCTTCACAGCTTCAATCATGGCATCAATGTGAGACTGCGCGCGGACAGCTTCTTCATCGTTCTGTAACTTTTTGCACAGAGTTACATAGTCACGGCCATAAATTACAAAGAGACCTGCAATCATCAATGATTCAGCCTTCGTTCCTTCTGACTTATTCTCGGTAGTCTGGAACGATTCGTTCGGATCATTTGAGAAACAGTTCAGGTTCAGGCAGTCGTTCCAGTCGGCACGGCCAATGAGAGGCAATCCGTGAGGTCCGAGGTTATTCACCACATGATCGAATGAAACGGTTAAGTGATCGAATAGGCTGCGTGCAACCGACATGTCGTTGTCAAAAGGCACCATTTCTTCCAGAATGCCGAAATCACCTGATTCTTTGATGTAACTAATCGTTCCTAAGATCAACCACATCGGATCATCGTTGAATCCACCGCCAATATCATTGTTCCCCTTTTTTGTAAGGGGTTGATACTGATGATAACAACCTCCATCCTGAAATTGTGTTGAGGCAATATCGATAATGCGTTCACGGGCACGCTCAGGTATCTGGTGTACAAAACCAATCAGATCCTGGTTCGAATCACGGAAGCCCATTCCACGTCCAATTCCTGATTCAAAATAGGAAGCAGAACGTGAGAAGCAGAAGGTAATCATGCATTGGTACTGGTTCCAGATGTTCACCATCCGATCAAGTTTATCGTCACCCGAATCCACTGAATAAACACTGAGAAGGTTATCCCAGTATTCGCGCAGTTCCGCAAGTGCTGCATCTACTTTTGCAACAGTATTGAATCGTGCAATGGTTTCTTTGGCTTTGGTCTTATTGATGATAT
Organism: Prolixibacteraceae bacterium UBA6029; assembly: GCA_002429385.1. GTDB lineage: Bacteria > Bacteroidota > Bacteroidia > Bacteroidales > Prolixibacteraceae > Aquipluma. Next base: position 21,127 of record DIZL01000012.1, on the reverse strand, counting down.
TTTTAGATTCCCATTTCTCGTCCTCTTTGTTTTCCACATAACCCAATACGAAAACAAATTCTTTAGTTTCGCCGGGCTGCAATTCCACTTCAAGGTAATGCGAAGCAATAGGAGACCAGCCATGCGCTTCGGTATTGCGGGGTTTGCCTTCTGCAACAACCTGCGGTTCATCAAACCCATTATACAATCCGAAGAACGACTCCCGATCGGTATCGTAGCCCTGTACAGGTACGTTTACCGAATAGTAGGCGTAATGGTCGCGGCGTTCCTTGTATTCCGTCTTGTGGTAGATGACTGAATCTTCAATTTCCACTTCGCCGGTTGAGAAGTTTCGCTGGAAGTTTTCCATGTCGGCGGCGGCATTCCACAGACACCATTCCACAAATGAAAATACTTTGAGCTTCTTTACTTCCTTCGAATTATTGGTGAGTGTCAGTTTCTGAACTTCAGCCCAGGTCTTTAACGGCACGAAATAAAGAGCAGTAGCGCTAACCCCATTCTTTTCGCCTTTGATGGATGTATAATTCATCCCATGGCGGCACTCGTAACTGTCGAGTTCTGTTTTGCAGGGTTTCCAGCCCGGTGACCAGGTAGTATCGCCATCCTTGATGTAGAAATATTTACCTCCATCGTCCATTGGAACATTGTTATAACGATAACGGGTCAGGCGGCGAAACTTGGCATCCTTGTAAAAGGTATATCCACCTGCAGTATTAGATATCAAAGAGAAAAAATCTTCATTTCCCAGGTAATTAATCCACGGCCATGGGGTACGGGGATTGTCAATAACGTATTCCCGGTTCTTATCGTCAAAATGTCCAAATTTCATAAAAGTGAATTTTAATTGATATATCTTTAATGAGTTGAATCTAATTCCTTTTTATACAGATGCCCGTTTTAATGGAACTTCAGGTACAGGAAAGGTGATTTATGCCGTTCTTTTTCACCCTGCATATTTTATTCAAATATCTGCAAAATATTCGATTAATAATTCTTTTACGCTTAAATTGTATTTTATACAGTATGACAGCAGGAATCGATTGGTTTGGTTATAAAAAAAGAGACCCCCAACCTTCTTGCAAATCAGTATTTGATTCTGATTGTAAGAAGTGTTGGGAAATCTCTTTTGTGAAAAAGTTACATTTTTTCTGGCTGGCAATGCCGCAAGCCAATTTTATTCAATCTAATTATGCGGATCGAGTCTCTTGTTTTACCTGCCACGTCCGCCACCATGGAAGCCACCTCCGCCGTGGAAACCTCCACCTCCATGGAAGCCACCTCCATAACCATGATAGCCACCTCCACCCCTAAAGATAAAGTTCGAACCCATGCCCCAGCCCCAGTAAGCCCAAGGCCAGCCATAACCTCCATTCCAGTAAGCGCCATATCCGGGATAATAGTAATAAGAATCCTGCACTTGCTGTTCATGTCTGGCCAAATCAATATGAGTTTGTTCCATAAAATTGATCACCGTATCGGCAACACCCGCCTTCTGAAGCTTTGCAAGCTCATCAGCTTTAAGAATATAGGCCGTATGTGACCGCTTTATTTCGTTGATAATATTTCCCGGCGGAACTTTATTCTGACTCATCTGAACGATATCAGGAACTGTAAGCGGTGTAAATGAACTCGGACGATACACTACACAACTGTTTAATAGAGCTACCATGGGAACCAAGATAAACAAGTAAATCGCTGGACTAAATTTCATCAGATTTTTCATTTCTCTTCCCTCCTTTTTCTATTTTATTACTAATTAAATCGTTTTAATAGATGATCAATCTACAACTATTATGCCTAAATAGCATATATTATACTTGAATTTTAGTTAAATAATTTAAAAAACGTTAAAATACAAACAGGCAGTAATACCCTGATGCTAAATAGCTCCGTAAAGATGTTAAATTCGATTTCTGATCGCAGAACAGTATACCCGATACCTTATCCTGCATCCGGAAAATTCACTTTTAGAAATAGTATAATTATTGGCTGATTGAATATCCAGGTGTTTCATTATAATCCAAAGATTCATATGCCAGTACGCCCGTTCAAAATGAATGTTTGCGAAAATGATAACCGTTTAAGCGATAGATCGGAGGTATGCCAATGTATACCGGGTAGGGTTTGGGTAGTGATTGGGTAGGTATTCCTTTGGTATATCTAAGTACTATCTGTGTTCTATCTGTGTTTAATTGTAGATTTCAATACAGATAACAATCAATCATCAATCAAATTATAAAGCCCGAATACGGCGCAATCCCTACACGGATACATTCCGTACAGTTCGAAAGCAGGTCAATTGCTTTCCTGAAGAACATCTGAATGGATAGAAAATTGGTATCCTGAGTCAAGAAGTTCATTTCTGAATCCTATCGTCGGACTTTAGCCAGAGCTATTTCGAAGGTAAAAGAGAATTAATCTGGAGTATGTAACGCATTGCTTGAAAATGGGCGGTTATTTAAAGTATAAATAATCGCCCATTCTGGATTTGTTTTTGTTTGAGGATTATAGAGAGGTCTCCTCTATTTTTGATTAGAATGATTGTCCAATTATTTCACCGGGTCGCCATAAACTGTTCCGCGGCCATGGGTTCCAACATAAACACGTCCGTACTTTTTGGGATCACCTGTAATGTGCAGCAGCAAACCCCATTGATGCTGATCGTCATTAATCCGAACCCAGTTTTGAGACTTATCGTCAGACCGGTATATACCGCGGACTCCGTTTACATTGCCAATTAGATAAAGGGCAGAATAATTGGTATTTGGAGCAGCTTTACCAAATCCAAACCCATGAATCTCATCCACCCCGTTTGTTTTAATAAAGGTTTTCCCTGCATCGGATGAATGGTAAAGACCATCGAATGCTGCTATCCAGAGATCTCCTTCCAGATCAGGAGTTGCATAAATACGGTCTTGTCCACCGCGGTTATCTCCACGGTTACCTTCACGTTTTGGCAATCCACCGGGTAATTCCAAGGCCTGTTCAGTAAAGTTACTTCCTTTATCAGTACTGATAAACAGTTTTCCTTCGAACAATGAAATGGCGTAGAACTTGGTTGGATTCACGGGGTCGGCAATTACACGGGTATTGCCTGGTATTCCTTTACATTCGGTCCAGCTTGCGCCCTGATCGGATGTAGCATATACAGGAATCAATTTAGGTGCACGGTTGCCCTGTCCAAAGCCTCCGCGAACGGCAGCAGGTGCCCAGATCCAGGTTGATCCGTCTGAAGAGACCGCAATAGTCCCCAGACTGCTTTCAGGAGTGGGCATAGTTGGGGTTGGCTGCCAGGTCTTGCCTCCGTCGGTAGAGTAGCCAATATTTTTATCTTTATTATTATTTGCTGACCTTCCTACACGAACGATGATATCAGGATTAGCTGCAGCACAAGCCACCCCATTGGTGTTTCCAAAACGGGGGTTGTCACAGCTTCCTTCAGGAGCAGGCTTATCCAGATCCCAGTGTACGAACCCACCGTAATCGCCAATGGCAGTAATCAGATTTGCTCCTTTTGGCGGACTAAGCAGTTCGAGCGCCACAGTTTCTTCGATTCCCGTGCTCATCACACTCCATTTGGTGGTTTTACCCTTGTCCATATCAGTCAGGTTAAAGGTTTCATGTCCACCGTAACCGGTTGTAAACATCGCGTGATCGGGATTATTGGGGTCGATTTTAATATCGAACAACCAATGAATGCCGGTTTTCTGGATATAAGGAGCCAATGAATAGTCGTAAGTTCCACCGCCAGCAAATACCTTGTTCCATGTTTTACCGCCATCGAGACTCCTGAAAATATCTTCGCCTTTCTCAATTCCATAACGGTTAAATGAACTAACAATGAGAACCTTCGGGTTATGGGCATCGATAGAAATTCCGGCGTAACCGAAAGCTCTTGTTTTGGGATCAGGCTTATCAGGAGTGATTTCAGTCCACTCATCGGTTTTGGTATTCAGTTTCCATACGCCTCCGTTTGTCATTCGTGAAGGGCCCGGGGAATTACCATAGGTCACATATAAGGTTCCATCAGAATTAAGTACCCCATGAATGGGACGGTATTGCACGGGCTGTCCGGGAACGGCCTGCCATGTTTTACCTGCATCCTTACTTCGGTAAAGATTCTCATGATTCATGAGTGAAACACCAACATAAATTGTTGAACTGCCTTTTCCCTTTGATCCGCTTTTAGGGTCAAAGACTGAAAAGATAACCCCGCTGCCTGAGTTCATTCTTCGCCAGCGCATGATGCTGTCCTGATCGTGCATGTTGGATGGAGCATTCTCAGTAATATCAGGGAAGTTCTCCACTTTGTTCCAGGTCACTGCCCGGTCGGAACTTTTCCACAGACCGGCATGACGAGTGCCTACATATAGAATATTCCCATTGTTTGGATCGACAGCCATACGTTCTCCATTACCGCGGCCATCTTCATTGCCTCCCATTTTAAACGGTACATCGGTGCGCTGAAACGTTTTGCCCCGATCATCGGAACGAAGAATGGCCCCATTGGGTGAGCGGTCGTTTGAATACGTACCGCAAGACAGAAAAACACGATCAGCATCTGATGGATCGAGTGCAATACTTTCAACCCCCATTAGGTTGACATCTTTAATGGATACCCAATCGAGCAAGGGTTCCCATCGCAGTGTTTTGGGATTACGGCGATAGGCTCCGCCCATGTCGGTGCGGCAATAGCATACACCCTTGGCTGTCGGGTGAAATATGATTCCGTCAACAAAACCACCGCCAACCATCTGTACGCTTTTCCATTTGTAGGGAACCAAAGTGGATTTCTGTCCAAAGGAGATTTGGATTGCAGCAACGATCAGTATAAGACTGGCGATAAAATGAAGAAGATTTCTTCGGAAAATGGTAGTCATGAGTCAAATAGATTAGTTGGTCTGTATGGAATGTCCGGATTGGCTTGTCATCTTTAGGATCGACCAGGCTTCACCAAACATTGAACTGAGATTTTAGACTTAGAATCTTCAATACAGTTTAATCCTGTTGTAATTTAAATATCATCAATAAAAAACCCGGCTATTGGCCGGGTTTTAATATCTCTCTATTTATTAAATTAAATTGATGGTAAAACCCATGGCGCACGGTATTGTGGCACCAGGAACTTATTGGCATCTTCGTCATTGATGAACTTGCTGGTTTCAGCATCCCAGTATAGGCGACGACCTGTACGCATGGCAATATTACCCAGATGAGCAACACGGGCTGTATTTGCAGCAATTTCGATGCTTGCATTCAGATCACGGTTACGGGTTTTAACCCCTTCAATGAAATTCGCCATGTGAAGTTCTAGTCCCTTCCCATTTCCTTTCTGCAAGGGAACCCTTTCCATCAAATCTTTATTCTTTTTGTTCTCAGGAATGACTTCCCATCCGTTGCGATCAACAACCAATGTTCCGTTGTTCCCCACGTAACCAACACCATGATCGCGTCCGTAATAGCCGCCATTAATGCCGGTTCCGTGATCCCAAAGAAGTGTGTGGCCGTCGAATTCATACAAAGCCTGCAAGGTATCCGGAGTTTCAGCTGCATCATCGGGATAAGCAAATTTCCCGCCCATCGCCATCACTGATTTGGGTGCTTTATCTCCCATTCCGAATAGGCCGTAGTCGATGATGTGAACACCCCAGTCGGTCATCAGACCACCGGCATAATCGTAATACCAGCGGAAGTTAAAATGGAAGCGGTTGGGATTGAACGGACGTTTCTTCGCAGGTCCGAGCCAGAAGTCGTAATCTACTCCTGCCGGTGCTTCTCCATCTGGTTTTACCGGGACAGGTTCCATCCATCCCTGGTAAGCCCAGGTACGCACGGTGCGGATCTTACCCAGTTTACCTGACTGAACGAAATCGACAGCAGCTCTCCAATGCGGATCGCTGCGTTGCCACATACCCACCTGGACAACTGTATTATATTTATTGGCTGCACGTTCCATGATGTTGATCTCCTCAATGGAATTGCCAAGCGGTTTTTCGCAATAAACATCTTTTCCCGCCTGGCATGCTTCAACCATTGGAAGACAATGCCAGTGATCGGGAGTACCGATGAGTACCACATCCACATTTTTGTCTTCGAGCAGTTTGCGGTAATCACTGTATAACTTGGGTTTAAACCCCTGCATCTTTTCGGTGTCGGCTGCACGCCGGGCCAAAACATTGCTGTCGACATCGCACAAGGCAACACATTCGGTATTTTTCTGGTGAAGGAAGGCCGTAAGATCGGCAAATCCCATTCCGTTTGTGCCTATTAAACCGCAACGTAGTTTCTCGTTGGCGCCCTTACAGGCACTCATCGGTATTGGCATGGCGGCAGCCATGGTTAATCCTACTGCAGCTGTGGTTGTACTTTTTAGAAATTGTCTTCTATTTGAATTCATGGACTATTTTAATACAAGATTATAGATTAAAGATATTAGACGTGTGATATAAGAATCAGATCCAACAAAAAGCTCTAACTTTAAACTTTGAACCTGAGACTTGAAACTCTACTTCTGCATGGCCTCATCAAAGGCCACGTCCGAAGGATCGAAATCGCTGTAACGAACAAAATCACAGGCTTCGACAGCTCCCGCTTCACGGTTCATGCCGCTGTCTTCCCATTCAACAGAAAGTGGTCCCTGGTATTTAATGTCGTTCAATGCCCTAATGATATTCTCGAAGTCAATCTTTCCACGACCCAAACTCCGGAAGTTCCAATACCTGCGGTTATCGCCAAAATCGGTATGTCCGCCGAAAACGCCAATATCCATTGGATGTTCGCTCCAATAAGCATCTTTCATGTGTACATGGAAAATACGGTCAGAGAACTCATAGATGAATTTCACGTAATCAACACCCTGATAACCCAGGTGACTTGGATCGTAGTTAAATCCAAATGCCGGATGGTTGTTCACAGCTTTCAGCGCACGACGTGCAGTTGCTATATCGAATGCTATTTCGGTTGGATGCACTTCAAGGGCAAATTTGACGCCCATTTTCTGGTATTCGTCCAGAATAGGAATCCATCGTTTGGCAAAATCAGCATAACCTTTGTCGATCATTTCCTGACTTACCGCCGGGAAGGAATACAGCATATGCCATATCGAACTCCCGGTGAAACCAATTACGGTATCCAGTCCCAGCATTTTGGCGACTTTCCCCGTTTTGATGATTTCAGCGGCTGCGCGTTGGCGTACTCCTTCAGGTTCTCCATCTCCCCAGATATATGCAGGTAAAATGCCCTGATGACGTTCGTCAATACGGTCGCATACACACTGCCCTACAAGGTGAGTTGAAATGGCAAACAACTGAAGGTCATATTTGGCCAGGGTTTCCTTACGGGCGTCGCAATAGGCCTTATCGGCCTTATCGATTTCCATGTGATCGCCCCAGGTACAGAGTTCAAGACCATCATAGCCAAACTCTAATGCTTTTTCGCAAATGGTTTCAAAGGGAAGGTCGGCCCATTGTCCCGTAAATAGTGTTACTTGTCTGCTCATGTTGTCAATATTTTAGGATTATAAGTTTAAAGTTTAAAGTTCAAAGTTTCAGGTTCCAAGTTTCAGGTTCAGTTGGCGCGAGCAACTTGGAACTTGAAACCTGAAACTTTGAGCTATCCGAAAGGAATCCACTTCACATCATCATTGTAGCCGGATTCGACCACCGCATCGATGAATTGCATTCCCCGTATGCCGTCTTTGACTCCCGGATAATCGAGCCATTCAGGTTTTGCCTGCTCGCCATTCAATTTTGCCCGAAGGGTTAACGAGAAATTGCGGTAAATATTGGCAAAGGCTTCTAAATAGCCTTCCGGATGACCTCCAGGGGTTCGGGTATTTGCCGCTGAGGCAGAACCCATAAAACCTGTTCCTACACGGTATATTTCAGTTGGTTTCGAAGCCCATTTAGCAATCAGTGTATTGGGTTCGTGCTGTGCCCATTCCAGACCACCTTTGTCGCCGTATACACGAATTTTCAGCGCATTTTCTTCTCCGGCAGCAATCTGGGTCGCCACGAGAACACCCTTTGCTCCATTATCGAAACGCAGTAAAACGGCACCGTCGTCATCGAGTAAGCGCCCTGGAACAAAAACATTCAGTTCGGCACACAGGGAAGTCGTTTTTAATCCTGTAATGTATTCGGCCAGATGGTGTGCGTGAGTGCCAATATCGCCCATAGCGCCTGCTTTTCCTGATCGTTTGGGGTCAGTTCGCCATGAAGCCTGAGGGTTTCCGGAGTCTTCCAGTTTTTCAGAGAGCCATCCCTGTGGATATTCCACAAATATTTTTCGGATTTTACCCAGCTTTCCTTCAGCAACCATTTGTCTGGCCTGTTTCACAGCAGGGTAGCCCGAATAGGTGTGAGTAAGGGCAAGCAACAAGCCGGTCTCCTTTAATTTGGCCTGAAGTTGTAAGGCTTCGTCCAGCGTAAAGGTGATCGGTTTGTCAATTACTACATTGAACCCGTTTTCGAGAGCCATCATAGCAGGACCAAAATGCGCGAAGTTTGGCGTAACAATGGTCACAAAGTCCATACGGTCGCCCTCGGGTAACTGGATTTCATGTTCAAACATTTCCTTGTAGGTTTTGTAAACCCTGTTGTCAGGAAGGTAGTATGATTTTCCCGAGGAAAGTGAAATCTCAGGATTGATACTGAAACAGCCACAGACCAGTTCGATTTGTCCGTCCATAAAAGCTGACAGACGGTGAATGGCTCCGATGAAGGCATCACTGCCCCCTCCGACCATTCCCATGCGTAATTTACGATTCATCATATGGATGTAATTTAGTTGGTTTATAATTCGGTTTTACCTAAATATTCGGTTCGATAAAATTAGAAAACTTTTTTATATGAAGCGGTTAAATTGTTGAAAAAGCTACCAACATAACAACTTCGTTTTTATCCTGAATCAAGATCCCCCAAGCCGGTTTCTGACGGGATAATATCAAACCAAACAATACCAATAAGATAAATCAATCATTTGTTGCTGCTATTAGGAAACAATTGACGCTAAAATAAATGAATCGGGGAAATTGCTATTCACATTTCATGACTTTTCCTCAGTAACAATCATTTTGTTTAGCCTGAAGTCTTTTCCCTTTTTTTGATGGTTTAAATTAAAAATCCTTTTCAAGCCATTTGTTTCCCCCCAAAAAGTTTTTATCTTTAACCTTCGAAGACGTTCATGGTAAAGTCTGAAGATAAGATTCAAAAATGAATCTATTGACTCTAAACACCAATTCTCAATCCCTTCAGTTGTTATTCTGAAAAGCAATAAACCTGTTTTCGTTATGCACGGCAAGTATCCGGGTAGGGATTGAATAGGGTTTGCGCTTCACGATTTAATCTATGATTGATTTGCAACTGTACTAAGATCTGGATTTTAGTATAGTTATAGATCAGTCATAGTACAGATATACCGAAGGAATACCCTCTCGATCCCCTTTCTATACCTACCTTAACCCTGTCCTGCTAAGGGCGGAATTCCTTCGATGAGTCACTTTAACGGATAGCGATTTTGCAAACAGCCATTTTGTAAGGTAATTAAAGTTCAAATCCCCAATTCCTTCAGTATTTCATAAACCTTATTTGATTCAAACCCCCTGCCAAGTGCAAACCGCATCAGTTTGTTCCGTTTGTCATACTTGTCTTTTGCTTTAATCGATTTCTCTTTATCGGTCAGCAGCTTACGAAGTTCATCAGAATAACCATCCTCCTCAATCTCTTCAAAGGCGAGTTCCAGAATTTCGTGACTGATGTTTTTAGCGCGCAGCATGTGAGCTATTTTCTGCTTTCCCCAATGATTAAACCGGAACTTATCTTTCACAAAGGCGCGGGCAAATCGTTCGTCATCAAGGTATTTCTCTGCAATTAACTGCTTTATAACCGGGTCCGATTCTTCGGCTGATAGTCCCCAAAGTTTCAGTTTCTCCTGAATCTCTGAGGTACATTTTTCTGATTTGCTGCACAGTAAGGCGGCTTTATCGAAAGCAATGATTTGTTCGCGCGTAAATTCCATGGGTTGATTTTTACTCAAAGATACAATTTATGATGCGTCGCCGGAAGTTTCTGGCTGTTATCACGGAGAAGTAAAATTAAGTCAGGTTAAAATTTAAGAAGATTAGCCTATTTTTGAGTTGAGAAAGCGTTCAATTTCGATAATAAATTCTTTCATTTGGTCAAACATTTCAATGATAGTAGCTTTATCAAACTCAACATAGGATTCGTAATCTCCCTGTGTCCTTCTATTCGAAGCCTTATTTATGATTTTTCCAAATTTGGGATCAATCAATCGCGCATGAATAAAATTCTTATTGAACCAGCCAATCAATTGCTGGTGCTTTGAAGTTTCAAACTGGTAGGCTAATCCAAGAGCCAAAAGTGAGTAAAACATTCCGTAATAGATTCGGTTTACAGCAGCCCTTAAGCGGTCGTTGTCAATCAATAGCTGAACGTCAGCAATGGTTTCAATGGCTTCTTCAAGCCTGTACCTGATTAACTCAGTTCGTTCATTGTCCTCCAGAGTCATGCGTAAATTCCGGATTTAATTGCTTTGGTGAATATCGGCTGCCTGCCTTTTATGGTTTTGAGCTGTCTTTCTGAAATGAGGTGTGGGTCAATGATGATGTTGTATTTCAGGTTAATATCATAGCACAAGTCATAGATTTGGTTTTCATCTATTGCAGTATAATCTTTCTTCAATACAATTAGAATATCGTAATCCGAATTTTCATGGGGATCGCCATAGGCCTGAGAACCGAACAGAATAATATCCCGTACAGAATCTTTATACCCTTTCTGTAAACAGCTTTTCAATTCTTTCAATATGGTGAACTTGTCTGCCATTCCAACTGGTTTTGGACAAATTTACAATATTTTAGCATCATACTGAAAAAGGAGTGAACCAATTTTGGGGGATTGCCTGGAATTTATAATCTCCTGTAAGATGAGAACGTAATCTTGTTTTAAAGGAAAGGATGATACAAGCAGTATGTATTTTTATTGCCTATTTATACTGCCACCGCAACCTTCACCATCTTCAACGCTATTGAGCCATTCTTTTAATGTCTTAATTCTGGCTCTTGTCAACTTTTCTAAATAGCCTGAGACACACATCGGGTGCATGCTCCCATACCATCCTGGTTCTCTTTCAGGAAATTTCATATTTAATTCAGCATCCCTAAATGCAATCCAGACTCTCTGCGAGACTTTTAAATTCGTAATAAAAACAGTATCTGATCTGTATTCGAACAAGATCTTTTTATATATATCGTTTAGTTCTTTGTCCGCTTTTCCATATGAATTTCCTGATTCAATATTCATCTCAGATTGGGTCTGGCAGAATGCAGTTGAGCAGATCATTAGTAATAGACCCAAGAAAATAGTCTTCATATCATTAAAATTAAAGGATAAGTAGCATAATCCATATTTTATGGTTCATTCACCATTTCTTCATGTCTATAGTATAATCTTCGATGTCAGAAATCACTTTCCGACATCTAAAACAAATCCGACTCCACCACTGGTTTAAAGAATGCTTCAACCTCCTGAAGGGTGGTTTCTGTTTTAGGAACGTCACGAACAATCTTGCCTTTCTCGAGGATAATCAGACGGGTAGAGACATCGGCTATATTTTCCAAGGTGTGGTCTGAAATCAGGAAGGTAGAACCGTTTTGAGCTGCAAAGTCCTTGATCAGTTTCCGCAGCTTGTATTGCGAACTGGGGTCGAGATTGGCAAAAGGCTCATCCAGCACAATAACTTCAGGCTTGCCCATCAGAGCTGCCACAATCCCCACCTTCTTCTGGTTTCCCTTCGAGAAGTCACGAATGAATTTCTTCTTCCCAATGATTTCTCCATTGAAGAAGTCGGAGAATCCTTCAAGAAATGCACTTGTATCAGCTTTGCTTAACCTTCGTAGCCCGGCAATGAACCCAAAATACTCTTCTGCGGTCAGATAGCCGATCAGGAATGTTTCGTCGATAAAGGCCCCGGTGAAATCTTTCCAGTCTTCCGATTCGCGTACATTGATTCCTTTGCTGATGACCTGTCCTTTGCTGGCTGTAATCAGGTCAAGAACGATATTAAACATGGTGGTCTTTCCGGCTCCGTTGTTGCCAACCAATCCGAAGATCTCTCCTTTTTCGATAGTAAGTTCGGGAATGTTCAGGACGATTTCTTTGTTGTAGGCCTTAATGAGGTTTTGTATCTGTATCATGATCAGGAGTTTTTGTAGTTTTTAATGAGCTCGTGTTTTTTCTTAAGGTATTGTCTGGAGAAATAATCGATGATAACCGAATGGAACAGGATTCCGATGAGTCCCAACACTCCCAATCCGATATAGCCTCCGGTTGTCCCAAAAGCCAGTTTAAACAAATAGAATAAAGAGATCGGGCCCAAAAACATGGGCAATCCGGCCAGCCATTGCGAGGCGCCCACTCCCTGATAATTCATCACCGAGGATTGATTCAAGTCGAGCCTTTTCTTGCTATATAATCCAATAAAGAAGATAATTGGTATGTTGATTCCTAAATTGTAAAGCAACATGGCCAGATGGGTGTAAATGACCTTGGTGTAGATCAGCGCGTAGGGTAGCGTTATGAAATAGCAGGCCACGGAGACAATGGTCACCAGCATGTAAAAGGATTGCAGAAACTGTTTCATCTTAAGACGCTGACACATCAGCATAGAAAAATAGTTGCTGTGCCAGGCAGGGAAAAACTGCCCGTAGGATATGGAGAACATTCCTACCAGTATGAAGCCGCCCAGTATAAATACAAATTCGGGTGGTGGCTGTCCATTTTGGTCCTTGTAAAACAGCAATCCGTATAACAGCATGGCCACAGTCATCATGGCCACGGATCGTGGACGTTTGTTGCGCCAGATCAGCCGAAGCTCGAGAGCGATAAAACGGCCTGTTTCGCCCATACGGTTCAGCCACGAGTAGTCACGAACCTTTTCAGCCTTCTGCTTTTCTGAAACAAGATTCAGAAACATCCGGCTAAGCAAAAACTTCACATTCAGAAAATAGAACAGTACCGGCAGCACAGCGATTAATAGGACCAATGCCGGATAAACCAACACCAGGTCAAGTAGTTTTCCCAGTCCTCCTGACAAATCGATTATTCCTAAATGATTGATTGCAAACAGGCCAATGAGGCCTGCCAGGAAGATAAAGAACCCATACTCGGCCTCGTTAAAGCGCCATTTCAGATAGATCGCCAGAAAATGATTACAGAATATCAGAATGCCTATAGCCAAGAACCAACTCAGGGTTGAAAGGCCCGAATGTGTTGAGGCAACCAGGGTAAAAGTAATCGGAAGTACTAAAAAGAATGGCAATACATTGAAAAAATTGAATACTGACCGGGTCAACAGGTAATTGGCTATTTTCCGGCGACGAATATTCTGTAAAAGTAAGGGTTTGAAACTAACCGTAGGCAGCTTTTGCATCAGTTGACGAATAATCAGGTCGATGGCAAAGTAGGCCAGTATAATGCTGTTGAACTTGCTGACAGGATCAATATTCGGAAAACTCTTAATCAGAAGTGCTGGGATGGCAAAACCCAAAACGAGAAAACTGACCGAAAAATAGATAGCCAGAAAACCCAACCCGATTGTGGTTGCCAGGCTCTTGCCCCAATAAGCGGACCGGACGGCTTCACGCCATGCCAATGAAAAGAGGTTTTGGTTCATAGAAGTATTCTTTTGATTTAGGTTATTGGTTAACAAATGTTAAGCATAATTACACTTCAGGAAATAATAAATTGAGGATATTGTTCGATGAAATGTTCACGGATCTTCTTCGAGATAAAAAAGTAATCGCCATAAAGCATAACAAAGTATAATGGAATCAGAACTGATAACAATATACTCGTTAAAGTAGAAAAATGGATTTGATGTTTTGCAAAAACGAAGAGCAAAATTATAATGTATAGTTCTGTTTTTGAACGTAGTCCTATTCGTGCAACTTCATATAGCAGAAATGAATAGCCCTTTGTAATCTTTATTTCTACAAACGTTGGGAAGAAATAAAGACGGTAAAATAAGGAAATAGCAACAAAAAGAACAATCAAAGGAACTGTTATCCATTGGTTGTTTTCTGATAAGCGAAATGCACTGAATAATCCCAAGGATAGAAGTAGCGTAATCATGATTTTGGGGAACTTGTAATAGTCGCCGGCAAATTTCCATAGTAAACGCCAGTATTTTTTCCTTAAAGCCTTTTCTTTTTCCTTTTTGATAGTTTCAAATCCCAGATTGCCGTCAAACTGTTCATCAACCAGATACATCGCTTCATCGAACGGTAGTTCAGGATTGGTTTCCCATAGTTTTTCAATGGAGGAAGCCAAATGATCTACGATTTCGACTTGAACTTCGTATTGTGAAACAGAGCGGAAGTAGCAGAATTCATGGAGGTCTTCAATCTGCTTGGGAGTTAGTGTGCGGGTTTCCATACTTCAGGATTTTACAAATTGAGGGAATTCACGGGTAAAGTCTTCTTTGACACGTTGAGGAGTATACACAAATAAGGCGACCATCGTAATGCCAAAAAAGGTGATTAGAAAGGCGGTTAAAAGCTCCAAGTTAATGTAATTTGATAAAGGGGAAAAGAATTTGTTGTGACTAAATTTACTAAGCAGAGCGACTATATTATAGGCAGAAAAGCCAATGCTGATAGCTGATCTCCTTATGTTCTTGAATTGATTGTACAGTAAGAAGGACTTCCCATCAACAATAGTAAGCCTGAATTTTCTAGGATATATAAAGATTAAGTAAACAGCCAGTGAAAGAAGATAAAAGCACTGAATGGCATAGCTTACAATGATGCCATTGTTTGAAAGCCTGAGAATGAAATACAACGTAAATGTTATAGCAAGGGTCAATATGATTTTGGGCAAATGAAAAAACTCTCCGATGTATTTCCACTGCAAACGGCCGTATTTTCTACTAAGCTCCTTTTCCTTTGCTTCCTTAATGGTATCGAAAACGGATTCTCCCTTAAAATGATCCCCGGAGATCGTTGGAAGAAGTGACTGATACGAGGCATTGAAGCAAGGGTCAACACCAAATTGCTCGCAGACCTGAAAAACTGCTTCTTCAAAGGGCATTTCTGGATGGATTTCCCAGATTGCTTCAATGGCCGAAGCCATGTGATCAACCAGTTCTATTTGAACATCGTAATAGTACACATTGTGGAATTCGCAAAGCTCAAAGAGATTGTCAATTTGTTCCTGGGATAGTTTACGATTTTCCATACTCAGGATTTTATGAATTGAGGAAAGTCGCGGATGAAGTCTTCTTTGATTCGCTTTGGAATATAGGAATACATGGCAACGATAATAAAAGCAATGAAGGTAATAAGAAAGGAAGTGATCAACTCCAAAAGAGAAATGCCGGTTTGGGTTAAATGAAATTCCCTGATGATTAGGTTGAATATGTTGAGTAAGTATATGGGTATAAATCCAACAGCTAACACGGTTCGTCGGATTGAGTTTAAATATTCAATCTGTAAGAATGATTTTCCTGTATTCAGTCCGAGCTGGGATAAATTAGTATGAAATACTCCGAAATAAATTAGAAGCAATAAGGCATAAATGCCCAAAATGATCAGACATAAAATAGTGTCATCGGTTGACAAACGGATGGCTGTAAAAAGTGATAATGAAAGTGCAATGGTCAGAATAATTTTTGGCAGACGGTAAAACTCACCAATATACTGCCATTGTAGTCGGGTGTATTTCTTACGCAATGCTTTTTCCTTGGTCGCCTGGAATTTGGAAAATCCATTGATGCCAAATTGTTTGTAAGCTTCTGGAAGTGCTTCTGCTAAGGTAAGTTTAGGATTTTCCAGCCATCTTTGCTCAATTGAACTGGCTAAATGATCGACCAGTTCAATTTGTAAATCGTAATGCTTTACACCCTTCCGTTTACAGAAGGAGAAAAGTTCATCAATTTGCGCTTCAGTTAACTTCTTATTCATGCCAGGTCAATTTTGGGGTTTAATAAACTTTGCATGTTGCGGATGAAGGATTCCATCTCGGTCATTCGGTCGACCACTTCCTTTTTGCCGTTTTTGGTAATTGAATAGTATTTGCGCATCCGGTTGCCGGTCATTTCAATCTCGACAGTAAGGAGTCCCTGTGCCTCGAGTTTATGCAGCATGGGGTAAAGTGCACCTTCTGTAATCATATATTCACCAGCCGAAATGGCTTTTACCTCCTGCGTAATCTGGTAGCCATACATGCGTCCTTTTTCGCCCAAAAGCTTGAGGATGATGGTTGACAGGCTTCCTTTATACAATTGATTTGTTCCCATTGAATTAAATTTAGAACAAACATACATAAATAACTTATGCATTAGAGTATTTTGTAAGGAAAATTTAGGTAATCTATCCAAAGATTAGACGATCTTCAATTCAACCTGTCAGTCAGAGTACATATTTTCTTGAATGTTTTGGTGTACCCCTCGCTGTCGAACAGTTCAACAAGTATGATGTAAATTCCGAGCTTGAGCCGCTGATTTGAATCACTCTCCCCTTTCCAGATCCAACTGCCTTCCTGTGCCAGTGATTGGTTTTTTACAAGGAACTTCACCTGTCGTCCGACCACATCAAAAATCCTGATATTGGCTATGTATCCAAGCTTATCCAGACTGAACCGAATAGTCAGCTGATCGTTAAACCCATCACCGTTGGGCGAGAATACAATAGGTTCGACATGTATATTCTCCGTTGTTTGAGTCTTAGTTTCAGTCTGTGAATTGGGCGATCCCGGTGTTGCGAATCCTGCTGAACCTGCTGCCGAGGCCCAGTTATTGTGATCAGACGTTGGTTTAGTCCAGGATATGCGTTCGAGAGAAACCCCATTTACGTTTGTCAGGAAGGGGGAATGCATTTTTGCCGTATAACTCAATTCATCGATTACTTCAAGCGAATCGTTCAAAAGAACCACGCTTCCGGCATCATCAGGATAACTCGGAAAAGACTTTAGGATACAAAAGGTTTCAGGATCATTCGAGATATAGAATGGAATTACCAACTGGGGATCTTTTGTGCAGGTCAGGTAATGTCCAGGTTTCAAATACCTGATCGTTGTACTAAGTCCATAAATTTGTTTCAGGGCCAGGGTGTCGTTTCGGGCCGCCAGTTTTAGATGATGAACAGATACCGGGGTCTCTGATACGTTTACAAGTTCAACAAAATCGTCACCTCCCGTTGGTGGATTAAACAATACTTCGTTGATCAGGACCGATCCTGCCTCAGGTAAAAAGCTAAAGGGAAAGGAGAGGATCATTGGATTCATTGTTTTACCTGAAAGATCGGCAACTCCCGAAACGCTTAGGCTTAGCTGAACTCCATTGACCTGACCCAGTTGAATTTCAAAAACCTGATTGGAAACTTTATCCTGAGTAATCCCGAGTATGGGAATAGTAAGATTATTCTCATCCGTAAGCTTGAAATTATTCAGTTGTAGGGATGTTTTGTTAATGGGCTTGTTGAAGGTCAGTGAAATCGTGTGAGAATTAATGACTATAAGTTTTTGAATGGAAACATCAGCAGGGCTAACTTTTACAACTATATCATCGACCCACAGTAATCCTGCACGGGTTGGGGTATAGTTAAAGCAAACTCCTATATTCCTGAAATTGGGAACCATCAGATCAGTTCCCGAAAAGGTTGTGCTATCGGTTTCTCCCGCCTTCCTGTAGGTAAATGACCAAATTCCCTGTGCGCTTCGTTTTACGTCAATTGTTACCAGTATTGAATTGTTCCAATCCAGGTCGGTTTGAATAATGAGGCTGTCAGGCTTCCCACTTCGCATTCGCCAGAGTTCAAGCAGATCGCTGTTCCCGGTGAGATTAACTCCTACCGCCCAACCATTGATCAGGTTTGTTTGGATGGTATCAGCAGAAAGGTAAAACCAGAACCGGTTAGTGGAGGAAGGATCCCAGTTCCCGTTTTTCAGCTTAAACGCCCATTCAAGATCAAAAGCGTTGCAATCTGCAGCCATCGGATGAAATATTGAACTAAAACCGCTCGTGGCTTTTGATAAATGCTTTAGTGAATATGCTCCTGAAATTTTTTCAGTGGACGAAACTTCCCATTCTTCTGTTTGTTCCCATCCCAAAAGATTTCCATCCTCAAAATCATCCTGAAAGAGGGTGGAGATTGTATCTTTATCGTCCAAAATAGTATTCAATGGTTCGATTTTATAAACCGTATATTTGTTAGCAAGCGTATTTTTGCTTACAATTGTTAAAAAATAGACAATGATTATTGCTAAAATAAAAATTAATCTTGCCATTTCAGGATAAATTAAAAGCAAACAATTATTTTTACACTTTCTTTAAGATGTGCGTTTGAAAATCTGAATTAAGTTAATGAGATTTAATCACATTTCCAAAAACTATCGAAGGAAGTATATTATTTCTTAAAATATTATTGAAATGAAAGTTGCTGTAGTAGGTGCAAGTGGTGCGGTGGGTCAGGAATTCCTGAAGGTTCTTGCTGAAAGAAGTTTCCCGCTCGATGAATTGGTATTGTTTGGATCAGGCCGTTCGGCCGGTAATGAATATGAATTCAAAGGGGAAAAACTGGTCGTGAAGGAATTGAAGCATAACGATGATTTTAAAGATATCGATATTGCTTTAACCTCTGCGGGCGCATCCATTTCAAAGGAATTTGCCGATACCATCACCAAATACGGCACCATCATGATCGATAATTCAAGCGCTTTCCGTTATGATGACGATGTCCCATTAGTGGTTCCAGAAGTTAATCCTGAAGATGCCAAAATACGTCCGCGTAATATCATAGCAAACCCCAATTGTTCAACCATTCAAATGGTGGTGGCTCTGAAACCGGTAAATGATTTGTCTAAAATCGTTCGCGTTCATGTTGCTACCTACCAGGCCGCCAGCGGTGCCGGCGCTCAGGGCATTGCAGAACTGGAAACACAGATTCAGCAGGTTGCCTCAGGTGAAGAACCTACCATCCGGAAGTTTCCTTACCAGCTGGCCATGAATGTGATCCCCCAGATTGATGTGTTCCTCGAAAATGACTACACCAAAGAGGAAATGAAAATGAACTGGGAAACCAAGAAGATCATGCACACCAATGCCGAAGTGAGCGCTACCTGTATCCGTATTCCTGTGGCCCGTGCACATTCAGAAGCCATCTGGGTGGAAACCGAAGAGGCCTTGAATATTCAGGAAGTAAAATCAGCCATGGAAAAAACGGAAGGACTAACTGTCCTTGACAATCCGGCAGAGAAGAAATACCCTATGCCATTATTCGTTTCAGGAAAGGATGATGTATATGTGGGCCGTATCCGCATGGATGTGTCAAACCCAAAGAGTTTGACCTTCTGGTGTGTGGGTGATCAGATTAAAAAAGGCGCTGCATTGAATGCTGTTCAGATTGCCGAATGGCTCATTAAAAACGGCGAGATCAAATAGATATAGATAAAAGATTTTAGATATCAGAACATAGGAAATAGGAAAAGGGAGCAGGGAGACCGGAAAAAGGAATAAGGAAAAACTTGTAGGTTCAATCCGGCAGGCTTTTCCTTTTTCCTTTTTACGGTCTCCCTGCTCCACGCTCCCTGCTCCATTTTCTATTCCTGTTGTTCAATCTTTACCGTCCAATTCTCATCATACAGGAAGTCGTTATATGGGAATCTGGTGATGTGTATTTTCCTGACTTCTTCATAAAGTGTTTTCTTCAACTCCTCTATATTCAGTTTTTTGGTAGCCGAAACAAACAGAGAAGGCGTATTGTTTTTCGACATCCAGCTGTTTTCCCATTCTTCCAGCGAAACATTTTTCTTCGTACGGGGACTTAAATCATCCTGGTGTTTTTCAACATAGGTAAAGGCATCAATCTTGTTGAAGACATAAATCATCGGTTTATCTCCCGCGTTGATTTCGCTCAGGGTATGGTTAACCACTTCGATCTGTTCTTCGAACCCCTGGTGTGAAATATCCACTATATGCATCAGGATATCCGACTCGCGAACTTCATCCAGGGTTGACTTGAACGATTCGACCAGTCCGTGAGGTAATTTACGGATGAATCCTACCGTATCAGCCAGAAGGAAAGGAAGGTTTCCTACAACCATTTTGCGGACAGTGGTATCGAGTGTGGCGAAGAGTTTATTTTCAGCAAATACATCCGATTTGCACAACAGGTTCATCATGGTCGATTTACCCACATTGGTGTAGCCAACCAAGGCTACCCGAACCATTCTTCCCCGGTTCTTGCGTTGGGTCGACTTCTGCTTGTCTATCTTGATCATCTGCTCTTTCAGCAGGGCTATTTTATCGAGGATAATCCTACGGTCGGTCTCAATCTGAGATTCACCGGGTCCGCGCATCCCGATCCCTCCACGCTGACGTTCAAGGTGAGTCCATAAACGTGTCAACCTTGGAAGCATGTATTGGTATTGAGCCAGTTCAACCTGGGTTTTGGCATTGGCTGTTTGTGCCCGCCTTGCAAAAATATCCAGAATCAGGAAGGTGCGGTCAAGCACCTTGCATTCAAGGGCTTTCTCTATATTTCGCAGTTGGGTTGGGCTCAGGTCATCATCAAAAATGACACATCCTATTTCGTGCGCCTTGATGTATTCCCCAATTTCCTCCAATTTACCGGTTCCTACAAAGGTGGCATGATTGGGAATGTCTAATCGCTGCAGGAAATGTTTCTTCACCTCGGCTCCTGCTGTATCGGCCAGAAACGCCAACTCTTCCAAATATTCTTTTGCCTGTGATTCATCCTGATTTTTTGTGATCAGGCCAACCAGAACTGCCGTTTCCATTACCGATGAATGTTCAATCATATTTTCAATCGTTACCAACAAAAATCCTTCATTACTTGAAACTTCTCACGGAAATTCGTTGTGTTGTTCGGGAGCCAAAGATACAGAATAATCCTGCAAAAACTGATGAACCAATATTTACTCAGGGGGGTCAACAGAAGAGAAAATTAACTACATTTAAAGATTCAATGTCAATAGGTCTGTTCCTGACAATAAACCTTAAGACTGAACCTTGAGCAGAAGTTAAGGAGCGCCTGCTAATCGGATTACTCCAAATCTATATCAGGGTGTCTACTTGTGTGCTTATGCTGTGC
>DIZL01000051.1 GCA_002429385.1 Prolixibacteraceae bacterium UBA6029 | reverse complement strand
CCCCAAACCTAAAAATGAATATTTTTCAAAACCTATTTTTTTAAATTCGGATTTAAGGTATTTACCTTATTTTTTGCCAACATCCTGTACCTGGGTATCATGAGGATTGTAAGTGGTGAACGGCTCAAAAACATGCTCATGTATTTCCAGGTTTTCATGGCTGTATTTTTTATGGCGGCCTATCAGATTGGCCTAAGAATGGTTGATAAAACTGTCCTTCAGAATATGGTCTTACCCGTACACTGGTATACTTTTCTTCTTCCGCCAGCTTTCTTTTCGGGCCTGATTGAAGGTCTTAGTACCCTTAATTTCGATTCACCACACCTTCTTTTCATAGCCGAAGCTTTGATAATTCCACCTGTAGCTATTTATTTAACAGGCAGATACCTGACCCCTATGTTTAACCGTAAACTGATGGATCTGGAACAAGGCGACAAGGTTTCGAAAATCAAAATAGAAAACGACCGCAAAAGCCTTTGGTACCGCCTGATGTCGTCTATCTTTGTTCAACGTCAGGAGGAAAAAGCAGCCTTCAGGCTGATGTGGAAAATGTCTGCTCGCGAACGGCAATTTAAACTGACATTCCTACCTTCCATTGGCTATATTATCTTCATGATTATTGCTCCTAATGTTGGCGGAAAAAGTAATTTTAATGATTTTATAAAGAGCGATAATTACATCTTCATACTGTATGTCTTTATGTTTATTTCAGCATCACTTTCCGGTGCATTGTTGATTGGGAATAATCAACCGGCTACCTGGATCTTCAAAGTCGTACCCTTAGATTCACCTGCCACTTTATTTAAAGGGTTTATAAAAGCAACCTTCGCACGTTTTTTCCTTCCCTTTTATCTGGCAGCAGCAGCACTGGTAGTAGTCCTTTGGGGTATTCGAGTGCTTCCCGATATATTCATCGTCTTTCTGTTCGTTTATCTGATCACTCTGCTGATATACTATTTTCAACAGCCAGGGTTCCCGTTTTCATTGGAAAAAACGGCTATTCAGGGAGGTGGTAATGCTGTAAAAATCTTTGGGTTGATGGCATTAACCGTCGCCATTGCATTTCTGCACAAATTCTTACTGCACTGGTTCGATTTTGCAAACTTCCTGCTTGTCCCTGTTTATCTGGGTGGAATCTTATACGTGAATAGATCTATGGTGTACCGCAAAATTACCTGGAATAGTGTTGATCGGGTGAATAGCTACTCCTGATTAAAGCTTCTGACTTATGGACTGGGTTTCACCTCTTGTGAAACCCATATTAACCATGCCCAATGGAAATGGCAATCGCTCAATCACAAAATTTTCTACCTTTACGGCTCGAAATAATCATCTCATGGAATTAAATTTACTCACAGCCATTTCACCTATTGATGGCCGTTACCGTTCGAAAGTCGAGAATCTTCAGCTTTACTTCTCTGAATATGCCCTGATCAAATACAGGGTACTGGTTGAAGTTGAATACTTTATCGCCTTATGCGAACTGCCTTTACCTCAATTGGCATCGTTCGACAAAAGCCTGTTTGGTGCTTTACGCCAGATCGTTGCGAACTTTTCTGTTGAAGATGCCCAACGCATCAAGGACATTGAAAAGGTAACCAACCATGATGTGAAAGCCGTTGAATATTTCCTGAAGGAAGAGTTCGATAAGTTGAATCTTCAGGCACATAAAGAGTTCATCCATTTCGGTCTGACCTCTCAGGACATCAATAATACTGCTGTTCCGAAATCCATTCAGGATGCCCTTGACAACGAATATTACCCTGCCATCAATGATTTGGTTGATAAACTCGAAGAGCTGGCCACTGAATGGAAAGACATCCCGATGCTGGCCCGTACACATGGACAGCCCGCTTCGCCAACCAACCTGGGTAAGGAAATACGTGTCTTCGCCGAGCGTATCAAGACTCAGCTTGATCAATTAAAAGACATTTCGTGTGATGCCAAATTTGGAGGTGCTACAGGCAATTTTAATGCCCACCACATTGCCTATCCTGAAATTAGCTGGAAAGCTTTTGGCAATAATTTTCTAAAGAAATACCTTGGCCTCGACCGGGCACAATACACCACCCAGATAGCCAACTACGACAATCATGCAGCCATTTTCGATGCCCTGAAACGTATCAACACAGTGATCATGGATTTGAACCGTGATATGTGGACCTATGTGTCAATGGAATATTTCAAGCAAAAAATCAAAAAGGGAGAAGTAGGCTCATCGGCCATGCCGCACAAGGTAAATCCAATTGATTTCGAGAATTCGGAAGGCAATATCGGTCTGGCCAATGCCCTTTTCGAACATCTGTCTGCTAAACTGCCCGTATCAAGGCTTCAACGTGACCTGACGGATTCAACAGTATTACGAAATATTGGGGTTCCGTTTGCACACACCCTGATTTCTATCAACTCAACCATGAAGGGATTAAATAAACTTCTTCTCAACCCCGAAGCCATCAATGCTGACCTGGAGAAGAACTGGCCCGTGGTTGCCGAAGCCATTCAAACCATTCTGAGACGCGAAGGCTACCCTA
Source organism: Prolixibacteraceae bacterium UBA6029 (assembly GCA_002429385.1). Lineage (GTDB taxonomy): Bacteria > Bacteroidota > Bacteroidia > Bacteroidales > Prolixibacteraceae > Aquipluma. The sequence continues at coordinate 10,287 of DIZL01000051.1, read as the reverse complement.
ATCCTTACGAAGCTCTGCGCAACCTGACCCGTGTCAACCGGAAGATCGATCAGGAAGTGATTCACGAATTTATTGATTCACTCGATATTACAGATTCTCTGAAAACAGAATTGAAAAAGATCACTCCGCAGAACTATACGGGAATTTACTAATAATAAACAATAAATTACTTACAGTTAACGTTTTTAGAACCATACATATCTACTGATCATTACACCATTCGATGAAGGATTTTTTTAAGATTTTACGAAGATTTATTCCACCATACAAAAAGCAGTTATTTCTTAATTTCCTGTTTAACCTGCTTTCAGCTTTATTCACCGTCTTTTCCATGGCTTTGATGTCTCCAATCCTGGAAATCATGTTCGGCACAAACAAGGAAATTTACAACATGGTACCCTGGGCGATGACCAAGGAATCCCTGTACAACAATTTATATTACTATATCACCTTCTTTAAGGTTGCTCATGGTGTCGGTCTGACTCTTTTATTTGTTGGCTGTTTTGTCATTTTGGCTACCCTGCTGAAGGTTGGATTTTATTACCTGGGTGCATACGAAGCCGTTTATATGCGCAATGGAGTGGTAAAGGACATCCGTGAACAAATCTACTCTAAAATCCTGAAACTGGCCCTTCCATTTTTCTCCGAAGAACGCAAAGGCGATATCATTTCACGCATTACAGGCGATGTAACCGAGGTGGAGAATTCCATCATGTCCTCACTCGATATGTTCCTGAAAAACCCCATTATTATCGTTGTTTTGCTTGTTGCAATGCTGGTAATGAGTCCACACATGACCCTGTTCATATTCATGGTCCTTCCGATAGCAGGTATTATCATTGGCCGTGTGGGTAAATCATTGAAAAAAGTCTCCCGGCAAGGACAGGACAAAATGGGTGAGATCCTTACCGTTGTTGAAGAAACGCTTGGCGGTCTCCGCATCATCAAGGCTTTCAATGCCGAAAAGAAGATGAATGCACGATTCAATTTTGAGCTGCACGATTACCGCCATATCATGAACCGCCTGATGCGCCGCCGCGAACTGGCATCCCCATTAAGCGAACTATTGGGAACCGTCGTAATTATCATTGTCGTATGGTACGGGGGCACCCTGATCTTAAGTAAAAACAGCGAGCTCTCAGGGCCTGCGTTTCTCATCTACCTTGGCATTTTCTATCAGATCATCAATCCGGCTAAAGCATTCTCAACCGCTCTTTATTCCATACAGAAAGGATTGGCTTCCATGGATCGGATCGATAAAATTCTTAAGGCCGATGTTACCATCCCCGAATCACCGAATGCACAATCAGTCAGCACATTGATAAACACCATTGAATACCGTAATATCACATTCGCCTACGAAGAAAAAGTTGTTCTGAATAATGTATCGCTTCTGATTCCAAAGGGAAAGACCATAGCTTTGGTCGGTCAGTCCGGGAGTGGAAAAACAACTTTTGTTGACCTTTTGCCTCGTTTTTATGATCTGATCGGAGGCCAGATTCTCATTGATGGTGTCGATCTTCGTGATATTAAACTGCACGATTTACGCGACCTGATGGGCAATGTGAATCAGGAAGCCATACTCTTTAACGATTCAATCTATAACAACATCGCTTTTGGTGTTGAACATACCACTATGGCTGATGTAATTGCAGCAGCGAAAGTGGCCAATGCCCATAACTTCATTATCGAAACGGAACACGGATACGACACGATCATTGGAGATCGCGGAAGCAAGCTTTCAGGCGGACAGCGCCAGAGGCTGAGTATTGCCCGTGCCATCCTGAAAAACCCGCCCATCCTGATCCTGGATGAAGCTACCTCTGCCCTGGATACCGAATCGGAACGCCTGGTGCAGGATGCTCTCGAAAACCTGATGAAAAACCGTACTTCCATTGTCATTGCCCATCGCCTTTCAACTGTCCGAAATGCAGATCTGATCTGTGTATTTCATGAAGGCGAAATCGTTGAACGGGGCACCCACGATGAATTGATCGAAATGGATGGCCGCTACAAACGACTGCACAGCATGCAGATGTTTTAGAAAATCAGGAATAAGGAAACAGGAAACAGGAAAAACAGGCAGGTTTAGTCAATTCTGGCACCTATGTCATGGCTCCAAAAAATAATGGATACTTTTCAATATTTTATTACATTTACCACGACTGAAAAAACTTGGCTCAAATAGAACTGGCAAGGCTTGCAGCATGATTTAAGGATTCTGATTTATTTCCTGAATCGCTGTATTTGTCTTTGCAGGTTCTGATCCAATTCGAAAGTACGGGATTCATCATTCTGAAATGAATGAAATATCCTTTTTCAGTCACCAAATGCAAGTATAAACAAACAATTAACTTTTCCTTAATGAGAAAATGGCGCATTGAAGATTCAGCTGAACTCTACAACATCAACGGATGGGGGATCAACTTTTTTTCCATCAACGAAAAAGGTCATGTAACCGTTACTCCAAAGAAAGACGGAATACAGGTCGACCTGCACGAATTGGTTGAAGAACTTCAGCTTCGGGACGTTTCAGCACCTATGCTGCTTCGTTTTCCTGACATTCTGGATAACCGAATTGAAAAGATGGCCAGTTGCTTTAAAGTTGCTGCCGAAGAATATGACTACAAAGCCCAGAACTTTATTGTTTACCCAATCAAGGTAAACCAAATGCGCCCCGTGGTTGAAGAAATTGTCGGACATGGCAAGAAGTTCAACATTGGCCTCGAAGCTGGCTCAAAACCCGAATTACATGCCGTGATTGCCGTCAATACCGATAATGACTCGCTCATTATCTGCAACGGATATAAAGATGAAGATTACATCGAACTGGCGCTTCTGGCCCAGAAGATGGGAAGGCGCATCTACCTGGTCGTGGAGAAACTCAATGAACTGAAACTGATCATCAAGATTGCCCACCGTTTGAAAATAAAGCCAAACCTTGGAATACGCATCAAACTTTCCAGCTCGGGAAGCGGTAAATGGGAAGACTCAGGAGGCGATGCAAGCAAGTTCGGCTTAACTTCAAGCGAACTGCTTGAAGCCCTGGATTATCTGGACAAAAATAAAATGCAGGACTGCCTGAAGCTGGTTCATTTCCATATCGGCAGTCAGGTCACCAAAATACGACGCATCAAACTGGCCATGCGCGAAGCCTCCCAGTTTTACGTACAGCTTCATCTGAAAGGATTTAAGGTCGAGTTTGTGGATATCGGCGGCGGCCTGGGCGTCGATTACGACGGTACACGCTCTTCCAGCAGCGAAAGCAGCGTGAACTACAACATTCAGGAATATGTGAATGATGCCATTTTCACTATGGTTGATGCCAGCGATAGAAACAACATTCCCCATCCGAACATCATTACCGAATCAGGTCGTTCGCTGACAGCTCACCATTCAGTCCTGATTTTCGAAGTGCTCGAAACAGCCAGCGTTCCGACCATGAGCGAAGAAGAAGAACCGAGGGAAGACGACCATGAACTGGTTCGCGAATTGTTCTCCCTGTGGGAACAGCTCAATCAGTCGAAGATGCTCGAAACCTGGCACGATTCACAACTCATCCGCGAGGAAGCGCTCGATCGTTTCAGTCTGGGCTTGCTCGACTTGAAAACACGTGCACAGATCGAAAGGCTCTTCTGGTCAATTACAAAGGAAATCCATCAGATGACCAGCGAATTGAAACATATTCCTGAAGAACTTCTGTATTTGCCTAAAATGTTATCGGACAAATATTTCTGTAACTTTTCATTGTTCCAGTCCCTGCCCGATTCCTGGGCTATCGATCAGATTTTCCCTATCATCCCGATTCAGCGTCTGGACGAAAAGCCGGAGCGATCGGCAACCATACAGGACATTACCTGCGACTCGGATGGAAAAATTGACAACTTCATCTCGACCCGTAATTTCTCGTATTACCTTCCCGTACACGCACTTAAAGCAAAGGAACCGTATTACTTCGGGGTATTTTTGGTAGGAGCTTACCAGGAAATTCTAGGTGACTTGCACAACCTGTTTGGCGACACCAATGCAGTTCATATATCGGTGGACGACAAGGGTTATAGCATTGATCAAATTATTGACGGCGAAACCGTTGCTGAAGTACTCGATTACGTGCAGTACAACGCCAAGAAACTGGTTCGCAGGGTTGAAACCTGGGTGACTTCCTCCGTAAAATCAGGAATCATATCTGCCGAAGAAGGAAAAGAATTCTTATCCAACTACCGCTCAGGACTATACGGATACACTTATCTGGAATAAAATTCACATTACCTCCTATACTGAAATGCAAATACTTCGGAAGAGGTATTTGCATTTTTTGTTTTATCTCATTTCTTTCAGTAACCATGCGTAGCATGAGACACTGAAACAAGTTCAGGGTGACGCGCTTCACCGACCTGATAATGCGAAGAGCGTCACGCTGAACTTGTTTCAGCACCCCCTAAAAACGTCTACACCCAAACTAATCACCCCAAACTCATTAACTGTCATGCTTCAAACAATATAAAAGATAGCCTATATTCAAATTTCCAAATCCTTTATCCTGATTCAAATATTCTTTAATCAACCAATCATTCTTTGCAGTTCCAAAATAGGCATAGATTAAAAAATTATGGAGAATTACAAATATGGATTTTTCGAAACCACATTGTTTTTTAAAATCAATGTATTTCAGACAGTCTTTTTCTAAATTTCGCATATTGGCAGCCAGTTCAAAATTGGCTGATTTAATCGCCTTGGTTTTGTTTGACTGCACCCGCAATAGCCTTTCTTCGTTGTAGAATTCAAAATCAAAGAATATTATTCTGGAATGGAATGAACTGTTTAAACTCTCCAGCAATTCATAATTCAGCAAGATCATGGAATTACAAAGTTCATTCAGAGTGGTTATTAAATTCCCGAACAGTTCAGAATCAAACTGATCGGCATTAAGCGAATCATTCATTGCCGTTACAACATCTTCTAAAGTATCCATTTTAGTATTGCATTAAGGCTTTCTTGTACGAATTCTTCAAGTCTTTGATTAAACTATATGGTTGAATTACTTTCACATTTTCGCCATGTGACAGAATCTCCATGATAAAATCAAGTGTCAGGTAAACCTTCAGCCTGATACGGATTTCATGCTGATCGTCAACCAGTATTTCCTGTGTTTCATGCAATGGCAACGACTTGATGTACTTTCCCTGTGTCGCATCAAAACTTAGAACAACCTCCTTGAGTTCATGGTCAGTAGGACTGATGATCCCGAAACAGTATTTATAATGTTCATTTACATCAAAGCTTGATGAAGGTTTAAACCTCTTTTTAGTCATTTCAAGTTCGGTTAAACGGTCGAACGCAAAGCTTTTCACCTGCTGATCTTTCAGGTCATTGGCCAATAAATACCATCGATTCCTGAACTCTTTCAAAGCATAAGGTTCCACGGTTCGATGCGTAATCGTATCCTCCCAGTATTTCTGGTATGTAAATGATATCTGCATCTGGTTTTTGATGGCATGCAGCAAACCGTAAAAGTTCTCAGTACCTTGCGGTTTCCGTTTTTCGAAATGAATAGACCGGTAACTCGATTCACCAATTTTTAAGGCATTAAAGGTATCCAGGGCCTCCATCCTTCGTTTACTCATTTCCGAATTCTCATCTTCATTGATGGCATAAACTTTCAACTTAAAATCATAATTGACCTCCACCTCAAAGATGGATTCAATGTCTTTTAAATCCCTCTGAAACTGGCGCTTCGACATATTAAAATTACCTCCCTGCAACTCCGACTGCCGTGACAGATAAGTATCTATCTGCTCAAAGCTTGCCGGTCCTGTCCTGAGCCTGTTCATGATGTGTATGTACCGTAAAACTGATTCCCGTTTGGTCATGGCGATTTAATTTTGTATCAAAGCTAACAGTTTACTACGACAGCATACGTCGTGGTGTTAATAATTAGGAACAAATGTTTTTTTTACAAACGTCACTTGCTGTCCTTCTCATCATTGATCTTTGGTTTAAATCCTAAAATCAATTCATATGACATTTCCCAACTCTGAAAAATCTAAATCTCAGAAGGCTATTTATGATGAAGTGTATCCATTTGCAGACAATGGCCTGGCAATAGTCCGACTAACCTTAGCTAAAGTTACATACTTTGGATTTATCAATCAAACCGGAAAAGTAATCGTACCCATCATCTATGAAAGTGTATGTTTACATGATTCGAACGGTTTTGCCAAAGTCAAAAGAAACAACCAGTGGGGCTTTGTGAACCTGTTGGGGAAAGAAATAATTCCTCCCATCTACGATGAAACGGAATTCTTCAGGGAAGATCTCATAAAAGTTAGTCAACACTCCAAATGGGGATTTGTTGACAGAGAAGGGAAAGTTGTTGTCCCCCTGCAATATGATTGGGCATGGGAATTCAGTGAGGGACTGGCCATTGTGCGAAAGAGAGATAAACATGGCGCCATTAACCGAAATGGCGAAGAAATCGTTCCCCTGATGTACGATTTCATGAAACCCTTTAGCAATGGTCTCTCTGCCACGAAAAAACACCAGAAATGGGGATATGTAAACACCATGGGAACCCAACACATTCCGTTTATCTATGACGATGCCTGGAGCTTTAAAAACGGCAAAGCACTGGTAAGACAAGAACATGAATACTTATCCATTGGATTGGAAGGTTAAACTTTACAAGTAACTTTAACTATAAAATTGTAATAAAAAAATTCCATTTGTATAGTTACAACTAAACTTAAATGAGTAAATTTGTACTTTAATACATTGAAGACAATGATTAAACACGATGATCTAATAAAGAGACCTGAATACTGGCTTGAAACCATTCAAAATGAGATCTTTCGCCAGGTAACTACCTATTTGAAAGATAACAATTTGACTCAAACCCATTTCAGCAAACAGCTTGGTGTTTCAAAAGGCTATGTGTCGCAAGTGATGAAAGGAGAATTTAATTATACACTTAAAAAGCTGATTGAACTTTCGCTGGCAGTTGGAAAAGTGCCTGTAATCGTATTTAAACCGATGGATGAAATCATACTAACTGAAAATGAATAGGTTACCTCTAAGGAAACACCATCATTCGATCAAGTAGCCGAAGCCTAAGAAAATTATGAGGTTACTCACAATTCAGAAAGCTTCCCTTAAATAGTTAATTTCGATTGTACAACCTTATAAAACAACTCATGCCCTATTTCAAATGTCTCATTCATTGACAAGAGTCCATATTCATCACGAATTGCCTGTTGATCGAAGAATGCGACATTTGTTAATCCTTCAATCTCCGCTTTCTTCTGTTCTGCATATTCCCGTTTCGAACGACCTTCATTTTTGGAAGGAAGACTACAAATTGCGAAATAGCTTTTACATTCTGTGTTCATAAAATCAAGCAAACTATTGATTAATCCAGTTCCGACAGAAGACCCTAGTCCGGTTAAAATTACATACCGATGGTTTTCTTTGAAAATTGCTTTCATTTCGGGTGTTAAGTCGAGTGGTTTTTTGTAGTGAATCCCATTTATCCGGTAATCAGGATGATTTTGAAAGAACAGATGCTCCATTTCTGGCTTCAGGTGCGATACATAAGGACCTGTGATACAGGAATATTTTGCAACAATTCCTTTCTCATGAATATGGACCATTGCATTGGTTCCTCCCTGACCCAACCCAACAAAATGAAGCTGGGTATTCGAATGATTTCCCGTAGCTAATATACCAGGAAACAAAGCCATTACTCCCAATGCTCCAAACCCTTTAATTAATTCCCGACGTTTCATATTGAATAAATTTGATTATTTCAACCAAAAATATGAGGGAATTAGGACAAGGGATGTCGCTGGATAAAATTATTTTATGTAAGTATTCTTTATTTATTTATCTTATGGGAATGATCTTAGGAAATTTATAATTTTAAAACTCACTGCCCAAATGAGACTGGACAGTGAGTTGAAGTAATTAGAATTAAATTGTAATATTTCCTATCAAGAATTTGTAAAACTTATAAACCAATTTTCTGCAACCAACAACTGATCACCGTTATAATTCGCAGCATGACAAGTAACTGCATCGTAAACAGATTGAGTGCGATCAAAAGTTTTATTCTCAACAAAATGGTAAAGTCTCCAGTCTTTAGCTTTCTGTTCAGCAAAATGAAGGATTTTTAACCGTTCATTTTCTGAAAGATAAATTACAGGATCAGATTTGGAGGATTTAATTTCAACACGATTGAAACGCTTTAGCTTTTTTCCCTCATCAAAAACTGGTTCTAAAAGGTCATAACCCAATCCATCTCCCATTGATTTCGAAACTTGCAATAAATTAGCCAAAGTTTCAATATTTTCAATAGAATTGGAAATTTCCAAATCTTTCAATTCCGTAATTTGATGAATATGATCTTTTAAATTTTCGATTTGATTATTTTGAAATAAATCTTGTGCATATTTTAAAGCTAATATTTTCTCAATACCAATGCCCCTTTTATGCCGCATACGATTGACTCCTTCTCGGTCATCATAAGTCTTTTTTGAAGTGTGGGTCTCTGATTTGCCAACAGCTGATATAGTTTGGGTTTTTATACCATTAGACACTATGGGTGTAAATTCTAATTTTTCTGTATAACCTATTTCCTTAAGAATATCTATAATACTTAATTCTGCTTTGGCTTTTTCGAAAGTTGCTATATCTAAATCAGACCGAATACTTAGAATTGAAAAACATTGATCAATATCAAAATCAAAACAGAAAAAATCTTCAACGTTGGAATTTACTTTGACAATTTTATCAAACTCATCTTTGGTAAGAACTTTATTAAAAGAAGCGTAATAGCACACTTGGAGATAATCCTGTTTCGCATAAATAAATTTCATATTTGATTCAAATGGATTGATTAATTCTAATAATGATTCAAATTTAGAGGTGCTAGGATAAACACACTTCAAATTTTCAATTACAATATCTCGAAGTTTTTGAAAAGATAGTCCAGTATAGTAGAACCTATCAGTCCAATTATCAATATTTAATTCGCATTCATTTACGTTTATCGCTTGAAGGAAATCATTCATCTCTTCAATATTAACCAATGATAATTCTATAAATTTTTTATTTTGATTGAGTTCCTTCTCTCCGATCCCTCTTTCACCTAAATAATCCATAGCACTTTGTAGATCACGTTGTTTCTTCTCAATATAGTTCGCGAATATATCTCCCAAATTTTGATTTCTAAATATGGTTTCAGCAATAGCAAAACCAAACTTTGAAAGGTCTTGATTGCTTGCATAGTTATCTATATCATAAGCTAATAATCCAACCAATTCCTTTTTCTTTTCTCTTTCACTCCTACTCACAGGTTTAAAGAGTACTTCCCTTTTTTGATCTTTAAATAAATTAAAAGTTCTATTTGCAAACGATACTTCTAACCAAACGTCTTCCCCCTTAAATATTTCAAAGTTATTCCATCTTTTCATTACCTCTTCTTTGTCAAATAAAGATGTGGATAGTACAACTTCTGCCAAGCTGAAAAAGTCTGAAAGATATGAGCTTTCAAAAAACTGTTTTATTCCATTATCCTTAATTAATTGATCATTAGTAGACTTAATAATAAATTCCGGTTCAAAAGGCCTAACGTGATTTAAATTAATAATAAATCCAGAGGGAGTATTTATATCAAAGTTTATAAAATTATAATCAGAAAAATAATGGACATATTTACGTTGATCATATGGAACAAACCAACAAGATTCCATAGTGTAGCTGCCGTTTGTTAATAACATAGGAATTTCCTTAATCTGCTCATTTTTTAATCTGGAAATACATAAGATTAATTGCTTATATACTGTTTTATGATTTTCATCCACTTCTAAACCTTTCATTAACTCCAATTGTGAAGTTAATTTTTTAATATCTTTGGTATCTTCTATTGTATCAATATTCAGAAAATGATAGAAATCCTCATATCCATCCATTCTTTTTTCTTGTGAAATACATTTTCTGGGGCGTAAATCATTAAATAAGAATACACTTGATGGTAACACAAATGCTTTATTTGCCTCATCAAAAAACCATGAATCAGATTTTATACGTTTTATTAATTCATCTTTATCTGGTATATTTTGCCAATCGGAAAGTGAATTATTAATTAATGTTTTTAAACTTTGATTTTTAAGTTTTGGCAAGTTAGCAAACGGCAGTTTAAATTTTCTATTTTCGTATAATATTGGAAGCGTTGCCTGCCAAACTCCAAATTTCATCAAAATACCATTCAATTGTAATCGGTAAATAACAATG
>DIZL01000041.1:23152-56949 GCA_002429385.1 Prolixibacteraceae bacterium UBA6029 | reverse complement strand
TTAAACGCCAGGACGTCAGAAAGTTAATTTAAAGCATTAAACCAATAATCCTTTGTTTCGGTCCTGGATTGAAATTCCAGGTTTTAATACCGCTTCTATTGTAACTATTTGGATCCATCCGGTTTTTCAGCAGACCCTATTTAGATCAATAATAATTCAATTCTTAAAATCATACTGATCCCGTATTGTTTGAAATATTTCTATTGTTGAAAGGGTTGTGTTGTTTGAAATGTTTGAAATGTTTCTATTGTTATAATGGTTGTAATGTTTGTAATTGTTGTTATGCACAGAAACACTTTTAACAATAGAAGCAACAGAAACATTTCAAACAACAGAAACCATTACAACATTTCAAACATTTAATGCTAAGTTTGTTGTACAATCTGAAAGATACAAGGCATTGAAAAATATATTACTCATCGAGGACGATCCGACTCTGAACCGAAACATCAGGGAGGCGCTTACCGAAGAACAAATGCAGGTGGAGACTGTATTTGATGGATTGCTGGCAGGTAAACTGCTGAAAAAGGAATCTTTCGATTGCGTCATTCTCGACATTAATCTGCCGGGCAAAAACGGTTATGATGTTTGCCGCGACTTCCGCATTTACAATCAAACCACGCCGGTATTGATGCTCACCGCCTTCAGCGAACTGGAAGATAAAATCCAGGGGTTCAGTTGCGGAACTGACGATTACCTGACCAAGCCGTTCTATATGCGCGAATTGCTTTTACGGGTGAATTCCCTGATCAAACGGAGCGAGTTGAATACCTCTCCCCGGGCAGAGAATACAACGATCGTAGCCGATGATATCATCATTTATCCATCATTCAAAAAGGTGGTCAGGCAAGGTATTGAAATTGCCCTTACTCCACGCGAGTACCAGATTCTGCTGAAACTGATTGAATGTAAAGGCGAACTGGTTTCAAAGACCGATCTGGTAAACGAAATCTGGGGGCACACGGTGGATGCAAATACCAACACCATCGAGGTGTATATCAATTTCCTGCGCAATAAGGTTGATAAACCTTTCGGAAAACAATCCATTAAGACCAAGGTTGGATACGGTTATTATTTTGAAGCATCATGAGCATCAGGCAAAAAATATTGTTCGCATTTTCTCTCGTGACCATTATCCTGATTGGTGCGGCATTCCTGTTTATTTTCGCCCAGTTTTCAGCCTACCGCGAAGAGGAGTTTCTTCAACGGCAGAAAGAACGGATCACCAGTACCCTGAGAGTATTGACCGAGGTGAAAAAGATTGACGAGAAAATAGTACAGTCACTCAACAGGCTTACCATCAACGATCTGTATAACGAAAAACTGCTGATCTTTGATCAGAACAAGCAACTGATTTATACTTCAATCGACGATACCCCTATCCCGTTTCCGGGGGATATCCTGAATCAGCTTTCAGAGAAAAAGACCTGGATCGAACAGAAAGACGGTCTTTATGATGTGGTGGGCATGTCAATGACCAATCGGGACAATTCCTATTTTGGAATCAGTAAAGCCTACGATACTTTCGGATATTTGAAATTAAATTACCTCCGCGATATTTTGATCTCTACTTTCATAGGCATCTCAGTTATCATCATTTTGGTATCCTTTTACCTGTCGCGGAAGCTGACCCAACCCATCGTGAACATCACACGGAAAATAAATAATTACAATTTCAACGCCGCATACACCCCCATTGAGTTTAAAGATTCGAAGGACGAGATTGCCGTTCTTGCCCGTCAGTTTAATAAACTAATGAAGCGGATGAATGAGGTCTTCTCGTTTCAGAAGCATGCCATTCAGCATATATCGCACGAACTGAAAACGCCTGTAGCCATCCTGGTTTCCAATTTTGAACGGATAGAAAAGGAAACCGATCTGCATAACATCCAGGCATGGATTCAAATTCAAAAGGAAGACACCAAAAGCCTGAGTGAGATCATTAATTCGCTGCTCGAAATTGCCAAAGCTGAATCCGATCTTTCCATGGTGAAGGAAAGTGTTCGTATCGATGAACTGATCTTCGACGTGGCCGGCGAGATCAGTTCGATCTATCCTGATTTCCAGTTTGCTGTCGAATATTCGGATACTGACGATGAAAACAACCTGATGGTCCCTGCTAATGTGCGGTTACTCAAAGCAGTCCTTTCAAACCTGATGGTAAATTGTGCACAGTACAGCAACACAAACAAGGCGAAGATTATTCTTTCCAATGAGGAAAATCAGCTGATGATTGGGTTTGAAAACAAAGGCACTGTTATCAGTGAAGCTGAAAATCAGTATCTATTCCAACACTTTTTCAGGGGCGAAAGTAGCATAGGGAAAAAGGGCTTCGGCCTTGGATTAGTGTTTGTTCAAAAAATAATGACAATTCATGGAGGAAATGTTTCATATTCCTCAAGGAACAACGATACCAATATCTTTACCATTTCGCTGCCAACCACGGCAGCTTAAGCTAAATTTTATCTGCTTTAAGGTTTCTTTAAGGTTCATTTTCCTTTTTTTGCATCTGTATTTATCACCCTCAAAAACAGATACATGAACCCAAAAAAAATTTACCTGATTATATTAGCCATTATCTCCTTTGGCACAATTAAAGCCTCAGATGTAATTAAAATCAATCTTCAGCAGGCCGACAGTTTATTCCAGGCGAACAATTATAATTTGCTGGCTTCTTCAATGAACATTGAAGCCCAAAAAGCCTTGGTTATTCAAGCAAGACTATTCCAAAACCCTATATTGAGCACAAGTTTACATGTTTATGACACCACAAATAAAAAGCTTTTCCAAATTGGACCTACAGGTGAAAAAGCTTTTCAGCTCGATGAATTGATCCGACTGGGCGGAAAAAGGAAATCCGAGATTGAAATGGCAAAAAGTGATGTGAAAATGGCAGAACTCGAATTCCAACAACTGGTCCGTCAGCTCAAGTTCCAGCTTCACAGCGACCTGTTTGCTCTTGGACAACAGAAAATTCTGCTGGATACCTACAATAAACAATTAATGTTACTGGATACAATTCTTACTTCATACCAGGTTCAGACCGATAAAGGCAACATCCCACTGAAAGAACTGGTCCGCTTAAAAGGCGCCTATCTGAAATTAAGCAACGACAGGTCTGAATTATTGCATCAGAATTATGAATCACTTGCCAATGTGCAAACCATTCTGCAGGTCAATTCTCCTGTTGAATTTCTATTTTCCGAAAGTGAAATCTCAAAATACATCAAAAACATCAGCTTCGATGAACTAAAGCTGGAAGCATTAGCTAACCATCCTGAATTGCTGATTGCAGAACAGGAAAAAATACAGGTACAGCAAAACCTGAAATATCAGAAAAAACTTGCCATTCCCGATGTTGGTGTTTTTACTTCTTACGACCAAAACGGTTCGGCTTTTACCCATGAGTTCAATGCAGGTTTTAACATATCCCTGCCCTTTTTCAACCGCAACCAGGGAAATATCAAGTCCAGCCAGTTCCGTCTGAACGAAACAGACTATAAGATGAAAGCAATGAATATGGAAATCATGACCAGCCTGCAAAACAATTATTCGTTTTATAACCAGACGGTTGCCGAATATCAGAAAGCTTCAAAGCTTTATAACCAGGATTTCGAAATTACCATCAAAGGGATGACGGAAAACTTCCAGAAACGGAATGTTTCCATTATTGAATTTGTCGACTTTTTTGAAGCATACAATGATGCTCTTTCCGAACTGTCGAAAGTGAAGTCCCAACTTGTTTTATCGGGCGAACAATTGAACATGTTAATCGGAAAAGATTTGTACTAATTAAATATCAGCCTGTTAATTAAAATATCAGATAGAATGAAAATGAAGAAATTATTACCAATCGGTCTTTTTTTACTGGGATTTATCTTCCTGAATACCGGATGCAACATTAAAAAAAGCGAGAAAACAGAAACGGCTTTTTCGATGAGCGACACCATGATGGCCCGTTGCAAGTTTCAGAAAGTTCAGTTCGACGAGGTGAAAAACGAGATCAAACTGTTTGGAAAAATCGCTACCGACAACAATAAAACTGCGCAGGTTTACCCGATCGTTACCGGAGTTGTGAAATCGATCAATATAGAATTAGGCGACTACGTGAAACAGGGGCAGGTTCTGGCAAGCATTCAGAGCCGTGAAGTTGCATCCTTTCAGAAAGAAAAATCGGATGCTCAAAGCGAACTGGCCATTGCAGAAAAAGACCTTCAGGTGGCCCAGGATATGTTTGCCGGAAAATTGAATTCAGAAAAGGAAGTTATTGCTGCTGAAAAGGAAGTTGAAAAAGCCAAAACCGAATTGGGCCGGATTAATGAAATATACAGCATTTACCACTTAAAAGGAGGTTCAATCTACAATGTAACCGCACCAATCAGCGGATTTGTGATCACCAAAAAGATCAATCAAAACGAGCAGTTACCTGACAATATTTCGGAACCACTTTTCTCGATTGCTGACATTCAGGAAGTTTGGGTGCTGGCCAATGTGACCGAAGACGAAATTGCACAAATCCAGGTAGGTTATGATGCCAAGGTAAAAACCTTTGCCTTTCCTGATGTGGTTTATCAGGGTAAAATCGATAAAATATTCAATGTGATTGACCCCGATACCAAATCCATGAAAGCAAGGATACGGGTTCCAAATGACGATCTAAAGCTGAAGCCGGAAATGAATTGTACCGTTGCTGTCGATTATTCTGAAAATAAAAAAATGGCCTCTGTTCCTTCATCAGCGATCATTTTTGATAAGAGTAAATTCTGGGTGATGGTGTATAAAGACAAAAACCACATTGAAACCCGGAAGGTGGACGTGTACAGGCAATTAGACGGAATAACTTATGTGAAATCCGGACTTGCCGAGAATGAAACCGTTATTTCTGAAAACGGATTATTGATTTACGATGCTTTAAACGATTAAGATAAGCGATGAACAACTTTATCAAAAATATTATCGGTTTTTCCCTGAAAAACAAGTTCTTCACCTTTTTTTGGGTGGGTCTGATCGTGGTGGCAGGTGTGGTCAGCTTCATTAAAATACCCATCGAAGCGTTTCCTGATGTAACCAATACTCAGATCATCATCATCACCCAGTGGGATGGCCGCAGCGCCGAAGAAGTCGAACGGTTTGTTACCACTCCGATTGAAGTGGCCATGAACAGTGTACAGCGGAAAACCAATGTCCGCAGCATTACCATGTTTGGGCTAAGTTCAATCAAAATCATTTTTAACGATGGCGTAGATGATTCCTTTGCGCGCCAACAGGTAAATAATCAATTAAGAAACGTAAGTCTTCCTGACGGCGTTGTACCTGATGTTCAGCCACCTTATGGACCAACCGGTGAGATATACCGGTATGTCCTGAAAAGCGATACCCGCGATACCCGCGATTTGCTTACCATTCAGAACTGGACCATCGACCGTGAATTACGGCGCGTGCCGGGAGTTGCTGATATTAATGCCTTTGGCGGGCAACAAAAAATCTACGAAGTCTCGGCCGATCCGGTCAAGTTGCAGCAATACAACCTGACACCTTTAAAATTATACGATGCCGTAAGCAAATCGAACCTGAATGTTGGTGGAGATATTATCGAGAAAAACGATCAGGCATACGTAGTCAGAGGTTTAGGATTGATTGACAGCGAGAAGGATATTGAAAACACCATTGTCGATATTTTTAACGGAAACCCGATTCTGGTCAAAAATGTGGCAACCGTCCGGGAAGCAAGCGCTCCAAGGGTTGGACAGGCTGGGCTAGACAAAAATGACGACGTGGTAGAAGGTACCATCGTCATGCGCAAAGGTGAAAACCCGAGCGAAGTTTTGGCCCGGATTAAGGATAAAATTGCAGAACTGAACAGCACAATCCTTCCCGCAGACGTTAAAATGGTACCGATCTACGACCGTGACAACCTGATGAAGTATTGTACCGACACTGTGATGCACAACTTGTTGGAAGGTATTCTGCTGGTTACTTTTATTGTCTTTTTGTTTATGGCCGACTGGCGGACTACTTTTATTGTTGCCATCATCATCCCATTATCGCTGTTGTTCGCTTTCCTGATGCTGCAATTGAAAGGAATGAGCGCCAATCTGCTTTCTTTGGGAGCCGTTGACTTTGGGATCATCATCGACGGGGCAGTTGTTATGGTTGAGGGTGTATTTGTCGCCCTCGATCATGAGGCGAAGAAAAGGGGCATGGAAAAGTTTAACAAGCTGGCCAAAATGGGGTTGATCAAAAATACCGGCGTTCAGATGGGAAAAGCCATTTTCTTCTCCAAACTCATTATTATATCAGCCTTACTTCCCATCTTTTCATTCGAAAAAGTGGAAGGTAAGATGTTCTCTCCATTGGCCTGGACGCTTGGTTTTGCGCTGCTTGGAGCGTTGATTTTTACCCTAACACTGGTGCCTGTTCTGAATTCAATTTTGCTGAATAAAAACGTCAGGGAAAAAGACAATTTCTTTACCCGAAATGTTAAATATTTAGTTGGAAAGGCTTTTGCCTGGACTTTCGCCCGAAAAAAACTAACGTTGATTATCGCATCGGTCTTTTTTATCCTGACTATGATCTCTACGAAATGGCTTGGAACCGAGTTTTTGCCTCCGTTAAACGAAGGAGCCTTGTGGGTTGACGCTAAACTTCCCATGAGCTATTCGCTTCCCAAAACAGTGGAAATATGTAGCATTTTAAGAAAAGAAGTTGGCAGTTTTCCCGAAGTAACCAGTGTAATGTCTCAAACCGGGCGCAGTAATGACGGAACTGATCCAAACGGTTTTTACCTGATTCAGATGCAGGTAACCCTGAAGCCAAAAAATGAATGGACACGCAATATCTCTCAGGAAGAACTGGTTGAAGAGATGGACAAAAAATTGAAAAACTATCAGGGAATTACCTTTAATTACTCGCAACCGATTTCCGATAACGTGGAAGAAGCTGTGGCCGGGTTTAAGGCAGCAAATGCGGTTAAAGTGTTTGGAGACAATTTAGATTCATTGGACCGATATGCCAATAAGGTAATCGAACAAATTCAAAATGTTCCGGGCATAAAAGATGTGGGGATCTTACGAAATCTTGGTCAGCCTGAAATAAGCGTCACGTTGGACGAAGAGAAAATGGCCATCTTCGGGGTCACCAAATCCGAAGCGCAGGCGGTTATCGAAATGGCCATTGGCGGCAAAACAGCCACACAGAAGTATGAAGGCGAGAAAAAGTTCGACATTCGGGTGCGTTACGACAAAGAATTCAGGAAAGGCGAAAACGACATCATGATGCTCATGATCCCGACCATCACCGGAGGGACCATTCCTTTAAGTGAAATAGCTACCATCAAACAAGCCACAGGACCTGCCTTTATTTACCGCGATAACACCAAACGGTTTATTGGAGTCAAATTTTCGGTTCGCGATCGGGATTTGGGAAGCACGATAGCTGAAGCACAGAAAAAAGTAAATGCCAATGTGAAGCTGCCAAACGGATACCAGATCGGATGGACCGGCGAATTTGAAAATCAGGTAAGAGCCAGCAAACGCTTAACCCAGGTAGTCCCGATCAGTCTGGTATTGATTTTCATTCTGCTCTTTATCATGTTCAACAATGTGAGAGATGCAGGTTATGTTTTGATCAATGTTCCTTTTGCCATGATAGGAGGTATTTTGGCGCTTCATATTACCGGGATGAATTTTGGAATCTCTGCCGGGGTGGGGTTCATTGCCTTATTCGGTATATGCGTCCAGAACGGGGTTATCCTGATCTCTGAGTTTCACAAACAGGCCAAGACGATGGACGATCTGAACCAGGCCATCATCAATGCCGTTAACGTTCGAACGCGTCCGGTGGTGATGACCGCCATGATGGCCGCCATCGGTCTTCTGCCCGCTGCCATGAGCCACGGGATAGGATCTGAAAGTCAGAAACCATTGGCAATAGTAATTATCGGCGGCCTGGTAACGGCCACTATCTTTACCCTGCTGGTCTTCCCGATCATTTATCACAAGGCCCTGCATATCCGCGAATCAAAGAAAAGGGTAAGAGCCTGACCGAAAGAAATACTGCTAAAAGACAACAAACAGGATTGGAATAATCCGCCCTATTTCAACCTACTGATGCAGAATGTGGCCTTTATGCTAAGGAAACATTCTGCATTGGTCGCTGACGGATAACAGGGATAATCATATAACTCAGGTCATTTCTACCATAGAGTACTATATTATAATAAAAATTTAAACAAAGTCTAATCATGAACTGCAATAGACAATAGTGTTTGTTTTTCTGTCGAATTCTTAGAAAATGTGTAAAATTTCCCGTAGGGAAAATATGTCGGTAGAAATGTATAATAAACAGACATTGTATTGTCCCATATGGGACAAAAGACTCATTTATTTTCATTAATCCTACCCACCTTTTGTTCCTGCCGGAACAAGAAAACGAATATTAAACAGTCTCTTAAAGTTCTAATTTTTTTATTCTTGATCGTATTGCTCCACCTGTTCGCCCAAAATGTTTTGCTATATCTCTCGGCTTTACTCCTTCAAAATACATCACAGTCAGTTCATGATTAAGTTCAGGTGTCCATGGCTTATAAGCTTCTTTGTGTTTTATTCTTACTTCGTCAAATGTATAGGCCTTTTTTGTTGTGATTTCCTTATTGTCTGTTTTGGCTGTAATGGTCGGTTCTTCATGTTGTTTTTCTTTTTTGCCAGCAACTTTCATAACATGAATCTTCGAAGAATAATGAAAATCCATAGGCATTAACGACTCCGGAATGTAAATACTATTCTTTGTTCTGGATATCGCAACATAAAGCAGGTTTATCTCCTCATTCATTATTGTTGAATTAATTTCTTCCTTTTTCTTGTTGTCTTTTAATTTCTCTAACTTTTCCTCTGTAACGAAATCGTTCACCAGTTGAACTGCATCATACTCCATTCCTTTACAACGGTGAACAGTAGAGAAAATCATTTCAGCTTTTTCTTTTTCGTTATTCACGACATGCTTTTCTTTAATGGCTCTGATTAATTCAGGAATTTTATTTCCATATTCTCTTACAATTTCAACCATCATTCCAAGCTGAGCATCTTCGGTTTTTTCAACATAATCTTCCAACTCATTCAGATCTTTCATTACTTTGATTAGTTTGTCTTTTATCAAATAATGCCTGTTGTTGTATAGATTTAGGACATCATATAGTGATGCTCCTTCGTCTGCGTATGTATAGGAGCTGATGTTCCCTTCAAAATAGATATGTTTTACTTTTTTCTTTTCGGTCACATATTCAATTGCTTTGATTAACAGCCCAAGATTGGTTCTTGCAAGAACAGCTTTGGTCTTATTTTCCTGACAATTCCCTTTACCGGTTATTGAAATTGTTTGATGATCTCCAATATGCCTCTTGAATTTGAGAACTTCCATTGCAAGGTCTGCAATGTCTTGATTGAACCGAAAACTTGTCGAAAGGTGATAGGTTTTAAAGTCAGCTTTTTCAAGTGAGTTTACAGCATAACGCCAACCGTAAATCTGTTGATTAGTATCGCCAACAATGACCTTGGTGGCCTTTTGCTTAATGAAAATATCAAGCATCGCCGACGATGCGTCTTGTCCTTCGTCAAAAAGTATATAGTTGTAAAGAAGTTTTGGGTTTGAAAGTTGAAACTTTTTAAGGTAGAAGTCGTGTGTAATCTCGATTTGACCTTTGTCCATCTTATTCCATAAAAGTTGTGAATGACTTACAATATAGTCGTAAAAAGATGAGACAAAAGCTTTTGCCTTATTGTCTGTAATGGTATCCAGATAGTTTAAGTCCTGAAACTTTTCTTTGTCGCTATTGCAATAATATGTGAAGAACTTGTTTATATGATTTGCAATAATATATTTCGTTTGTTTTTCTTCATTTCCCTGTAAGTATAGAAGTTCTGCAATTTCATTTGTTTTGTAGCCTTGCGGTCTAACTTTATAATTATTGAGATATACAATATGTTTATAGGCAAGTGAGTGTGCCGTTTCAACTTTTACGTTGGTTATCCCTTTTTCGGTAAACTTTTTTGTAGCTTCCAGTTTTACTGATTTGTTGAAAGCTAAATATAATATCCTGCTTTTCGGAGGTCTTGACCTGGCATATTCTATTACAGTTGTAGTTTTACCAGAACCGGCAACTGCGTTAATTTTAATGTTACCGGTTGAATGGATGATGTCATATTGTTCTTTAGTAAATTCCATTCTCAATTGTTTTTATTTTGTAAGAATTACCAGAAACATAAAGTTAAGAAAAACTTTTCTTTTAAAGTGGGATTACAGATTCCAAAATATAATTTTGTCACCGTTGAATTCTACTGAACCCTGACGATTTGAAGTACTTCGGTAGTAGTGCCGGGATTCATCATCAAGCTTCTGCCTCGGATACAATTACTCCATGCTGCCCTCCTGGTTACATATTCATTATCACTAATAATTCCGATAGGAATGTATTCGTTCGCAGTCTTATCTGTTACCTGCAATAGGGTCTTCTGAAAAACCGGATGGACCCAAATAGTTACAATTGTAGCGGTATTAAAACGTGGAATTTCAATCCATGGCCGAAACAAAGGATTAGATGTTGACTGCTTTGATTTAACTTTCTGTCGTCCTGACGTTTAAATTATTCTTTTGACTTTGAGGACAGCTTCGTATTCCTATTTCCCGAAATTGATGAATCAGATTCCATCCTGCCATTGTATTGATTCTAAAAACCATTGTCTGTTCAAGGTTAACGTGTTGTTTGGTTCTCCCATTTACCGACCATCCAACAGGCCTTAAAATTATTTGAAACTTATTCATTAGTTATTAGAAACCTATTCGATGTTTATTAGAATAAAATTGAACTATCTTCGAATAACCTTCGAATAACCTTCGAATAATCTTCTAATAATTTAAAGGGTTGAAGGCTCAATGAAAGTGACACAACAGGTCAGAAGTGCATTGAATTTTTGGTAAGAAGTATTTTGGCATAGCACACGACACGAGTTCGGTGCATCCCGAGGCCTCGGGATTGAAGTTTCAATTCAAATTTCCTTGCACTTATTTTAAGTTTAATGCGGTCATTTTATTAAAGTACTGAATATTATGAGTTTTTCAGCAGACCCTGCAAAAGTCAGAGAAATCTAACAGCAGTTCTTTAACAATTCATCATTTGGAAGCGTGAAAAAGACAAGGGAAATATACTAAGCAGGTAACTGCCGGTCATTCGCTTACTATACCGGAATGCCAATTGAGCCCTATGGTTTACTACACGAAGACTTTATCTTTACACTTTTGGGATTTGATTGAATTGCTGAGATGACTTTCAGGAGTTGTTCGCCTATGCCGATCCGGTAACCCGATGAAAAGAGATATACATCACCTGTTGCATCGCAAAGGAGCACAAGGGGCAGTTTGTCCTTAAGACTGTTGCCAGAGAGGGATGAAGCGGCATTCAGGAGATTATTATTTGGATCGGTGCCAATTGTGGTCTTTGCAGGAAGCGGATAAGTTTTCAGCACTCCGGCCTGGTTTGCTGTCCCGGCGGATAGTACAAACACAAACTGTCCGCCCCAGCGGTTGAAATGATCGACATAAGGACCGAGATCGTTCAGGATGTGTTTCGAAGGTTCCTGACCGGGATCGAGAATCACCAACACAGAATATCTTCCTATAGCCAGAGAGGAAAGGCTCTCCGTTTTTCCGGCAGTTTCGAGCTTAAGCTTATCAAGATCCAGTTTTCCGGAGGGTTTCAGCTCTCCCGACTGTTGAAGGAGTTCAACCGGAACCGTGGTTAGTTTTCCTTTTTCGATAGTGAAGAAAGTTCTTTTACTCAGGACGGACCCATCTTCGAGGCGATTTCCGGTAACCAGGGCGTATTGGCCCACTTCCAGTTCAATTAGTTTTTCGGAATTGGTGAGTTTTTCTCCTTCCGGAAATTCGAGGGTATGGTAAAATCCATCGTGTAAAATGCCGATGGTATAGTGAAGTGCATATTGCGGAACAACCGGATTGTGAGTGTCGGTCAGTTTAAGTCTTCCTTTTTCAGGCTGAACGACAGCCGTGGGTTCGAAGCCGGCACGCTGCCAAACAACGTTTTTATTGTACTCCGGAATTTGTGTTTCAGGATTTAACCGGGCCGGAATGCCAAAGGTGCGGCAGGAGGCCACAAAGAAAATATTGCGCGATTCGGGATCGGCAACCCGAAGATTATAGACTCCAACCGGCGTGAGCGGGGCTCTCAAATGCAGGTTGGCCTTCGTGTTGATGCTAATGTTTTCACGCATCCAGTTGGTCAGAACCGAGATGTCGGATCGGGTGGATTGTGCCATTTCTGGCCCAAAGGCTTTTGACAGGAAGCTTCGCCAGGCGCTAAGGTTTTCAAGGGCAATACGTGGAGATAAAACGTAAGGAGCAAACAGTTCTTTTAAAGTGCCCAATTTCTGTACTCCCGACTGTTCAGTTGTTACCAGGTGATCCGTCAGGATTGATTCTTGCACATCGCTGAGGTCCTTATCGGCAAGCTGTAAGGCCAGGGCAAGCACTGTGGATCGGTATTTTGGAGCATTCTTTTCAAGATAGGCGGTTATCTGGTCCCAGTTTCCGTAGCTTAATTTAATCAGGCGGGTAAGGGTGTCGGCAGGAAGCTTTGTTCGTACTGCAAAACCTGCAATCCAGGCCGAATCTTTAAATGTCTTCATCCTCGCATTACGGATTGAATCTTCTTTCACCAGCCGGAGATTATTGGCCTTCCTGTCGCTGTCGGTCACGGTCAGCATTCCTTTGACGGCATGCGGGGGAACCAGATCGAACAGTTCGCTCTGCTTCTCCGGAGTGGTTTGTTTTAGTACCAGCACGAGGGTATCTTTTTCAGGAACAGAAAATTTCTGGTAAGCGAATTTCCCGTCTTTGGCTGCCTGGACGATCAGGTCGCCCATACCCGTATTCAGGCTGGTAAATCCTTTTGCATTGGTAACTCCCGATGCGATGGGGTAGTATTCAGCATAGTTGTAAAGCTGGTATTCCACTTTGGCGCTATCGGCAGGGGTGCCATCGCTATTCTTTACGGAGATGGTTATTCTCTTGACTGTTGCATAGTTTGATGTGAGGTTCAGTTCCGAAAATCGGTCAGTTGCAAGCACCACATCCTCGCTGCCCATATACCGTCCATAGGCGCGGGTATGAACCAGCATGGTCCGGCGCGAAGGTTCGCTGAACCAGCCCATATTCAGATCAACATCAGGTTCGCAGGCGCCAAGGTAATTCCACCGGCCATCGATCCATCCCTCCACCCAGGCATGGTTATCGTCGGTATGGGCCCATCGGGGGGTATATACCTGGCGGGCAGGGATTCCGGCTGTACGCATGGCTGTGACAGTGAAGGTTGATTCTTCGCCGCAACGTCCAAAGGTCTTTTTGATGGTGCTCAATGGTGCGCTGGTACGTGAATCGGTTCCCCGGTAGGTCACTTTTTCGTGGCACCAGTGGTTTATTTCCAACGCGGCGTTTTTCATATCCATGCCCTTGATACGGGCCGCGATTTCGGGATACATTGCTTCACGGAAATTATCCAGGTTCTCGTTGTTCACTCTCAATGGCAGCACAAAATGCAGGAATTCTTCCTCCGGAATAGTCTTTCCCCAAGGCATTTCCTGCCGGGCTTTCAGGCTGAGTTGTACGTTCTTCAGGAAGAAATCCGGTGTATAATCTGCCAGATCGCTCAGCGGCATATAGGCATATATGAATTCCAAGGCTTGTTTTTCGTCCGGAGAAAGGGGCTTATCGAAAATGTTCCAGATGGGGAGGAGGCTTTTTGCAGTCAGTTCTTTTTGAACAGATAGCATCCGCTGAATATCGGAAAGGCGGTCAGGATTTTGGATAAGCTTAGGTTTTTGTGCACACGAAAGGATCAGGAGGGAAATCAGAATAGCGGAAATGACTTTAGTTACCATAAAGAGCTAGGTTGGAGCATTAGTTGGACTAAGTGAATATTCTTAAATTTGAATTTCAATACCAGTTTGCCGGACAATTTCGATAATCGGAGAAGTATCATCGGATAAAAACTGCTTTAACCCAATCGATATTGGTTCGATGCGATGATCAACTTTAGTGGTGTAATTCCATGGTTTGGATAACTGATAATCGTCATCCGTATCAAAAAGTCGTGAAACAAGCATCAGATCGATATCACTATCTTCATTGGCTTCATTACGGGCATAACTCCCGTATAAAAAGGCTTTATCAATGATTATCCCGGCTTGTTTAAGAACCTTGAGATAGACACGCACAATATTTATAGCATCGATTTGATTTCTTAAGTCAACCATAGTTGATAATATTCAAGACGAAGTTACAATTTTAATTGTAGATTTTGCAGATCATATTTCAAGAAGGACAGGAGTATATCTTTCACCGCTACGTGGCTTTTATTCCTGTTGTTCAATTTATTTCTATCCTGCTTTCACCGCTATGCGGCTATTCTTTATATGCGTAGCACTGGAAGTATGGTAGCAAAGGTATAGAGAGTTGGAAATAAGCCGCGTAGCGGTGACACAACATTGGCAATGCGACATTATCTAATTCCCGGAATTGAGTGATAAATATTCAAGACGAAGTAGCAATTTATTCTGTGTTTACAGAAGTTGCCTTGTAGTCCGCCTTTACGATCTCCGCTATTCCATCCAGATAGGGCAAAGGTGTAAATTCGAAACGTTGTTCGAATTTGCTGCTGTTGAAAACATAGTCGCGGTCGTACTGATACATCATTTCGACCATTTCTTTCATGATGGGCATGAATATTCCCATTATCCGGACAAGAAATTTGGGAACGGTCCTGTATTTGGGTGCTACTTCCAGTTCGAAGGCAATGCGTTCTACCCATTCCTTCATCGTAAAGGGATTTTCGGCAGTGGGCAGGTGCCAGACCTGGCTGAAGGCATCGTCGGTGTTTCCTAAAATGGCAGTAGCCCATGCGGCATCCAGCGTATAGGTATAGGAATGTTTACAAGCCGGAGAACCCATCAGGTTGGCCTTTTTACCCGAACTGAGAGGTTTGAATATCGTCTCGTTTAACATGCTCGTATTTTTGATTCCAGGCCCATAGAAATCGGCAGAACGGGCAATCAGGGCGGTTAATGTACCGGACTTCACTTCATCAAGTATCAACTGTGCAATTTCAGCCCTTATCCTGCCTTTCTTGCTGGAAGGATTGACAGGCGTTTCTTCAGTCATCCAGTTGAGGAATTGTGGATCGTACATGTAGATGTTGTCAAAAAACACCAGTCTGGAGTTGTATTCTTTGCAGGCTGCAATCACATCGGCTATGAATTTGGGCCAGCATTTCTTCCAACCCTTCACACTATAAGGGAACCCGATAGTGACATATACAATTGAGGAACCCTTTACCGCCTTTCGCACGTCTTCTGTATTTAGCAGATCAGCCTGCATCAACTCATCGGTTGCATTCACCCGTACGGGCTTACGGCTGACCAGCCTGATTTCGTCAGTAAATTCCCGAAGCGCTTTTGCCAGTTCGGTTCCTATTGCACCACCAGATCCAAGTATTGTTTGCATAATTCCAAATTAGAAGGTTTGCTGATCCGAAACGGGACTATCCGTTTGTCGCTATTATTCATTGTCAACCACAGATATAGGAGGTGATTCATTTCCATGCTGCTTTCTTTACCGAAACATTTATTTTCATATCACATAACCAATCTGTATGATGATTTGTTTAACTTGCAATTCTAAATTTATGACAAATGTTTATAAAAAATCTTAAACTTTGGCAGTTGGAATTATGCCTTCCGGCGAATAATTGCTATCTTGTTAAAAGCATTAACTAAAATAAATCGTAATGAAACCAACGATTACAGGAATCCTGATCTTTGTCTGCGGTATATTATTCTGGAGTTGCCAGCCGAAGAGGACTTTTACCGAAAGTGAACTTGCATTGATTCCCCTGCCTCAGAAGATGACGATGGGCGAATCTTCGTTCCAGTTTAAAAGCAGTACCTTGTTTGTGGTTGAGAACGTTGATCAGCAGGTTATAGCTGCCCGTTTGGCCAGCCTGTTTGAAAAGGCTGCCGGCTGGAAGCCGAAGATCATTATAGGTGGCGATGAAGGATCCAACCAGGTCTATTTCCAGACGGAACAGACCATGGGGCCTGAAGCCTATTCACTTGAAATACAGAATAAAAGAATTGTCATTAAGGCATCGAGGCCGGCAGGGTTCTTTTACGCTACCCAGACGTTGCGGCAATTGCTTCCTCCCGAAATAGAAAGCAGCCAAAAACAGGAGAAGTTTGAATGGCTGGTTCCCGGGATAAGCATTTCTGACAGTCCAGCCTTTAAATGGAGGGGTTTCATGCTCGATGTATGCCGTCATTTCTTTCCGAAGGAAGATGTTATGCGGATGATCGACAACCTGGCGCTTCATAAAATCAATACCCTTCACCTGCATCTGTCAGATGATCAGGGTTGGAGAATACAGATCAAAAAGTATCCAAGGCTTACAGATGTAGGCGCCTGGCGGGTTAATCGTGAAGACAAGCCCTGGAACTCGCGTCCAAAACAGGAAGCGGGCGAAAAGGCCACCTATGGAGGGTTTTATACCCAGGATGATATCAGGGAAATGGTGGCCTATGCGCAGAGTCGTTTTATCACGATTGTTCCTGAAATTGAAATGCCTGCTCATTGTGTTGCAGCCCTGACGGCCTATCCTGAATTATCATGTACCGGAGGTCCGTTTACCGTTCCCCCCGGGGGAATTTGGCCCGATGTAGATATCTTTTGTGCAGGGAATGATTCTACCTTCATCTTTCTTGAAAATGTGTTAAGCGAGGTAATCGACTTGTTTCCTTCCAAATACATCCATGTTGGGGGTGATGAGGCCACCAAAACAGAATGGGCCAAGTGTCCGAAATGTAAATTGCGGATAAAGACCGAAGGATTGAAAGATGTTGGTGAACT
This sequence comes from Prolixibacteraceae bacterium UBA6029, assembly GCA_002429385.1. Taxonomy (GTDB): domain Bacteria; phylum Bacteroidota; class Bacteroidia; order Bacteroidales; family Prolixibacteraceae; genus Aquipluma. The sequence goes on along the minus strand of DIZL01000041.1, from coordinate 39,984 downwards.
GCAAAGCTATTTCATTAAACGTATTGAAAAGTATATCAATTCGAAAAACAGGGTATTGCTGGGCTGGGATGAAATCCTGGAAGGAGGATTGCCTCCAAAGGCTACGGTGATGAGCTGGCGCGGCACACAGGGAGGTATCAATGCAGCCAATCAGGGACATGATGTGGTGATGACACCTGAAGATCCTTGTTATTTCGATCATTACCAGGGTCCGGCGGATCAGGAACCTGTGGGTTTTGGGGGATATAACCCCATGAGCAAGGTGTATGCGTTTAATCCGGTTCCTGAAGTCCTGAATGCCGCAGCGGCCAAACATATTTTGGGCGGACAGGCTAATCTTTGGGCCGAATTTGTTCCGAATATCAGCCATGCAGAGTACATGACCTTCCCTCGTATTGCTGCATTAGCCGAGGCCTTGTGGAGTCCAAAGGAGCTGAGGAAATGGGATGATTTCTCCCGCCGGATTAAACTGTTTATGAAGCGATACGATCAGTTGGGTATTCATTACTCGAGAAGTGCCTTTAACGTTGCCGCCAGGACAGTCTTTGTTCCTTCTAAAAAGCAATTGGCGGTGAGTCTTGCTTGTGAACTGTCAGGGGTTGATATTCATTATACATCCGATGGCAGTGAACCAAATAATTTATCGACAATCTATTCTGAGCCTATTTTGCTGGATAAATCGACTACCCTGAAAGCAATAACCTTTGCTGGCGGTATTCCATCAGGAAAACCAATGAGTCAAACGTTTAATTTCAATAAGGCAACAGGGAAGCCGGTTAAGTACGTGGTTCCCTACAGCGACCTTTATAAAGGATCAGGCGAATTTACCCTTGTTAACGGACTCAGGGGAAGCGCCAATGGTTCAGACGGCCAATGGCAGGGATGGGCAGGAACCGTCATGGAGGTAAATATAGATCTGCAGCAAGCGACTGAAATACATCAGATTTCGGTAGGCACACTCCAAAATGCATCATCCTGGATCTTTTTCCCCAAAAGGCTTGAATACTTTATATCTGAAGATGGTATAAAATTCCAGAGAGTAGCTGAAATTATAAATGAGGTCGATCCGCTAGCAGAGGGAAGTCTGCTGAAGGATTTTTCAGCATCATTCAATCCGGTAAAGGCGAACTTTGTTAAAGTAGTGGCTTACAACCTGGGAAAATGTCCGAAAGGGCACCCCGGTGAAGGAAAAGCGGCCTGGTTATTTGTTGATGAGATCTCGATAGAATAATTTGTGTTTTAATTGTTTGAAGGGTTGTAAGGGTTGTAAGGGTTGTGATGGTTGTACAGGATCACGTGATATTGTTGTGGGGAAAGCAAAGTCAATGGTGAGTTTTAAAAAATCTTACTTTTAAAAAAAATCTTAGTAACCAGGTAATGCCCCCCATATCCTTATCTTATCTATCTTAAAATTACTGGTTTTCTTAAATGAGTGATGAAAACAAAATGGGTGTAAAGATTATTGATTTTATTTCATAAGATACATAAGATTAAGGTTGCAAGGCTGATCTAAGTTACTAAGATTCTTTCAAAAAAGTAAGATTCTTTCAGAAAAAACATACCTGAATATTGATTTTGATCCCGGCTAGATGGGACCCCTCAACAATGTCATGTGATTCGTTGTAAGGGTTGTAATGGTTTGTGTGAATTGTAACATTTTCAACAATTTCAACCCTTACAACCCTTACAACCCTTACAACCCTTACAACCCTTACAACCATTCAAACAATAGGAACCCTTGTATGATCTAATTAACTGTCAGAACAGAACCTACCTTCAATGTCTTTTGTGCTGTGATGTTGTTCTTGGCACATATTTTCTTCACGGTAGTGTTATACCTCCGTGCAATAGTTGAAAGGTTATCTCCATTACGGATCACATGTTTGCCTGCACCTTTGGCAGAACTTTTGGCAGATCCCTTATGGGAAGCCATAACCGGATAGTCTTCCTCAGCAGGTTTAGTATTGAAATTGTTTGGATCAATCTCAAACCGACCGTTCCGGTAATAGATTTTGTCAGTTACAAGAGTGAAGGTGTTGTAGTCAATATATTTATTTGAGTCAAACGGTACACCAAACAGGCGGGTTTCAAAGTGAAGGTGGTTACAGGTTGCCCTGCCGGTCCTGCCTCCCAGTCCAACCAGATCCCCGGCTTTGATACTGTCATTAACTTTAACTTTGATGGCCTTCAGGTGTGCGTAAATGGTCTCGAGACCATTGTTATGTCTCACCAGAACCAGATTCCCATAACCACTGAATCGTTTGGCCAGTCTCACCCGTCCGTCAAAGGCACAACGAACGGTATCCCCTGAATTCAGACGGATATCGGTACCTGTATGCATCCTTCGGTGACGGGGGCCAAACTTTGAAAGGATCTGTCCTTTTACAGGGGCAACAAATGGATGGTCGTGTTTACCAAAGAGACAAATTGTAACTAAATCATCTTTTTTTGGCAGGGTGTTTGCAGGGTATTTTATCTGAGTGCAGTTCCAGATGTTTTTATAGATCGACTCATCCGTAGATTTAAGAGAATCAACCTCTAATTCCTCAACTTCGGTAACGACAGAGTCTTGTTCAATGTTTGCGTTGCCTGGTGTAATTATCCCGATAGCTATCGGGTCCGGAATGGGTTGCTGTGAAAATGCATATGCGGAGATAAACAGGCAAAAAATAATGGTAAGTGTACGTATCTTCATTTTCAAAATTTGGGTTAATACTTAGCTCAAAAATTTGAACGGGAAGCAAATGTAACATTATCATTATTTATTCTGGCATGATGTGTTCAATGACATAGTGATTTTAACAAACTATAACACCTTTTAATACATTTGCAAATAGTTTCAAGGAGGATAAATAAGAGATGAAAAACAGGGGTTTCCATAAGGTTTTGAAGTATTTAGGACTTGGAATTGGTGGGTTTTTTGCCATTATTGGCCTGGGTTTGACCACAGCTTTTTTTGCAGTTAAGTTTCATATGACCGACGATCCGGGTGTCGTTGACCTGAACGATCGCTATTTTCAGGAAATTAAAGACAAATACGGTAAGGGGTATGAAGCTGGAGGCAAAACGGCCAGTTATAGCGAAGCCAGATTTCTGAACGACCTTTCAGTCTTAAGCAAGTTTTATCCAACAAATGCATTCTTTATTCAGAATGCCTATTTCAAGAGTCATAATCTAAAGGAGGCACAATGTATGCTACAGGCCGTTAATCTGTACATGCAGGATAACGATGCTTACCATGCTGAGATTAACAAGTATGAGGTGACTAAAAATCCACAGGTAGGAGAGATCAATACAAAGAGTGTCTTTGAATGGATGAACATTCCGGAATGGCAGGATTTTAAACTGGCCGTTGCTAAAGACAAACATTTGATCGACTCTGCTGCGTATCAATCGGGTGTTGAGCCTCGTCTTATTGTTGCTGTTCTGGTTGGTGAACAGATCAGGCTGTTCAATTCGAGCCGTGAAGCCTACAAAAAATGGATTGGTCCACTGAAGATCTTATCGGTAGAATCCACCTTTTCATTAGGTGTTACAGGTATAAAAATCCCCACAGCCCAAACGATTGAGAAAAACCTGAAAGACAGTACCTCTGCATTTTACCTTGGACAGAAATACAAGAACCTGCTTGATTTTCAGTCTGGTAATATAACCCAGGAACGGTTCAACAGGCTGACTTCGTATAAGAATCATTATTATTCCTATTTGTATGCCGCATTGAATGTGAAGCAAATCAAACAACAATGGGAACATTCGGGATTCCCGATCAGTGAACGTCCTGAGATATTGGCAACTTTGTACAATATTGGCTATGAAGCTTCAATCCCCAAAGATAATCCTGAAGTCGGAGGTTCGTCAATTAATATCAAAGGAAAGCGTTATTCGTTTGGGTCAGTAGCCTATGAGTTTTATTATTCGGGTGAATTGTTTGAACTGTTCCCTTTTAAAAATTCAAGATTTGACTTTAAGGATGTATAAATCAAAGCCAAAGGGTGCCCTACCGGGAAGAAGATTTTCTCTGGTCGTGTTGTTTCTGCTGATAGCCTTTAACAGTCAGTCACAGACCAACTGGATCAGGGAGATTGCCTGGAAAAACCTTATGGATGGATTACAGTACGTTGAACTGGAGACTCCTGAGAAATCAGTTGTAGGCGATTCGAAGATAAGTATTCTGAAAGTTGATTCCCGGAAGTTCGATTTTGATTTTCTGACAGCATCCGAACGAGGACATCATGCCAGAACAGCTCCTGAATGGGCACAGGAGTTCGACAAGAATATCATTATCAATGCCGGGATGTACAAATACAACAAGGCGCAGTCGAATAAAGGCTATATGAAGAATTACAACCACCTGAACAATCCGGTGAAAAGTACCTACTTCAATGCCATTCTGGCCATGCATCCAAAAGACACGAAGAAACCTCCATTTGAAATCATAGATATCTACAAAAAAGACTGGGAAAAGATTAAACATCAGTATAACTCATTGTGCCAGGGTATGCGAATGATTAATGATGAAGGTGAAGGGATGCCATTCACCAAACGACCCAGCCAGTCTTGCAGCATGATTTTAGCCGCCACAGATTCAGTTGGTAATTTGTATTTCATCTTTACCCGTTCACCCTATACTCATCGGAACATGATCAGTCTGTTACTGGGTCTGCCCTTGAATATACGGACGACTGTTTACCTGGAAGGAGGACCTGAAACCAGCTTTTATGTGAATACAGGCGATACCATTATCTCCAAATTTGGCAGTTATGTGTCGAACACCTGCAACAACGACGACAACGATCATTTCAGGAAGATACCGAATGTAATTGCACTTCGTAAGAAGAAATAGAATATGGTTGTAATTGTTTTAATGGTTTCTTTTGTTGAAAATGTTACAATGCACACAAACAATTACAACCATTACAACTATAAAATCCTTGTCAGGAATCAGCCTTTCTTTGCCTCAATAATTCTTTCTTTCACCAATTCATTAAGCTCGTCAGGGGTGATTTCTTCAGGATAAATGACTGGTAAGAACTCAACGGATATCTTTGCTCCCCGTTTGATTTTTCCTGCTCCTGATGACATGGCGGCATAGGCTCCTGTAATCGCAACCGGCACAATTGGAATCTGTAGCTCGGCGCTTATGATGGCATACGTTTTCTTGAATGTGCCTATCTTTCCATTCAACGTACGTGTTCCTTCAGGAAAAATCAGGATCTTCTTGCTCTGTTTCACTACCTCGGCCATTTTTTGTATGGAATGTTTCAAATCTTTCGAGAGGTCCATCACAATCACATTGCTGTGTCGGGCAACATACCTGCGCATCCATCCCTTCACATGATCACTCTTGGCATACGAAAAAGTATTGTTAAGCGTATTGGCGTCAAGATATGAAAGCACCAGGAAAGCATCTAGTTTACTCTCATGGTTGGGTGCAAAGAAGCAGGGACCTTCGGGGATATTATCCATTCCCATCGCTTTAAAGTGAAAGAAAAGACTGAAAAAGCGACGCGTAAGACTGACAATGGGTCTTAGAAAATAGGAAGCCTTAGGAAGGATCACATCAGCCTCATCTTTTAAGTCGCCTGACCAGCTTGATTCCTGATCTGTTTTATAAAAAAGCTTGTTATGCTGAATGTACTCTGCAATTTTCCTGATAGACTGAAATTTGAGCAACTGCTCTTCATTCAGCTTAATCCCGAAGCTTTTTTCTATGTAGTCGATCAGGCTCATTTTACCCATCGAGTCCATGGAGATATCAAATACAAGGTGCTGGTCAGGTAAAATATCCATATCCACCTGACTTTCGATAAATGATTTGATAGCGTGATATTCAGCAGTATTCGGTTCCCGTGGTGCAGCTGTTTTATCTCCCTTCTTCCCGATGAGTTCTGCAAATTTAAACCGTTGAAGCTTGGATAAGCGGGTACGTGGCAATTCTGTATTCACCAGGGTGAATTGCATGATCCGCTTGTACGAACTCATCTCAGCGTTGAAAGGAGAAATCACCTGATCACGAAAATACTGGTTGATATTGTCCACTCCATTCTCAGACAGGTAATTCAAATCAGGAAGTATTACCGCATGAAGCATCTCATTATGCATGAAAACACCGGCTTCTTTGATGGCTGCCGAATAGCCGTCCAGTTTCATTTCAAGCTCAACGGGATTGATGTTTTTCCCATTGGGCAGAACAATTATTTCCTTTTTTCTTCCTGTAATATACAGGAATCCATCATTATCGAGGTAACCCAAATCTCCGGTATATAGCCATCCATCTTTGATTACTTCAGCGGTCTCTTCAGGCCGGTTGTAATATCCCTTCATAATTCCGGGCCCTTTAGCCACGATCTCACCGTCGCGAATCTCAACACTCAATCCAGGCAACGCTTCGCCTGTTGATCCGATTTTAACTCTCCCAGAACGGGGGAAAGTGATCATGGGCGCCGCTTCTGTCATGCCAAAACCCTCAAGAATATCGAAGCCCAATCCGTAAAAGAAAGTACCAACTTCCTTATTCAGTGCTGCTCCCCCGGCAATCATATATTGCAGGTGTCCGCCAAATCCCTGGTGGACTTTATTGAAGATGCGCTTGCCCAGCTTTCTGTTCTTCGTTTTAAGGACCAGCCACAACAAAGCCCTTCCAGCCAGACTCTTTTCAATTTTTGCCTTAATGCCTCGATACATTAGTTCATACAGACGCGGAACCCCTATGAATACACCAACTTCATTCTCACTAAATGTTTTCATCAGGTCTGACGATTGCATGGAAGGTGCAATTGGAATGGTTGTCCCAACAAACAAAGACACCATCAATGATCCAACCAGAGGGAAAATGTGATGAAGCGGCAGAAAGATCATGACCTGCCGTTCGGGAGTGAATATCTTGCAGCCAATTACTGCATCCATGTTTTCATGAATATTGCTGTACGAAAGCATCACCCCTTTCGGACTTCCAGTTGTTCCTGAAGTATAAATGATTACGGCAGTTGTTTCGTTGTCTTCAGGACCGGTCCATTCACTTTCCCTGACAGGTATGTCTGTCAGGATTTCTTCGAAGACCAGGATCTCAGGTTTGTGTTTGATTCTTTGATCAATCTTGAGGATTGACTCTTCCATCCCGCTGCTGATGAAAAGCAATTCCGGCTGGCAATCATCAATAATGTAAGCAACATCTTCAGCTGAAGCCATGAAATCAATCGGAATGGCTATACAGTTATTTTGCAGGGATGCATAGAAAGCATAAATCCATGAAGGACTGTTTTCTGCATATATAGCAACCTTGGTATACCCTTTATTTTCGAAAAGGAGGGCGTAGTATTGAATGTGTTGCAACAGTTGCAGGTAAGTTATATCTCCGTGTGAGGTTATTAGTGCTTTCTTGGTAAGATATGACCGGTTTATTAAGGCGTTCGTCATAATTAATCAATTCCTCATTCAAACTCAAGCCCTCCAAAACACTCCGGATTGTGGAAACTTGGTTTCTCTGTTTTTATCCTGGTCCATGAAACGAAATGCGGAACACTCAACCCATCGCCACACTTGTAAAAATTACCACGCATCTTTGTTCCCGTTTCAGGTTTCAGTTGGTGCATAAAGAATACTTCCCAGGGAATTGCCAGAGTGATCTGCCATTCGGTCTGCTTTTTCTGCTCCGGAAAAGGAGAATCGCCAAGTGATGAAATTCTGCGGATAGCAGCTATCTGCTCCTCACTGGCATGAGTGGCTTGCTCGCCTTTCTTCCTGAAGCCGAGTAGGGCAGTGCCGATGCAATTCATCTCCAGGTTGTAATATTCGTCATTCCCTTCAGGAGAAAGGAAAAACTCAACACAACTGTCCGTCCAAACGGGGCCATTGGGTTCAGTAATTTCAGCTTTTACAGCTTGTTCGCTCACGGAGTACTGTAGAAACAGCTCGTTTTCATTCCAGGCGATCTGTATCGAAACCTCAGGTTTATATGGAAACTCTTCCCAATTTACTATGTCCAGCCGAAGAGGTGTAACTTCCTGATCGAGCGTTTCGGCTACCAATTCAAGTGGCGGATTGGTAAATCCTTCAAGTATTTGTTGTATTTTCAATTGTTTACAATTTAAGCAACCAGACCGGCATCAATCTTTAAAACATAGCCCAGTCTGAGCATGATATCATTACATTCCTCCCAGAAAAGCCCGAATGCTTTTACATCTGCCAGGCCAAGCCGGGCCAATATATCGCGTACAACTTCAGGGTCTTCACCTTGTATTTCGCCATCCATAAAAGCGCTTTCAGCCCATTCAACCAGTTCGGGGAGTGTCGTTTTATGCTGTAGATAGTTCAACATATTAACCGCTAATTGTTGTTTCGTCAGTATCATTTGTTCTCTGTTTTTTTATGTCCTTTATCAATAGGGTATTTTTCATGTACTTCAACCAGAACTCCCAAATCATTATAAATCTCTTGCCCAAAGGTTAATGTTACTTCATTTTGGTCAACGACTTTTACGTATCTGGCTTTCCATCCGGTTCTTCCTTCAATTTCAAACCAATACTTTCTTGAACCATCAGGTAATTCTTCCCATTTGGGGAATTTCTTTTCGTTATCTTGTCTTTTATTGATATTCAAGGAAATAGTATTTAATTAATTGATAGAGATAAAACATCCTAATTGCAAATTTAAATAAACTCATCCAGAAACCACCCAATTCATCCGATTTTCCTCTTTCCTAATTCCTTTTTTCTCTTTCCCAATGACTCTTTCCTAATGACTTAATTCATTGGTGACAGTCTGAACAATCTTGCACATTTCAGGATATTGTTCTTCCATACTGGTCAGCAACTGGTATTGAGCCAGCGTACGCTGATAATTGTGTTCGGGGTGTTTGATTTTATAATAGTTATCCCCGTCAATGTAATCCATCAAAAAGCGCAGGACCTGCTCGTAGGTAATGTACCTGGCCGAAAAGGCCAGATATTCAAGCTCTTTTTCGTTCAGGAAGCCTATGGTTTGTGATAAGTACCCCCGTGTAAATCCTTCAAAAATAGCTAAATCGCACGAAACGGCATCAAGGTTTTCGTCATCTTCCTGTCCGGTATTGGTATATGAACGCATTGCGTCGCCAAAATCGTTGAGGCAGGTACTGTTCAGAACGGTATCCAGGTCGATCATGCACAAGACCTCGCCCTGTTGGTCGAATAGAATGTTGTTGATCTTGGTATCGTTATGGGTGACCCGTGTCGGAATTTCACCGTTTTCAACCAGTTCCCAGAAGCGAAGCATTTCCTCACGGCGGCTTTCAATCCAATTGATTTCCTTCGTCAATTTAGCTTTCCGGCCTGCGGGATCCTTAGCCAAAACCGCGTCCCACTGCTTAAACCGGTAGCGAATGTTGTGGAATCCGGGAAGGATATCGGTTAAGGGTTCATTCATGTCTGAAACCATCGACTGAAACATTCCGATTCCTTTACCTCCCTGAAATGCCAGTTCAGGAGTCTTAGCCGATTGATAGGTGAGGGTATCGCCAATAAAAACACATACAGCCCAATATTCATCCTCTTCGTCCTCGAAGTACAGTTTACCGTCGAGCGCCGGGACCAGGGTCATTGCCTCGCGCATCGGGTCTCCGTTCCGGGCAATCACTTTTGCCTTGATATGTGTACAAACCTTTCTGATGTTTTCCATCATGGCCGGTACGTCGGTAAAAATCCGCTTGTTCTTACGTTGCAGCAGGTAGTTCGTACCCGATTCTTCTTTGGTATAAATGACATAAGTGTCGTTGATAAATCCTTCGCCCAGTTGAGTAACCCGATCAATGGCGCCTTGAATTTGAAAGTTGGCAGCTATCTTTTCCAGATTCATAGAAATATTTGTTTAGTCCTTTGATAAGCACAAAGATAAATGCCTTTATTTGAGTTCAAACAATTAAAGGACTACAATTTGGATTACTTTTCATCCTGTGATGATTAAAAGTCAGATGTTCCTCAGAAAAGCACTGAAACTGCTTTCGACTGGCATAGAAGGTATCAGGGAGGGGATTGAGAAGGGTTTGCGCTTTATGATTTGATTAGTGATTGTTTGTTATCTGTATTCAAATCATCAATTAAACACAGATAGAACACAGATATAACACAGATATACTGAAGGAAACCCTACCCAAACCCAAACGTATTCAAGCCGGGATACCTCCTCCTGGCCGCTTTAGGGAATAGCCTTCTCGTAAACAAGCACTTTGAAGAGGCCTGGTAGCCTGAATATTCTATCAGCAAATATTCTACATTTTGAAAAGGTGATTTGCCTGAATACAGGTATGGACAAATCCATTTTTATCATGGAGTTTTGTTCGCTTTTAACTTTTGACCGGATTTGGGTTCATTTTATTCTTCTATTTTTATTATTTTTGGACAACCTGAATCAAGTTAAATCACTATAATTTAAACCATCGATGCTGAAAAAGATTGGAGCCTTTCTGCGTAAAAATATTTTGCTCTTATTATTTATTTCATTTTTCATTGGAATTCTGGCTACAATTATTGGCAATAAAGCAATCGAATATACCTCAACCGATGAATTTTGTGCCTCATGCCATGTCCATCCGCATGTATTTGCTTCATGGAAATTATCCACTCATTATGACAACAAGGCCGGCATAAAGGTACATTGTGTCGACTGTCACTTACCCCCCAAAGAACACGGCTACCTGGTTGAAAAAGCACGGTTGGGACTTAAGGATATTTACGGTTATCTGACCAAAGATTCTGCTGAGTTCAACTGGGAGGCCAAGCGTACCGTGGAGCAGGCACCTCATTTTACCTCCAAGGCTTCGTGTGTGAAATGCCATGCCAATTTATTTCCCCTGACCCTGAAGAAGGAAGGACAGGATGCGCACCTGTATTATTCACAAAACGAAGCAACTCTCGAGTGCACCAATTGCCACCTGAATGTGGGTCATTACGATCCGAAAGCCAAACATACCAGTAATTCTGAATTTGGAAAAGGCTCAGGCAAGAACCAGATCATCTATACTGAATCAACGAAATTAGAGAAGTTTGCCAGCTTTACGGAAAAGGTACCCGGTTCGACGATTTCATTCAACATGGTCGCCATCCCGGGTGGAAAGTTTAAGATTGGAAGTCCGCAAACTGAACCTTTCAGGCGTGCAGATGAAGGTCCTGTAAAAGAAATCGTGCTGAGTCCGTTCTATATGGCCGAAGTGGAAGTTTCGTGGGATGAGTTCCTTGTCTTCTATGGCAAGACCAAAAGACAAGGGCGTACAAGCGATACCAAAAGCACCGGTATTACTGAAGTAAAAGGTGCCGGTGGGGCAGGTGAGGTCGATGCAGTCAGCGGTCCGACCCCTCCTTATGGACAACCCGATCAGAATTGGGGTCTGGGAAGCCGCCCTGCAATTACTATGCGGTTTGCTACGGCTGAAACGTATTGTAAATGGTTGTCTCAGGTAACGGGTAAAAAGTACCGGCTTCCGACCGAAGCGGAATGGGAATACGCCTGCCGTGCCGGTTCACAGGATCCGTATTTCTTCAAAGGCGATCCGAAAAAGTATTCAAAAGACCGCTTCTGGAATAAGATTTTCGGCGCAGATACAACCAATATCAACCGGTATGTAATTTATTCAGCAAACAGTAAAGCCAGGACACAACAACCCAATGCAGTAAAAGCCAATCCGTTTGGACTGAAAAATATGCTGGGTAATGTAGCTGAATTTTGTTCCGACTGGTATTCTCCCGATGCTTATACGGCTTTGAGTGATGGGGTAAAAGATCCCAAAGGTCCTGCTTCAGGAACTGAACGTGTGATCAGGGGAGGTTCGTTCAAGAGCGACCCGGCCGAGATCCGTTGTGCCGCACGTGATTTTACCCGGGATGTGGATTGGATGAAAACCGATCCCCAGATACCCAAGAGTGTATGGTGGTATTCGGATTGCAACATGGTGGGATTCCGTGTAGTGTGCGAGGTAGATGAATCCTCCGGCAACTAAGCGGGATTATTTTACGCTTTGTAAATGACAGAATTAAGTAGAAAATTTGTATATTGGGGCTTAATATCAAATGTATTTGTTACTAACCCGTTTGATAGAATTAAATGAATAATATAAAACCAACTAACCATGAGTGAATCAAACTTTTCAAGACGAAAATTTCTGACCAGTGCAGCAACCATAGGCGCTGTAGGGGCCATCGGGGTGAACATGCTGAGTTCATGTTCAGGACCAAAAAAAACTGCTGTAGCATTGAACCTTCCGCCTCTCTTAGAGAAAGCTCCTGACGGGCCACCTATTAAAGTTGGGATTATTGGTTGCGGCGGACGCGGATCGGGTGCCATGATCAACTTCCTGGATGCAGGCCCAAACCTGATTATTTATGCAATGGGCGACACTTTCCTTGACAATGTGACTGCCTGCCGTGAAAAGCTGAAAAAGGAAAAGAACATGGAAGTGGCTGATGATAAGGTATTTGTAGGATTCGATGCTTACGAAAAGGTACTGGATTCGGGTGTAGATATGGTTATCCTGGCTACCCCTCCTCATTTCCGTCCGTTGCATTTCGAGGCTGCCGTTCAGGCCCGTAAGAATATTTTCATGGAAAAACCTGTTGCAGTTGACCCTGTAGGCATACGTTCTGTAATGGCTTCAGCCAAGAAAGCTGAATCATTGGGACTGAAGATCGTTACAGGAACACAACGCCGTCACCAGCTCGATTATGTTGAAACCTACAAACAGATCATGAGTGGCGCCATTGGCGAGATTACCTCTGCTAATTGCTACTGGAATCAGAATCAACTGTGGTATCGCAACCCTCAGGCCTCATGGTCTGAAATGGAATACATGATCCGCGACTGGGTAAACTGGCAATGGCTTTCGGGAGACCATATTGTGGAACAACACGTACACAATCTGGATGTAATGACCTGGTTTATCGGAAAGCATCCTGTAAAAGCGGTAGGTTTCGGTTCCCGTCAACGCCGTGTAACAGGGGATCAGTATGACAATTTCAGTGTGGATTTTGTGTACGACAACGGGATGCACATGCACAGCATGTGCCGCCAGATCAATGGCACCGCAAATAATAATTCCGAATTTATCATGGGAACAGAAGGCAAATCGAACTGCTGTAACACGATCTGGAATTTACAAGACAAGGAGAAATTTGCATATAAATATCCCCTTGACGAAAAGGGTCAGCCGATGAAGAATGTAAAAATGAATCCTTACGTTCAGGAGCACATCGACCTTATCACCTGCATCCGTCAGAACATTCCGATCAATGAAGCCGAACAGACAGCCATTTCAAACATGACTGCCATTATGGGACGTATGTCAGCCTATACTGGTAAAGAAGTGACCTGGGACGAAATGATGAACTCTGACCTGAAGCTTGGGCCAACAACCTATGTGATGGGTAAAGTAGGTATTGTGGATAAAGCAAAAGTGGCTATTCCCGGTGATGCCAATCAAGGATAAAATCGTAAAAGTATGACAATCAACAGAAGATCATTTTTGGGAACAGCCGTTTCTGGTGCAGCTCTGGCTGCATCAGGAGGCCTGTTCTCTTCTTTCAGAGGTGAATCCCAATCCCATAAAAAGAACTCTGCAAAACTGAATATTTCCTGTCAGGAAGGCGTTGCCCCTGGAAAAGAGTTAAGCGAAAAGCTTGACTTCATTGAATCTTTGGGAATTGTAGGGATAGAATTTTGGGGAGGCGGCCTTGAAAAAAGAGTCAGTGAAATACAGAAAGCCTTACAGAACCGTAACCTGAAAGTCAGCGCAATATGCGCCGGGTTCGATGGTTGGTTGATTGCCGACGATCCTGCCATTCAGAAGAAATGCATGGACTCGATGAAGGTAATCATCGCTGCTGCCGGTGAACTTGGCTCTACCGGGGTGATTTTTGTACCAGCCTTCAACAATCAAAAGTCTTTGCCTGACAAAGAGGCACGTACGCTCCTGATAGGTCAGATGAAGGAATTGGGTGATTTTGCACTTCAGAATAAAACCCGCATATTGCTTGAACCCCTAAACCGCGGAGAATGCTATTTCTGCCGACAGGTAGCCGATGGGGCAGCTATCGTGCGTGATGCGAACACCGCCGGTGCAGCCGTGATGGGCGACTTCTGGCACATGACCAGTGAAGAAACCAACGACAGGGCAGCATTTCTTTCGGCAGGCGATTATCTGCACCATGTGCATATTGCCAGCCGCAAACGCCGTAAGATGCCCGGAGAAGATGGTGAAGCCGATAACTACATCAATGGTTTCAGGGGACTAAAGGAAATCAACTACCAGGATTATATCAGCTTTGAGTGTGATTCGGTAGGTGATGCCAAAATAACGCTGCCTGCTGCTGTTAAACTGATGCGCGAACAGTGGAAGAAAGCCTAATGGGGAAGTGATAGGTTGGCAGTCACGGTTTACTGTTAAAAATCAATGTAATTACACATAAACCCGGGTTCTGATGGATCCGGGTTTTCTTCATTATATACTATTTGGACAACAGAATGTGTTTTGCATCTACCCGTTAAACAGCCGTTATTATCATTACTGATTAAAATATCAGGATGATATTGTGACAGAAAAAATAGTAAATTTGCTACTATGATTCAACGGTTTTATTTTGACACATCAATATTCGGTGGTATGTTTGACACTGAATTTGAAGAGGAAACAACTTTGCTCTTTGAAAAGGTTGCTTTGGGTCAGATAAAATGTGTTTATTCAAACCTGACTGAAAGTGAACTTTCTAAAGCACCAGAACGTGTAAAAGCCTTTTTTCAAGACATAAAAGACGAGCATAAAGAAGTAGTTAGAGTTACTCCCGAAGCATTACAACTTGGACAAACATACATTGACGAAAATGTTGTTGGTCAAACCAGTTTAGACGATTGCATACACATTGCAGTTGCCACCTTAAGTAAAGTTGATGTTTTAGTTAGTTGGAATTTTAAACACATTGTAAATGTTTATAGAATTCGTGGATATAATTCGGTAAACCTTAAATTAGGGCATTCGACGTTAGATATTCGCTCACCCAAAGAAATTGTAGGTTATGAAAACGATCAATAAAAAGGAAAAAGAGTTTGATACAGTCAAAACATTCCGGGAGATTAAAGACAATATTTCAAAGGACATACAAGGTATGACCTTTGAGCAGTTGCAAGCCTATTTAGATCGGACAAAACTAAAACCAAAGACAACCTGAGAATCTTTTGAGCCTTGAATAAGTAAGGGTTCGTTCATCCATGGTTTGCGCTCCTCTTCATACAATCCTTCGATATGAAAGGAAAGCCCATCCGGCAAATCACGCTTTAACTTTTCAACAGTTTCACGGGCAATCACATATCCATCAACTTCGGGCAAGTGTGCTGATACTCCTTTACCTGCCTTGCATACAATCACTTTCAGCGTTTTCATTGTGTAATCTGAATTATTTCACGAACATTAAACACTCTTTTCATCAAGCATCTTTTGTAACACTACAAAGGGTAACAATTAATGATACTTTTAGTATTGGTTTACTCATAAAAAGCTATAGTATTCTGCAAATTTAAAGTTCAACCTTAAATCTGCATAAAATTAACCTTTCATAAAATCAAATCCATATTTCCCCAATGCCAGATCTTCAATGGGAAATCAGGATAAGCAGCAGCAAATACTTTATATTTAGAAAGTTTGGTTTCCTTTTCCTGAAATTTTACTTCAACTGCATACCCTTTCTGAAAAGAGGTTTCTACTACAAAATCCACTTCATTGCCATCAGCAGTTCGCCAGAACCTGACCTGTTCAGGATCATGTTTCTCAAGCAGTTTCCGAAATGCATAATTCTCGAGCAACATTCCCTTGTCGGCACGTTGTTCAATGGGAGCAAAATAGTTGATCAGAATATTCCTCAATCCTAAATCGTTGAGGTATATTTTGGGCATTTTGACCAGCTCTTTCCGGAGGTTATTATAAAACGGGCGAACCAGGCTAATATGAAAGCACTTCTGCAAAACATACAGGTAGTTTTCTACTGTACTGTTGTTTATCCGCAAAGTGTTTGACAGCTCGTTTACATTCATCAGGTTCCCGGATTGACTTGCAAGGACCATGAGTAAACGGTAAAGTTTCTCCTCGTCATTTACTGCTGATTCCAAAATATCGCGTTTAATATACGAATCCCGGATTTCTTTCAGAAGCTCTTTTTTCCCCTCAAAATCGTTTTCAAGGACTACCGCAGGGTAACCACCGTAATTCAGATATTCATCGAGCAGAGCCCAGAACATGTTTTCATACACTGATTTTTGTTTCTCCCCTTTTTGCATGGAAGATAAATCGTCCAGCAGTTCGGGTTTATCTTTAAAATCAAGGAATTCGTCGAAATCCAAAGTAGGCATCTGGAAGATCCGTTTCCTTCCGGCAAGCGAGTCTTTAAAATCCTTGTCGATGTAAAAAGCGCTGCTTCCGGTTGCTACAATCTTTACCCGATCGGCATATTCATCATACAGAAGCTTAAGAAAACCACTGGCATCTTTCAGGTATTGAATCTCATCAATCATGACGATAATCCTTTTCCCTTCGACGAGAGGACAAAACTTAAAAAGATTCTCCGTATCCTGATCCAGTTCCTGCAATACATTTTTGCGCTCCAGATTAATCAGATAGACTAATTCGCCTTTTGAGATTAGCTCATCAGCGATTTGTTTCAGGAGGGTAGATTTCCCGATTTGCCTTGCACCAATGAGAATCGTAAATTCCTTTTTGGGAATGTGATTGATTAGTTCGATATGTTTTTTCCTGATTGCCATGCACCAAAATTACAAATAGTTTTGATGATTTCATATACTACTATATAAAATATCCGATAATT
>DIZL01000041.1:0-22966 GCA_002429385.1 Prolixibacteraceae bacterium UBA6029 | reverse complement strand
AATTATCGGATATTTTATATAGTGGTGTGTGAAGAATATCTGTGAATGCTGTTAAGTATCAGAAAATAAGCTTTCAATAGAACGAAATCACTTTCTATCAACAATCAGGCTTTGCTGCTTCGATTTATCGAACTGACAATCATCAAAATTTACTCTATCCTATAATTCACCAGCGTATTGCCTTCACCGCCAACAATCAGGTTATACCAGGAGTTTGAGTCATTAAACTTCCCAAGAATGAAACTGGTGTTCCCGTCCAAAGGGAATCCTCGCATTACAGCCCCGTTTTTATCCAACAGATAGACTTTGTTTTGATTCCCAAGTACTATGCCTATTTTATTGATTCCCGGGCCAAAGGAGCAAATAAATGGGGTTTCTGTAATAGCGTCGGCGAAGGAATGGTCAAATAGTTTTTTGCCGTCCGATGAAAAAACAGATAGTTTTTTACCCTCTGCAAACAAATATTCATAAGAACCATTTCCATCCAGATCTACAACCGCAAAACGATGTCCTGCATTAAATCTGCCAAGGTCTTTAATTTCAGTCTGCCCTGTGAAACCCTGAATATGGATTTTACCCAATGGATCAGTAGTAATCAATCGTGGGTTCCCATCGTTTACGAAGTACTGCTGATTCGATGAATGATCAAACGGGGCGGGTTCTACATTACGGCTCTTGCCCTGCCGGTCCAGAAAATAGGTATTTTGCTTGTCGGTGATGACGATATAGTCTTTACCGTCGATTTCGTAATGCAGGATGGGCTTGGTAACTACACTTTCGGTCCCTTCAAAACTCCATTTGGGAACCAGCTTCCCGTCCCTGTCAAAAGCATAGATCTTTTTATCTTCTCCGGCAATGAAGAAACGGTATTCTTTATTCTTTCCGAATTCAGCAACAGACACACCGTTTGAAGCGATTGATTTCAGGGTAACCGGGAATTTACGCACATTGTTGCCCATGCGGTCGATCAGGTACAACTGGGTTTTGGTATTGAAGAGGTACTGGAACCTTTTCGTCTGGTAGATATCAATCTGATGTATCTCCGAAATAATCTCCCCCGGAATTTTCATTGACCACAGTACAAGGCCTTCCTTATTGATCAGGGAAATATTATTCTGTTTGTCGTAGACGATGACTTCACGATTAGGCAGGTCCTTATGGTTTAGTCCCAGTTTAGGTGTCCGGGCAAGCGGAGTTTCGAGTTTAAGCTGCCATACGGCCTGGGGTTCTTCCCTTACATTCGGGTCGTACTTCAGGTTAATCCTGTTCTTAATCATGTGATCCGTAACGGCAAACTGCCAGGAAAACGTACTGAATTTGCGGATGATATCTTCGTTCTTCGAAAGCATGTCTCCCACTTCAGGTTTTAACAGGACATCTTTCAACCTGAGTATTTTGGGAATCCGGCTATACAGGTAAAAGTTAGAGTTAATCTTTGACGTCCGGGCATAAGCCTGATAGGTGGAATCTTTTGCAAGCGTTTTCTGTGAAACCAGGCTCTGCAGGTAATTCTTCAGTCCCGGAAGGTTATCGCCACAAATGAGGTACTTATCGTACACAACGAAATATTCTGCATTTATTCCTGAAAAGGCTTTCCCGAAAAGCGATTCAGCCATATTGGCAATAGGTAACCGACAGATGTCAAAAGACTTCCTACCACTGGCTGTAAAGTCTGAATGCAATTGATTCTCGGCAGTTCTGTTCGACTTGCTATACTCGGTAACGGCTTTGCTGAGTCGTTCCATGGCATCTGAACGATTGATCAGTTCAGCTACGAAGAAGCGGTTTTGGGTGGGGTTCGACTTGTTAATGTTGGTGTACACCCCGGCAAATTGTGTTCCGCAGAGATCTTTAATCAACTTGGCCGCTTCCGCATTGGTTTTCTTTTTAAAATCCATCAGGCTCATTTCCCTGGGGTAAAAATCACCTTTAGCCCTAAGGTAAGTCTCGTACGAATCAATGAAAGTCTTAGTGTTCTTTATGTTCAGGGCCACAAAATAAGAGGCATTATCGGGTATAACCTTATCTATGGTCAACTTCTGTGCTTCCTGATTTCTGAAAACATTCAGAAAATTGTCGCTTGAATCCCGGGTGACACTATAGCCATTGAGATCAAGCCCGGCTTTGCTGGCCGAAAGATCAAGCCCCGTCCAATTCGAATAGGAGGAAATCTGCCCGATTGTTTTGCGTAGTTCGGGACTTACTAAGCGGGCTAATACCTGGTGGATGGTCTGGTGGTTGATAAATATATTGGCCAGGGCAGTTTCCTCAATCGTTTTGTACACTTCAGTAAACTCATGATTGCTAAGCAGGTTTTGCGAATTGGTATGACGAATAGCCTCCTCAATCAGGATGAAATCTTCGCTGACCATGAAAATGTCATTGGTACAGGCAAAGTGGAAACTTAGTTCAGGTGAATTTGCAGTGTAAATAGTCGTGTTGTCATAGCTTTTCCGCAATATGGTATAGGCCGAACCCAGCTCACGCGAAACCACATCGGCAGCCGTAGCCGATTCATTCTTGTCATTCAGCTGGACAAGGTATAGATTGGTGATCTGGTTCTTTCCGGTTGGATTAACCGACACAATGATTGATTTGCCGGTTAGAAGGTTCTTGATTCCTGAATGATTTCCAACAAAGTCCCTGAACTTGCTCATGCTTTTGAACAGATCGTCAATCTCCTTTATGCCTCTCAATTCAGAAAAGACCGGATTCTCACCCTTGAGCGCATTGAAAAACCCTTCCTGGTTCTTGACTTCAATAACCAGCGGACTCTTTTGCGGAACAGCCTTGAAGGCCGGATTCTGCTTTGTCGAGAAGGTCTGGATCACAGGTTTGGGAGCCTTAAGCGGTAAATACCTTATGCCCAGAACGATTGCCGCTCCAACCAGAATTACAATGACCAAATAAACAATTACTTTACGCATAAAGGATTAAATTTGTCACAAAAATAAGAAGATTGTTTGTCTTTTAGGTTAAAATGGAACAGTTAAGTGTTGTCATTGTTGTAGTAGTTGTGATGGTTATGGAAAGGATGATGTCAAGGTTTAAATCTGTGTATGTGCAGTTTTTAGGATGCTTTAGATATCACTACTTCGTTTTTAATTGAATCTGCTGCAAACAGAAGACAAGCAGCTATATCCTCTTTCGTAATCCGGGGATAAGCCTCAATTAAATTCTCGGTTGTATCCCCAACTGCTAATTTCTCAAGGATTAAATCAACAGGTATCCGGGTATTCTTAATAATTGGCTTGCCAAATAACTTTTCCGGATCCGATTCAATATGCAATGTCCAGTCAATCATATTTTTATTCCAAATTTACAATTATTCCTAATTATTCTCAAGGCTTTTCATCAAAATCTTATAAAAGTGCGTAGTAAATCTACCTATGGAATTGTATTTCAATGCCTCCAGGTGTATCAATTCAACTTTCCCTTTTCCTTTTTCCCCTTTCCCTTTTCCCAATGACTTTTTCCTGATTCCTATTGTTG
Organism: Prolixibacteraceae bacterium UBA6029; assembly: GCA_002429385.1. Taxonomy (GTDB): domain Bacteria; phylum Bacteroidota; class Bacteroidia; order Bacteroidales; family Prolixibacteraceae; genus Aquipluma. Next base: position 19,474 of record DIZL01000041.1, on the reverse strand, counting down.
TTTCACCTCCGACGCCTCCACAATCTTATATAGTTTGTCCGATTTCCTGATTTTTGTATCGATGGGAATGGAAATAAACGATCCTTTCGGCGCTTCTTCAACAGAAAGCTTATCAATCTGTATCTCTTGAACGATGCTCTTTACAAGGCCGGTAGTGGGTCCTGTTATGTATATTTCATCTCCAACTTTCAGGGGTCCTGTCTCCAGCTTAAACTCAGCCACCTTCAGCTTCGAGAAATAGTTAAGTCCCTTACCCACATAAACTTTGCGGTGTGTGGCTAATGAACCGTAGTTCCCGCTCCATTCGCCCAGGCGTTGCCCCAGGTAATAGCCATTCCAGAAGCCGCGGTTAAAAACACTGGCCAGCCTCTCATCCCAGTCAGCAATCTTTTCAGGAGTAAACGTTTCATCAAAATAAGCCTGAACGGCTTCGCGGTAACATTCCACCACTGTATGAACGTATTCAGGTGACCGCGCCCGGCCTTCGATCTTCAGGACCGACACTCCCGCGTCGAGTAATTTATTCAGAAACCCAATGGTCTTGAGGTCCTTAGGCGACATGATATATTCGTTATCCACTTCAAGCTCAGCGCCTGTTTCCTTATCGGTCACAATATACGAACGGCGGCACGACTGCATGCAGCTGCCCCTGTTGGCTGATGAATTCATCTCATGCAGGCTCAGGTAACATTTACCCGAAACGGCCATGCACAAGGCGCCGTGTACAAACATTTCCAACCTGACCAGCTTTCCGGAAGGTCCCGTGATCTGTTGTTCGCTGATCTGGCGTGAGATCTCCCAGACACGTCCAACATTCATCTCCCGTGCAAGCACCACCACATCGGCAAACTGGGCGTAGAACCTTACGGCCTCGATATTGGTGATATTTACCTGGGTGGAGATATGCACCTCAACGCCCACCTTTCGGGCATACATGATGGCTGAAATATCCGAGGCGATGATGGCTGAAACTCCTGCCTCTTTGGCCGCATCGATAATCCCGTGAAGCTGGTCCAACTCAGTGTCGAATACAACCACATTCACCGTCAGATAGGTCTTGACTCCCTTTGAATGGGCTATTTCAGTGATTTTCTTTAGATCTTCGATGCTGAAGTTATTGGACGAGCGCGCACGCATGTTTAGTTGCTCCACCCCAAAATACACCGATCCTGCTCCAGCCTGGATGGCTGCAATCAGCGATTCGTACGAACCCACCGGAGCCATAATCTCAACATCTTCTCTTTTCATCTTTTCATTTTCCCTTTTCCTGTTTCCGTTCTCCCTTTTCCTGTTTCCTGATTCTATTTCCTGATCAGCTTAATAACCTTAAACGCTACATCCGTAAAGATGATCCTCGGATTTCCGTTCATCCCGATATGGGCGAAGGCCGTCTCAAAGACTTCGGTTAATTCAATGATGTTCTGTTCGTTGATGAAAGGAGAGAAGCGTTTCGAAAAGTCTTCCTCTTGGGTGTTCATAAACGAAAGTTCCTTGTTTTTAAGGTTATAGATGAAGTTTTCGCGCAGAATAAGGAGGAAATAATTCAGCATCATCTTTTGCTTTTCGCGTCCTATTCCTGCCAATTGGTCCACCCATTTGAACAGTTCACTGTATTTTCGTCCGTACGAATTGCGCATCAGTTCCTTAAAGTGTTCGAGGTTAAAAGATGTTTCATCGTCGGGCTGAAGCAACTCCAGGGCTTTGCCGTAATTTCCCCTCGCAAGGTGAACAATATTTCGGATGTCGCAACCCTCCGCCTCAGGAAGTGCGACAATGGCCTTTTCAAGTGATGCGGAATCAATGGGAGGAATGATGATGAGCTGGCATCTCGAACGGATGGTACTGATGATTTCTTCCTCGTCCTCGGTGATCAGGACAAACAAGGTCTTAACCGGTGGTTCCTCAATCATCTTCAGCAGCTTGTTGGCGCAGGCCACATGCATTTTCTCCGGAAGCCAGATGATCATCACCTTGTATTCCGACTCGTACGATTTGAGGTTGAGCTTACGGATAATCTCCTCGCTCTGGTGCGCATAAATCAAGCCCTGTGCATTCTCGACACCTATCTGTTCGAACCATTGATCGGCATTGAAATACGGGTTCTTCCCGATCATCATGCGCCAGTCTTCCAGGAAATTATCGCTGACCGGCTCTTTGAATTTGGGTGTTTTGATCACCGGAAATACAAAATGAAGATCGGGATGGATCAGCTTCCTGTACTTCTTGCACGAGGGACATTCGCCACAAGAATCATTTTCCTGACGGTTGGTACAGGCTACAAACTGGGCATAAGCAATAGCAAGGGCCAGTTTTCCTGAACCTTCCGGTCCGGCAAAAAGCTGTGCATGGCTTACTCTTTCTTCCTTAACCGACTGAATCAGTCTCTGTTTGGTGGCGTCTTGTCCGATAACATCTTTAAAAAACATAGCTAATCAATTGTGAAGTTTCAAAAATAACAATTCCTGACCCGAAAACCACAGTTGACCTCAATATCGTGGCCAGAAACTGTTAGAATATATCAATTAAGGCGTTGATTCTGGTTTTCCGAGTGCCTGTCCAGTCCCTAAGCCTTTGAATCAATGGGACCATCGCAGGGAAATCGTTGTATTCCACTTGTACCACTGTCATATCTCTTTCATACCTCTTTCATACCTCTTTCAGAACAAATTCGAAACAAATTCGAAACAAATACGTAACAAATTCGTATCAGTTCGAATTTGTGTCGAATTTGTTTCGAATTTGATTCGAATTTGTTTCGAATTTGTTCTGAAAGAGGTATGAAAGAGGTATGAAAGAGGTATGAAAGTGTTACGCCCTGAATATTATCCGTTAGAGAGCATAAGCTATTCCGGAGGACTGGAAAATGGAGATTTTAAGGGCTTGAAATGAGAAATCGATGCGGATGATTGGATTCTTCGGCGCAGAAACTCCCCATACTCCGAAGGAGTTGAATGTTGGTGACCCCCGGCAACGCCGGAGGGTTAAGAGAATGCTGATAGCTGGCAACCCCGAAGCGGGTTGTACCGCAATTTATAACAAATACTTTTCGTTGAATTCAATACCATTTTCCTTTAATAACCTGATAAACTCCTCCCTAAAGCTTTCCGTCTTATGGTGTTCCTGCTGATTCATGACATATTTGACAATCCTATCCTTTTCCCTGATTGATAGGGTAAAAGCGCCATAGCCTTCTGCCCAATTTGTAAATTTGGGGTAGATGTGATTTCCCTTGATCCATTTTGAACCCGATACCTTGATGTCTTTGATCAAATTGGCTAAAGCAATTGAAGGGTGCAGCTCGCAAACAATATGGATATGATCTTCAATTCCATTAATTCGGAAAAGCTTACAATTGTTGTTTTTCAGTATGCCCCAGATGTATTTGAATAGCTCGTTATTTCCGGAGTTAAGTAACACCTTCTCACTATTCTTGGTATGAAATGTCAGATGATAAAGAATTTGACGGTAGCCAGCCATGTGTATTGGTTTTAATAGTTAGTAGATTAATGTTTTTTAAGTATAAAAGTTACGATTTTTTTGTCAATAAACTTTGAATGGAATGATAATATTGAATAGAATGTTCAACCCACTTCGGGGTTGCCGACTAGTTACAACTGCTTAACCCTCCAGCTTTGCTGGGGGTCACCAACATTTAACTCCTTCGGAGTTCCGTGAGCCAGACCGCCGTAAGTTGTGGCAGCCAACCCGAATGGGTTAAATGTTAGTGACCTCCAATGAAATTGGGGGATGAACAACTAAGCTCCGCTTCAGGAAAGGGTTCAATTACAACACTATAAATATTGAACCCCTTCGGGGTTCAGGGTTATCCCTTGTGCCTTTTCCCCCAATTTCATTGGGGGTGAATAATATTCAATCCCTTCGGGATTATCGCCCCAGCTCTAGGTCATTACATTTTCAATGAGGGCTAAACTAAACGACATTGATTCATGATTTCCTGAAAGAGATTTAGTATATTTGGATTCGAACACTTTGCATCAAAACCCCAACAATCATGAAACAGCGTATCATTGAGAGTATCAAAAGTCCGGACCATCTGGAACGGTTATACCGGGAGAATAATCAGGACTTTGCCAGGGCATTCGGTGAGCTTTCGCCGGATTATGATTCTGAACTGGTACGATTTTGGAAGGTTCGCCTGGCTCCTGAGACGGAGAGTGAGGGGAAAGGATTTTTAAAACTGGATTTACTGGTAGTGATCATCCTGTCATTGATTACCGGATTGCTTGTGAAGCTCCCGGATCTGTTTTCCCAGATTGACCGCCAGGCTTTTTATATGAGGGAACTGGCCATCCTGGTCTTCAATGGGATCATTCTGTATACCTTCTGGGTGAACGGGATCTTTGACCGGAAAAGGATTCTGATTTACGGAGTGACCCTGTCAGTTTTAACACTGTACATCAATCTATTGCCCATTGAGCACCCGTACTCTAAGGAAAGTGATTCGGTCACCCTGGCCTTTATCCATGTTCCCTTGTTTTTGTGGTGTTTGTTCGGGTTGTCGTATGCCTCCTTCGAAATGAAGAATACCAATAAATGGGTTGAGTTCATCCGGTTTAACGGAGAGCTGATCATCATGACCGGGTTAATCCTTATTGCTGGCGGACTGCTTACCGGCATCACGGTAGCCCTCTTTTCGGCAATAAAGATGAATATTCAGGAATTATATACCCATTACGTTGTTGTGTTTGGAGGGGTAGCTGCTCCTGTTGTTTCATTCTATATCATCAGGTTATATCCCAGTATCACAAGTAAGATTGCCCCGGTGATTGCAAGGGTATTCACCCCCCTGGTATTGATTACCCTGGTGGTGTATATCGTCTCCCTGATCTTTTCGGAAAGTAGTATAGTAGAGAACAGGAATCTGCTGCTTGTTTTTAATATCATGCTGGTGGCCGTTATGGCTATCATCGTCTTTTCAGTCACTGAACTTGATAAGTCAAAAGAGCGGAATGTGAATGTGCTGATCTTATTCGTGCTGGCGGTACTGGCCATTGTGACAAATGCAATTGCTTTAGTGGCAATTATCACGCGCATTACCAATGGATTAACCCCCAACAGGATGGTAGTGCTGGTTTCGAATGTCTTGATTTTCATCAACCTGATCCTCCTTGACAAAAGCTTATACCAAAGTTACGCAAAGGGAAAATCATTGGATGCAGTAGAACGGGTGGTGGCGGATTACCTGAAAGTATATGCCCTCTGGACTATAATTGTCATATTTATCCTGCCTTTTGTCTTTGGACTGAAATAGGAATCAAAATGGGAAACAGGAAACAGGAAAAGGGAAACAGGAAAAGGGAGAAAGGAAAACGGAAAACGGAGAAGGGAAAGAGAGAATGGGAAAAAGTAGAATGAAGCATCGTATGGGTTTTTGAGCAAACCTTATGTTTTGTTTGACAACCTTAGTAGCAAAGGTCAACTCCCAAACGATCAACCTTATTAACCTTATAAGGAAATAGAATCAGGATACCGGAAAAGGGAAAAGGGAAACAGGAAAAGGGAAAAAGGAAATTTCCAAGGATCGGATAAGCTGAGATTTGGTGTTTTAGAGTCTGACGCATGATCAATTATGTGCATTAAATGCACCAGGATACCTATTACTAACTTTACGACTAAACAGATAATGATGACAACTAACACCAGAAGGGAATTTCTGAAAAAATCAGCAGCAGCATCGGCTATGATTGTTGCAGGAGGCATTTTGCCGGGATACAGCGCACGTAGCTACAGCCGGATTATGGGCTCCAATGAGAAAATCAGGATATCGGTCATGGGAGTGAACTCACGTGGAAAAGCGCTTGCTGAGAACTATGCCAGTCAACCCAACAGCGAGGTAGTCCACATTTGCGATGTTGATCGTCAGGTCATGGGAAAGTGCATCGCTTCGGTGAATGCCATTCAAAAGCATCAACCACAGGGGTATGGTGATTTTCGTCGTTCACTCGAAAGTAAAGATATTGACGTGATGGTGATTGCCACACCTGATCATTGGCATGCGCCTGCAGCACTATTATCGATGCAGGCCGGGAAACATGTTTATGTGGAGAAACCATGCAGTCACAATCCTGCCGAAGGAGAACTTTTGGTAAAAGCGGCGGGTATTTACGGGAAAGTCATACAGATGGGAAACCAGCGCCGTTCGTATCCCAATGTTATAAAAGCTATTCAGGAATTGAAAGACGGGACTATTGGCCGCGCCTACCTGGGCAAAGGCTGGTATACCAACAACCGCGATACGATAGGCATTGGTAAAGAAATTGCCGTTCCCGAGGGACTAAACTGGGATCTTTGGCAGGGTCCGGCACCACGGCAGGCCTACAAAGACAACATCGTCCACTACAACTGGCACTGGCGCTGGCATTGGGGAACTGGAGAGGCACTTAACAACGGCACTCACATGGTAGACTTGCTGCGATGGGGGCTTGGTGTTGATTATCCCACCAAAGTAAGTTCTTCAGGAGGTCGCTATCGGTACCAGGACGATTGGGAAACACCCGATACACAAATCATCAGCCTGGAGTTCGGCAACAGGATTGCCATGACCTGGGAAGGGCGCAGTTGCAATGGAAAATTCATCGAAGGGTGTTCGGTCGGGGCCATGTTTTACGGCGAGAACGGAAGTATGCTGATTGACGGAAATTCATACACCGTGTTCGATCTTCAAAGCAAGATTGTGAAAGAAGTGAAAAATGAAAGCATTGTTGATGCGCGTAATCTGGCCAGTCCGGATGCTGCCCTGGATGCCTTGCATATTCAAAACTTCTTTGCGTGCATAAATTCAGGAGAGAAACTTCATTCAGACATTGATTCGGGACATAAAAGTACCCTTTTGGTTCAATTGGGAAACATATCCCAACGGGTGGGCAATAGCCTTAACATTGACCCGAAAACAGGTCATATACTTGACGACCCGAAAGCCCAGGTCTTCTGGCAACGCAGCTACGAAAAAGGTTGGGAAATGAAAATCTAAGATGAAAAATAAGCACATAGACTAAAATGTTGTCATTGTTGTAATGGTTGTGGTGGTTTATTCCGGCTATTTAATGACCATCAAATGACTATTGAATGACCATAGGTAAATTCACGGATACTCATTAAAGACATTAAAGAAAATGAGCACACGAAGATCGTTTATAAAAACAGCAGGCGCAGGAACAGCCCTTTCGGCCCTAAGCTTTTCAGCGATAGGGGCTGCCACGTCCAGGTTGGTATCTGGGGTTCAACTGAAGGATCATATCCGCATCGGGATTATAGGCGCCGAAAATTCGCACACACTGGGATATGCAAAGATGTTTAATACGGATAAAAAGTTTCCGGGTTTGGAGGTGAAGTATGTGTGGGGAGAAACGGAAGAACTGGCCCGGAAGGCCATGGAATCTGGCCCTATCCCCAATATGGTGAAGAATTCCCTTGACATGCTGGGTCAGATTGATGCCTTGATTGTTGATCACCGTCATGCCAGATATCACCTGGAAGCAGCTACTCCATTTGTAAAGGCCGGGATACCGACGTTTATCGATAAACCTTTTTGTTATAGAGTTGCAGAGGGAAAGGAATTCCTGGCTATGGCCCGCGAATCAGGAACCCCAATCTCTTCGTACAGCACCATTGCCCACAGCGATTCTACATTTGATATAGCCGACCAGATCAAATCATTAGGTGAAATCAACAATATTGTAAGATACGGACCGGCAGATCTGGAATCGCCTTATGGCGGAATATTCTTTTACGGGATCCATTTGGTACAACCTCTGATGTACATGTTTGGTGAAGACATCAAAGTGGTCAGGATCAATAAATACGGCAAGAAAGCTGGTGCAGTGGTGATTTTTGAAAGCGGATTAGAGGCTAACCTGCTTTTCAGTGCACTTCATTATGGCTGGGAAACCTTTGTTGAAACGAAGAAGGGTATTGTGGAACTTAAATCGAGGGTTACAGAAACCGAGCCTGACCGGTGCTATAGGGATATGGTTGAAATGTTTCGGACTGGCAAAGAACCTTTAAGCCACGAAAGTATACTGAAGCCAATAGCAGTATTGGAAGCCATGGAGAAATCCGGGTCGAGTGAGAAATGGGAAGAGGTAATTCTGTAAAAGCAAACGGAATTTAGTTTACCCAAACATTAAATTCATGGTTTGGGTAATGAATGAAAACTTATGAAACTAATATATTCTTTATATTTGTTCTATATTTATGTAACTCAAAAAAACAGATATGCAAACTATTGAAACCTATGATTTCGCTGGCAAGAAAGCACTGATCCGTGTTGATTTCAACGTGCCGCTCGACGAGAATTTTGTAATTACAGACGATACACGCATGCGTGCAGCAGTTCAAACGATTAACAAGGTAATTTCAGAAGGTGGTTCGCCAATTGTCATGTCCCATTTTGGACGCCCGAAGGCAGGTCCAGATCCTAAATTCTCCATGAGCCACCTGGTTGGTCATTTGAGTGAATTGCTTGGCAGAGATGTGAAGCTCGCACCGGATTGTATCGGGGCGGAAGTGTTGGCTATGTCCAAGGCTTTAAAGCCCGGTGAAGTGATGATGCTTGAAAACCTTCGCTTCCATCCTGAAGAAGAAAAAGGTACTGAATCGTTTGCCGAACAACTGGCTGCCAATGGTGATTGCTGGATCAACGATGCTTTCGGAACAGCCCACCGTGCACATGCTTCCACTGCTGTTATTGCCAAATTCTTTCCGAATGACAAGATGTTCGGTTACCTGATTGAAAGCGAAATTGCCAGTCTGGATAAGGTACTGAAAAACCCTAAACGTCCATTGACAGCTATCATGGGTGGGGCTAAGGTCTCTTCGAAAATTACAATCATCGAAAACCTTTTGGATAAGGTAGACAACCTGATTCTTGGAGGCGGAATGACTTATACCTTCGTGAAGGCTCACGGTGGGGAAGTAGGCAACTCTATTTGCGAACTGGAGTATCTCGAGACTGCATTGTCTATTGAGAAAAAAGCTGCCGAAAAGGGAGTGAAGATATTCATGGCCACAGATGTCGTTGCTGCCGATGCTTTTAGTCCTGACGCCAACACGAAGATTGTTGATGCCTATGCTATTCCTGAAGGATGGCAGGGATTGGATGCCGGTCCGAACAGTATTGCCATGTTCAGGGAAGTTATTGAAAACTCAGGAACTATTCTATGGAATGGTCCGGTAGGTGTTTTCGAGATGGAGAAATTTGCGGTAGGTTCAATTGCAGTGGGTGAAGCCATTGTAAAGGCTACTTCAAAAGGAGCTTTCTCTCTTGTCGGTGGTGGTGACTCTGTATCGTGTGTGAACCAATTTGGTTTTGCCGATGGGGTTTCATACATTTCCACTGCCGGAGGCGCTTTGCTCGAATACCTCGAAGGACGTGTACTTCCCGGAATTGCAGCAGTAAGGGGAGAATAAAAATATTATCATCGATTATAGTGAAAACCCGAGGGACATACTTCGGGTTTTTCATTAAATTTAAGGAGTAAAACTATCGGGATATGAAAAAATCAGTAGAAGCCATAGAGAACTTTAAAACAATGAATTGCGCACAATCGGTACTTTTGAGTTATGTCAGCGAAATTAAGCTAGACCGGGTTACTGCATTAAAGATTGCCAGTGGTTTTGGAGGAGGGATGGCTATGGCCGAAACTTGTGGTGCGGTTACGGGAGCCTATATGGTTCTTGGACTTAAAGGACCAACTGAAGGGAAATCTATTCAGGAAATCAAGGCTGAAGCCAAAGCAGGAGTTCGAAAATTCAACGAATTGTTCAGAGCAAAACATGGCTCCCTCACCTGCAAGAAACTTTTGGGTGTCGATATCTCAACAGCGGAGGGATCAGCTAAAGCCAATGAGAAAAACCTGTTTGATTCAGTCTGTAAGGAACTTGTGGGTTCTGCTACTGATATCCTGGAGAATGATTTCTGAATCCACAGAACCAGAGGAATGCTAATTCAGGTTGATTGATAGCTAATCCAGAACTTCATAGACAATCACCGGATCGGCTTTATGTTTCAGACTAACCTCACCCACTTTCATACAATTAAATGATTCTTTTACTTTGTTGTAGGAGATTTCATTGATCAGAATCTGTCCCGGACCGGCAACTGATTGGAGACGTTGCGCAATGTTTACTGTATCACCAATAACGGTATAATCCAGTCGTCGCAAAGTGGCTGAACCGATATTACCCGAAATCATTTCACCGCTGTTGATGCCTATGGAAACTTTTGGAATAAAAGATATCTGACCGGGTAAAATAGGTAAACTGTCAATTTTATTTCTTACTGCAACACACGAATCAATAGCCCTGTCGAGGTGAAAATCGCCACGGAAAACAGCCATAATCGCATCGCCAATGAATTTGTCGATATAACCACCCTGAGCTATAATTTCCTTCACCATGACCTCAAAATAGCTATTCAGTAATTTCACCACGGCATCAGGCGATTCGTTTTCGCTGATCGAGGTGAAGCTGCAAATGTCAATAAATACGATGGTAGCCTGAACCGATTCATTGGCCATTAAAGAAGATTCGAACTCGCGGCTACCCATGAAATTGAGTACCGTTTCATCGACATACATTTTAAGGATACTGTTTTCGCGAATGGCTTTGAGCGTCTCACGGATCTGAGCCACATGTTTGATTGTTTTTTCCATCGTTAACGACAGATCCTCAAAATTAATGGGCTTGGTAATGAAGTCGAATGCGCCGCGGTTCATGGCTGTGCGTATGTTTTCCATATCGCCATAGGCAGAAACTATCACAGATTTAATCAGCGGACTGGATTCGCTTAACCGGCTGAGTAAAGTCAGTCCATCCATCTCCGGCATATTTATATCACTCAGCACAATGTCAATATCCGGATGTAGAAGAATTTTATCGAGTGCATCCTTTCCATTTACAGCAAATACAAATTCATATTCCTGCTCACGAATCTTTTGGCGGAATTTCTGTTTGATGAGCATTTCCAGATCGACCTCATCATCGGCTACTAAAATCTTTGCCATGTGCTTATTGTTTAAATTTTTCTTTTAACAAAGTAAAGTCAACCGGTTTGGTTAAAAAATCGTCAGCCCCCAACTGTTTGGCTATATTGAAATTCTCTGCGTCACCGTAGGCCGTTATCATCATTACTACCGGTAGCGGATTCTGGTATTTCTGCTTAATGTGCCGGAGCAGTTCAAGTCCGCTCATTCCGGGCATGTTAATGTCTGATAATATGATGACTATCTCATGTTGGTTTTGCTGAAGATAGGTCAGCGCTTCTTCGCCTGAAAAGGCAAATACAAATTCAAAGGATTTGTCCCTGATTTCTTTTCGGAACCGCTGTTCGAAAAGTGTCTGAATATCCCGTTCATCGTCAACTACCAGAATTTTCATATCTTGATTATTAGTTTTTATACAGGTAAAATAATTGTGAACTCTGCACCTTCACCTTCTTTGGTATCTACTTTCAGTTCTCCGCCATGAGCTTTGGTGATGATTTCATAGCTCATACTCAATCCCAATCCTGTTCCCTGCCCGCTGGGTTTTGTAGTAAAGAATGGCTGAAATATCTTATCCAATGCGTTTTGAGGTATGCCGTTACCATTATCTTTTACCGAAATCAGAACCTTACTTCCTGTCTTTTTCGTACTTACTGAAACAGTTGGTTCGTAATCAATTGGAAGATGTTGCTTTTTCTCTGTAACTGCATAAAATGCATTGGTTATTAAATTCAAAATTACCCGGCCAATATCCTGGGGAATAATATTGATATTGCCAATAGATGCATCAAAATCAGTTTTCATGGTCGCATTGAATGATTTATCCTTGGCGCGAAGACCATGATAGGCCAAACGCAAATATTCATCAGCCAGGGCATTGATGTCAGTTGCTTCCCTTATGCCATTACTGATCCGACTGTGCTGTAACATTCCTTTTACAATGGCATCGGCACGTTTGCCATGGTGGTTTATCTTTTGTTCGTTATCAGCAATATCATTGGCCAAGGCTTTTACTTCTTCAAGATTGCCCTTTTCAATTTCCTCTTTCATTTCCTGAATCAACTCTGAATTTACCTCCGAAAAGTTATTGACGAAATTGAGCGGGTTTTGGATTTCGTGTGCAATTCCGGCAGTGAGTTCACCCAAAGAAGCCATCTTTTCGGATTGGATGAGTTGCGATTGGGTGGATTTGAGTTCTTCAATAGTCTGATTTAACTGAGCGGTACGATGCGAAACTTTTTCTTCCAATACACGATTTTCTTTTTTCAACCATTGCGACCGGACTTGGGTAGTAAACCATACCACAAAACTAAAACCAAGTAAATCAATCAGATAAGCCCACCAGGTTTTCCACCACGGCGGAGCAATTGTAAAACTCAATTCGGCAGGGGTACTCCAAACACCGTTGAATCCACGAGTGGCAATTTTGAAGGTATACTGACCCGGTTGAATGTTATAATAATTTTTAGATTCTGAATTTGAACTTGCCTCCGACCAGGTTTCTTCGGCTCCATCCAGAATATAGCGATAAACGATTTTATCTCTTCCTTTGATGTCCAGATTGGTAAACGAAAAATTAAATGAATTCTGGTTGTGGGGCAGTTTTAGCCCAATGGGCATATGATAGGCAGAACTCAGGCTATCCCAGGTAATGTTGTTTTGAGACAGATAGCTGGAATCTTTCGGAAATTTGTCTTTGAGGTAATACTGTGTTCTTTCGCTATTCCATAAAGTATCACCTGCTGAAAGATGAGAATTCATAGATTTCAAACCCAGAAAAGAAGGATTTTGGTCCATGATATTAAAGTCGGTAATGTAGGTTCTGGGTGCAACATTGTCGACAAACGGATCCTGAAGAGAGACCGAAAGAATCGGAGTGGCTGCCATCCAAAGTTTCCCATCCCTTGTTGGCGTTACTGTGCCTTGATTATAATCGTTGTAAGGAAATCCCTCCCTTTTATTATAGTTTGTAAACCGCCATGCCTTGCCAGATTCCTGATTTTCAGGCCGGTCGACCACAATTAATCCGCTTTCTGAACCAATACGGATTCTTCCATTCAGCTCAGTCATGTCATACATACCTTCCGGGATTAAACCTTCTTTTGAACCCACATTGGTAATCGTTTTTTGTTGCTGATCGATCAAAGAAAAACCTTTATCTCCGCCAATAGCCATTTCTCCCTTGCTGGTTTTAATAACAATAGATGAATAATCGCTGGTCAAACCATTTTTCTTTCCGAGGGCTAAAATGGTATTTTTTTTCGGGTCAATAACATTCACACCTTTGCCAGTACCAAGCCAGATTCTTCCTTCCGGGTCGGGAACTAAAACCCAAACTGTATTTGCGATTAATCCGGAAGACTCATCTACTTTCCACATCAGGTTTTTATCAGTATTGAATTTAAAAACCCCATCAATGGAGTTAAGCCAGAGAATCCCATCCTTATCTTTAATCCCTCTAAAGAATACTCTGGCCATAGCCTTGGTTGATCGATAAGTTGTCAACGTTTTTTTCTTGAGATCGATGATTGAAAATCCCTGAACGGTGCCAACCAATATATGATCCTCGTCCAGTAAACTTAAACCTCTATGGTTGTTAGTGCTTAGTTTATCAGGAAGTTTTAATAAATATAGCTTCTCCGTTGCAGGATCATAAATGTTGATTCCGCTATAAGTTGCCAGCCAGATCTTTTTGTATTTATCTTCCATGATGCCCCAAACGTCGTTACTTGCAAGCCCGTTCGAAGTATTAAAATGTTCGGAAAGCGTTCCACGAGAATCGACAATCAGAATTCCATTTTTGGCGGTACCTATCCAGATATTCCCTTTCAAATCGGAGATAGCCTTGGCAGGGAATCTATCGGTTATGAATGCTGCACCTGTTGGGATTTTCTTTAAACGGGCCGAAGCCGGATCATAAAGAGAAACAGTATCATTGTCGATAATCCAAATTCGCTGTAAAGGATCTAAAACCACATCCCGGCAGGTCCCAAAAAATCCCTGCTTTGCACCAAGTGTAAATATCTTGTCTTCTGCCAGTGAGATCGATTTTGACTCTTTCGAAGATGCTGAAATCCAAACATTCCCTTTCACATCTTCCATAAAGTCATAGGGTATATTGATGGTTAATCCTTCAGTCTTTCCAATCAGTCTGATGGAATTCCGTTCGGCGTTCACAATGGCCAGCTTATCACGATAACCAAACCACAAGTTGTTTTTTGTATCTTCAAGCAACCCAAGAGAAAAATTTTTTTCAGATTTTTTGATGGGCAAAATCAATTGTTTGATAGAACCATTGACTGGTTCCATAAAGAAGATTCCTTTGTTATAATTGGTTGCCCAGATCAATCCGTTATGATCTTCCTGAATTCGAAAAAAGCCTGCCCCAACCTCATAATGCTCAACAATTTCGGTCGCAATATTTAATTTATAAATGCCACTGATATTGGCAACCATCAATATATTCCCATTTTTATCCAGGTCCAGATCTAAAATAAGCTCCAGGATTCCCTGAGTATCTTTTATAAGAAAGTTATACGATTCAAAAACGTCTCCATTGTATTTGCTTAGGCCCCTTTCGGTTGATATCCAGATTGATCCCAGGGAATCAGCGACCATGGCATAGATCTGGTTTCCTATTAATCCTTCAGCCTGAGCCAGCCTTAAGATTCCTGAAGTTGTGCCCTCCCATTTTGTGGGCGGATTTAGTCGGGTGATTAACGGCTCCGGAAGTCGAAATTTTGTCACCTTAACAGGCTTTGCTTTAATCGTATCCAGGTTAATTTTTATCTTTTCAAGTTTGTTCCAATTCAGCGGAGCGCTACTCATCGGCGATTTCAGTGGTTTGAAATCGTGTATCGAAAATGGTTTGGACGGAAGTTTGCTGATGTCGAATGAAGATGTAACTCCTTTGGGAATGCTATCGCTTGGAATTTCTATCCATTGAAACGGTTTTGCTTCAGGAAATTCGAATGGAACTGCTACTGGAACCTTGAATCCTGAAGGATTTTCGGGGAAAGGCACAGTCTTTTTATGATCACATGAAACCATTAATAGAAAAGCCAGAACAACTAAAAAATAACAATTGAATTCTGAAATTAGTCTCTTCATCTGTGTTTTTCTTTAAGTTATAGGTAAAACAATCTTAAATTCAGAACCTTGCCCTTCCATAGTCTCCACTTTCAGTTCTCCTCCATGTGCTTTTACAATATCATAAATTGTCTGAACCATGATTTAAAGGATTAAATGATTGACATGATTTAATCCGTTGGGATTTGAATAATAAATTCACTTCCTTCCCCCGCCTTCGTCTCAACCTTCAACTCCCCACCATGTGCTTTAACAATATCATACGCCAGTGAAAGGCCCAATCCTGTTCCTTCACCGGTTGGTTTAGTCGTAAAAAAGGGTTGAAATATTTTATCCATAATATTTGGGGGGATTCCATTTCCGTTGTCCTTTACTAACATCTCAACCTTACCAATTGTTCTTTTGGTAGTTACCGAAACAGTTGGTTCGTATCCTTCAGGGTTTTGTTTTTTCTTTTCATTTACCGCATAAAATGCATTGGTGATTAAATTTAGAATGACCCGTCCAATATCCTGAGGAATGATATTTATGTTTCCAATTGATTCATCAAAATCGGTTTTCATCGTTGCATTGAACGATTTGTCTTTAGCCCGTAATCCGTGATAAGCCAGACGCAAATATTCATCAGCCAATGTATTAATATCAGTAAGTTCCTTTACTCCTGAACTGCTCCGGCTGTGTTGTAACATTCCTTTTACGATGGCATCTGCACGTTTGCCGTGGTGAATTATTTTATCTTCGTTTTCTTCAATGTCTTTGGCTATTTGGTTTACTTCGTCAAAATTCTTTTTCGCAATTTCTTCTCTCATTTCGGTAATAAGCTCCTTATTTACTTCCGAAAAGTTATTAACGAAGTTAAGGGGGTTCTGGATTTCGTGCGCAATACCGGCTGTGAGTTCGCCGAGGGAAGCCATCTTTTCGGATTGGATGAGCTGGGATTGGGTGGACTTCAGTTGATCGTACGCCTTCTCAATATTTTGTTTGGCTTTTTGTTTTAGCCTGCTATTCCAAAATAAGAAAACCGCAATCACCAATAATGTAAAGGTGATACCCAAAAAGGCATTCATCCGTATGCGACTTTTGAATTCTGTATTTGCTGCTTCAATTTCCTGTTGACGTTCCTTCTCATCGAACTCAATAAAAGTTTCTTTTGCTGTTGCATTTATTAGATTTTTCAGACTGTCTTTATAAGCCGATGCTGTCTTGTTGTATTGTAGTGCTTTTTTTGTATCTTCTTTTTCATAAATACTTGATAAAAAAAGATTTGCATCAATAATCTTTGGATAAAAATTAGTTTCCTGAGCTATTAAAAGTGATTTTTTAGCATAATAAACAGATGAATCAGAGTTTCCTGTTTGTTGAAAGAGTTTTGCTATAGATAAGTTGGAGTCGAAAAGATTAGCTTTATCTTTTGTCATTCCGAGTGATTGTCGGAAATATGCCAGGGCAAGTTCGGTATTGCCTTTTTTATGTTGAGCTTTTCCAATACCATAATTGATAAAATAGTCAACCCATTCAGCTTTCTTTTTATTTTCATTCGCCAATTGAAAATAATGCAATGCTGAATCAGGCTGATTCATTTGTATAAATGCTTCTCCAATGCTATACTGAACCATAGATGCACTGGAATCGTTATGAACTGAATCAAACAGTTTCTTTGATTCCCTTAAAAAGGCTAATCCTTTTTCATAATTTTTAGACCCGGTATAAATTGGTCCCTGGACAAATAGAAAGTCTGCTTTATATCTGATTAAGTTACTTTTTTCAGCAATTTTTAATGCCTGAAGTGATATTTGTAATGCTTTTGCATTATTGCCAAGAGTTAAATATGTAAATGCCAGGTATAACATTGCTTCCAATTCGCCTTTTGGAAACTTAATTTGCCTTGCCAGGGTCAAAGCATTGTACCCATAAAATAGCGCTGAATCGGGTCTGTTGTTTTTGTGTAAGTTGCACATATCGGCCATGGCAAGTACGCGACTTGTGTCGGTTGAGGCTTCGGCAAGTCGTTGCCTGACCGAATTTCTCCAGGTTTCCCAGGAATTTTGTGAAAAACCAAAACTCCATGTCATTATAAAAAGAAATATTAATGCAATACTTTTTTTCATGGTTATGTATTATTTGGTAATTGAATAATAAACTCACTCCCTTCACCTTCCTTCGTTTCCACCTTCAACTCCCCACCATGCGCTTTTACAATATCATATGCCAGTGAAAGTCCCAAACCGGTTCCTTCACCTGTTGGTTTGGTGGTAAAAAATGGCTGAAGTATTTTATCCAATGCACTTTTGGGTATCCCGTTACCATTGTCAATGACTTTTATTTCAACAATATCACCTAGCTTTTTCGTACTTATCGTAACAACAGGCTCATAGCCACTTATGTTTATTTTTTTCTTCTCATTCACCACATAAAAAGCGTTGGTAATCAGGTTGAGGATTACCCGGCCAATATCCTGCGGAACAATATTAATGTTGCCTATCGATGGGTCAAAATCGGTTTTCATTGTAGCATTGAAAGATTTGTCCTTTGCTCGCAATCCATGATAAGCCAGGCGCAAATATTCGTCGGCCAGGACATTAATATCGGTCGGCTCTTTTTGTCCGGTTGAAGTGCGTGAGTGTTGCAACATTCCTTTTACAATGGCATCAGCGCGTTTGCCGTGGTGGTTTATTTTTTGCTCGTTGTCGGCAATATCGGTTGCCAATGCTTTAACTTCTTCCAGATTTCCCTTTTCAATTTCCTCTTTCATTTCCTGTATTAACTCAGTATTCACTTCCGAAAAATTATTGACGAAGTTCAAAGGATTCTGAATTTCATGAGCAATTCCGGCGGTGAGTTCACCAAGTGATGCCATTTTTTCTGATTGGATAAGCTGGGATTGGGTGACTTTTAATTCAGCTAGTGCCTTTTCAACTTCATTCTTTTGTAATTGCAATTCATGATTGATTTTGATTCGCTGCCTTGAAGACCGATACATATAAAGGGCAATCAGAAGCACTAAAATCAAAACCCCAACTAACAAATAAAAAAAGATTTTGTCCTTATTGGCTTTTTCTGCTCTTTTGATTTCCTTGTTTCGTTGATCTTCCTCCACAGTCATCATTTGTAGTTGTTGTGTAACCCGTGTGCTGTTCATTACTTCATTTCCCTTCAAATAAATCTTCAAATACTTGACAGTACTATCTGCATTCTTTCCTTCATAATAGTCGCTCAACATTTTTGCCGGTTTGGACGAAAGATATTCCACTGGAGTATTGACAACTGATTCGATGGCCATTTTAGAAGCGTACAGCGACGAGTCTATTAGGTTAAATCGCTGGTAATGTTGTGCTAAACTATAATAGTAGAACTGAAAATACCGGGTCTTCACGCCTCTATATTTAGCCACTATGGAAGCAGCAATTGCGTAGTATTTATCAGCATTTGGCTTGTCATTCATTCTACTATAGGCACTCGCAAGATTAGAAAAGCAAAATACCCCCAGACTTCTTTCCATAATCTTTCGATTCTCAGGATCCGTATTAATTAGAATGTCATCCAACATTCTTACAGTTTTGGATGCAAAGTATAAAGCAGAATCAGGTTTGTTGGCATTGAGGTAAACAAAGCCAAGATTCATCAGCGGATAAAATTTGAAATAGGAGTTAGTACCCATATCCGCATAATAGCTTGCGTGTTTATAAATGGCAATTGCCTTTTCATTTTCTTCACGATCTTTATAGATGTGAGCTGACTGGTTGAGTACAAAGCCCATCAGAGATTTGTCGTTCAGTTGTTTACTTAATTCAATCGCTTTCTGGTGATAAAGCAATGCCTTTGTGAAATTTCCTGCAATCCTGTATCCCTGGCCATACATACTGAGAGAAACACATTCAGAATAAGCATCTTTCTTTTTTTGTGAAAGATCGAATAAGTATTTCGCTTCTTCCAATAGGGGAATGGGAGCCTTATCATCGGAGAGAAGTACCAACTCAATGACCAATTCATGCATGATTGTTGGATCGGTTTCATTCTCAATTTGTTTAAAAAGATCGCGATCTTTCTGGGTGAGTAAGCCAATATCAGATATTTGCCCATAGGATATGCTCCAGAGTATCACAAGAATGAGTATGCAGGTACTATTTTTCATTTTAGTTTATTCTTTTATTTTGAAGAAAAAAAACCGTTTTAATGGTAATTACTCTTCCTTCTGATTTCATTTGGTTCTTAATTGCTTATGTATTTGCCGGTAGGCTAATAATAAACTCTGCCCCTTCACCCTCCTTTGTCACCACTTTCAACTCTCCGCCATGTGCTTTCACAATATCATAACTCAGACTCAAGCCCAATCCTGTTCCTTCGCCTGTTGGTTTAGTGGTACCTTAAATCCGCATTTAAAA
>DIZL01000022.1 GCA_002429385.1 Prolixibacteraceae bacterium UBA6029 | reverse complement strand
ACCTAAATAAGTGAAAAATCATCAATCGGGCAAGCTTTGTAAGGCTTTATTTTACAAGGCTTCCCGATTTTTATAACTTTTCTTTTGCGGAGTTAAGGTGGTAAAGAAAGGCTGGAAGATTTTATCCAGTACTTTTTGCGGGATGCCGTTGCCGTTGTCTTTTACAGAAATCAGACAAGCTCCCCTTTGTCCCTGTGAAGAGGCGAGAATGGAAGTTTTTAAGGTCACCGAAGGTTCGTATTCGTTTGGAGCATTTTCACTATTCTCTTCATGGATACTGTATCCGTTTCTTTTTTTCTCAGCTACGGCATAGAATGCGTTAGTCACTAAATTCTTAATGACTCTTCCAATTTCCTGAGGTTCAACAGTGATTTTCCCGATGCCAGTATCAAAATCAGTTTTTAGAATAGCGTTAAACGAATTTTCTTTTGCTTTGAATCCATGATAACTTAGACGTAAATATTCCTCTGCAAGTGCGTTAATATCCGTTGGTTCTTTCTGTCCTGTACTTACTTGTGAATGCTGTAGCATCCCTTTTACAATGGCATCAGCACGCTTGCCATGGTGGTTTATCTTTTTTTCGTTCTCCGAGATATCATTTGCGATCGAAAGTGCATCTATGGAATTGCCATCGTCCATTTCAGCTTTCATATCGCTAATCAATTCAGTGTTTAATTCAGAAAAGTTATTTACAAAGTTCAACGGGTTTTGGATTTCATGAGCAATACCTGCGGTGAGTTCTCCAAGCGAAGCCATTTTCTCAGATTGGATAAGTTGGGTCTGTCTTGTCTTAAGTTCTGATAAGGCAGACTGCAATTCGTCTTTTTGCCGCATTACTTCATTGAAGGCACCAATACGAAAGTTTTCAAAGATTAACGAGATAAAGAAAATGATCAAAACCAGTCCGGTGTTGCATGTCAAAAAGAAAAACATGTCACTCGATTTGTTGTAACCATGGGGAAAAGAAAATCCGGAATAACTCAATACTCCAAAGGCAAGAGCCATCGCAAGAGAAATGATCACCCAGGTATACCCATTCTTTTTACCAGCAATCAACAATAAAACGATAGGCGTTTCAACCAGCCATGGGAATACAGGGGAATAAACACCACCTGAAAAATAGGTACACCCAAAAATGCAAAGAGAGCCAATCCCTCCAAAAATATTGGCAACGACAAACGCATTTATTCCAAGGCGTAATAACAACAGAGCGACCATGTCACCCAGGAAACAGCCTGACATTATTTTCATTCCCATCGAAAATCCTGCAACCCAGCTAACACCAATATAAAAAAGTGCGAATATGGATGTGATGATTACAGCAAATGCCACCAGGCGTATTCTTCGTTGGTACTCCTTGTCAAGTTTCGTATTCTCAGGTATAAATTGTGTGATAATTTCAAATCCCATGGTTTTATGCCCTCTGTTTTTATTTTCCAAATAACTTTAAAAAAAACTTCGTAATATATTCAAGAAGCTTTAAGCCAAACGGGACGTAGAATTCATAGGGCAATCCTTGATTATACCTTTTCTGGTCCCGGTTACGCAAGGGTTTTAAAATATTAGGTTCGTGCAGATTCCATAATTGACATTTTCCCGCATTGACTCCGGAAGCATCGATAATAAAATTAACTGCACGACGGGCAGCTTCATTTGCACCTTCCATAGTTGCAAGATCGGTAGAGGTACGTACATAATCAGAAGCAAGAAACAGATTTGGAATTCGTGTATTTACTTCAGGTCTTAAACTCCAGGAGTCTACCGTATTTACCAATAGCGGCTCTTTATTCTTGTCTTCTCCCTGTTTCGAAACAGTAATATCATGATCAATATACCAATGTATCAGGTGTTCGTCTCTCAAAATGACCTTGCCATCAACATTAATACTTGCTTTTAACTGTGCCCAGACTTCATTTTTAATTTCAGCATAAGTACAATGTCTTGCCTGTTTTTTAACCTTTAAAGTACCGCCTGTGCTGATATCGGGTACATCATAGTATAATATACCATCATCTTCCCAATTTGAAATGTCAATTGATAATATGGACTTCACTTTACCATTGTACCGGTCTTCCATATCATAGTCTTTCCAGAATTGTAATTGCGAAATAGAAGTTAAAGCCCAGGGAGAGTCAGCATACAGGCAATGGCCATGCACCACGTCAATAACGTCTGAAAGGTAAAGCTGGATTCCGTTCATCCATGCAACACTTGGCGCCAGCTTGATTATATTTTCAAGCGATGGATCGGATTTTAGTATATCTTTTGAAATCAGTTCTGCCGCAACTTCAATAGGAACTGCAAGTATATAATAATCTGCGGTGGCAAGTGTTTTCTCCGGCTTGCCGTTATTGTGAGTTTCAACCCAAACACCTGTAATACTTCCATTTGCTATTTCCAATTTTTTTGCCGTATGATTAAATGTATATTTTACACCCTTTTCCTGAAGATAGGTCAGCCATGGAGTTAGCCAAACATCGTTGGTGGGCCCGTTAAAAACCCTGTCAGTATGTTTCCCCGGATTCGTCATATTAAAGAGCAACTGGAGCAGGATGTCACCATCTGTCCTTGTACTTGCTTTTTTTGCGTTGGCAGCCACAAGAGTTCGTGTAATGCCTTGTACCAATAATGCCCGATACGTATCCGAAAAGCGGTCTGCTTCCATGAACTCCCACCAACCTATTTTTTCATATTCACTGAGTCTTCTGTCGTAACAGGTAGTCATCAGTTGCCAGATTTTTGTTGCAAAAAAATGTTTTTCTTCTGAAGTCAGTCCTGTGTCGGCATGTAGTGTCCCGATTGTTGATTTGATATCGGCAAATGAATTTGGGAAATTTACAATTGCAAAAATTCCCCTTTTACCTGCCTGGTAAATTCCTACATGGTCAACCTCAACAAGGTTGTCAAATACTCCCTGTGGCTGATTTCCAAAGGGTATTCGTTTCATGGTATCCACAATGTGTGTGTAAAACCCTGGAAAGAAGCGGAACCCGTGTTCTCCGGGAAGGTGCTTTTGGGCGTTGAGTATATTGCTCGAAGGGACATTAACACTTCTTGCTTTCCCTCCTACGTAAAGCCGGTGTTTGTCGAAGATTTCCACCTCAAACCCTCTTTCTACCAATTCGTGTGCAGCGCTCATACCGGCAACTCCACCACCTATTACAATGACTTTTCTGGACATAGCTAAGAGATTAATTATTAATTGGTTATATAATATATAATTAATAGTCTTGTTCAAGGCCGGTATTATTCCATATCTTTTATTTCAGAAACAACACCATTTTCGCTATCCCCAATAATTGCTATTCACTCAGGGATTTCATTTTTCCAAAGCATTTCTTAGCTATTGTCCGTCCCCCAATTCCTATATCCGATCGCTATTCTTTATCTACTTCTTAAAATGTATTTTATCATCTATTTGCAACCTATACTTTAACTTCATAACATTCCGAATAGATTTATTGACTTCCCAAAATCAGTTTACGTAAATGAATCTGCTTGACTGGCTCCATGTTTTCAATACAAAATTTGGTAAAATAATGATGTTTCTGAATAAACGAAATTTGCATTTGATTCCATTTCTCTTCGGTCAATAAAGGATTAATCGAATGAAGTTCATGAAATAAACTTATTGACTTGACTTCGAACGATGGTGTTCCAAGGTATTCAAGATCTGCATCAGCTAGTATTTCTTCGAGTTTCGTTCCTGGTAATTGTGGTATTTTCGTGGCCATTATCATTCCGCAAATAAGATCAACATCACTGACCGAATATCCATATTCCGGAAGATGTTGCCTGGCAATCAAACAACTTTCTTCCTCATGATACTTGTAGGTTTTTATGTAACCGGTATCGTGCCATAACGCAGCTACGCTTAATAATTTCAACTCCTGAGTGGTACACTGCTCTTGAAGGCCTATCTCCTGACCTTTTTCCCTGACATAAATAGTATGGGCGGAGTTATGGTAATAATATTTTTCAGGGAGATTATTTCTCAATAAATTAAGAACGAAATCTTTCATTGCCTGTTTATTTCGCATGTCCTTTTGCTTTTAAAATTCCACCTGCTGCTTCTTTTATGCTTTGGATATAAATAAAGGCTTTGGAATCAATTTCCATGACTGAATCCTGTATCTGGTTAATCTCAAGGCGGGTTACAATTGTCACAATGATTTCACAATCTGTCCGGATATCGAAACTGCCCGGCAGATAACCCTTTTCGCCTTTGTAAACGGTAATTCCTTTGCCCATTTCATTAACCAGAAAATCCTTAACTCTTTCGTGTTGCGATGAAATGATATTGATCGAAGTGTATTGCTCGATTCCATCCACGATATAATCAGTGGCCCTGGTAGCGGCAAAATAGGTGATGAGCGAATACATTGCGGTTTCCAAGCCAAAATGAAAGGCCGCACCTGCAAAAATGAATGTATTGAATAGCATGATGATTTCACTGTTCGAAAAGCCTGTTCGTCTTCTGGTAAATACAGCAATCACTTCTGCTCCGTCGATCACTCCACCACTCCGGATGACTAATCCAACACCGGTTCCAATAAGGATTCCTCCAAAAATGGCGATTAACAGCTTGTCTGTAGTAACAGGCTGTATATCTATGAATTGTAAACCCAAAGCCAGTAGGATGACTGCAAGTGTTGTTTGAACAGCAAAGGTTTTCCCTATTTTCTGATAACCTAGGTAAATAAACGGCAGATTAAAAACAATAACCAAAAGGCTGATGTTTATGTGAAAGGCTTCGTGAAGCAGTAGGGAAATTCCTGTAACGCCACCATCCATAAACCGGTTTGGTATCATGAATCCTTTCATCGCAAATACAGCCATGCCAGCACCGACAAAGATCTGAAGTAAACTCTTCGGATTCCAAATATTTTCCCAGTTAATTAGATCGCTCTGATGTTTTTTCTTCATGAAATCACTGATTTGGAATGATAATAAGGCTAATACAAAAAAAAGACTTAAAGGTTTAAAATTCCTTTAAGTCTTTTTGATCTTTAGCGACTCATGCGAAGTCAGACGCAAATTCAGAGAGCGACAAATGTCTATTTCGGCATTGGGTAACCTACCAATTTGGCCAGGTTTCTTTCAATTTCGTGTTCAGGATATTCGTAATCAGACAACTGACCAGTCATGTATTTGTCGTAACCTACCAAATCCATCAAGCCATGTCCGCTGAAGTTGAACAGAATTACTTTTTCCTTGCCTTCTTCCTTGGCTTTCAATGCTTCACGGATAGTTGCAGCGATGGCATGTGTCGTTTCCGGAGCAGGAATAATTCCTTCGGTTCTCAGGAACAATAATCCGGCTTCGAAACATTCGCTTTGATTGATGGCCTGTGCTTCCATCAAACCATCACGAAGCGAAGCGCTTACCAGTGGCGACATGCCGTGATAACGCAATCCTCCTGCATGTATCGGTGCAGGAATAAAGTTATGTCCAAGGCTATGCATGGCCATCAGAGGTGTCATTTTAGCCACATCGCCATGGTCATAGATAAATGGCGCTTTGGTCAAAGTGGGACAAGATGCTGGTTCTGCACCGATGATCTGAATATTGGCTCCATGAATTTTCTCATACATAAAAGGGAAGGACAGTCCGGCGAAATTACTTCCACCACCGCAACACGCAATGACGACATCCGGATTCTTAATGCCCACTTTAGCGAGTTGTTTCTTTGCTTCCAGACCAATAATGGTTTGGTGAAGCATGACATGATTTAATACAGAACCCAGGGCATAGCGGGTTTTGCCTGTTGGATCGCTCACCGCTTCCTCAATGGCTTCAGAGATGGCAATACCCAAACTACCCGGCGTATCGGGATATTCAGCCAGGATATCACGTCCGGCCTGTGTTTCCATACTTGGACTGGCAACGCATTTGCCGCCCCAGGTTTGCATCAGTATTTTACGGAAAGGCTTCTGATCGAAACTGACACGAACCATGTATACTTTACATTCAATTCCGCCAATCTGGGCACAGGCATACGAAAGAGCCGAGCCCCACTGACCTGCACCGGTTTCGGTAACCAGTCTTTTGATTCCAAATTGTTTGTTGTACCAGGCCTGGGGAACAGCGGTATTGGGTTTGTGGCTTCCTGCAGGTGAAACACCTTCGTTCTTGTAATAGATTTTTGCAGGTGTTCCAAGAGCTGCTTCCAGTTCGTATGCACGGATCAGCGGACTTGGCCTCCACTGAAACAAGATCTGACGGATTTCTTCAGGAATATCGATCCAGCGTTCCTGTGAGACTTCCTGCTCGATGAGGTTCATCGGGAAAACAGGAGCCAGCATTTCGGGACGCACAGGATTTCCGTCTGGCCCAAGTGGAGGGTTCAATGGTGTTGGTAGATCAGGTGCAAGGTTATACCATTGTTTAGGCATTTCCGATTCATCGAGATAGATTTTCTTTTGTCTGGCCATGATGCTAATTTTTTGATTAGTAATTGATTTAATTCTATTTTCTATACTTATTTACGTTTTTAAACCAGAAAAGGGATTTCCTGCATAAACGCAGAAAATCCCTTTCTCTGGCCATTAAGGCCATAAATCAATATGTAATTCTCGCGTTTCCATTTTAATGTTACGCCAGTTCCATTCTTTTCCGTATAAAGGTGAATTGTACATATCTGTCCTAAAAAAGCGAGTAAAACTAATGATAATTTTCAGGTTTTCAAGAAGAAAACTATCGATGGGTTAGTTTTTATTCATTCTTAATTGGAGTCAGGTATTTCCTGAGCGAATCTGAGATTAACCTGAACAAAAATAGCAATACATTTATCAAATATGGGAATTGATTTTCTAAGGCACGATATGAAAAATCCTTATTTTTTATCGATCTGTCATTTTATCTGGAAAAGTCACACACTAGTATGCTCCCTCAAAATGTCTGTATTCCCAAAATCCATCGTTTTAAGTGTCTGATCCAAGGAAGGCAGTCATTAGCAGGGCAGGGATTGGGAGGGGATTCCCTTTTATCATCTGTGTTCTATCTGTGTTCTATCTGTGTATATTTGCAGATTTAAATACAGATAGCAATTAAATTGAAATGAAATTATAAGGCCCAGATATAATGCAATCCCTACCCGGATGGATTTTGTGTTGGTCGAAAACAATCTGATTGATTTTCGGAAGAACATTTTTACTGTGGAATAATTCTGAAATGTTAAAAGCGATTTCTCTGAATACTCAGACTGATTACTTTTCATTATCGGCTCAAAAAATCAACTATCTTTGTCACCCTCAACAAATCGATTGCAATGACTGACTTTAAACGTACCCTGATTACCTCGGCTTTGCCTTATGCCAATGGTCCTGTTCATATCGGACATCTGGCAGGTGTGTATATCCCCGCTGATATTTATGCCCGTTTCCTTCGCATGAACGGACAGGAAGTGGCTTTCATCGGTGGCTCAGACGAACATGGCGTGCCGATTACACTTAAGGCCAAGAATGAGGGAGTGACCCCGCAGGATATCGTGGACAAATACCACGGAATGATCAAGGATTCGTTTAAGCGTTTCGGGATTTCATTTGATATTTATGCCCGGACCAGCGATCCGATTCATTATCAGACAGCTTCCGAAATTTTCCTGAAACTATATCAGGATGGAAAATTCGTTGAAAAAACATCCGAACAATATTATGATGCCGAAAACAAACAATTTCTGGCCGACCGTTATATTACCGGAACATGCCCAAAATGTGGATTCGAGAAAGCATATGGCGACCAATGCGAAAGCTGCGGAAGTGCACTCAGTCCAAATGAACTGATCAATCCAAAATCGATGATCAGCGGCAACGTTCCTGAATTAAAAGAAACCAAACATTGGTATTTACCACTTGGCGATTATGAACCCTGGCTGAAAGAATGGATTCTGGAAGGACACAAAGAATGGAAATCGAATGTTTACGGTCAGTGCAAATCATGGATCGACAGCGGATTACAGGCACGTGCAGTTACCCGCGATCTCGACTGGGGCATTCCGGTTCCTGTTGAAGGTGCTGAAGGCAAAGTGCTTTACGTTTGGTTCGATGCACCGATTGGATATATTTCGGCAACCAAAGAATGGACTCCGGAATGGGAAAAATGGTGGAAAGATCCGGAAACAAAATTGGTGCATTTCATTGGTAAAGACAACATTGTGTTTCATTGTATCATCTTTCCAATTATACTCAAAGCTGAAGGTTCCTATATTTTGCCTGAAAACGTTCCTGCCAACGAATTTCTGAACCTGGAAGGCGACAAGATTTCAACCTCGCGCAATTGGGCCGTATGGCTTCATGAATACCTCGATGATTTCCCGGGCAAGGAAGATGTACTGAAATATGTATTGACAGCCAATGCACCTGAGACCAAAGACAATGATTTTACCTGGAAAGATTTCCAGAGCCGCAATAACAATGAACTGGTAGCCGTACTTGGCAATTTCGTTAACCGTGCATTGGTTTTGACGCAGAAATATTACGAAGGGAAAGTACCCGCTTGTGGTAGCCTTACCGAAACAGACCAGACTGCTTTGGCCGAGATTTCAGCAATCAAGGCTGAGGTAGAAAAGAGTATCGGACAATACCGTTTCCGGGAAGCGCTTAAATACGCCATGGATTTGGCCCGTTTGGGCAACAAATACCTGGCTGATGCAGAACCATGGATTGTAGTCAAAACTGATCCTGAACGCGTAAAAACCATCATGTACGTCAGCTTGCAGATCACAGCCAATCTGACCATCATCTTTGCGCCATTTCTACCGTTCAGCATGGATAAGCTACGCATCTTCCTGAATATGGACGAACTGAACTGGAGTAATCTTGGACGGACCGATTTATTGTTGGCAGGTCACCAAACAAATACCCCGGAACTGTTGTTTGAGAAGATTGAGGATGAGGTGATCGAAAGGCAGGTAAACAAGCTGCTGGCAACCAAAAAGGCCAACGAAACCGCCAATGCTGAAGTAGCTCCTCAAAAAGAGAATTGCACGTTTGACGATTTTAATAAGATGGATATCCGTACCGGCACGATTCTTGATGCGGAACGTGTACCAAAGACCAAAAAACTGTTAAAGCTATTGATTGATACCGGCATCGATAAACGTACCGTGGTTTCAGGAATTGCTGAATACTATAATCCTGAAGAAATCATAGGACAACAGGTCAGCATTCTGGTAAACCTCGAACCCAAAGAACTAAAAGGTATCCAATCGCAAGGCATGATCCTGATGGCACAGGATGCCGATGGATCACTGAAATTTGTAACTCCCGTTCAGCCCATAAAGAACGGGTCAGAAATTAAATAATCGTACAACTTCGCCAACTACTGTTGGCGGTGTTTTTCGTAAGCCTCAGTACCGTCTCGACGGATCGGTTGCTTACAATCTATAAATCGAAACCACCTTTCCACGGAAGGGTGGTTTTTTTATATTTGATTTCAGGAATAAATACTAAATTTGTTAAAAACAGTTGGTTATGAGTACACTTGAATTAAAAGATCAAATCATAAGGAATATTGAAAGTCTCAATGAGGATGACTTTCAAAAAGTCTACCATCAGTTACTTGAAGTACTCAAATTGGGGAATATTTACAAGTTAACTGTGGAAGAGAATGAGGCAATTGATCAGGCTTTAAAGGTTAGTGAAGAGGAAGGAACATATTCGCATGATGAAGTCATGAAGGAAGCTAAAGATAAATTTCCCAACCTGAAGTTTAAATGAGAACCGTTAGCTGGAATAAGATTGCCCGGCAGGATTATTTCGAAATCATTGAATTTCTATCACTTAACTGGTCAGAAAAAGAAGTGCAGAACTTCATTGATAAAGTTTACGATATTAGATCCATTCTTGTGAAAGGGAATGTTGAATTTCAGAGTACCGATCGGATTGGTATTAAGCGCTGTGTAATCAACAAACAAATCACCTTGTTTTATAAGATTGTTAATGAAAGCCATGTAGAGCTTCTTCGCTTTTGGAATAACAGCAAGAATATGAGAAGCTTAAAATATTAATTGGTTTTATTTAAAAATATCTATCGATACTGCCTTTATAGTAAAGTCGTTTTTTATGGTATTTATTAGGAAATATCAATAGAGTATGTATATTTGTGTATTAATTAACTAATACACCGACACTGTGATAGAAATTAAGAATCTGGACTTTCATTACCAGCGAAAACATCAGGTCTATACCGACCTAAACCTATCGATTAAGGAAGGTGCCATTTATGCATTACTTGGACTTAATGGAGAAGGAAAAACAACCTTGCTCAACCTCATTGCCGGATTTCTCATTCCAAAAGGAGGCTCCTGCAAAGTTTTCGACTACGAAGCTTCACTTCGTGAACCGGAGATGTTACAGGATATATTTGTAGTGAGCGACTTAAGCGAATTTACCAACATCACGGTCAAGCAATTTCGTAATTTGTATGCGGGATTCTATCCTCAGTTTGATTATGATTTCTTCGATCAATGCATTTCTGAATTTGGATTGACCCTCGATTCATCACTAAAAAGGCTTTCATTTGGAGACAAGCGTAAAGTTGTTCTGAGTTTTGCGTTGTGCACAAATTGCCGGCTATTACTATTCGACGAACCCACAAATGGACTGGATATTCCTTCAAAGGCAATGTTCCGTAAATTGGTAGCATCTTCTTTTAATGAAAACCAGACTATCATCATGGCTACTCACCAGGTGCGTGATTTAGCCAATCTAATAGATCGAATCATCATTGAAAACCATGGAAAGATTATCATCAACGAATCCATCGAGCGTATTGCAGAAAAACTCGCATTCGGTTTAACTGCCGATCAGATCGCTCCCAATGATTTGCTTTTTAAAGCGGACAGTTTCAATCAAAACGAAACAGTTTCTACCAATCATACCAGCCAGCCAGGACAATTAGATATTGAATTGCTCTTTAGTGCATCAATAGCTCATTCAATAGAAATTTCACGAATTTTCACCTCTCAAAACTAGTAATCATGAACCATCCTTTTATAAAGATGTTAAAATTTGAATTCAAGTCGAATTACGTGATTTGGTTGTTAGACCTAACAATATCTATAGGATTATTGGTAACGCTTTTTATTCTGGTAGATGACCATTTTTTAATAGTCTCGAAAGTTCTTTTCCCCGTTTTCGCTGTATTGTCAAGCGTATTTACAATAAACTCTTATCAGGAATCCAGAAAAAGCCAATCGATGCAAATGTATCACCTGATTCCTGTGTCAAGAACGATGAAATTTCTTTCAAAGCAGCTTATAACCTTTGTATTATTCCCTTTGACATTATTCGTTTTGACTTTTGTTTTTATTAGTATTGCAAATGCTTTTACTAATCAGCCAGTTAGTTATGATAGTCCAAATTCAGTAGAACATTCTTTCTTCTTTTTGCTTCAAGTCTGGGTTTTATTTCATTCAACCTCTACTCTTTTTGCACTAGTTTTTAAAAAGAATAAAGTCTTATATTCTATATTAGTCCTTATTGTTTCTAAATATATTCTGGGAATAATACTTTTAGCCATTTTTATGCTTTTTAGGATTAATAGTACATTTATGCATCTCTTCTCTGTAACCTCAAGTAGTATAGGAGAAATGTCAGGTATCGTGATTGTTTTTGTGGCTGTTGCATTTTATAGCACCTCATATCACTTATTTTTCAGGAGGCAATTATAATGGAGTTTCATTCACAACAGGCTATATTTCTTCAGATTGCCAATTTATTAACCGATGGTATCCTGGAGAAGAAATGGGCTGCTGAGGAACGAATCCCTTCAGTCAGGGAAATGGCAACCTCGATCGAAGTGAATCCGAACACGGTAATGCGTGCCTATACTTTTCTTCAGGATCAGGAGATCATCCTAAACAAGCGAGGAATCGGGTTTTTTGTTGCCACTGATGCAACTGTAAGGGTTATTGAGTTGAAACGGCAAGAATTCATTACCCAGGAGATTCCCAGACTTGCCAGGACCTTGAAACTGCTTAACTTATCGTTGGAAGACGTAAGAAAATTGATTAATCAGACAGAAGGATAATATATTACACTTCAATTTTATAACCGCATTCCAACGGGAAGGCGGTTTTTTATATTTGATTTCGTGATTAAATATTAGATTTGTAGAAATAATTGGTTATGGATACCCTCGAATTGAAAAATCATATCATTAGGAACATTGAAAGTCTGAATAATGAAGACTTTGAAAAAGTAGTTCAACAGTTATTTGAAGTTCTCAAATTGGGGAATATATACAAGTTGTCGGTGGAGGAAAATGAGGCAATTAATCAGGCTTTAAACCTCATGGAGGCAGAAGAATTAATGTATTCGCATGATGAGGTCATGGGTGATGTCAAAGATAAATACCCCAATTTAGATTTCAATCCAATGAATCATTGATTGTAAAGACATATTTAGAAAACCGTTTTTCTAAAGGGAAGGTAGTATAGTTCGAACAACCCTAACTTTGTGACTCAAGACAGTTAAAATTACCCTAATTCTGTGCCAGGAATCGAATAAAATTACCCTTACTTTGTGCCAGAAATCGATTATTATTCATCAATCACTATAGTTCATGTTTCAGGTCATTTGGGAATTAAAGGTGAAATTTAAGGAGCGCGATAAGTTTGAAGCCTTTTACGGTCCGAAAGGTGAGTGGGTCAGGTTCTTCATCAAATCGTCCGACTACGAGGGAACCGATGTGCTCGAAAGTGGTGAGGGCGATAGTATTTTCCTTGTAATCGATGAATGGAATTCGGAAGAATCTTTTACCGAATATGTAAAAGGCCGGAAAGCCGAATACGATCTGCTCGAAGAAAAGGCCAAAGCAGCCTGTCGCACTAAAAAAAGAATCTGGATTAGCATATAGGTAAGGATCATCAGCTTTCCCGTTATTAACAGGAAACACCAGTCCTGTTCAAACAAAAACCCAATGAATATTGTCAATCCCCTAAGCATAGAGCAGCTCATAAACAAGGATCAGATATTCGCTTTCATAAAGGATAAGTATGGAATTCCTCCCAACTGGTTCCGGCCACAAGGATTCATTTCCCTGTCAAAGATGATACTGGAACAGCAGGTGAGTTTAGCTTCAGCCAATGCTCATTTTGTCAAACTCAATAGCTTTCTCGACGAATTTACACCATCGAACATCCTCAAACTTACTGATGATGAGATGAGAACCTGTCAGATCAGCCGGCAAAAAGCTACATACCTTCGGGCGCTATCAACTGCAATTATCAATGGTGACTTAGATTTGGATGGATTGGCTGAATTAACGGAGACAGATGTACGAGTACAGCTCACTAGTATCAAAGGTATTGGCAACTGGACCACTGATATCTATTTAATGTTCTGCCTTCAGTCTCAGGACATTTTTCCAATAGGCGACATAGCACTGGTCAATACGGTAAAGGAGCTGACAACTGCAAAAACAACTGAAGAGATTATGCTGCTGGCTGAAAAATGGAGACCTTATCGCTCCATGGCAGTTTATTTCTTATGGCATTATTATCTGAAAAAGCGGAACAGACTATCGGAGTAAATTTTAATTCTATTAACCTTGCAGGAAAATTAAACGAAAGTATTTCTTATGCCCAATTATACACATATCCTATTCGATCTGGATGGAACATTGACCGATTCACGTCCCGGTATCAGCAATTCGCTGCAGTATGCCCTCCTTCAGATGAAGATTGACAGCTACAGCGAAGAGATCATGGATCGGTTTATCGGTCCCCCGCTTCAGGATGGATTCAGAAAACTGTTTGGTCTGGATGAACCAAATGCCAATCTGGCCACTGCCCATTTCAGGACCTATTTTGGAGATAGAGGATGGCACGAAAACGAACCCTATCCGGGAATCCACGAATTACTCGAAGCCTTGCACCGCTCCGGTAAGCATGTTTATGTGGTAACTTCGAAACTGGAAAAGTATGCACAAATGATTATCCGTCATTTTGATTTCGATCGATATATCGACGATCTGGTAGGGGCAGAAGCTTCGGGAAAACACTCCGGAAAAGGACAACTTATCGCCCAACTGATGGATCGACAGCATATACCGGCATCTGCTTCAGTGGTAATGGTCGGAGACACGCATTACGACCTGATCGGCGCCAAAGAGAATGCGATATCTGGTATTGCCGTAAGTTATGGATATGGTTATGGGGATCAGGACGCCTTTAGCGCCTGCAATCCCGATTTCCTGGTTGACACTGTCGGTGAACTGGCAGGACTGTTGCTGGGATGATTTACTGTTCCCTGAATATTCGGCATCTTCCTGTTAATAAACCGGAGATAGGAAAATGGAAAAGGGAGACCGGAAAAGGGAATAAGAAAATGGTTTCTCTTATTCCTTATTCCGTTTTCCGTTTTCCGGTCTCCCTTCTCCATTTTCCGTTTTTCCACCTTTTTTCTGATTGCTTTTTTCTATATCTTGATCACCTGATTTTATCGATCAACAGCTATGGGAAATCTGCAAAAGGGAAAGTGGTTTGTTATCCTGAATCCTCATGCCGGATCGGGCAGGGGAAAGAAGGACAAGGCGGCAATACTTCGCGCACTTAATCAGTCGGGGTTGCAGTATGAACTGGCCGTCTCTGAATATCCCAAACATACCATTCATTTGGCCATCCAGGCTATTGAGGAGGGTTACCGCAACCTGATTGTTGCCGGTGGCGACGGTACCCTGAATGAGGCAGTGAACGGCATTTTTCTGCAAACAGCCTGTCCTCCCGAAGAAATAATCATAGGCGTGATACCTGTGGGTACCGGCAATGACTGGATTAAGACCTTCGGCGTTCCCAACGAATATGATGCAGCCATTAAGCTCATCAAAAAGGGGGATACCATGCTTCAGGATATCGGGCAGATCACCTTTGCAGAAAATGATGCAACCCGCATCTGTTATTTTGCAAACATGGCCGGTTTTGGATTTGACGCTATGGTAGCTGAAAAGACCAACAGCCTGAAGAATCTGGGAAGAAAAGGCATTTCGCTCTACCTCCAGGCACTCGGTTCCAGTTTCATAAACTACCAGACGGGCCGGATACAATTAATTCTCGATGGACAGATGTTCGATGAACTGATTTTTTCAGTAAGCATCGGCATTGGTAAATTCAATGGTGGCGGAATGATGCAGGCTCCCGGGGCAGTGCCCGACAATGGAATGTTCCAGGCCACCATCATCCGTAAAATCGGGCTGTTCGGTATTCTGCGCAATCTGGCCGGTTTATATTCCGGAGAATTTGTAAAAGATCCCCGTGTTTCGACACATGAGGCCAGCCATGTTTCAATCAGTTCGGCCCATAATATTGCAGGAGAAGCCGATGGGGAAATACTGGGTGATAATAAATTCGAAATTGGTTTGTTTTCTCAGAAATTAAACGTAATTTATAATCCCGTAAACTATTTAAAATAGGTTGGGCTGATCCTGTTCATTTTTCAGAATAGAATACAGGTTATTCAGAAAATGTACTGAACTTAAAAAAATAGCTTCTATGAAATTAATCGATGAATTTAAGTCATTTGCCATGCGCGGCAATGTGGTCGATATGGCGGTCGGTATAATCATTGGTGGTGCTTTTGGAAGAATTGTAAGCTCGGTGGTAGCCGATGTCATCATGCCCCCTATCGGGCTGTTGATGGGTGGGGTCTCGTTCACCGATCTTAGAATCGTCCTGAAAGATCCGGTGATCGATGCTGCCGGAAAGATCATCAGGCAGGCCGTGGCGATCAGTTATGGAAATTTCATCCAGACTACCGTTGACTTTCTGATCATCACTTTTGCCATCTTCATGATGATTAAAGCCATGAATAGCATGAAAAAGAAAGAGGTGGCCCCGGTTGAAGAACCCGCTCCTCCGCCTCCGACCAATCAGGAAGTGCTGCTGGCTGAAATCAGGGACTTGCTGAAGAACAAATAAATTGATTGTATTAATCGTATTGAATGCAAAACTGACAGTATCATGATTATTCCCCCTTATCTTTTACCTGGTGAACGTATCCGGATTGTTTCTCCTTCGGGCAAAGTGCAGAAGGACAAAGTGCTTCCCGGCATTGAACTGCTTCAGGACGAAGGTTATGAAGTGGTGATCGGTAATCATGTGTTCGATAAGCATTTTCAGTATGCCGGAACCGACCGGCAACGGACCTCTGATTTGCAGGAGGCCATCAGCGATCCAGACACCAAAGCCATTGTTTGCGCACGCGGTGGATATGGGACTGTCCGTATCATCGAAGGGATAGATTTTTCGCCTCTGCTTGACAATCCCAAATGGCTGGTTGGATTCAGCGATATTACCGTGTTGCATGCCGTTCTGAACAGGCTTAAGGTGGCTACGATTCACGGCACCATGCCCGCCTTTTTTCTTGAAAGTAAAAAGCCCACCCTGAGTTTCTTTAGCCTGATCGATATGCTTTACTCCGGAAAATCACATATTGAAGCCTCTTCTCATTCCATGAACCGCGAGGGAAACTGCTCCGGAGAATTGGTGGGAGGAAACCTCTCTCTTATTTACAGTCTTCAGGGAACCCCCTGGCAATTGGAGACCGACGGTAAAATCCTGCTGATCGAAGATCTGTCGGAATACCTGTACCACCTCGACCGGATGATGCTAAACCTGAAGCTGGCCGGTCAGCTCAAAAACCTGGCAGGGCTGGTTGTCGGAGGGTTTACCGGGATGAAGGACAACGAGGATTCCTTTGGCAAATCGGCTGCTGAAATTATTCTCGAAGCTATTCAGGAGTACAATTACCCGGTTTGTTTCGACTTTCCCGTTGGCCATCTTCCCAAAAATCTGGCCTTGATGTTTGGGGTATCCTACCGGATGGAAGTGGGTGAAAAATGCCGTTTACATCGCATCCTGCCGTGAGCAAGGCATCCGAACGGGGACGAAAGGGAGAGGAACTGGCCGTTGAATACCTGAAATCGCTCGGTTACGAAATACGTGCCCTGAATTGGTACTCAGGTCATCTCGAAATAGATATTGTAGCCAGGGACGGCCCTGAACTGGTCATTGTGGAAGTCAAATCGCGGGGAATAAACTCCTATGAACAGCCTGTCGAAGCGGTTTCAAAACAGAAGGTCCGGTTTCTGGTCAATGCAGCCGAAGCCTATATCCAGGAAAACAACTGGGATCAGAACACCCGTTTTGATGTGATCTCGATAGTATTTTATGGAGGGGGCTATGAAATCGAGCACTTCAAAGATGCGTTCTATCCTCCTGTCGGGTAAATAAAACCGGATTAGGAAATTGAGTAAATCAGGTGTGGCGTTTATTTTCCAAATCTCAATTCAGGTTGTAAGTGAATCAATAGATAAGATGTTTCTTCAGTATGGATAGAAGGGTTTCTATCCGGATCGGTTTAGTGATAAATTCATCGCAACCACTCTTAAGGGCTTCATCACGCATTGTATCCATTGCATAAGCCGTCTCAATGACAATGGGCAATTCAGGATTCAATGCTTTAATTTTCAGCGTGGCTTCAATGCCATCCATCTTGGGCAGACGAATATCCATGATGACCAAATCAATCTCAGCGTTTTCTTCGATCATTCGAAGGGCTTCCATCCCATCCGAAACAAAAAAAAGGTTGGCTCTTGTTTTCTTTAATGCTTTTTCGAAAAAGTAACGGCTAAGTTCGTCATCTTCGGCAATTAGAATCGTTTTACCCAAAAAGTTATAATCCATAATACAGCTACGTGTGGGGGAATAGTTGCAAAACTATTAAAAAACTATTGTTATATTGTACTTTACCTTGGCGAACTTTGCGGTTTATGCTCTTTTTATACTTAGTTTGTATTTAAACAAGTTGTTTTAAGAATTCCTGGTTTATTTCATACATAGAAGGGACGTGTTGTTTATTAGTTATAAAATCTATGAATTTTTCAGTTTCCCAATCCGCAATACAAGAATTATGACAACTACAATTATTGCAACGACGATAAATATTCCGAAGCTCATACCTGCTTTAAATATTTCACCTATTGCGCTGCATGAACTTACTATTAAATAATAGTATTATTAGGTAAATATAGCAATAAATTCTGAATTGTTTCCATGTTTATATTGGATATTCCGATCGCTTTTAATTTTTTCCATATCGAATTTTTTTAATAGTGATTCAACTTCCAGAACTCAAAGTTAATTGGCAGTATTTCACAAAGTATCTAATCAATCATTTCCGCCCTTGCCTTTCCAAAATTCCCTCGCTGTCTTTTCTAATTTTTCTAATCTTGTATAATAATCCGGAAACTCTTTTAAATGCGCCCAGGCAATTTTCCCTGTCATCTTTTTGTCATTATTTGTAACATTCGTTTCCGGAAATTTTGTTCCATGTTCAAACTCAATATTTACTCCTTTAGTGAATTCATCTAAATTTACCTTCTTCCAATCGATGCTTATATCTTCACCAATCTCTTTTGCATCCTTTGAGTCTAATTTATTCATTTTTAGTTGTTTCAGTTGATTTATAAATCTTGATTAAAGATTAAATAATTTTGTTTAAGCCAGCACGTTACACGCTTTTTCACGTTCCCAGAAACGATGATTCGCAATAGCATTTATAAACTCTTTGGAATTGCGGTTAAGCAATATGCCATAGGCCATGTGTTCTTTCTCTGCTTTATTCTCATTACGAATTTTATTTCCGGCAGCAGTTAAATCCAAAAGGTATGCTCCTGCTCCATCGGCAGCTATGGCTTTACAATGTTTAAATGCTTCGTTAATAAAATCAATAGCATCAGGCTCATCCGTTAATAAGGAAGCACTTTTTGCTCCATCTGGCAAATACACTGCATCAAATAGTACGGAAGCTGCAGTTAAGAAACTTTGATCAACTATAATCTGATTTCCGTTTTCGGCAGCAATAAATCCCAGATGAGAAGCAATAATCTTTGTTTGAGCTCCTGCTGCTTCAAGCGCCTTTTTCATCGCATTTAGTGAATTTTCATCCACACCATCTGCAGCCAGTATGGCTATCTGCCTTGTTTTGATCGAATCCTTAACTGTACCTGCCATGCTTAACGCTTTAGAAATCTTCAATTCAGGATGAACATTAAGAGACTGGTAATCTTTTGGATCACCATCAGCCGGGATATTTTGATTCAGATCTTGTTCAGGTTGGGAAACTTGTATGCCTAGTCCTTCGGCAACTCTGGCAGCCAGCTCTTTATCCACTTTCGTAAGCATACCTACCACGCGTTCGCGAATGGATGCTGTTTCTAACTTACCTAACTCAAACCGGAATGCGTTCACAATATGATTTTTCTCTGCCTCACTCTGGCTATTAAAAAACAGGGTTGCCTGGCTGAAATGATCAAAAAAGCTTTGACTACGCGTACGCACTTTTCTGGCATCAATCTGCTCATTGTAAGAAACAAATCCACCTTCCGCTGCTTTGGCCTGGAATGGACAGCCTCCTCCGGTTGTGTTGGGATGATAGCTCGATTGGCCTTCGTTAATGGTTTGCCGCATATGCCCGTCGCGCTGATTGTTGTGCACTGGAGCAATAGGCCGGTTGATTGGTATTTCATGAAAGTTTGGACTGCCTAACCGGCTAAGTTGAGTATCGGTATAGGAAAATAATCGTCCCTGTAATAGCGGATCATTACTGAAATCGATTCCTGAGACTACATGGCCTGGATGAAATGCAATCTGTTCAGTTTCAGCAAAGAAATTTTCAGGATTACGGTTCAAAACCATCTTGCCAATGATTTGTACCGGAACAATTTCTTCGGGAATAAGCTTTGTAGGATCAAGCAAATCGAAATCAAATTTAAATTCGTCTTTTTCTTCCACAATCTGAACGCCAAAATTCCATTCAGGAAAGTTTCCGGTTTCTATGGCTTCCCATAAATCTCTGCGGTGAAAATCAGAATCCTTGCCTGATATTTTCTGAGCTTCATCCCATGCAACAGAATGAACTCCCAACACTGGTTTCCAATGAAATTTCACAAAGACTGATTCATTATTTTCATTTACGAAACGGAAAGTATGCACACCAAAACCTTCCATCATGCGGAGGCTTCGCGGAAGAGCGCGGTCACTCATTGCCCACATGATCGTGTGCATGCTTTCGGGAGTTAAAGAAACGAAATCCCAAAACGTATCATGAGCTGAAGCTGCCTGGGGCATCTCGTTATTTGGCTCAGGTTTAACTGCATGAATAAGATCTGGAAATTTTATGGCGTCCTGAATAAAGAAAACGGGCACATTATTCCCAACCAGGTCGTAGTTGCCTTCTTCAGTATAAAATTTAACTGCGAAACCTCTTACGTCGCGTGCCAAATCTGAAGACCCGCGGGAACCTGCCACAGTACTGAACCTTGCAAATACAGGAGTTCTGGTACCAGGAGTTTGAAGAAATTTAGCTTTGGTATATTGGGACATTGATTCAGATAGTTCGAAATATCCATGGGCGCCACTTCCCCTTGCATGTACTATGCGCTCAGGTATTCGTTCATGATCAAAATGTGTAATTTTTTCTCGAAGCTGAAAATCCTCCAACAAGGTTGCACCACGTTCGCCCGCCTTCAACGAGTTCTGATCATCATTAATACGTAAACCCTGATTTGTTGTTAAAAATTCTCCCTGGCCGCTTTCTGTGTTTTGAGCAAGGTCAACGGTCTTGGTATTATCCGTTTCTGCTTTTTTAGTTGTTCTCATTTTATAAATTTTAATTCAACAAATAAAATCACTTAAGTTGTCCCTTTATTTTTCCTTCGTTCTATCCTATATTTTTTTCTTGGAGCCTCATTGTTATATTCATCCAATTTGCGGTATGCCCTGAGTATGGATTCCGGATATTCACCTTTATATGCTATTTTATAAAATGAAAAACCGTTATAAGGAATTACATTTTCGCCTTCAGAAATTCTTATGCGTTTTTCCACATTTCTATCCCTGAAAAAAGCAATAAAAACATTTTTCCTTTCTTTATTTAATTGACTAAATTTGTTATTTACAATACTAGAATCTAAAAAGCTGGCACATTTATCCTGTATGGTAAAAAGCAAAGAGTCCTTAATCATTTTGTTTAGATACTGAACAAACTTAGCATCCTTTGCAGACATTTTATCAACATTGACAGAGTCTTCTTCGCTAAAAGATTGCTTGGACTTATTATTTATTTTCAGGAAATACTTTTTCTTCGCTTCATAAAACAGGATGTATTCCTTTTCCTTTATTTCATACTGCTGCGGATGAATAGTAATAGACGCATCCGGATTTTTTACCAGGAAGTCGGCCATTCTTTCAATAAATTTCTCCTGTTTTGATGTAAGAGAACTATGTCGCATCACCCATTTCAATGTAAGAGATTTTTCAATTTCAGTTTCTATATTTTTCACCTCCATACCATACGGTATTGTTGCAGGTTTAATGAAAATATTTTTGAATACATCGAAAAGTACATCATGCAAATGAAATTTCGGGTTCTTCAAATTACCTGTTATTGGAATTTCGTAGTCAATAACATTACCACGCTCACGAACAAAAGCCATTACCAGCCACACTGGAATCCAGCTGTTGGCTTTGTTTTTCAACCTTTTGCCTGATCGGGGGTCAATAATAAGTAAATGATTGTTGCTTTGTATATTTCCATTTCTCACTTTCCAGGTACCATTTAATTCAATCGTTCCCCTGTCTAAAGGAAAAGAAGTTTGGAAAATTATGTAGGGATTGAACAGAGTAGCTGGAAATTTTTGCAACTGATATTGCAAATCAAAATAGCTGCTGTCCTTTGGGTTTAAACTAAGTGCAATTGATATATTGCCATATGGCTTAATACCAGATTTAATTGATACAATAGCCCGCTTGTGATCTTTATCAATTGAATCAGCTTTAATATTTAATGGATTAAAATCCATTGAAAATTTCTCACTTAATGAATAATCGTTGAATTTTAAATCACCACCGACTATTGTCAACCGGTTAATTTGATAATCACTTCTGAAAAAATTCTTCGATAACTTTTTTATGTAATTTCCTATTTCAAGAACAAGGTTGAATTTAGTCGCCGTTAATTTGGCAATAGGTATTTTGGTGACTACATTGTTGGAATCTTTAGTTGCAAACATAGTTTGCAGGTTATTTGCGTTGTCATACTTTTCATATTTGAAATAAGGATGCTCAAGCAAAAGTGAATCAAAAAGATATTTATGGTTTTTTGGACTTAGTTCTACTATTGCTAAAGCTAATTTATCAAATGAAGCATAATCATCTTTAAGATTTTTCCCTATATGAAAATCATTAATTGCCAGTAACCCTGAAAAAGTAACATTTTCTGCTGCTTTAAAATTACCTTTTATATTTAAATCTGCATCAAGATTAGCAGTGTAGCTACCATAGTTCGTTAAGGCGCTGAGGTATTGTTCTAAAATATTTAAATCGAATTTTTGAATGACAATAGCCAAACGATAATCCTTGTTTTTTGAATTGATAGTTAAGTTGCCCTTCATGCCACCACTTCCTATTCCTGATAGAAATGAAAATTTTGCAGCTATGGTGTCTGCATCCCAATGCATTCCAGTGCTTTCAATATTTACCTTTTTTATAAAGTAGTTTATTGGAACTTGTTTATCGCGGTAATAAAATATTCCGTCAATTATTTTAACATTGAGAATATTAAAATGAGACACTCCTTTGGCAACTTTGGTACTATCCTGCGGAGAAAATTTCTTAATCAGGTCATTGAAATTATATTCTTTATTGTTTTGAGTTATTATTCCCTTGGGTTGGTTTAATGTGAAATCGCTTATTTCATAAGTTTTCGTTTTCGATAGTATCTTAAACAAAGAGATATTTGCACTTACTCCGTTTGCTGAAAAGAAAATGCTGTCGCTATTCAATTCGTAAATTTTGAAATTGCTGAAATGAATATAGCCTGTGAAGGGATTTACATATGCCCAATCCATTTTAATTTGACGTCCTGTATATTTCGTGTCATACTTTTCAACCAGATATTTAGTGATGGGTGAAATAAATAAAATAACCAATACTACAAAGGTTGCTATAGAAATGAATAAAACGATCAGTGTTTTTTTAAACTTGCGCATTTATCTTCCTTTTATGTATTTATCAATTTTATCTTTTAAGAAATGTTTTAAATACCAGATTTTAAATGCAACTACATTCGTTTATTATTCGATATTGGGATGTGCCGACTTGTATTTATTCAACATCAACCTCAGTTATTAGTATTATATTTTTAGTAACGATTCACTCCATAAATTAATGCCATTTAAGGCTCTATAACGTTTTAGGTGGATAAAGGTAATAAACATAGAAATAAATAGTCCCGGTAGTCACCGGGATTAAAAATCTTACTTTTTTTAATTCAACCTTAGTAACACGGTAATGACCCACAGAGCCCAATCTTATTTATCTTATAATTGGCCTCTATTTTCATAAGATAAATAAGATTTAGGTTGTAGTGGTTGATCAAGTTACTAAAATCTGATGAAAAAAGTAAGATTCTTTCAAAAAAAATAACCTTACCAACCATATATCCATGGAAAAAGAAAGCTACCCA
Organism: Prolixibacteraceae bacterium UBA6029; assembly: GCA_002429385.1. GTDB lineage: Bacteria > Bacteroidota > Bacteroidia > Bacteroidales > Prolixibacteraceae > Aquipluma. The sequence continues at coordinate 2,960 of DIZL01000022.1, read as the reverse complement.
CCCAAAACGTTATAGAGCCCAATTTAATTTATAGAGTGAATCGTTACAATTTATTTACTAAACTCTGAAAAAACAAAGTTGAGCATCAATGCCCCTATAAGCGTTACAAAATTTTCAAAAAATATTACATGATTCACACATTCATCGCCTCTTCCTTTTTATCATTATACATTCAACCTCTAACCATTACAAAAGTGTGAATCATGTAAACTTTTCATGGAATTTTGTAATGCAAACCCAGTTAACTCTTACGATATTTGTATATAGAATATGTACTTCAAATTATTTCAACTTTTAAAAATTAATCATTATGGGAAATTTACTTTACCTTATTGCAGTCATACTGATTATCGGATGGCTTGTTGGAATTATAGGATACGGCGCAGGAGGTATCATTCACATTTTACTTGTAATTGCAATCATAGCAGTGCTGATAAATGTGATACGAGGAAGAAGGTCTATTTAAATCATTTGTTGATGGTGGAAATGATATGATGCTTTCGTGTAATTGTATAATGAAGTTTGGAAACCCGGGACTAAATTTGTAGTGCAGAAAATTTAATCACATTTAAAAATTTAAAACATGAACACAACAGAATTGAAAGGAAACTGGAATGAGCTGAAAGGAAAGCTCAAAAAAAGCTATGCAGAATTAACTGATAATGACCTATTATATGAAGAAGGTCGCGAAGATGAACTATATGGCAGACTTCAACAGAGGCTGGGAAAAACCAAAGAAGAAGTCAAAAAGCTTTTTGAGGATCTCTGATTAGTCATGGTTGTAATTGAAGCCATTTAGCTGAAATTCCGTTAAACGGCTTATTAAAAAAGAATAAAAATTATAAACAATTAAAACCAAAACATTATGAGCTCAAAAAAAGTATTAGTTGGAGTCGTTACGGGAGTCGTTACGGGTGTCGCAGCAGGGGCATTGTTAGGTATATTATTTGCCCCCAAAAAAGGTTCTGAAACCCGTGAAAAAATACATAAACTGGTAGGAGAATTTGGAAATTTGGCTAAAGAAAAATTCAATGATTTACTTGATGGTATCATTGAAAAGCTTGAATTGTCGAAGGACGAAGTTTCAGAATTAACACAAAAGGTTGAAACAAAAATTGAAAATGAATTTGATGATGTTTCAAGGCAATATGGAAACTAAGTCTTCATAGGAGTTTTTAAAATAGCCATAACAATGATGAATTATCATTGCCCTAATATTAATTGAAAGCTTGTGTCAACTACTCCTGAAGATAGCAAGATAGATCATGGGAACAGATGAACTTATTAAAATGATCATTAACCATACTAATTTTAATAAGTTAGAGATTAGTAAATTCTAATCAGGGAAAGTTAAAAGCTTATATATTTATAACATCTATCGCATCGTGAAAATACATAGATTAATGCTATTGTTACCTATTGGAGGTCAATAAGTAAATTTGATAAAGAAATAGTGAAATAGGGATAGGGGGAATACCCCTGAATTCTCATCTATAATTTTATATGTGATAATTTAGAAATTCATTGGACAGGATAATTCTATTCTGCCATGTTTGAAAGTTAGCTTAATTCAAAAGCTTTGGAGAAAGAAAAATAAGCATATTGGGATATCTAAAGGAAGAAATGATACCTGCAATTGGATCACATGACATTGTTGTGGGGAATCCGGGTAAACACGTCAAAAGTATGTTCTTAAAAACCTTACTTTAAACTTCTTAAACCTTAGTAACTAGCCAAGCATCCCCTAAACCCAACCTTATTTACCTTATCTGGACTTTACCTGATAATTCTATTTTCATAATGATAAGGTAAATAAGGTTGGAGTTCAGTGGGTTGAGCTAAGTTACTAAGGTTTAAGGACAAAATGTAAGGTTTTCTGGAAATAATCAAATATGTCCTGTTAAATTAGGGAAAAACACATCACCACAAGAATATGAAGTGATCCCTGCAATTATTGCCAAGTGTTAACTTTTTAAAACCATATAATATTTGCTTTCATTTTACTTTGGATCACATGACATTGTTGTGGGGTCCCGGCTAGCCGGGATCAAAACCAATATTCAGGTATGTTGTTTCTGAAAAAATCTTACTCTTTTTAATTCAAACTTAGTAACTTAGATCAGCCCTGGCAACCTTAATCTTATGTATCTTATGAAAATAGTCCCGATAGTTATCGGGATTGCTTTCATCACTCATCCCGAGTACTCGGGACCAGTAATTCCTAAAGGTTTATCAGGCCAATTATAAGATAGATAAGATTAAGGTTGCGAGGGCTGATCTAAGTTACTAAGTTTGAATTAAAAAAAGTAAGATTTTTTAAAACTCACCATTGACTTTGATTTCCCCACAACAATATCATGTGATCCTTTACTCTCAGCACCTCAGCAGTCACTTTTACCTAAGAGTTAAATTTGCTTTTCAAATCCTTTATTAAGCTCTTTTTGATTGAGATTGTTGCACCTATGTTTCAACCATTAAAATCAAAGAGAGCTAGAAATTAATCTAACTCTCTTGTTATCAGTGAGCGGGAAACGGGGATCGAACCCGCGACCCAGCTTGATAGGCTCGAGGGCCACAACTGTGAAACAAGCCTTGACTTTTCCGGGATACCATCAATATCTTCGGGGCAAAATTATAGGAGAGCGAGAACTTTCTTCGATCGAGATTTAATCGTCAATGGTTTGGGTGAGAAATAAAACCCCTATGATTATTCCTACCAAACAGGATGAGCTAAACCAAAACAGAACACAACCAGACCACAAGTTATCTATTTGTGGTACAAATGGAATAATGACATTATTTATGTGCTATTTACGGTATATCATTAACTTTTGTCGAATATTTACTGTATTTGCGACATACAATAAACTTGTTACTAGGGAAATTGATTTTGTTGCAGAGCGCAATGGATTAAAAATATATATTCAGGTGTGCCTCCAAATAACTGAAAAAACAACCTT
>DIZL01000023.1 GCA_002429385.1 Prolixibacteraceae bacterium UBA6029 | reverse complement strand
GAGGACGTAAGAACTTACCTGCTACAGAGAACTTAGCCCTTTGATTGAGCTGAGCCGGTGTATTGGGAATTGCAATGCTGGGGGCTATTCCACGCATAACAGCGATGCCTTTCCAGCTACTTCCGATGACTGTTCCGGTCTTACCGGAGAAGGCACCCATGATGCCTTGTTTAATTGTTCCCATTATACTGAATTTTAATTGTTTGTGCTCCGACTCAGTTGGACTTTTACGCGGGTTATTCCTTCTTTATCATTCGCTAAACAAAGATAATCAATATACAACTAAGTTATTGACTGTCTGTATGTAATGCAGTTGTTTGCAGTTATTTGCATAGACTATTTTTCAGTGCTTTGGGGAGGTATTGTGTATCAGGAGGATAGAATTAGTGAAAGGAATAATAATTTTCACATGAAAAACTACAACTGCAAGTAATTGTTTAGTTATTATGGGAATAACTAAATTAAAATTGAATATTACAATAAAAAGTAGTAATTTGGTAGTAGAAAAAAAAGCAGTACATTCGTCCCCTCTTTATGAGTAAGCTTAAACAGAAATCTGAATTTAATATTGACGCAGCAAAACTTCTAATTAAGGAGGCATATTATGCACCCAGTGTACATTGTTCCTATTACAGTTGTTTCCAATTAATGAAATTTACCATTAAAGACTTTTCTGGTATTGATTATGAAACTCAATCAGTAAATATCTCAACAACAGGACAACATACACACCAATATATTATAAATTTCATATCGGATGAATTGAAAAAATTTGTTGGAATTGAAGAAAGCAGAATATTTAAGCGAACAATTAAGGACTTAAAACAGTTTAGAGAAGAGTCTGATTACGAAAATATTGAAGTGAGCTATGATAAAGGCCAAACAGCTTTGGATAAAGCAAACGAAATCAGACAATATTTAATCACTAATTTCAACTTATGACAGCAAAAGATTATATAGAAGAAAAATTGAGGGTATTAGCCTCAAAATTCACGGATATACTGATAAGGTATGAACATCGGTCAAATACAGGAAGCCATCTGATTGAAATTATTCCTTTGAGTTTTTTTGAAGGAAACGGATCTTACCTTGAAGAAGAGACAAAGATTGAAGATGAATTTGAACAATTATTCCCATCTGAGAATATTGTATTTATTTCAGAGGGTTCTTTGACGGTAATTAAAAGGTCGGATTTGGAACTTGGATATGATAAAATTAGCTTTGACAATAATACTCTCATAATAGATTTCGAAGTAACTGGTTATTCTGGATATCTTGAAATCATAGGTATAACAAATTATGCATTAGCTGCTTAAATAGTATGGATGAATCAAAATTTCAGTTTAAGGGATTTACTATTAATCGTTCTTTAATTGAACGCAACAATAATAAATCATCTAAAAAATTATCTTTAGGATTCACACCTAAGGGGTTTATTAATAAAGAAGAAGCAACGTTTCAATTGCATTTGGGTGTTAAGATTGAAGATGAAAATAAATCATTCAAGGTAGAAATAGATGCTGTTGCTAATTATACTTTTAACAATAAAACAGGATTAGAAAATCTTGGCAATTTCTTCTACATAAATGCACCGGCATTATTATTCCCTTACGTAAGAGCTTACATTTCAACACTTACTAACCTATCCGGATTTGAACCTATTAATTTACCTACTCTGAATATGACCAAATTAGGTGAAGATCTAAAAAACAATACAATAGAAGTCTAAAGAACCTTCTGTGACAACCTAATATAAATCCATTCCTTAATCAGTTCAATCCTGTGCGTTTTTTAATCCTGCCCATTCAGTAATCCTTAAATCCTGTTCCGACATTTTTACAACCCCCAAACCTTCGCAATCCGTTCCTTTATCTTTTGTTCGAATATTTCAATCAATTGTTGGTTGGCATTCACCAATGCCTGTTCTCTTTCAATCTGGGCAATGATTTGGCGTTGTTTTTTGATTGAAGGCATGGGAATTTTCATCTCTTTTAACTTCACTATTGTCAATGCACTATAAGCGGCTCCAAAGGTCATTCGGCTAAGTTCAAAAATAAAAGTATGGTCTAAAGCCATTTTAATATATTCAGGCATAGCATCTTTTATGTTTTTTATCCAAATTAAATTACCATCCTTGAAATAAAACTCTCTGTCATCGACAATAACCCATGAAACACCTATTGTACCTACTGCTGAAAGAAGTATCTCTCCTTTTTTTGGATAATCAAACTTTTCTTTAATTTCATTATAGCGGTCACGCGAAATAAAAAGTTCAAGACTTATATCAGAACCTTTACTAAGCTCAACTATTTCTTTAGTGCGATAGAATGGTATACCTTCTGAAACATACTCATCTTGAAATATTCTTTTACTTGATGTAATATCTGCAATTTTTCCCAACTCCACCATTTCCCATTCTGGGTCAATATCAATTTTAGGTTTGTAGTTTTCGACTACCATTTTTGCCCCATCAATTATTTTTTGATAGCCTTCTACTTCGGCTACTATTTCTTGCTGTATGGATAATGGTGGAAGTGGGATTTGAATTTGCTTAATGTCTACTAAATGAAGATTTGTAACTGTACCAGACTTTGAAAAACCTTTAGCTCTTTTTAAAGTTTCTTCTGAATTTAATATTACTTCTAAATATCGTGGGATAACCTTTTCATAGATTGGTTTAAGAAGGGCTAGACTAACGAAAATACTAAATTCATAATTCCAGTCAATTAATTTTGCGACTCCAATAGTGCCATTTTTTGAATATAATACATCACCTACTTGTGGATTACACCTTTTGATAAGTTCTTGATGCTCTTCTATTGATATAAATTTTTTAGAATCATTTGATAATGTAATGTCTGTAACTCTTAAAAATGGAACTCCACTGTCAGTATAATTTGGTGTTCTATGTGTACCATCAGTGATTCGATTAGTTATATCTTCTAATTTAGCGAAACTATAAGATGAATTATGTGATGTTGCACTTTTATACCTCTCCCCACTCAAATTATAATCCCCGTTTTTTGCTATTTCTTTTTTAGGCACAGCATGTGCAATTTCACTTTCGCTGAATGAACCTGCTTTAAATTGCTTTACGATTTCAATGGCATCCTCCAACTGTCCGCCTTTTATGGCATTACGCTGAGCGCCCAGGTTAAAACCATCATTGGCAACTTTTACAAACAGTATCTCCCTGCCCGTTTTTGCAAGTTCTTTGTCCATCAGCAAGATGGACGTTTTCACACCGCTATAGGGATTGAAAATACCTGCGGGTAAACTCACCACAGCGTAGAGGTAATTATCGACCAGCATTTTGCGAAGGTCTTTGTAGGCTGTACCGCTCTGAAAAATTACTCCTTCAGGCACAATGATCCCTGCACGGCCTTTAGGGCTAAGGTGTTCGGCGATATAATCGACAAACAACACTTCGCTGCGGTTACTGCTAATGGTGAACCGTTTATGGGGTCGAATACCCCCTTTAGGGCTCATAAAAGGAGGATTGGCCAGTATCACATCAAAACTATCGTCCCAGCGTTCCTCGCTGCTCAGGGTGTCGTATTCGCTGATGTGCGGGTCGGGAAACCCGTGCAGGTAAAGATTCACCAGGCTCAACCGCACCATATCGGGCGAAATGTCATAACCCGTAAAATTTTGAATGATGCGTTTGCGTTCGTCAGGGGTTAATGTCGTTTTGTCACTCGTAATATGTTTAAACGCCGATATCAAAAAACCTGCTGTACCACAGGCAGGGTCAAGAATCGTATCCGTCTTGCAGGGGTCAACCACTGCAACCAAAAAATCAATAATATGCCTTGGTGTGCGAAATTGCCCTGCGTCGCCTTGCGAACCCATCACCGAAAGAAGGTATTCAAAGGCATCACCCAACATTTCGCTGTGCGTGTATTCAAATTCACCGATCGTTTTCAGAAACATCTTTAACGTCTCGGGATCGCGGTAAGGCAAATAGGCATTCTTAAATATATCGCGAAACAGTTGTGGAATATTGGGGTTTTTGTCCATGCTCACGATAGCCTCCGAATATAAACCCAGCATTTCAATGGCCGTTACCTTGGTATCAAAAAGAGAATCCCAGCTGTATTTATTAAAATCACCCGAAAAGAATTTGGCCGTTCCACCCAATTCAATGGCCTCTTTGTCCATGTCGTCCATAAATTTATAGATCAGGCCAATGGTGATTTGTTCTATCTGCGCCTTGGGGTCAGGCAATTTGCCAACCAATATATCCCTGCAATCGTCAATCCTTTTCTTTGTTGCTGTATCTAACATGCGTTGTATATTTTTGGGTAACCCCTACAGGGTTTTGTTTTGTATTCTGTTCCCTGGATAGTCCCCCGGATAAATCCGGGGGTTATGCACAGGTAAGCCCTACGGGCTTGTTTTGTACTCTGTTGTCTGTATAGTCCCCCGGATAAATCCAGGGGTTATGCACAGGTAAGCCCTACGGGCTTGTTTTGTACTCTGTTGTCTGTATAGTCCCCCGGATAAATCCGGGGGTTATGTACAGGTAAGCCCTACGGGCTTGTTTTGTATTCTGTTCCCTGGATAGTCCCCCGGATAAATCCAGGGGTTATGCACAGGTAAGCCCTACGGGCTTGTTTTTCTTTCTGTTCCCTGGATAGTCCCCCGGATAAATCCGGGGGTTATGTACAGGTAAGCCCTACGGGCTTGTTTTTCTTTTCCCCGTCATATTCGGGTTTTGTATCTGGAACGCCCTGTTGTCATAGTTTTTTTCTGAAACTCCATAGGAGTTTCCTTTGCATATCCCCCAGATTTATCTGGGGGTGAACAGCACCCTCTATGTTTTTTCTGAAACTCCGTAGGAGTTTCCTATGCATAACCCCCAGATTTATCTGGGGGAGACTGGCACCAGCATATCCCCCAGATTTATCTGGGGGTGGACATCCTGCGCCAAAGATACACCCAGATGCCTTTAACTCCGCAGGAGTTTCCCTTTATCAGAAAATATATCTCTCATCCCACTTTATCCCATTTTCTTCCAGCAATCTTTTGTATTCATCCTCAAAGCTTTCTTTGGCATGATGTTCCTTCTGGTTCTTTATATAGTTTATGATCATATCTTTATCCCGTAAACTATAAGTCAGCGCACACGACCCCTCTGCCCAGTGCTGAAAATACGGGAAATTGCCCGTTTCCTTCATCCACCTGTTCGATGCTGTTTTTATTTCTTTGATATAGTCCGATAAGCAAACGGTAGGATGCAAATCCGATAAAATATGAATATGATTCTCCGTCCCATTGATACGATATAAAACACAATCCCTGTTATTAATTATTCCCCGGATATATTTGTAAAGCTCTTCATGATGTTTTTCAGGCAAAACGTTTTTGCGGTAATAGGTGCAAAACACGATATGATACAAAATCTGTCGGTAGCTGTTCATTACGTTTAATGTTTAGGCGGCAAACCGCTCTAAATTGATGTAATCTTTAATGTAAACAGGAATGATTTTCCTGTATCTGAGAGCCACTTCCTTGAATTGTGTAATGGTAAGTGTCGGATTGGTTTGCAAGGCCTGGAAATCTTTCACCTCAATGATCTTTCTGATCTTGTTATCGACAATATAGGCCTTGAAGAAATATTTTAAGGCCCTGATGTTCACATCTTCTTCAGGTGGATAGATGGATATGAATTTGTCAAATTCCTCATCCAGCAATTCGTCTTTCGATTTAAACCGGGGGATAATGCCGAAAATCTTTTCCACGACCTCACGGATGGATATTTTACGGTCGATCTTTGCAGCCTTTCGTAACTTCTCCAGATTGAAGTATGCTTCAGGTTTATCGAAAATCTCGTTTTGTATGTGTGATACAACCTGTTCCCAGTTTCCCAGTTCCACATTTTTCTTAATGATGTCGTCCATCACAATACGGTCTTCAAACTTTTTGAACAGCATACGGTCAATCTTCATACCTTCCAGGCCTATCTGTTGTTCGTTTACAGCCAGCAATGGATCAGGACGCAGACTTGTATATTTATCCAGGTCAACGCCGCTTTTACCTCCTAAACCGATCCCCGCTTTTGGCTCAGGCAGTTTTAGTTTTTCGTCATAATCGAATCTCTCCTCAAAATATTCACAGTTGGCAAAGAAGTCAAAGAGTTTGAAAATCTCCTTTTCCTTTTTGACTGTTTCCTCTTCACCCAATTCGTTTTTATGCTTGAAATCAAAAGTATTTTTCCGTGTACCCCTTCCTTTGATCTGAACAAAATCGGCAGGACTAAAGATGGGTCGCATCATGCAAATATTGAGCAGATCGGGACAATCGTATCCAGTAGTCATCATGCCAACAGTAATGCAGATTCTCGACTTGCACGATTTATAACCTTCCAGCCAGCTTGTTTTCCCGTTAAGGTTGTTGTTCGTAAAATTGATTGTCATTTGCTGTGCATCGCCTACCTGCGAAGTAACCTGCACGGCGAAATCAGAATTGTATTTACCGGAGTAAAGCTGTTCTGCAAATTCGTTTAAGATCTCTGTTAATTTACGGGCGTGGTTCTGACTCACCGCAAAAACGATTGTTTTGCCTATTTCGTTGGTAATGGGGTCCCGTAAGGCATTTTCCATAAAGGTCTGGCAAAGGATATGGTTTGTTTTTTCAGAGAAAAACCTCCTTTCAAAATCACGCGATATGAAAGTTTCGGTTTCTTCACCCTCTTCGTTGGCGATTACCACTGCATAACCTTCATCAGAAAGCAATTGCGTCGTAATTTCAGTACGTGCATCCAGTACCCTTGGATTAATTAAGTAGCCATCTTTGACACCATCCAACAATGAATATCGAAAGGTGGGGTCACCACCCTCACAGCCAAAGGTCGCATAAGTGTCCCGCAACATTCGGCGTTCTATCTCCCTGGGGTCATTTTCTTTTACTTTTGCAGGGTCAACACCTTTCAGATAATCTTTGGGGGTAGCGGTTAAACCCAGTTTATACCCGTTGAAATATTCAAAAACAGCCCTTGCATTACCCGAGATTGATCGGTGTGACTCGTCCGAAATAATTAAATCAAAGTCGGTGGGCGAAAATTCGTACCGGTATTTATTATCAAACAGCAGCGATTGAATGGTAGTAACCAAAATATCAGCTTTTCTCCAGTCGCTTTTGTGCTCTTTGTAAATGAACGTACTGTAATCAGGTTTCAGATAATTGGTAAATGCTTTCCAGGCCTGATCTTCCAATTCCAACCGGTCAACCAGGAACAAAACCTTTCGTGCATTTTTAGTCCTTAGAAACAGTCGGATCACGGCAGCGGCTGTGAGGGTTTTACCTGTACCGGTGGCCATCTCAAAAAGAAAACGGTCTTTGCCATTTCTAACTGCATTTTGTAAATGCGTAATGGCGCTTAATTGGTATTTCCGTAAGAACTTAAGCCCGTTGTTCCAGATGAAATCTTTACTCGCTTCAATGCTTCCGTTCCAACCCGGTCGTTCCATGTAGTCGGGCATTTGAATAACAACGATATAATCATTTTCAACAGGCTCATTGGCTAAACTAACGCGGTCAGGATTCCAGTCTTTAATCGCTCCAATTTCTTTTGGAAAAGGAAAATTATATATAGGTTTTGGATTACCATTCTTTAGGTTCCACAAATAATGAACGATTCCATTGGATAGAATGATAAACTGCGCACCGACCGTTTTCGCATATTTCCGTGCCTGTTCCTTTGCAACCAGAGGGTGTAAACTTTCCTTCTTTGCCTCAAGAACACAAAAGGGTTTGTTATCGCTGTCAACCAACAAAAAATCAAGTGAACCCGATTTCGTATTTTCATAATCACTGCCCCAGGCATCAACCTCCGTTTGAGTAATCTTTACATGATTTTCAAGCAGGATATTTGCTTTCCCTTCCTCATTATCGAAGAACCTCCAACCAGCTACCTCAAGCAGCTTGTTGATCTTTATACGTGCATGTGCTTCGTTATTTGGCATTCAGTCAGCTCTGGTTTTTATTGAAGAACCATCAATTACATCTGTCTTAAGCTTTTTGGTTATTGCTATATCTCACAGATCCCCAAAGGTATATTCTTTTCCGAATAATATCTTCTGTTAAGCAGTTTTATTTTTAGATCATTATCTCTGGACGCAAGTATTTTGCATATAGGTGTTATCTTCGCTTTGACGATAGTAATTTCAAATGCATATTTTCAATTTGTTACTTTCCTGTCAACGATGCCCCGAAACCCGACTTGCTTTGAGTATGCTGTTGACGGCTGGTTTTAATTATTTGAAAGTTGAAAAATCCTTTTCATTAGGATTTACTTCTCTCCATTTGATGTTTTGATTTACCAACTCACCAACTGATATGGGTGAGTATTTAATATTGTCGAAATTTACTTCTATAACTTTAAATTTTATTACTTTCTCAAACCTAATATTTTTGTCAACTGTATTTGGATGAATTGCCATATTGCAATCCTTCGTTCCACCGGCAACACTTGGATATAATATAATGTCTATCCAATTTTCACCATATAAATATTTGTCAGCTAACCAAGAAGATAAGACATAAGGATATTTTTCTGTTGAAAATTTGAAAAACAAAAAATTAATTAACGCAACATAGTGTTTTTGTTTCTCTTTATAATTTTTAATTATATGGTCATTAATAAGCGGATGAATATCTTCTCTAACTTCGTTCCATTTATTATCAGATCTTAGTGTATGAGGCAAACAATATTGAATTCTTATTTCTCTAATTGCATCAGGCTTCCATATGCTTAAATATCCAATATCTCCGTTTATTAATTTGCTTTCTAAGATTGATGGAATAGCTTCGTCTGAGCAATAGAAAACGCTTTTACCTTTCAAGTTAGCTCTACCATTAGAACTACAAAGTATCGAACTTGGATAAGAGTATGTACTCATTAAATTTAAGCTCTCTTTATCTGAGTCGATATTCTTTCGCACTCTGTAAAATGATCGATTATTAAATCTTTCAATTCTTTGGCCAAACCAAATTATTGGTATTAGCGGTGCATACTTAAAATATATTTGAGATATTTCTTGTGAGCTTTTATATTTTAAGTCAAGTTTATCAAACTCTCCTAACATTTCAATATAAGCATCAATATCCGAAAATCTTTCGAAAAGATGATCACTATTAGATTCATATTTATTTGTTTTGCTCAAAATTTCAAAGTGTCTTCTTTTAAACTTGCTAATAATTTACTGAATTATGTGTAGTTGATGAATTGCGGACTTTGTCATGTCCACGTATCACTAATGTTTTTCCAACGAACCGCTGCGCGCATGATACTGTAACCGCAATTGATTTATAGTTTATAACAGTGATATTTATTTAAATTTTAAGTTAGTTAGGTATTTATTTAATTCTTCCATCGTTTTAATGTCACAAAATGGTTTATTTGTTAAAAAGGTTATAATCATTAGCTTGGATATTTGCATTGCTAATGCTAAATCTTGAATGTCAATAGTTTTTGCTGCTCCATGTGCAATAGCTGAACGCTTTTGATAAATGTCTTTAAAATATTTTGATATTTTTTTTCTTTGTTCTAACTCATCATTGATTATGAACGCCAGCCAATCACTTAATTGACTAACAATCGAAGGTGTAATAATCGATTTTTCGTTTAATTGTAACATGCCTTCAATTGCAAATACGAATTGAACTAGCGATTTTGATAAATCAATGTCATATATTGCTTTTCCTATCCATTCAATGGCATTTAGTAATCTAATTTCAATTTCTGTTTTTTGTGTTTTAGTTATTAAAGGCCAAATTTTGTCGTTGCCTTGACTAACATCTTTGAAAAAAGGTTCGTCTATATTTACTGGCAGAGAAATGTCGTTTTTGTCTTGAAACCCCATTGAGTTATTATTGCAAACTACAATAGATGTTGTTCTCCATCCCCGAAAATTAAAAATCCCAACAGTCCTTTGATGTTTTATGTCTGCAATCATATAGCTAAATACGTTTTCAAAGGTCTCACATAGTTTGTTTGCAATTTCAACTGCTTTATCATTATCTCTAGCTTTAACTTTAATTCCAACAATATATCTAGATTTTCTGTTTGAAAAATATAGATCTTGATGGACTAAATAAGGGAAACGTTCAGTTAATTCAGTAATAGATAAATCAAAGTTATAGACTGTAAAATCTCCTAATGTTAATTTGGGTAAATTCATTTCTGCTCCATACAATTCATATAAAATTTCACTTTCTTGTATTTCCACTTTTGTGAAATTCTCGAATAACAATTCTATATCCTTCGATTGGCAACGTCCTTTTCCATTTTTCAAAAGCCTAATTAAACTGACAAAATCTGTTTCAAACTTATTTAAAGTCCAGGTATCCGCAATCTCTTTATTATACTTATACATGCTTTCAAGTCCATTTTGAAACTTCTCAAGCTTGTCATAACCACGAAAGGTTATGTTATATTTATCGATCCCAAAAGACTTATAAGGTTCTGGAAAATTGTTAATAAATCTTGGAATAATCTCAGAAATGTCAATCAATTCATTGATGATATTTATAAGCTTGTCATGTTTCATAACACTACTGTTTACTAAGATATGGAAAAATACTTATACTTCCGCTCAAGTTTCATAGTTTTCTATCAGCCCTATTTATTCTTTTTTATTTTGGTTTTCAAAGGTTTAAATTTATGAAGTTATGTTTATAAATCAAAGCAAATATTTGCTTTTTTTCTATCTTTTTTTCCTGCCCGAAGGCAGTTGGTCGTTTAAATTCATGTAATTCGAATATCCATTTACTACGTTTACTACATTTACTACGGTACTATATTTTAAAAACTGCTTTTCTTTTTCCTAAGTTTGCCACCAATACTCCAAAATACAAAGTTTCACCAACTTTCCTTTTTCCTCTTTCCTTTTTCCGATTCGTGAAATTCGTTTTAATTCGCGTAATTCGTATTCTTCGAATACCCTATAAAAATATTATTCATTATACTATTGATTAGATTGCAGTTACAAGGGTTGTAGCACCATATTGGTTACAATTCCCCTATCTCTCTCTCTCTTCCTCTATCTCTTGTTATTCCTCTAATTTAGTATATTATTTAGTATATTATAGGGAAGACGCCTCAATTTCGCCAAAATTCCCTAAAATTTCAATTTTCCTCAAAATGGTAATGACCCATAAAATTTTTCAAAAACTCTTCAATTTCCCTCACAAAAACCTTCAATTTTAATCGTTGGCGTAAATCCCACAAATTTTTCAAGCTCCTCTTCCATGATTTTAAAAATCGAATCAACTACCTCCCTGTCATTCACCGTCAAAATCGAATCATGAATCGTTAGTACAAAAACCCCAGGCAATTCTTTATAAACCCGTTTCATGATTACATCCAATACCAATTTCGATTCTATCCGTTGAAGCAAAATGGCAAACCGCCGAAAAGTCACACACTTGTTATGACTATTCAAATATTTTTTCTCTCTCATGGGCCCCCTGATCCTGAAAAACACTTGATGTACATTGGGAAATATTTTCATAAAAATCGATCGGGCTTGTAAATTAATCTCGTCCTTAGGTTCTCGGTTTCTGGCAAACAGGATTCTTAAAACCTGCTTTTTTGTTTCCTTTCTATCCATTATTAAGCCCTTCTTCGAAAATTCAGCCATCAAATATTCATAAATTCCCCCTGAAGTAACCAGGTCAATATAGTGTGCGATATCCCGTGATTTTGGTATTTTAATCGTTTTCAACAGTCTGTCTAATTTATCATCTATGACAAAGCCAACCACCTTTTCGGGATGGGTCAATAAAAGCGTGGATAAGTAGGGTTGAGAATTTTTAATGTCAATATTCACGAGAGGCTGCCCGTTCACCCTCAGAAAGGGTCTTAAATCCTTGGACATATTTGTTACGTTCGAATGAAACCTTCGAGAAGTATCATCGATGGTGCAGAAATATCTTTTTCGTAAAAGCCTGGTAGCTGATGCCTTTATATTGTTATATTGATTGATGTTGCCTGTCCATCTTGATTTCAGAAACTCATTAAATCCGGCATCAATGGTAATTTGTTTTAGAAATTCTTTCTGTCTTGAATGTCCCCAGATTTTTTTTGTATTTTCTCTTTCTATCTTAGAATACAATAGATCAAGCCTTCTGACAAGTTTCATATCAACTAACGGAACTTCGATATATTTGCTTTGATACTTAGGAGTAAAACTATATTCATAACATTTATCCCCTTTTATTGGTTGACCTGTTCTTATTACAATTTTGTTGGAAATCAGTCCTTTCATGTATTTATCTCCCTGTGGAACCTGTTTTTTCAGGAAATCCATCTGAAGCCTTGCAACGCCATCATCCTTTCGGATATGCCAGGCGATAATCGAAATCATTTCAAGTAAATAAACTGTTTTATATCCTTTGATATAAGGTCTGATCGCGTCCTCAAGGACTGGCAATTCATCGTATATTTTAACAGGTACTAATTGCCTGTAGAACTTTTCAGTCTTTTTCTTTGAACCCCTTTGCCTGCTTGCAGGATTTATTGTTTCTGTTGTTGTAATTTCCAATTCGCTTACAACATTGTCTGCATGGGTCGTTTTCTTATAGGCAACGCTTAAAGAACTGTCCTCTTGTTCTGAAGAGTTGGTCTGAATGGCTAAGTTATTTTTCATCAATGATAAATTAGATTGACTATCCACAAATAAATTGAATAAAGAAATTGCACCATACTGTGGTTAATAAGGTATTAAGCTTCAATTACTCCCCTTATTTGTTTTTAACAACTGCCTTGGGGTCGTAATTGGCAATCAGTAAATGCTCCACGTCGCTTGTTTTAAAACGAACTGTTCGGCCAATTTTGCTATACGGAAGTTTTCCGCTGCTTTTGAAGTATTCAAGCGTACGGGGACAAACCTGCAATATGGTCAGTACCTGTTCTTTGGTTAGCCATTCTTCAGCTAAAACCTGTGAATTAGCCTTGCTAATTTTTGACATCGATTGTGCCATAGATTGCATTTCCAATTTCAGAACTGAAATGATCGGTAGTATGGGATTTACATCATTCATGGTTACCTCCTGCTCTGCCGGATTCATTTACTAAACCAAATAAACTGATTTTTGCCCTTTCATTTTTAGCTTTTTCAACTCCAATTGTCAATATGCTTTCCAACTTTAAATTCATACCCTAAATATTGGTTAATACTCTAATTATAACAAAGTTAATAAATATATTTAATTATTGTAAATATCTTATTAAATAGTTATTAACAATGTGTGATATAACAGATATATTCTTCAGGACAAATCTGTTACACCTGAATTTTAAGATATGGTATAAAAGATAGAAAAATGAGGAAAAAGGAAAGAGAAAATGACAGAGCGTCATACTGTCCCGATGGTCCCGATAGTTATCGGGATCGGGATTATTTCGGCACCCCTAATTCAACGCGATCACTCCCAGGTCCCTGCCCCTATACCTCGAATCAAACGCTCCCGGTATAGTCCATTCCATCCTGTGAGACTGAGAAATGGTGCCGGGTTCTTTCTGGTCTTATCAGGTTTTAATCCCATAGTTATCGTACCTATGGATCGCAAATACATGTAAAAGAATGTAATAACAATTTATTCTGAATAATGACTAATATATAAAATCCTTAAATTGTGTGAATTATGTAAATATTTTTAGGAATTATATAACACTTCATGGTATCTATGGAAGCATCTTAGTGATGTGAAAATTCATTCACAATTTTAAAATTAATATCATGAAAACATTACAAAAAATCACATTGTTAATTGTTTTAGTCGCATTGATCTCGTCCTGTGCTTCGCTAAAAGGAAATTCTGCATCAGATAATAAAATAGATCCTGTTTGCGGAATGAAGGTTGATAAATCAGATGCCTTCCATTATAAATATGAAGGCAAAACATATTATTTTGATAAGTATGAATGTAAGGAAACATTTAAAATGAATCCCAAAAAGTTCATTGTCAAGTAAATATTTATTTAAGAGCAATAGACTTTATTTAGATTAATTTTATAATGTATTATATTTCAGTGTAATTCTAAAATTGTGTAACCCACAGGCGAATTCTATGATCAGGTCATCGAATTCAGCTTTGTGGCAGCACAAACGATCTTTGACAATCCGACAACGCTTTGCTCCACAAATTGCATGACTATTTTAAATCCCTCACAACTCTATTGCATCTGCGATGATATTTCGCGGCAAACGGGAACAGCGATTTTCAATCGTTTTTTTCTACATCCGCGATTAAAGACCGCGGGACCCCATGCTCCCTGTTCCAGGCCCCTAAATCTCGAAGCAAACGCTCTCGGTATAATCCAATCCATCCTGCGAGGCAAAGAACAGGTAAACATGCGTTGCATCAACCGGCTTCTCGGGCAGGGTAAACGAGCCGTTTTGTGCGCTTCTCAGTAGACCGGTAGAGGTCAATGATCAGTCCGTAATTATTTTTTCTTTCTTTTTTTTACTTGTTTTTCCAGTTCATTCAGGTCTTGCTGATCCGCTTCGGTAGCTTCAAAAGCTTTCCTCAGAGTTTCGAACCTGCTATAAATTTCAGCAACCTTCTGTTCCATCTCAGTATTGCTAATCGCACCGGGTCCCTGAAGTATTTTTTGGTCGTTGGATACAAGAATACGGTCAACATTCTCCTTCCAAAACGACATGCTGATATTCATCCGGTTTTTAGCCCGTAATTCTGCACTTTCCAGGAATATGACCACTAAGTGGTTAAGGATATCAATTTCGTCCTCTGTTAAATAATTCTTTGCAATAAAAATATCTTGTTTGCGTACGATGGAACCTTTCCATGAGCTTAAGGCCATATTGGGTTTGTTTTCGCTGGCACGCGAAACAATAATTTCGGCAGCTGTCTTCCCTGAGACTGCATAAAGCAATTTATTCTGAGTTTCGGCAAAAAACATTTGTGTGGCTTTGTCCGAAGGATCATAGTCGCTGCTAAGGGAAAACAAGTCACGTACTTTTTGATAAAAGCGTTTTTCTGAGGCCCGTATATCCCGGATGCGTTCCAACAGTTCATCGAAGTAATCAGGACGACCATCAGGATTCTTAAGCCGGTCGTCATCCATCACGAACCCTTTAACCAGGTATTCTTTGAGGTTTTGGTTGGCCCAGATCCTGAATTGAGTCCCACGGCTGCTCCTGACCCGAAAACCTATAGCCAAAATCATGTCCAGGGCATAGAAAGTAACATTGTAATCTTTGCCATCAATGGCAGTTGTAAAGTAATTCTTTACAACTGAATCAGCATCTAATTCTTTTTCACTCAGAATGTTTGCTATGTGTTGACCTACATTTTGCTTCGAGGTGTCAAAAAGTTCAGCAATCTGGTTTTGATTCATCCACACCATGCCATCCCTGGCAAATAGCGAAACCGAAGCCTTTCCGTCGGGCGTGTTGTATATAATGATACTGTCTTGAACTATTATTTTCTCAGATTTCATGATTAACTATGATTTTTCGCTACAGGTTCTAATGTGAAAGTAAGCAAAACGACATCCTGGCAAACATTAAAGGTAATAAATTAGTATCCATTTTCCAAACCCTATACCGCAAAACAAACGCTTTCGGTATAATCCATTGCATCCTGCGAAGCAAAAAACAGGTACACATGCGTGGCATCGGCTGGCTTCACAGGCAGGGTAAACGAGTCGTTTTGTGCGCTTCTCAGCAGAGTGGTAGGGGTCATTGCAGAGTAATGTCCATCGGTGGCGCTTACGGCCATTAATTCATCATCCAGGCGTTTACCCTTCATATTGGGGTCATTTTTCCAGCTTACCGCAATCAAAGTGCTTCCTGCGGCCTCTCTGGCTGCTTCCAGTTCCATAGGCAGGNNGCAGTTTACCCGTCGAAATCTTAATCATTTTGGGGTCAATAATGCTGCCATCCAGGGCATAAGCTGGCATATTGGCTTTCATAAAGCTGGCGTACCCGTTCATACGCTCGGCAGCTAAATTCCAGATGGGCGCTACTTTTGTCTTTTTCAGCTGGCTCCACAGGTAGCTTGCTTTACTAAACCGCTGGCGGTGCAACAATTGCTGCGGAGACCAGGAGTCTTTTTTACGATCAGGAGCTGCACGTACATAATTCACTCCATTCCGTGTGTAAAATACCACGTTACCGATCCGTCCTGAGACCAGATCACCGATGTTTCTTTTCATTCGTGCCATAATTAATTCGTGTTAAGTTAATACTATAGAGGGTATCCCTTGGGTATTCCTTGGGTATTCCTTTTCAATGATTAAACTATGATTGATCTATATCTATACAAAGATATGAATTTTTGTACAGTTATAGATCAATCATAGTACAGATATAGAGAAGGAATACCCAAGGAATACCCAAGGAATACCCAAGGGATACCCTCCCGAACCCAAACCGGGTGAAAGGGAAATGGACAGGATCAGCTGCCTGTTAAGCCAATCAGGGAGAATCAACTTTTTTACCACTAAGGCACAAGTTCAGTAGAGATTTCTGTTTACTAAAAAAGAGGCTCACCTTGCGGGAGTCTCTTTTTTGAATTTGAATTCTTTGAAATCAATTAGGGTTGTGTAACAGCATTTTTATCAAGGATCACTGAGGTTTGAGCCAAAGCCCGGCCATTGAGTGAGGCTCCTGTTTGTAAGGTAATGTTTGTCTTTCCCAGAATAATTCCTTCGAGGTGTGATGTTGTTCCCAAAGTTACCTGCCCGGCTACCTGCCAGAAGATATTACTGGCCTGTGCGCCACCGCTTAGGGTGACCTTTACAGCAGAACTCATTGTAAAGTTACCTGCGATCTGGAAGATCCAAACATCGCCGGCGCTACCTGATATCGTCACATCTGAGGGTACGGTAACGTTGTTTGTCCATTTGTAAAGACCTGAAGTAAGTGTTTTTCCACCAATATTTCCAGCGGCCAGTTCGGTATATTTTGGAGATGGACGACCTGCAGCATCGTTGTAACCTGTAATCATGTTGTTGACGGCAGTCGTCAGATTAATCGGTGTTGGAGCTACCATATCGGCGGCATAGATTTTCCCGGTTACCTGTGCCGCGGTGGCATATCCTGTTGCATTGACCAGGGCAAAACCTGTGATATAAGAGGTAGCGGCAGGGCTAAGACCCATATCGCCTGTAATTGCAGAAGTGGCCACGTTATTGATGGCTGATTTAGCCAGGATCACGTAATTAGCGGCTGAACCAAGATTTACGATGGCCAGGTTTGAGGATGATCCGACGGTTGTGAAACTCCATACTGCGTCAGAGGCAAATCCGGTACCGGCTAAGTTTTTTGCACCGGTAGTTACTGTTGCGGCATAAGCTGTGTTAGGGGCAAGCGGATTATTAGGTGTAAATGTCGCTGTTTTCCCTGAATAAGCTACAATACCTGCGACAGGTGTTGTCCCTTGTTTTAACGTAAATGTACTGGCATTGATCGTTGAAGGATCCATTGCCTCGTTAAAGGTAAATGCAACTACCTTATCGGGCGATACGTCAATGGCTGCATTCAGGGGATCGGATGTGGTCCCGGTAGGATATGTAAAAGTTTCAGCATCTTTTTTGCAGCCTGACATGAATACAATCCCCAGCAGAGCCAGGATTGGTAATGATTTTTTTAGTTTCATTTTTTCAGATATTAAATTGTGACTTCATTATCACGAGGCAAAGGTGAGGCCTTTAATCGGGAGAAAAGTTGCAAAACTATTTAGTAAAGTTGCAAAATTCATACATTATAAAGGTATTTTAACAATAGCAAAAGAGGCGGCCACCTAGGTAACCGCCTCTTTTTAGATTATGATCTATTATATATACTAGGGTTGGGTAACAGCATTCATCTGAAGAGTTACGGCAGTTTGTGCCAGCATTCTTCCGTTGATTGTTGCTCCTGTCTTCATGTTAATACCTGTCTGGCTTAAGATAATTCCTTCGAAATGACTGGTCGTTCCTAAAGTAACGGCACCAGAAGTCTGCCAGTAAATATTTTGTGCCAGTGCACCACCTTCAAGTGTAATCCGCACAGCTGAGCTCATGTTAAGCGTACCTGAAACCTGGAAGATCCAAACGTCAGTCGGGCTACCCGAAATGGTAATATCTGTGGGGATAACCAGCGCACTTGTCCATTTGTACAGACCGGCGGTAAGGGTTTTTCCACCAATATTTCCAGCGCCTAAATTCAGGAAATCAGGGTTAACACGACCGGCAGCATCCGTATAGGCAGCCTGCATATCAAGAACTGCAATACCTAAACGGGTTGCATTGGTAACTCTGCATGGAAGCGGACCGGCAGCATCAACGGTGTAGATGGTTCCGACAACTTCTGAACAAGATACCAAAACGGCAGCGCCGGTAATTGGACTTGAACCCACATCACCAACAACTGATGATTTGTAAACATCGGTTACTCCTGTTTTGGATAAGATTGCAAAATCGCCAGCAATGCCAAGATTTAAACCGTCCAGTTTACCTTCCTGTGGAAGAATAGTTGCTGACTTAAGCCCTGAAGTTGTTTCAGAAGACTGTGCAGAGGATTTCAATACTGAAGATCCACCGGAATAGGATGAAGAATCCATTTCTTTATTACAACTAAACATTGATGCAACCAATAGCAAGGTTACGATTGGGATTTTAGTAAATAGTTTCATATTTCATTTTTTGGTTTTTTGTGACTTCATTGTCACGATTCAAAGGTGAGGCCATTTGTTATGAGAAAGTTACATAACTCTGTGTTAAAGTTGCAAAATTCATACATTATGAGAATATGACTAAATCAAAAGAGGCGGCCACCTAAGTAACCGCCTCATTTAAGGTTATGATTCCTTTAATTTATTTTTTGCCTTTTGTAACAGGTGGCTGTGTAACAGATGGCTGTGTAACAGCATTCGATTGAAGAGTTACCGCAGTTCCTGCCAATAACCTACCGTTTATTGATGCGCCTGTATTCATGGCAATATATGAATCTGGTGCCGTCAATATGTTCCCTTCAAAATGACTGGTCGTTCCTAAGGTAACTGCGCCGGTTACCTGCCAGAAAATATTCTTGGCTTGTGCACCTCCGGTCAGGATAATGCTTGCCGCAGAAGCCATATCAAGGGTTCCGTTAACCTGGAATATAAAGACATCGTTCGGGCCGCCCTTAAGTGTAATATTCCCTGTGATGTCAAGCGCACTGTTCCATGTATACACGCCAGGTGCAAGCGATGGCGTTGATGCTCCAATAGTTCCGGCGCCCAAATTCAAGTATTTCGCATTCGGGAGGCTGGTAGAACGTCCGGCGGCATCAGTGTATGCAGTTCCCATGTCACCTACGGCGGCGGTTAACCTGGTGGGGTTAATCACCTCGCATGCAGGACCGGTAGCATCAACTGAGTATATTGTTCCTGTCACTTCTGCACACGGTACAAGAATAGCTGCACCGTTAATTGGACTTGTTCCAATATCCCCGGTAATAGCAGATGCAGAAACATCGGTGATTCCTGATGTTGATAGAATCACGAAATTGCCAGCAACTCCAAGATTTACTGCTGCTAGACTTGGCAATTTCCCTCCTTTAAGAGCAGCTGAAGTCATCTCTGAAGATAAAACTGATGCGTTTGACAGTGAAGATGCCGGAGCATAAGAGCTGTCCATACTTTTACTGCAACCATAGACTAAACCTGCTAATACGATAGCAGCAACCGGAATTATTTTATAAAGTTTCATTATAATATGTTTATTTGTGACAACATTGTCACGGTGTAAAGGTGAGGCCTTTTACTATTATAAAAGTTACATAACTCTGTATTTAAATTGCAAAATTCACATCTTATAAACATATTTTAACACAAGCAAAAGAGGCGGCCACCTAAGTAACCGCCTCTTTTAAGATTATGACTTAATGTCTATATTAGGGTTGGGTTACAGCATTCATCTGAAGAGTTACGGCAGTTTGTGCCAGCATTCTTCCGTTGATTGATGCACCTGTCTGTAAATTAATACCAGTCTGGCTTAAGATATTTCCTTCAAAATGGCTGGTTGTTCCCAGTGTAACTGCACCAGAGGTCTGCCAGAAAATATTCTTTGCCTGAGCGCCACCTTTAAGGGTGATTCTCACTGCAGAACTCATTTTAAGAGTACCTGCGATCTGGAAAATCCAGACATCGGTAGAACTACCTGAAATTGTAACATCAGTTGGGATAACTACAGCGCTTGTGAATTTATAAAGACCAGCGGTAAGGGTTTGGCCTCCGATATTACCGGCACCCAGGTTAAGAAAATTAGGATTGGAACGACCTGCAGCATCCGTATAGGCAGTTTGCATGTTGCTTACAGCTGTGGTTAACCTGCTGGCGTTGGTTACGCGGCAAGGAAGCGGACCGGCAGCATCAACGGTATAAATAGTACCGGTTACTTCTGCGCATTTCAGTAATATAGCGGCGCCTGTAATTGGACTCGTACCAATATCGCCGGTAACTGTAGATTTATAAACATCGGTAATTCCAGTTTTTGACAGAATCTCGAATTCGCCTGCAACGCCGAGATTCACTACTTTTAAGGAACCTGGCTGAGGTTTAATTGCACCTGACTTTACATCTGAAGATAGAACAGATGCGGTTGAAACTGACGACATTGATGGATCGTAAGAACTATCCATAGTTTTACTGCAACCATAGACTAAACCTGCTAATACGATAGCAGCAACCGGAATTATTTTATAAAGTTTCATGATAATATGTTTATTTGTGACATCATTGTCACGGTGTAAAGGTGAGGCCTTTACTATGGGGAGAGTTACATAACTCTGTTTAAAGCTTGCAAAATTCATAGGTTATGGGTCACATGATATTGTTGTGGGGAAAGCAAAGTCAATGGTGAGTTTTAAAAAATCTTACTTTTTTTAATTCAACCTTAGTAACCCGGCAATGACCCCCAGACCCCAATCTTATCTATCTTATAATTAGCCTGATAAACCTTTAGGAATTACAGGTTGTCTTAAATGAGTGATGAAAACAATCCCGATAACTATCGGGACTATTTTCATAAGATAGATAAGATTAAGGTTGCGGGGGCTGATCTAAGTTACTAAGATTTCTTCGAAAAGTAAGATTTTTCCAGAAAAAACATACCTGAATATTGGTTTTGAAACCACTTACCCACAACAATGTCATGTGATCCTTCGATAACCTTCCACAACCATTGACAACTGAATGACAACCATCAACAACTGAATGACTTACCGTAAATATATTGACGTAGAAAAAGAGTGTTTCCCATCGCCTGATGGGAAACACTCTTTTTAAATTGCTGAATGAAACTGTTGCTTACATCCGTTCCATATACCAACTTAACGTTTTCTCCATTTTCTTGAACTGGAATATAGAGCTTATGATTTTCTGCAGACGGATAAAGGCAGTTTCACTTTTTACCACATAATCGTAAGCTTTGTGGTGCATACAGTCGACAGCTACTTCGATGCTATCCTGGGAAGATAAAATCACAACAGGAATATCGGGATTGATCTCTCTGATCAAATCCAATGTTTGTATTCCGTTCATTGCATCGGGATCAATGCCATCCAGGTAATAATCTAAAATGATCACATCTGGATTGTTTGACAAATTCAGGATGCACAGTTCGCCCGTTGCATAAGTCTCGATAATAAAATCAGCACGATCAAGAAAATCAATTTCCAGAGATTTCAAGAATAGCATATCGTCGTCGACCAGGAATAGTTTTATTTTATTGTCGTTCATTTGGTTCTGTTTTTTATCCGGGTATATTCTTCTTTTAATTCTTCACATGCCTGCGAACAGACAGTTTCAATCTGTATTACCATTTCGGGTATTCCATCTAATTGTAGCTGGGTGCTTGCAAATTCCTGAACCTTTTTAGCCATATTTTCGAAATCAACATTGATGCCCATGATTGAAAAGGAGGGAATCATTTTATGGACCGCCGAATACAAAATCTTCCAGTCTTTATCGAGCATGCCTTGTTTCATTGCATCGATTAACGGTGGAGTCTGAATCAGGTAAAGCGAAATCATTTCCATCATCAATACCGGATTTGATTTAGTGCGGTGTATTAAATACTGCAGGTCGGTGCATTTCAATCTTATAACTTCACTAACTGCTACAGCTATTTCTTCTTTAACGAGCACTGTCTTTTTTAATAACCCTACAATTTTACTATACAGTATTCTTTCATCGACTGGCTTTGAAATGTAATC
Organism: Prolixibacteraceae bacterium UBA6029; assembly: GCA_002429385.1. Classification (GTDB taxonomy): domain Bacteria; phylum Bacteroidota; class Bacteroidia; order Bacteroidales; family Prolixibacteraceae; genus Aquipluma. The sequence continues at coordinate 2,703 of DIZL01000023.1, read as the reverse complement.
ATTCATTCCAACGAACCGGCATTTCTCTAAATCAACCGTAGTAACATCGGCAGTTAGAGCAATGATCGGGATGTTCAGATTCATGGTATGCCGGATGTAATCGGTAGCTTCAAACCCATTCATTTCAGGCATCTGCAAGTCCATTAATATAACATCGTACGAATTGGTTTTTAGCTTTTCGATGGCTATTTTACCGTTGTCCGCTATATCGCGTTCAAATCCGAAATCATCCAACAGTGTTTTCATCAGTAACTGGTTGAGTGGAATATCTTCAACCACCAATACTTTGATATTTTTAATGTCAGGATCCAATTCCATCACACCTAAATCCAAGTCAGCTTCCGACTGCGTTTTCGGGAAACTTAATATAAAACCAAAAGTAGAGCCCACGTCAATTTTACTTTTCACACTAATGATACCACCCTGTGCTTCTACCAATTGCTTACAAATAGCCAGACCTAACCCTGTCCCTCCATACAACCGGGAAGTACCGCTTGAAGCCTGCTGAAAGTTTTCAAAGACCTTTGCAATTTTAGCTTCTGATATTCCAATGCCTGTATCTTTAACTGAAAATTCAATGGTGACATTATCTTCATCTTCATTCAACAAACGAGCGCTGACTATAATTTTCCCATTATTTGTAAACTTCACGGCATTGCTCACCAGGTTTAGAATAATCTGGTGCAAACGTACCGGATCTCCAATCAATACCTCAGGAATTTTATCATCATATTCCTTAATCAATACGATATTCTTTTCCCTGATTTTTGATTCAAATAAATGAAGCATGGCTGCTAAAGAAATGGACATTTTGAACGGTATTTGCTCAAAGATCATTTTACCGGCATCCACCTTTGCCAGATCAAGTATGTCGTTGATGAGTACAATCAATGCGTCACCACTCAATTTTATAGCCTGTAAATATTCCTTTTGCCGAATTGAAAAATCAGTCTTTAACAGTACTTTGGTGAATCCAATAATCGCATTCATTGGAGTGCGGATTTCATGGCTCATGTTCGATAAAAACTGCTGTTTTGATTTCACTGCATTTTCGGCTACCCTTGTGGCCTCTTCGGCTTTTATCTTTGCTTCTTCAGCAATTCCTACAGCCAATTCGGCAAATACTATCGCTTCGGTTAATTCTGCCGCAATTCTTTTCTGTTCAGTAACATCCCGGGCAACAATTACTACACCCAGTACATTTCCACGGTCATCTTTATAAACCGATCCGTTGAATAGTACATCGGTCAGTTTGCCATCTTTATGCCGAAGTGTTAAAGGAGAATCGGCAACCGATCCGTTGGCGAATACTTCCAGGTAAACGTCGCGTGCCATTTGAGGTTCGGTGAAATAATCAAAGAAATCTGTGCCCTTAAGTTCATCACGTGTCATCCCTGTAATGTTCACCAATGCCTCATTCATATCGGTAATCTTGCCTTCGGTACTGATTGTAATCAATGGGTCAAGACTGGCTTCGATCAAACTGAGCGAATATTTGGAAAGTAATTTCTGTGCGGTTACATCCCTTGCGACAATAACCACACCCAATACAATCCCTTTTTCATCTTTATAAACCGATCCGTTGAATAATACGTCGGTCAGTTTGCCATCTTTATGCCGAAGTGTTAACGGTGAATCGGCGACCGATCCTTTTGCAAACACTTCCTGGTAAACTTCACGCGCCATCTCAGGTTCAGTGAAATAATCAAGGAAGTCGGTCCCTGTAAGTTCCTCGCGGGACATACCCGTAATTTTAGCCAATGCCTCATTCATATCGGTGATCTTTCCTGCGGGATTGATCGTAATCAATGGATCACGGCTCGCTTCAATAAGGCTTAGCGAATATTGTGAGGCCAATTTTAAGGACTCGCTGATTGCTTCAAGTTCGATGTTTGCAATTTCCCCTTTCTCTTTTTCACCGATTTGATATACCAGTTCGTTGTCAGAAAGGATTAATTCTTCTGCACGTTTTTCTTTCTCTTCGTTCTGAAAAACAAGTTCTTTGTCGGCAATGACCAGTTCAGCTGCCCGCTTTTCTTTCTCTTCTGTTTGAAATACAAGTTCTTTGTCAGCAATAACTAACTCTGCGGCACGCTTCCTTTTCTCCCCGGTCTGATATACCAATTCTTTGTCAGCAATGACCAGTTCCGCTGCACGTTTTTCTTTCTCTTCTGTTTGAAAGACAAGTTCTTTGTCAGCAATGACTAACTCTGCGGCACGCTTCCTTTTCTCCCCGGTCTGATATATTAGTTCTTTGTCAGCAATGACCAGTTCAGCTGCACGCTTTTCTTTCTCTTCCGTTTGAAATACAAGTTCTTTGTCAGCAATGACCAGTTCAGCTGCACGTTTTTCTTTCTCTTCCGTTTGATAGACAAGTTCTTTGTCAGCAATGATCAGTTCTGCCGCACGCTTTTCCTTTTCTTCAGTTTGAAAGACAAGTTCTTTATTGGCAATGACTAATTCTGCCGCACGCTTTTCCTTTTCTTCGTTTTGGAAGACAAGCTCTTTATTGGCAAGAGTTAATTCGTCGGCACGCTTTCCCTTTTCGTCATTCTGAAAAGCCAGTTCTTTGTTGGCAATGATTAACTCCGCTGCCCGGTTTTCCTTTTCATCATTCTGAAAAGCAAGCTCTTTGTTCGCTATTATTAGTTCCGCAGCTCGCTTTTCTTTTTCATCGTTTTGAAAGGCAAGTTCATTGTTGGC
>DIZL01000064.1:8996-120600 GCA_002429385.1 Prolixibacteraceae bacterium UBA6029 | reverse complement strand
TTTTTAAATGCGGATTTAAGGTTTCTATTGAAAAAACTTCTCCATCATTGGCAATGGTGAAGGTACGTAATTTTTTATCTAAATGAATCCAAATCTTGCTTTCAGCCCGATCAATGGCATTCTGGAAAAATTCATAGATTGCACGTCCACGATAGTCATTTGTAATTCCGTTTTCATTTTTTATATGTCCATCCAAGGTCTTTGGGGGATTTTTTATTGAATCTTTATAAATATTAAGGATGGCGGTTTCGATTTCTTGATTCATGTCTTATATAATTAATAGTTTAGGTTAAAAAATGTTAGATTTTTATTTTGGTTGCAAATTAAATTTATTAGCATTTCGATAAGTGCATCAAATATAACTCCGCACATGCCCTCGCATCACTTAGCGCTTCATGGTGGTTCAAATGTATATTATATTTTATACATAATGAAGCAAGATTGTCTCTAAATAAGCGGTAAGTGCAATGTTTTTCATAATTGGGCACTTCCAATCCGTAATATTGTAAAGTTTGGGCCAACACAGGGAAATCGAAGCTCAATCCATTGTGGGCAACCACCTTTTGATTTTTAATAAATGGCTCTACCAAATGCCAAATCTGATCAAAAGTGGGTTCATTCCGTGTAATTTCGGGAGTAATACCATGAATGTCGGTAAACCAATTCCAGTAGAAGTTATTGGGTGGCTTTACCAAAATACTTAGTTCATCGGTAATCAAACCGTTTTCAACCCTCACCAGCCCTACCTGGCAGATGCTTCAACGTTTGCCGTGTGCCGTTTCAAAGTCAATAGCTGTAAATGTGTTTCGGTCAGCTTCCATATCCAACTTTTTTCTCCAAATGTAACCTCCTCCTCAGCCCGCATCTGTCCTACCCTCCTATTTTATTCACTAATCCTGAATAAATTATTCTCGTTATTGCTTACTATTATTCTAAACGTTGATTTTATCGTGGTGGGTCGGGGTCTTGCCGAAACATTTTCAATTCAAATATTACAAATGTCGGACAAGTTAATTGGTTTTATTCCTGGACAGGATTCACAAACAGAAAACAGGAAATAAATAAATCATTCTGTTTAAATTTCGCCACTAAATATATCTGTATATCAATGTTTTGTGTATTTTAACAAATCTTTCCAGCAGTTCTCATCTCGTATACCGATACTGAATGGGTCAAGTATTGCCTTTAGATTTCATATTACCACTGTCATACCACTGTCATACCACTGTCATACCACTGTCGTAACAAATTCGAATATAATTCGATACAAATTCGTAACAAATTCGTACCGCTTCGAATTTGTTTCGAATTTGTTACGTATTTGTTACGAATTTGTTTCGAATTTGTTATGACAGTGGTATGACAGTGGTATGACAGTGGTACGACAATGGTACGACAATGGTACGATAGAGAATAGAAACATTCCTATCGGGAAAGTAGGGGGATAAGATAGATGTACCTATGGTAAGCTCAGGTAAATTTACTATTAATTCGTTTCAGTTTACCGGTTATTTATTCTTCGTTTCAGCTCCTGCATGACCTTTTTACGCAATTCAGCTTCAGTCTGGTAAACTTTTATAATCTGCTGAGGGGAAAGTATAGCGCGAAATTCTTTATAGTATTTTTCACGTAAGGAAATCAGTTTTCTGGCTGTTTCAATCTGATTGACTATCAATTGATCGGCTTCTTCGGTAGTCAGGCTGTCGGCTTCTACATTAATCAAACGGGCAAATTTCCTGAAATCCAGGTTCGAAATTTCACGTTCATATTTCTGATAAACCGGACGAAATGCTTCAAAGGTAGCCTGATCAAGTTTCAAATTCTTACGTATTTCGCGCAATTTTGCCTGAGCAATCCGTTCTCTTAAGATCGGGAAACGATTCTGATTTTGAGACTGTACATTCTGACCTGTCATCAGGTCGACAACTATAATCAGGAGTATAAATATTCTTTTCATTTTATTGATATTTAATTGGTTATTGCTGAGCTACCTCCATAAAGGGATCGGTCTTCACCATTGCTGCCAGTTGTAATAATTCCTCATCGGTTAAGTCGGACAGAATTTTACTGATATCTTCATCTTCCTTAACTGTGGAAATCTTTATTTCAGGAGCTATCGTTGGTTTTTCATTAACAGCGGGTTGGTTAAATATTTCCTGCGTTTGCTCCCCCATCGGTGTCACTGCCGGTTTTTCCTGGACAATGAGATTTGTTGAAGGTTTTTCATTATCAAACTTCAAATAGCCGATAAAAGCAAATGCCACCAGTGAAGCAGCGACTGCCATTGTGCGCCAAAGCGTGAGGTTCCGCTTGCGGCTTTGTTCTCTATGCCGGGCTTCCTGTAGTGTTTTTTCCGAAATCTGTTCAAAAAAACCGGAAGGCACCTGGTAGGGTGTCTCTTTTCCAATCTCCTGAAATAGGTTATCTTTTCCCATTTTACCAGTCATTTTAAATATCTGATTGAATGTTATTCCCTTTATGCATGATCGATTAAATACTGTTTAATCTTTTCACTCGCAAAGTGATAATTTGTTTTAAGCGTGTTCACCGAAGAATTCAGTATTTGCGCGATATCTGCGTAACTTAGTTCATCGTAATAGCGCAAATTAAAAACGATTCTTTGCTTCTCGGGAAGTTGCAGAATCGCCTGCTGAAACTTCACCAACATTAAATCGCTGTTCTCTGTATCACTCTCAGAAAGTTCACCGGTAATCCGGTCTGTGATTGATCCTGATTTTTTCAACCACTTTGAATTTTTCCTGAAATGTTTGATGCATTCATTAGTTGCAATACGATAAAGCCAGGTAAAAATCCTGCTTTCGCCTTTGAAAGATCCTGAGAACCGGTACACATTGATAAATGTTTCCTGCAGAATGTCCTCGGCGTCATGGTGCGAAACAACCAGCCTCCTGATATGCCAGTAAAGGGGCTTTTTGTAAGTATCCATCAATTGTAAAAATCCTTTATCCTTGGAGGCCGGATTATTCAACAATGAAATAAGATCTGCATCGGACGCTTCGTTCATCAATATCCTTCTGATTAGCAATTATGAGATTTGGATGTAAAATTGAACCGAAAGTTAAAATCAATATCGGGATATTTTGCTTGCGGGAACCTATTTTATTCATCTTCATGAAAGAATTAAAAAATAAATGAGTTCGGGTTTTAACTTTTAACGCTTAGGTGAATCCTATGCATATACATTTTAACTTCTTAAAATTTTGCCTTATGAAACGATTAAATTTGTTTTTTGCAATAAGCCTGATGTTTTTTGCATTTAATTCATGTCAGAAAGATGGTGTTGTTACTGCGACTGATGAGACAACTTTAAGCCTTCAGGAAACCCAGTCAGAGGAGGCTCTTACGGACATTGATTTATTGGCTGACGAAGCGGTTGATTCAAATATCAGTCAGCTCAAATCAGCCGATATCGTAAATAACATGTACCTTTCTGACTGTCCTGTTGTTACATTTAATACTACAGCTTCGCCTGAAGTTCTGACCATCGATTTTGGAACTTCCTGCACCGGTAAAGATGGTAAAATCCGTTCAGGAAAAATCATTATAACTTCCGAATCGTTCAAAACTTTTCCATCAGTAAGAGATAAAAGCTTTGATAATTACATTGTTGATGGAAAGAAAATTACCGGGAGTATTGTAAAAACGATTTTGAAAGACAATGTAAACAATATCCGTACTGCACAAATCACGGAAAACGTAACCATCAACTTTCCCGACAATGAAGGTTCATCCACGAGAGTATCAAATATTACCCGTCAATATCAACGGGGAGCGCTCGGAATCAGAAATGACAACCAGGTTGTAAGCTGGGGAACTGTTGAGTTTACCCGCCTTTCAGGAGTGAAAATGAACAAAACAATTACTGCTGAAAATCCATTGGTCTTTATGGCCGACTGTCACCATATTGTGAGCGGGATTGTTTCCATTACAACAAGCAACAATCGCAGCTGGACAATTGATTACGGCAATGGCGATTGTGATAACCTGGCAACCTTAACCATTGGCGGTAAAGCCAAAATAATCAAGATTAGATAAAATTATACAGAGAAAACAATAGAATTCAGAAACAATACATTGCTAAAATGCCATCAGGGACAATCCTGGTGGCATTTTTTTATGCTACGTCACGGATAAGGTTAAAGGGTATGAATTATGCCGGGAAAGTACAAAGAGAAGACTTTATCCAGACAATTGCTTTTCACTTTATCCGATTGATTATGAAAAAGTCAGCCCTGCCAGTCTCTCAGAAGCCCATAATCAGGCATATTTTTTCTTCTCCCGTCATTATTTTCTCTAGGTTGTGAAAAACAAATTACTATATTTGCAATCGCAAAAAGAAACGGGTGTAGCTCAGTTGGTAGAGCACTGGTCTCCAAAACCAGGTGTCGGGCGTTCGAGTCGCTCCTCCCGTGCAAAGGCTGCTCATTCGGGCAGCTTTTTTGTTTTACGGAAAGTCTTTGGTATCTTCAACCCAAATAAAAACAGCTATGACTGTCGATCTTTTTATACCCTGTTTTATCGATCAGATATATCCTGAAACTGCCTTCAATACCGTTAAATTGCTACGAAAAGCGGGTCTTGAAGTGAACTACAATCCGGAGCAAACCTGTTGCGGCCAACCGGCATTTAACAGCGGATACTGGGATGAAACAAAAACTTTGGCTCAGAAATTCATGCGTGACTTTCCGAACGGCAGGCATATCATCAGTCCTTCGGCCTCGTGTACAGGTTTTGTCAAAAATTACTATCCCGACCTGTTTAAGAACGGACAGGCCGGATTTACCGATTACGAGCGGCTGAACCGCAACCTGTTTGAATTGACCGATTACCTGGTCAATCATCTTCACTTCACGGATTTCGGGGCTGAGTTTCCGCACAAGGTTTGCTATCACGATGCCTGCACCGCCCTGCGGGAATATGGTATTCGGGAAGAGCCGCGTCTGCTGCTATCGAAAGTAAAAGGTCTTAAACTGGTTGAAATGGAAAATACGGAAACCTGCTGCGGGTTTGGTGGTACTTTCTCGGCCAAATTTACAGCGATCTCGACAGTCATGACCGAGCAGAAAGTGGAAAATGCGCTAAAGACAGGAGCGGAATACATTATCTCCACCGAATCGTCGTGCATCATGAACATCGAGGCCTATATTCTGAAAAACAAATTACCCATCAAACCTATCCACATTGCTGATATTCTGGCTTCGGGATGGGAATAAAATTGATTATTGGTTATTGGTTATTGATTATTGATTATTGATTATTAAACAAATCATCCACACAGGGATGATGCTACAACTTGAAACTATATTATGGCTGAAATAGGAAAATTAAATCACATGTATGTAGTCAAGGAGGTAGATTTTGGGATTTACCTCGACGGTGGAGATTTGGGCGAGATACTGATGCCTAAACGTTACGTTCCTGAAGGCACACAGCCGGAAGACATGATTGACGCGTTCATTTATCTCGATTCAGAAGACCGCCTGGTTGCAACGACCGAGAAACCGCTGGCCATGGTAGAGGAGTTTGCCCTGCTCGAAGTGGTTTCGGTAACTCCTGTGGGTGCATTCCTGAACTGGGGACTGCCCAAGGATTTGTTTGTTCCCTTCCGCGAACAGCGCCAACCCATGGAACAGGGAAAGAAATACCTGGTTTACGTCTACGTAGATACCAACAGTAAACGTATTGCAGCTTCCTCAAAAATAGAACATTATCTGGATAATATTCCTGTCGACTATGACGTGGACGAGGAAGTTGACCTGATCATCGTGAATGAAACCGATTTGGGCTTTAATGCCATCATAGATAACTGCCACCTGGGAGTGATCTTTAAAAATGAGGTTTTCCAACCCCTAAATCCGGGAGACAGGGTTCAGGGATTCATCAAAAAGATCCGAACGGATGGGAAAATTGACCTTTGTCTGCAGAAAGCAGGATATGAAAAGATCAGTACTTTTGCCGATAAGATCATTTCGGAACTGGAAAAGAACAAAGGGTTCTTGACCTTAACTGACAAAAGTACACCGGACGAAATATACAAAGTATTTAAAATAAGCAAGAAAAACTTCAAATCGGCCATAGGGGCTCTCTATAAAAAGAGAATGATTGCACTGGAAGAAGATGGAATCAGGCTGCTGATTTCAGAATAAATCATTGAACTTGCATACTGAATGGGTGACTTGAAGTCAACCTCTCAGTAAAAATTAACCAACTAAATTAACCTTTATGAACAAGAATTTAAAATCGGGAATGATTGCACTGTCACTGCTGGCAATCATGTGTACAGGCCTGTCGGCCAAGGATAAAAAGAAAGGCGACAAAATTCATCCGGACACTTCAAATTGGGAAAGTCTTTTTAAGGATGATCTTTCAAACGCATCCTTTCCAAAAGGAGTTTGGACTTTCAACAAGGGCATCCTGACAGCTTCTGAAGATCAGGCCATATGGTCGGCCAAGGATTACAAGAATTTCAAGATTGACCTTGAATTCAAAACTGCCGATGGCACCAACAGCGGGGTAATCGTTTACTGCACCAATAAAGATAACTGGATTCCTAATTCAGTAGAAATACAGATTGCCGATGATTTTGCCAAGGAATGGGCCGAAAGTCCCAAGACCTGGCAGTGTGCTGCAATATTTGGTCACCTTGCACCTACCAAAAGCATGGTTAAAAAACCGGGAGAATGGAACCACTTTACCATCACCTGCAAAGGGAAAAAGATTAAAGTGGCACTGAATGATGAACTGGTGAACGAAATGGACATGGATTTATGGACCAGCGCCACTAAGAATCCCGACGGAAGTGATATCCCGGCATGGCTGAGTACTCCGTTTAACAAGCTTGCCACTCATGGATTTATCGGGCTTCAGGGTAAACATGCAGGTGCACCCATCTACTTCAGGAATGTAAAAATCAAGGAATTGAAGGAGAAGTAAATCAACAAATCCAAAGCAGAAGAAAATATCCAATAACGAATATTCAATACCCAATATTCAAAGCATGAACCTGAAACTTTGAACTTTGAACCTGGAACTTTGAACTGATTTCATGAAAGTTTGTATAGCAGAAAAGCCCAGTGTAGCAAAAGAGCTGGCACAGATCATAGGCGCCAATACCCGTAGGGACGGCTATTTTGAAGGCAACGGATACCAGGTCACCTGGACATTCGGGCATTTGTGCACCCTGAAAGAGCCCAACGACTATACCGAACAGTGGAAAGCATGGAACATGAGGTCATTGCCTATGATACCGCAGAAATTTGGCATCAAGCTGATTGAAAACGATGGTGTGAAGAAACAGTTTGCGACTATCGAGAAACTGATGTCGACTGCCGAAGAGGTTATCAATTGCGGGGATGCGGGGCAGGAAGGTGAACTGATTCAGCGATGGGTCATGTCGAAGGCCAAATGTACGGCGCCTGTCAGGCGACTTTGGATATCTTCACTGACAGAAGAGGCCATCCGTGAAGGGTTTCAAAAATTACAGGACGGGAAGAAGTTTGATAACCTTTATGCTGCGGGAAGTGCAAGGGCCATTGGCGATTGGCTACTTGGCATGAATGCCACCCGTCTGTACACCTTGAAATATGGTCAGAACAGGCAGGTTTTATCCATCGGAAGAGTACAGACCCCTACCCTTGCGATCATTGTGAATCGCCAGAAAGAAATCGATGCTTTTGTTGCTGAACCCTATTTCGAGATTAAAACCATCTATCGGGAGGCTACCTTTTCTGCTGCATCAGGGCGTTTCCAAAATCGTGAAGATGCGGCCCAGGTGTTGGAAGATATCAGTCACTTTGAACTGGTAATCGGAAAAATAGAAACCAAAAACAGCATTGAACAGCCGTTAAGGTTGTTCGATTTAACGTCTTTACAGGTCGATTGCAACCGTAAATTCAACATGGGGGCAGAAGATACCCTGAAGACCATCCAATCGCTGTACGAGAAGAAATTGACCACATATCCGCGTGTGGACACCACCTATCTCTCTGAAGACATATATCCCAAAGTACCGGGTATACTTAAACAGCTTAAAGGTTATGAAACCCTGACTGCACCTTTACTTCAGGAGAAGCAGATCCGCAAATCAAATAAGGTGTTCGACAATAAAAAGATCACCGATCACCATGCCATCATCCCAACGGGTCAGTGGCGAGCCGACCTTACCCAGCAGGAGAAGCAGGTATTCGATATGGTAGCCAAACGTTTCATTTCGGTATTCTATCCCGACTGCAAGGTGTCGAACACTACAGTGGAAGCAAAAGTAGGACCACATGACTTTAAGGCTACCGGCAAACAGATCCTTTCACCCGGATGGCGAACTGTGTATATGAATGAGAAGAATCCGGTTCAGAGCGATGAAAACATACTGCCGATCTTTGTAACCGGAGAACACGGACCGCACGAACCAGGATTACTTGAAAAGTTTACCCAGCCACCCAAATACCTGACTGAAGCCACTCTTCTGCGCGCCATGGAGACGGCAGGCAAAAGCGTAGACGATGAAGAATTGCGTGAGCTGATGAAGGACAACGGAATTGGAAGGCCTTCCACCCGGGCCAATATTATCGAGACATTGTTCAGGAGAAAATACGTAAAAAAAGAAGGAAAACGGCTGGTCGCCACACCTACCGGTATTGACCTGATTGACAGCATTGAAAATGAACTCCTAAAATCGGCTGAACTGACTGGGCAGTGGGAAAAAAAATTGCGGCTGATTGAATTGGGACAATATGATGTCACTCACTTCATGGACGAAATGAAGCAAATGGTTACCGAGGTGGTCGAACAGGTAAAACGTTCCCCACGCAAAGAGTTTACTTTTGCTCCTGAAGAACCGATCCTTGTGGAGAAAAAAGAAAAGGCAACACCGGCAGAACCTCAGGAGACGAAGTGCCCGGCCTGCAGGAAAGGGACGCTGAAAAAAGGTAAGAATGCCTGGGGATGTTCCGAATGGAAAGACGGTTGCCGGTTTATTATTCCTTTCGAATTCATGGAAAAGAAACTTACCGAATCACAAATCAAACGATTGATCGACAAGGGAAAAACCACTCTTATCAAGGGATTTAAACAGGAAGACGAAACTGTCGATGGGTTTCTGGAACTTACTTCAGACTTAAAGATTCATCTGGTAGAAGCTGAACCTGATAAACTGGTATGTCCATCGTGTAAAATTGGGGAGATCGTCAAAGGACACACCGCCTGGGGATGCAGCAATTTCAAGGGAGGTTGCAAACTGCGCATTCCATTTGAACTTCAGGGCAAAAAACTCACGGAAAGCCATGTTGCCCAATTGGTTTTAAAAGGACAAACACGGACTTTCATTAGTACTGAAGGAACCAATAAAATAAACGGACTATTCAGGTTCGAAGCAGGTTATCTGGTGAGGTTTCAGGAGAAATAAAGCACATAGGATAAATCACCTTCTTATACCTGACAGCGTTCAAAGGTCCTGTTGTGTTAAAAAACCATACTACACCATTTTTATCAACAATAACAGTCCTGTTTTTGTTATTCTGAAGAACAAAATATAAAATCTTTAGCCATGAAACAGATTTACACCTTATTCCAGGTTTTGATTTTCATGCTTTCGATCAATAGTGCCTATTGTCAGGGTACGGGCAAACTTATTCCATTTGCATCCGGACTAAACAGTGTGGTTTGTATTGTGAATGCGGGTGATAGTCGTTTGTTTGTTGTTGATCAGCATGGGTATATTAACATTGTGAATCAGGATGGTACAGTTATTTCACCTTTCTTTCTCGATATTCACAGCCGGGTGGTTTACGGAGGAGAACGAGGTCTACTGGGAATAGCATTTCACCCACAACACCAAACCAATGGATACTTCTATGTAAACTATATAGGCAATGGCGATAGTACTCATATTTCAAGGTTCTCTATAAGAGCAGACAATCCTGATTTAGCAGATCCGCAGAGTGAACTCAAACTGCTAACTATATTCCAGCCGTATGAGAACCACAATGGTGGTGATTTGAATTTCGGACCAGATGGATATCTTTATTTCGGATTGGGTGATGGAGGTTCGGCAGGCGATCCGGGTAACAGGGCTCAGAATCCAAAGGAGTATCTCGGGAAAATGCTTCGGATTGATGTCGATCACGGTAACCCATATGCCATTCCAATGACAAATCCCTTTTACAACAGTTCAACCGCTTTGGGCGAGATCTGGGCACTGGGATTAAGAAATCCATGGCGATTCAGCTTCGACAGGCTGACAGGAGATCTGTGGATTGGGGATGTCGGCCAGGATGCCATCGAAGAAATTGACTTTCAACCAGCCGGTGATCCGGGTGGTGAAAACTACGGATGGAGATGCTATGAAGGCAATCAGGTTTACAACAACAGCTTATGCAACCCGAATGCTTTGTATATATTTCCTGTTTATACCTATCCCCATGGACCTGAATGTTCGATTACCGGCGGATATGTGTACAGGGGCTCTCCTTCATCGCCTTATTACGGGTATTATTTCTTTGCCGATTATTGTTCTGACCGGATTTGGACTCTGCATCAGGCATTGGGTAGCTGGGTGAAGGAAGATTTCGGTCAGTTCCCGGGGAATAGTTTCTCAACCTTTGGTGAAGATGCCAGCGGACAGCTTTATATTGGGGGTGTTGGAAGCGGGAATATATTCAGAATAGATGACCAGACAACAGAAATCAAAGCTCTCTCAAAATCAGATGATCTGAACATCATACAGTTTCCACCAGGGAATAAAATACAGATTGAATCCAATCCGGCAAAACATTCTGTTATGAATATCAGCGTTTATGATATCAAAGGGATCACTTATTTTCAGACAAATACAGTGGAGTCAAACCCGGAATTTGATCTCAGTTTCCTGCCCCCGGGAACATACTTTCTTTCAGTAATGTGGAATGGGAAGAAGTATGTTCGGAAATTGATACTCCTGAATTAGGTAAAATTATTCTGCAGAAGAATTAATGGCAAAAATTGATCTAAAATTGGCTAAAGTCCATATCTGGTACGATGCAAGTTCCCATCTTAGTTGCATAAGACAACAGAAGGAATAATGTAAGGGCTTTTTGATTAAATATCCAACCTAATTTTCCCGGAAAAGAGCAACACATTTAACAAAACTTTTATTGACATTGTAAATTATATATATTATATTTGAACCTCAACCTAAACAAAACCTTAGACAATGAATTGGAGTACTAGCCTTAAATCAAAGATGAAATCGGAAAGCCATAATTTAATTTAATAATCATTTCATAAATGATCGAAGTCCCTAAATATAAAGGCTACAAAGATATAGCTGAACTAACACATGACTTATGACTTACAATATTATTATTCCAAAAAGAGATGGTAGTATAGGACAAGAAACAATAAATACAGAAAATAATATTGTTTTTGTAGGTGCAAATGGAGCCGGAAAAACTCGGCTTAGCGTTAGAATTGAATTATTTACTCAAAATCATATTACAGTACATAGGATTAGTGCACAAAAAGCACTAAATATTCCAGATTATGCCCATATTAAAAACCTACAAGAAGCAGAAAAAGACCTATTATTTGGCAGATCTGACCAGTATGCAGGATTGGAGCGAAAGGCAGGTTCAAGATGGGGAGATAAGCCAGCTACATTTCTTCTTAATGATTACGATAAACTTCTTTCTTTATTATTTGCAAAATCAACAGAAAGAGATAGAATCTATACTTTAGATGCAAAAGAAAGTCAAGCATACAAGGAAGTTCCTAAATCACCAATTGATATGATTATTGAATTGTGGAATTCAATAATGCCACATCGAGAAATATCTTTTTTAGATGGAAAAGTCGTTGCAAAAAAAACTGGACAAGTCGAATATCATGGTCAAGAAATGAGCGATGGGGAGAGAGTTGTATTGTATTTAATTGGGCAGTGTTTAAGTCTACCTGAAAACTCAGTAATAATAATAGATGAACCTGAAACTCATCTTCACAAATCATTAGTAGATAAACTTTGGAATAAAATTGAAGCTCAAACGCCAAACAAGTTACTACTTTATATCACACACGATTTAGAATTTGCAGCCTCTAGAACTGATGCAACTAAAATATGGGTAAAGGAATACAATGGAAGCAATCAATGGTTATGGGAAGAAATACCCATTGATGTAAAAATACCAGAAGGATTAATGCTTGAAATTATTGGAAACAGAAAGAATGTAGTGTTCTGTGAAGGAGAAAGTGGTAAATTAGATTCTACAATATATCAATTAGTATATCCTGACTTTCATATTATCCCAAGGGGGAGTGGTTCTAAAGTAATTGAAGCAACTAAAGCTTTCAGAGCCAATGACTCATTACACCATTTAACTGCATTCGGCATAATAGATAGTGATTATAAAGGAGTTGAAGAAATTTCAGCTTTAAAGGAAGATAATATTCATACAATTTCGGTTTCTGAAATTGAAAGTCTTTTTTGCATAGAACCAATTCTTCGAATCATATCAGAGCATTTAGGGTTCGATGCAAATGATAAAGTAAATGAAGTTATCGATTTCTTGATTAATGCATTAAATTTTGAATTTGATATTCAAGTTTCATCTAAAGCAGAAAAAATAATTGAATACAAACTTGGAGCATATTCTAAGGAAGCAAATACAGAACAAGGACTGGTTAATGGACTAGCAACTACATTAGGTCGGATTGATATTCCTAGGATTTATGAAGAATCTAGGATTTTATACCAAACAGCGATTGATAATCGAAATTTGGAACAATTACTTTTGATATACAATCGAAAATCATTACCAAATAGAATATCTGGAATATTTGGTTTAGCAAAAGGAGAATATGGAAGACTATTAGTAAGACTATTAAAGAGAACTCATCAAACTGAAATAGTTACCGCTCTGAAAGCATATTTACCAAATTTGAATTAATTACACTTCACAAACATATCAAGCAACAGTATCCTTGAAACTTTATTGTTTCATCAAAAAGAATCAGGTCACGGGATGTTGTTGAAAATATTCTGTAGGTGACTTTGGTTCACCGATTGTATGGTCATTTACTGAGTAGCTATTCACTTAATTACAACCGGAAACTCCCTGAACTCCTTTCCCAGGGTCCAGCGGACACGGTAATCTCCCTTTAGGGTAATATTTTTCTGCGGGTCAGTTCCATTCCATTCAATGACATTATCGGTCGGTTTCATGCCTTTAAAAATCTCAAGGATTTTGTCTTTTCCATTGGCCGAATAAAGAGCTATTTCTAATTCTCCGGGGTTCCATGAATAATTGACAAGGGCAACCCGATCACCTTTGGTAAATACTCCGGGCACTACCGCAGCCATCTTGATCTCCTTGCAGTCGTTGAAATTTACAAAAGGGACTTTCACGGTTTCCTTTACGTATTTCCTTGTAAAGCTTACCGGCTTATTGGCTATGATATTATAGTAAGAAAGATATTCAAGTGAATTGGATTGACTGTTTTTTAATCCAGCTTCATATAGCGTTCTGGTGGTCTGATCAAAATCAAGCAGAGAGGTCCAGAGTGTACCTGTTGCTTTTTTCTCCTCCTGCCTTTGCCCGGGTTCATGGGCGACATTCGAATTGGTAAATGCAGGATTTACCTTATCCTTATTCCACATCACTTCCAGTTGTGTATTGATCAATCGACGAATGTCGGTTTCATCGAAGACAATCCCGTTATGATAGGCTTCAACCATCTGTTCCACCTCGCGTGACTGGTAACCGGGGTTTGGATTGATCCCAACCCAATGTTTTGGTGTATTATTTGAAAAGTCTATGTCCCAGGATCCAAAAGGTTCCCAGTAATTCCATTCATAATGATCACCCGAAAGCTGCATTTGTCTTTTCATCCGAAGGAAGATCTTTTCTGCCCTATCACGATAGAACTTAAGGTGAGTTAGCCTGTATAGCTGCATGCACACCAAACCCATATCGTTTTGCTTGTTAAATGGGTGAGTTAATCCTGAACGGGTGACCTCGCTGCCAAATTTCCATTGCTTCGTAATCCCGGGCTCCATATACTTATCGAAAGCTATATAGGCGCCTATAGGGCCATCCTCTTTCCAGGTGCCACGATGATCGTATTTTTCGATCAGGTCCCTTTTAGCAAGTTCAATATACGCCTTTGCCCTGTCATTGTATTTACCCTTTAACTCTTTATTTTCCATCACCAGCAGTGAAAAGTCAAGCATCCCGTTCATGAGGATGGCATCTCCCACATGCGAATCGGTCCAGTATTTCTCATCATACATGTATGGGCCTATCCACCCTTTATAACCCTCCGGATCAGTATCCATCTTCGCTATCAGGAAATCGTAGTATTTGACAGCTGCATCCAGCCATTCGGTATTTTTGGTCAACTGATAATACTTCAGGTATTGGTTCATGCTATATTTTGCATGCCAGCAAAACCCTTCCCCCTTATCATTCCTGACATGTTCATTACTGATCATTTCATTGTACAGACCATCTGGAGTTTCGTTTAGGGTTATTGATTGCTGGGCATAAGAATGGACAGAGAGACAGAGGACAAATACCAGTAAAATCAGGCTGTGAAGTTTGTACATCTTGAATTAGGTTAAAATAGTTTTGTAGGAATCAAAATTACATTAAAATACCAATTACACGAATTAGAATGTAGGCCCTTAACTAGTTGGAATTACACCAAGAGAGACTACGAACATTAATGAAAATATGAATATAGAATAATAAAAAAATGACATGGACCTTGAGTCATTAGTTTCATCCTAAAAATGGTTAAACATTTAGTAAAACTTCTGGTCTTAGTGTAAATCAAATGGCTTATATTTGGCGAAGAATATATTGAAACAAAACCTATATAACTAACAATATATCAAAACCATGAAAAAACATCTCGTTATTCTTTTCCTGCTTTATGGCATTCAAAGTCAGGCACAATACACTAACTTGGTGTGGTCTGATGAATTCAATGATGCAACAATCAACAAAAAAAATTGGGTCTTCGAGACCGGTAATAACAATGGTTGGGGAAATAGCGAGCTTGAGTATTATACCAACCGTCCCGAAAATGCTTGCATCAATAATGGGAATCTCCAAATTATTGCAAAGAAAGAGTCTTATGGCGGGAAAAGTTATACTTCCGCACGAATGAAAACACAGGGACTGCAAAATTTCACCTACGGAAAAATTGAAGCACGTATTAAAGCTCCTGTGGGGCAGGGAATGTGGCCTGCATTCTGGATGCTTGGCAAGAATATCAACGATTCGGGGTGGAATTGGCCAAAATGTGGTGAGATTGATATTCTGGAACATATCGACAATTCGAAGTATCTTAACGGAACGATTCATTGGGACAACAATGGGCATGTTTCCAACGGGACAACAATTCTATGCGATGTGACAAAATTTCACGTTTACGGACTCGAATGGGACGAGAATTCAATCAAGTTGTTTCTTGACGGGACTAAATATCTGGAACAAAGTATTGCCAATAATGTCAGCAGTACGGATGAATTTCACCTGCCTTTTTTCATTCTTCTCAACCTTGCTGTTGGGGGCAGTTGGCCAGGAAATCCGGATGCAACAACACAATTCCCGGATACAATGTTTGTTGACTATGTAAGGGTTTATGGGCTCAATACCGGCATAGGTTCAGTTGGCAGCGAATGCAATTCTGCTAATTTTTCCTTAAGCCAAAATTATCCCAATCCCTTCAATTTATCGACAACTATCTCATTTAATCTTCCTTCAAAGTCATACGTGTCGCTGAAAGTATTAGACTATATTGGTAAAGAGGTAGCATCAATTGAGTCAAATGAATTGCGGGCGGGAAATTACACACGACAATGGGATGCTTCGGGTTTTCCCGGCGGCATTTATTTCTGTCGTTTACAAGCTGGTTCATTCACAGAAACTAAAAAACTCATCTTACTTAAATAGTGGGTTTCTTTATACCCACTCTCCTCTCCAGCAGCACCACATTTTCGACATGGTGGGTATGCGGAAACATATCAACTGGTTGAATGCGCGTAACCTGATAGAATTCGTCTATCAAAGCCAGGTCTCGGGCCTGTGTGGCGGGGTTGCAGCTCACATAAACCACCTTTTCTGGTGAAGCTTCCAGTATGGTTTTAATGACATCCTCGTCCATTCCTGCCCTTGGAGGATCTGTAATAATCACATCGGGGTGACCATTCCGGGCAATAAATTCGCTGTTCAGGATTTTCTTCATGTCACCTGCAAAAAAACTGGTATTTGTAATTCCATTGAGTTCCGAGTTTACATGAGCATCCTCAATGGCTTCAGGGACATATTCAATACCAATGACTTTCTTTACATTACGGGCAATGAAATTGGCAATGGTACCTGTTCCGGTATATAAATCATAAACCACTTCATCGCCCTTCAGTCCAGCAAAATCTCTGGCAACCTTATACAATTCATAAGCCTGTTCGGAGTTGGTCTGGTAAAAACTCTTAGGACCGATCTTGAACTTCAGACCCTCCATTTCTTCCAGGATATAGTCATTTCCCTTGTAAACCAATATTTCCTGGTCAGTAATCGTATCATTTCCTTTTTCATTGATCACATACATCAGCGAAGTAATCTGTGGAAACTCAGCCGCAATGGCATTCATCAGCTTTTCGCGTTTCTCTTTTTCGTCCCTGAAGAAACAAACAATCAGCATCAAATCGCCCGTGGTTGAACTTCGTACAATGATATTCCTTAGTAATCCTGATTGAATACGGCGGTCGAAAAATTCAAGGCCATCCGCATTGGCCTGTTTCTTTATAAAATTGCGGATCTGGTTCGAGGGATCGCTCTGCAGCCAGCATTTATTTATATCAATGATTTTATCGAACAGACCCGGAATATGGAATCCTAGGGCATTCATATCCATAAATTCAAGCTCAGTACCGATTTCCTCATGTGTCAGCCAGCGTTTGTTCGAAAATCCGAACTCCAGTTTATTGCGGTAATAAGTTGTTTTAGCCGAACCCAGGATTGGTGTAATCTCAGGAAGTTCAATCCTTCCGATGCGTTGCAACTGATCGGCCACCTGCTTCTGCTTGTAATAAAGTTGTTTCTCGTAAGGAAGGAACTGCCATTTGCAGCCACCGCAAACCTCGAAGTGTTCACAGAATGCAGATACACGGTCAGGCGATTCAGAAACGACCCGGATTACACGGGCTTCCATATATTTTGTACGTTTCTTGGTCACCTGTAAGTCCACTACATCACCCGGAATAACGTGCGTGGTAAATACAACCACATCATTCACCCGAGCAATTGCTTTCCCTTCGGCACCAATATCGGTGATTGTAACTCCTTCGTAAAACGGCTTGTTCTGTCTGCCTCTTCCCATGACTGGTATATTTTCAGCAAAAGTAATTAAAAAGCTCTAATAAGGCACATGCGAAAAGATGCCCCCTTCTTCTGGTGGAATTAGGGGTGGCTATTTTTACTATCTTTGCACCCTCAATTTTAGATATTATGATTTCGGTTGATCAATTGGTAGTCAGTTTTGGAGGGTTCGAGCTTTTTAAAGGGATTTCATTGTTAGTGAGTCCCAAAGACCGGATTGGACTGGTTGGCAAAAACGGTGCAGGTAAATCCACCTTACTTAAAATTCTTGCAGGACTGCAGCTACCTAATGAAGGGGTGGTTTCAGTGCCAAATGATGTTCGTCTTGGATATCTCCCTCAACATATGGAGGTTTTCGACGGACGCACAGTTTTTGAGGAAGCGGTAACTTCATTTGATGAAATTCTTGATCTGGAAAGACGAATTGAGGAAATCAACCATGAGATCGCTACACGCACCGACTATGAATCAGCTGATTTCAACCGCTTGATTACCCATGTGACTGAATTCAATGACCTGTTCCACATGCTGGGAGGTAATAACTTTGAGGCAGAAGTTGAACGGACCTTGCTTGGTCTTGGATTTCTCCGGAAGGATTTCACCCGGCAGACTTCTGAATTCAGTGGCGGATGGCGTATGCGTATTGAACTGGCCAAGATTCTGCTAAAACGTCCTGACGTGTTTCTGCTCGATGAGCCGACCAATCACCTGGATATTGAGTCGATTCAATGGCTTGAGGATTTTCTGAAGAACTACAACGGAGCAGTAGTGCTGGTGTCTCATGACCGGGCTTTCCTGGATGCTGTAACCAACCGCACCGTCGAAATCACCCTTGGACGCATTTACGATTTCAAATCCAATTATTCCAGATACCTGGTTCTTCGAACAGAGTTGAAGGAGCAACAAATGGCTGCCTACATCAATCAGCAGAAAATGATTGAGGATACTGAGAAATTCATTGCAAGGTTTCGTTACCAGGCAACCAAATCCATACAAGTCCAGTCACGTGTGAAGGCGCTCGATCGACTGGAACGCCTCGAAGTGGATGACGAGGATAACTCGGCTTTGCGTATCAAATTCCCAGCTGCACTCCGCTCGGGAACCATAGTTGCTGAAGCCAAAGAACTGTCAAAAAGTTACGGAAAACTTCATGTACTTCATAAGATTGACCTGATTATTGAACGTGGGGAAAAAGTGGCCTTTGTCGGTAAAAACGGTGAAGGAAAGACCACACTTGCACGGGTCATCATGGGCGAGCTGGAACATCAGGGTGAAATGAAGTTGGGGCACAACGTGAAGATTGGTTATTATGCACAGAATCAGGCCAACCTACTCGACGAAGACCTGACTGTCTTCCAAACCATCGACCGCATTGCAGTTGGGGAAATACGCACCAAAATACGCAACATCCTGGGAGGCTTCATGTTTTCGGGTGATGATGTGGACAAAAAAGTTCGCGTACTATCTGGAGGAGAACGTTCACGTCTGGCTATGGTCAAGCTGATGCTCGAACCGGTCAATCTGCTGGTACTTGATGAACCCACCAACCATCTGGACATGCGTTCCAAAGAAATACTAAAACAGGCCCTCATAGACTATGATGGAACAATGATCGTAGTCTCCCATGACAGAGATTTTCTGGAAGGACTTGTAAATTGTGTCTATGAATTCAAAGAAAAAAAGGTCAAACAACATTTGGGTGGCATCTATGAATTCCTTCGCCGGAAGAAAATAGAATCGATGAAGGAACTGGAAAGAAAGAACCCCGTACTGAATCAGGAGATAAAAACTCAGAAACCTGAGGAGGTTGAAAGGGTAAGCTTTGACGAACGGAAGGAAATCAACAAGAACATCAGCCGTCTGGAGAAAAGCATCGAAAAGAACGAACTAGATATTGCCAACCTCGAAAAGAGCATTGTAAAGATGGATCTCGTACTGGCCGAAACTAATGGTTCCGACCCTTTGATCTTTAAGAAATATGACCAAATGAAAAGAGACCTCGAACAGAAAATGTACGAATGGGAAATAGTGCATGAACAGTTGGATGAACTGACGGCAAAGAAGACCTGGTAAACACCTGGGAAAAGAAATAAGGAAAAGGGAAACAGAAAAAAGGAACAAGGAATAAGGAAAGTGTCACTGGTTAGATAACTATTGACAATTACAACAGATAACCTAATGACTATCAATGACAACTAATTACAACTAATTACAGTTTTCTGTTTTCTGTTTCCGAATGACTAATGACTATTTTGATCATCATCACTAATAAAATCAAACATGTACAACAAAGAAGATAAACCTGCCGACGACCTGGTCTTTGGCATCCGCGCGGTAATCGAAGCTATCCAGGCAGGGAAAGATATTGACAAAGTACTGATTAAAAAAGGTTTGATTGGTGATCTGTTCAAAGAACTGTTCGACCTGATCCGCATTCGTCAGATTGCCTTTCAGTATGTCCCGATCGAGAAGATCAACCGCATTTCGCGTAAGAATCACCAGGGTGTGCTAGCTTTTGTTTCTCCGGTTCCGTTCCAGCGAATCGAAGACATCATTCCGGCCATCTACGAAGAGGGTCTTACACCTTTCGTGCTTGTGCTTGATCAGGTGACCGACGTGCGTAATTTTGGCGCTATCGTCCGTTCTGCCGAATGTGCAGGAGTCAATGCCATTGTTATTCCTGACAAGGGTTCAGCCCGGATCAACGCCGATGCGGTTAAAACATCTGCCGGAGCGCTGCATCTGGTGCCCGTATGCCGTACCCGAAGCCTCAAGGAAACAGTTTCATTCCTGAAAGAATCAGGTCTGAAACTGGTTGCTGCAACTGAAAAATCTACCACAATATACACCAATACCAGTCTTACCGGTCCCATAGCTTTTATCATGGGTTCTGAGGATACCGGTATTGACTCACGTCTGCTGGCCCTTGCCGATGAACAGGTTAAAATACCAATCCTGGGAAAAATCGAATCACTCAATGTTTCAGTTGCCGCAGGATTGTTGATTTATGAGGTGATCAGGCAAAGAGGATTGGAATAAAGAGATTATACTACCTTTGCACCCCTGAAATACAGGAATAAATACATAGAGAATGATTACGGTTTCAAATTTGGCAATACAGTTCGGGAAGAAAGCCTTGTTTTCCGATGTTAATTTAAAGTTTACACCAGGCAACTGTTACGGTGTTATCGGTGCAAACGGTGCAGGCAAATCAACCTTCTTACGGCTTATCTCGGGTGATCTGGACGCTACCCGCGGATCAATACTCATGGGTCCCGGCGAACGCCTTTCAGTACTGAACCAGAACCACCATGCCTTTGACGAACATACCGTTCTTGACACGGTGCTCATGGGCCATTCCGAACTGCTCCGCGTGCTTAAGGAGAAAGATGCCCTTTATGCAAAAGCTGATTTCTCGGAAGAAGACGGACATTTAGCAGCCAAACTGGAAGATGATTTTGCCAATATGAACGGCTGGAATGCCGAAAGCGATGCCGCTAGTTTGTTGAGTGGATTGGGAATTAAGGAAGCGATGCACTCCACATTGATGAAAGACCTTAACGGCAAGGAAAAAGTGCGTGTATTGCTGGCACAGGCCCTGTTCGGTAATCCCGACAACCTTTTGCTCGATGAGCCGACCAATGACCTTGACCTTGAAACCGTACTTTGGCTCGAAAACTACTTGTCCAACTGCCAGAATACAGTGATCGTCGTTTCGCATGACCGTCACTTCCTCGATAATGTTTGTACCGATGTCATTGATATTGACTTCGGGAAAATACGTGCCTTCTCCGGAAATTACACCTTCTGGTACGAATCGAGCCAGCTGGCCTTGCGTCAGCAACAGAACCAGAACAAAAAGGCTGAGGAAAAGAAGAAGGAACTGCTTGAATTCATTGCCCGCTTCAGCGCCAATGTGGCCAAGTCAAAACAAACGACCAGCCGAAAGAAGATGATCGAAAAGCTGAAGATCGAAGAGATTGAGCCTTCTACACGTCGCTATCCGGGAATCATCTTTCAGCAGGAACGTGCAACCGGCGATCGTGTATTAAGCGTCGACAACCTGTCGTATGTTCAGGACGGTGAAGTTCTGTTTAAAGATGTATCGTTCACAATTGAAAGAGGCGATAAAGTGGTATTTCTGGCCAAAGAAAACCGTGCAGTTACGGCATTCTTCAAAATCATTAATCAGGAACTGGAACCAACTACCGGGACCTTTGACTGGGGTGTAACCATAACCACGGCTTATCTGCCCAACGACAATACTGAATTCTTTACCAAAAACGAAACCCTGTACGAGTGGCTGGGTAAATATTCAACCGATACCAGCGAGAACTTCTTAAGACAATACCTGGGCAAGATGCTGTTTACTGGCGATGATCTTCAGAAAAGCGCCAAGGTGCTTTCGGGAGGTGAAAAGATGCGCTGCATGATTGCCCGCATGATGCTTGCACATCCCAATACGGTCATCATGGACCACCCGACCAACCATTTGGATATGGAATCCATCCAGGCCTTTAACAACAACATGAAAGTTTATCCCGGACAAATCATCATGGCGGGTCATGACCACGAATTTATCGAGAGCGTCTGTTCCCGTGTGATCGATCTGACCCCAAGGGGAACCATCGACAAATACATGGACTTTGAAGACTACCTCACGGATGAAAAGATCAAAGCCTTACGCGAAGAAAAATACAAATAGTTTAGCGAGCAGATAACATTTAAAGCCGTCTACGGAATTCCGGGGACGGTTTTTAAATTTATATTCTTATAATATTAGTTAATAGCAACCCTTTTGAAATCAATTCAAGTGAAACTGTACCGCTTGAGTTTAGAGGTTTTCGGTCTCCAATATTAAAATTTAATAAACAGTTTACAAGGCGGGCATCCCAAAGGGTGCCCGCCTTTTTTTCAGCCTCCTGCACAATAAACCGATGGAATAAAGCGGGTAACGGAAAGGGAACGAGAGGATAACGCGCTTTATTATTTGATTATTATTTGCATTTTATATTTAATTTTTGTATATTTACACATACAGAAACCTTACAGAAACCATACTTAAAACATACAGAAACCAAAGCTCGGTATCCACTCGTTCCCTGTTCATTCATGAGTGGATCCTTATTCAAAAATTAACCAAAAAATTAGCGATCATGACAAAAGTTAAAGGACGTATTGAAGAAGTTTTATCCGGGAAAGTTGGAGGAATTGTATTTGTACAGATGCGCGGCATGACCTATGCACGCACAAGTCCCCGAAAGCGTAATCCCAAGGATTGGAGCGAGAGTCAAAAGGCACACCGTTCGCGTTTTTCGGCCCTCATACACTTTGCCAAAAAGTTCAAGAGAAAGGTCATTGTGCCCATTTGGAACAAGGCTGCTCTGAACAGTCAGATGTCGGGCTACAACCTGTTTGTGAAAACCAACAATGCCGCCTTTGATGCCCAGGGACAGCTGGCCGATCCGGGTTCATTGCATTTCTCGCAGGGGCCGTTGCTGCTTTCCTATCAACTGAAGGCAAAGCTGAATGCGATCAATCCGCAGCTCATTGATGTGAGCTGGAAGAACCAGCTTCAAGGAACTGAGTATGATACGGATAGCTTAATGACCGTAATTTACTCCGGGGACACCTTTTCGGACCCCGAAGATACGGGGTTTAAACGCCGGGATGAGCAGGTGCAGCTTTCGCTTCCACCCGATTCGGGACTTGATCCTTATATCTATTTATTTTTTTACAACAAGAAGCAGGAGATCTATTCAAATGACCAGACCTTTTGCCTGGGCGCTTCATGATAACAAAATAACCAGCGTAAATTTGGGGAAGCAAATGGTCCTTCCGGCACTAAAATATTTTGTAAATTCAGGAGTAATCTTTTTGTAAATATTCAATGTGAAATAATAATCAACTGCCTAATCCATTAATATTAAATGTGATATAAATAGAAACAGGATTTTTACGGGCTGAACAGAGAAGATTGCCCCGACGATTTAATGTTTTATAACACAAAATTTAAGATTCACTTAACACGAGTTCACATCCTGCACCCTATATTTGTATCAACAAAACAGCACAAAAGTAAAAGTTCACATTTCATAAGTTAGGTTTGATTAGTTTTATTGGTTTAGTTAGTTTAGTTAGGTTTAGTTAGGTTTAGAGAAAGGGTAGGTTAGAGAATCTATCCTTTTTTCTTTTTTATACAGCCCGTACGAAAACTTAGGCTATCCCCCATCCCCCTCGATTGCATGAACTTTTCAGTGTATCAAGATCAGCATTAATCCTTTTAAGCAACACCAATCCGTCAATGGCAGAAACAGCTGACCGTGTGATCGTTTATCATACCGGTGGCCTGCATGTGCGAATAGATAATTGTTGATCCTACAAATTTAAAGCCCCTTTTTAACAGGTCCTTGCTGATGCGGTCAGAGAATTCAGTTTTTGGAGGTATCTGCGAGAGACTTTCCCATCGGTTGACGATAGGCTGATAATCGACAAACTTCCAGATGTAATTATCGAAGCTTCCAAATTCGGCTACCACTTCCAGGAACCGTTTAGCATTGTTTATACTGGCTAAAATCTTCAGGCGATTACGGATAATCCCCTCGTTCTGCATAAGTTCTTCCACTTTTTGTTCATCAAAAAGAGAGACTTTCAGAACATCAAAATCTTCATATGCCTGACGGAAGGCTTCACGCTTGCGGAGTATCGTCAGCCAGCTCAGGCCGGCCTGCATACCTTCAAGAATCAGAAACTCGAACAATTTCTGGTCATCATGCAGGGGTTTACCCCATTCTTCATCATGGTATTTGCCCATGATTTCAGTCTTACACGCCCATTCACAACGGTTTTCCATAATCGGATCTGAATTATTAAAGTTCAATAATATAATCGGGTATAAAAGAAATAATTTTTCCTGATTAAACGTCACAGGTTAAGGATTCGAAAAAATAATTAAAAAACTGAAAAGAAAAGTATTTAAGGTAAAATATTATTTTTGCTATGCATAAATTGCGCCGGCATGAGAAAACAGATCCTTATACTTTTATTGTTTGTTTCGAAACTGGCCTTTAGTCAGTTGAATATTGACCATTATATTGAAGTGGGCGAAACGCGGGTACAGGTTGGCAACTATGTTGGCGCTATAGAGAACTTTAACATCGTGATCAGGTTTAAACCGCATCTGCCTGAGCCTTATTATTATCGGGCCGTGGCCAAACATCAACTTGAAGACTACCGTGGCGCCATTCAGGATTACAATACGGCCATTGACATCAAGCCCTACTATCCTGACGCCTATACCAACCGGGCGTTGGCCTATTTACAGCTGAACGATTTTGCCAAAGCCATTGCTGATTATGACCGTGCGATCGAGCTCGATCCCAATAATGCGAACATTTACAATAACCGGGGGATCGCTAAAATATCGATGAAAGATATTGATGGCGCCATTGCCGACTATGACAAATCGCTTCAGATCAGTCCGAAATTCACCAACGCATACATCAACCGGAGCAATGCCCGCCTACAGAAAAACGACATTAAAGGTGCCATCAAAGATTTGAACCAGGCCATTATGATCAGGCCGCATTATGCAAATGCCTATTTATTAAGAGGTTTGGCACGATTCGAACTCAACGATTATGCCTCGGCCCTGCGCGACTTTGATGAGTGTATCAAGCTGGAGCCTAAAAGTGCGTCCGCATTCAATAACAGGGGAATTGTAAAGCAAAAGCTGGAAGATTTCAAAGGGGCCATTATGGACTATAACATGGCCCTGTCGATTGATCCGACCCAGGCCAATGCATATCTGAACCGTGGAATTGCCAAGGAGAACCTGAAACTGCCGGGCTCCGAAGAAGATTACGCCATTGCCGCGAAGCTGGACCCTAAGTTGGCGTTCAATTCGAAGGAGGTTGATTCAGGAGCTTTGGCTCAGGCTAAGCAGAAGGCAAACCCCGCCGGACAGAAAAATCAGGCTCAAAACACTAATGCCTCCGCGCAGAATCAGAATGCCACCGCACAGAAAACCGAGACGACAGATGATCAAACCAAGGTGGCTAGCGATACCGAAGTCAAGAAGGAAACTAAGGAAGAACGCGACCGAAGACGGTACAAGTTGTCGTTGGCCGATTCGCGTAACTTACCTGCCCCGAAAGACCAGCCTGTTGACGATGGAAAAATTCAGAACAAGAACATTGAGATCGATTTGCAGCCCATATTCGTGCTTTCGTCATACAACAAATATTCGACTGATTTTGAACGGATTCAGTACTACAATGTAGAGCTTGAAAACATTAATAATTTCAACAATTACGATCCCGTGGTAACCATTTCCAATAAGTCGGTCAACCATCTGAAGGATGTATTCAAAAACTATATTCTTTTCTTTAACGAGAAAATTAAAAACAACAGCAAGGAAAGTCAAAACTATTTAAGCAGGGGGATATTTTATTGCCTGATTGATGATTATAACAACTCGATAACAGACCTGCAGAAGGCCATTGAGCTGAACGATAAAAATGCCCTCACCTACTTCTCAATGGCCAATTGCCGGTTGCGGATGACTGAAATGATCGAAGAATTTAAACAGAATTCGGAAGCGCTGACTGTGTCGATTAAAAAGGATCCCATCCAGTCCAAGGCCACCGTGATCGAAACGGTTACTGACTACACCGAGGTATTGAAGGATTATGAGACCTGTCTGCAGCTTAATCCAAAGTTTCCGTATGCCTATTTCAACAGGGCCTATGTGAAATGTAAGATGAAAGATTATACCGGCGCCCTGGATGACCTAAACAAGGCCATTGACGTGGAGAAAGATTTTGCGGAAGCATACTTTAACCGCGGACTGACCAGAATCTACCTGGATGATGTTGAAGGCGGAGCGATTGATTTGAGCAAGGCCGGAGAACTGGGTATTCAGGATGCGTACAATATTATTAAGCGGTATTGCAATTAACCGTATCTTTGTCATCGTCTGTATAAAACCATGGACAAAGCTATGCAGTTTGCCAACCAACCACTTGCAGAACGATTGCGCCCGGCCACTTTAAGTGATTTCATCGGGCAGGAACACCTGATTGGTGAAGGGGCTGTATTGCGTAAAATGATTGAATCGGGCAAAATTTCGTCCTTCCTGTTGTGGGGTCCCCCCGGAGTTGGGAAAACGACCCTTGCCAAGATTATAGCCAATACGCTCAACCGTCCGTTTCACACCTTAAGCGCCATCAATTCAGGAGTAAAGGATGTCCGTGATGTGATTGAAAAGGCACAGCGGAACCAGTTCTTCAATCACCCGAATCCCATTCTATTCATTGACGAAATACACCGTTTCAGTAAGTCTCAGCAGGATTCACTGCTAGGGGCTGTCGAACAGGGCATTGTAACCCTGATAGGCGCCACTACTGAAAATCCATCGTTCGAAGTGATCTCTCCGCTTTTATCACGTTGCCAGGTGTATGTGCTCAAACATCTGGATAAGGCTGATCTGCTGAAAATAGTCGACATGGCCCTGACCCGTGATCCTTACCTGAAGACCAAAGACATCAGGATTGTAGAAGATGAGGCACTCCTCCGTTTTTCAGGAGGAGATGCCCGCAAACTTCTGAATGTGCTTGAACTGGTTGTCAATGCCGAAGAAAGCGATACGGTGATCATCACCAATGAAATAGTAATCGACCGACTACAGAACAACATGGCCATCTACGATAAAAACGGGGAAATGCATTATGACATTATCTCCGCCTTTATCAAGAGTATGAGGGGTAGCGATCCCGATGCCGCAGTCTACTGGCTGGCCCGGATGATCGAAGGCGGTGAGGATGTCAAATTTATAGCCCGGCGAATGTTGATCCTGGCCGCAGAAGACATTGGTCTGGCCAATCCCAATGCACTGTTGCTCGCTCAGGGGACATTTGATGCCGTACATAAAATCGGGTATCCTGAAGCACGGATTATCCTCTCGCAATGTGCCATCTACCTGGCTACTTCGGCTAAAAGCAATTCGGCCTATATGGCCATCGATGATGCCCTTGCCTTGGTTAAATCGACAGGCGACCTTCCTGTTCCGCTGCATATACGGAATGCGCCTACCAAACTGATGAAGGAACTGGGCTACGGTAAAGACTACAAGTATGCCCACTCCTATGACAAGAACTTTGTGGATCAGGATTTCCTGCCTAAGGAAATTAAAAATCACCGCTTATATACCCCTCAAAACAATCCGCTTGAAGTGAAGATTCTTGAACGATTGAAAAGTCTGTGGGGAAAACGCTACGGGAAATAGGCATCTAAATGGAAGAATCCTTTTCGATTTTGATTAAGGTATTGTTACAATATTGTTAGGATTTAATTACATTTTAAGCCAAAAATAGATTAGTTTCGCGGTAACTAATTACAACCGATGGACCTGATCAGAAATTATCTCCTGCCTTTTGATAAAGTTACTTTGCCCGATCTGGACAAGGTTCAACTTATGAACAGGACCGATAAAAAGTTTTGTCTGCACATCACTCAATTACCTGCTGTTTTAGAGGCGATCATAAATGACTATTCACTTTTGGAAATACAGGGCAGAACAATCTTCAACTACGACAACACTTATTTTGACACTCCTGACAACCAGATGTTTCTCTCACATCACAATGGGAAGAGCAACAGGCTTAAAATAAGGATTCGCCGGTATGTTGATTCAGATCTTAACTTTCTGGAAATAAAACTCAAAAACAATAAAGGACGGACCATCAAAGAGCGGATAGGGAAGCAAGACTTTAAGCCTGTATTTACCTTTGATGAACAGAATTTCCTGGAGCAGGGCACTCCCTTTACCTGGCTTCAGCTTCAACCTAAAATCAGAAGTTTCTTCAATCGTTTTACTTTGGTCAACCACCAGTTTACTGAACGGGTTACAATTGACATTTCCCCCGGATTTTCGAATTCCGAAAAAGAAATAACACTGGATAAGCTGGTTATTATTGAAATCAAACAAGACAAATTAAGCAAAGAGTCAATGATTAGCAATGCTTTACTAACACAAAGGATAAAAGGTCAAGGCATCAGTAAATATTGCCTTGGTCGCGCCCTATTGGAAGACAATATTAAAAAGAATAATTTCAAACCACTCCTGCTTCATATCAGGAAGTATTATTACAACTAAACCAAACCATCATGCATGTGTTAGACATTTTATTACAATCGGGCTCAGCCACAGAAGGATTAAAGCTTTTTGGCATGAAGTTGATTAATACGGAAGATTTCATATCCCTTCTGGTCAGGTTTACGATGAATCTGGCAGTCATTATTATCATTGTAATAGGGCTGTATGCAAAAACAAGCAGACGTAAGGATTTTTATTTCAGCTATATTGCCATAAGTATCGGTATTTTTCTACTCTGCTTCCTGCTGGCCAATGTGAAAATGGAATTAGGTTTTGCACTGGGACTGTTCGCTGTATTCAGTATTATCAGATATCGGACCGATTCGATACCGATCAAGGAAATGACCTATTTATTTGTCGTTATTGTAGTATCGGTTATTAATGCCCTGGCCAATAAAAAAATCAGTTATGCTGAGTTATTCACCACCAACCTTTTAATTGTCGGAGGATTGTATATTCTGGAGAAATATCTGAATTTGCGGCAGGAATTGACCTATCGCATCCTTTACGAGAAAATTGAAAATGTACAGGCTGGCATGGAAGAAGAATTGCTTGCCGATCTGAAACTTCGCACAGGGATCAACATCAAACGATTTGAAATAGAACGTATCGATTTTCTGAGGGATGTGGCCTATATCAATATCTATTTTGATATTAACGGCAACAAGAAGACTGAAATTCGATGAGAAAGTTGACTTAACAGGCAGACCGGCTTTTTTAGGGTGAAAAATGACTTATCTTAGTGCAAAATATGTACGCGATGATTCCAAAACTTAAATACGAAAACCTCAACTTTCTCCTGTTAGCCGGACCATGCGCTATTGAAGGAGAAAAGATGGCACTCGATATTGCTGAGCGCATTGTTGAAATAACCAGTAAACTACAGATACCTTATATTTTCAAGGGATCGTATCGAAAGGCAAACCGTTCGAGGCTTGATTCATTTGCAGGTATAGGCGATGAAAAGGCCTTAAAAATACTGCGGAAGGTGAGCGAAACATTCGATATACCCACTGTCACGGATATTCATTCTGCTCAGGAAGCATTCATGGCTGCCGAATATGTTGATATGTTGCAGATTCCAGCCTTTCTATGCCGTCAGACCGATCTGCTGATTGCTGCTGCTGAGACGGGAAAAGCGGTCAACATTAAGAAAGGTCAGTTTTTATCGGCTGAAGCCATGAGGTTTGCAGTTACCAAAGTCAGGGAAAGTGGCAATGACAATGTATTTTTAACTGAACGAGGAACCACTTTCGGTTATCAGGATCTGATAGTAGACTTCCGCGGAATTCCAGAACTGCAACGGAATAATTGTCCGGTTATTCTGGATATAACCCATTCACTTCAGCAGCCCAATCAAACAAGCGGAGTTACGGGCGGACAGCCTCAGTTAATTGAAACCATTGCCCGTGCGGGCATCGCTGTTGGAGTCGACGGAATATTTATTGAAACACATCCCGATCCGGCACATGCTTTATCCGACGGAGCCAATATGCTGCAAATTGATTTACTTGAAGGACTTTTAACTAAGCTTGTTCATCTCAGGCAAGTTGTAAAAACATTCTAAAATGGAAGATTATATTCATTAATGGAAGAACAGGTAGGCCATTAAAATGGCTGCCACAATACCCACAAAATCAGCAATAAGCCCGCAGGCAAGAGCATAGCGGGTATTTTTAATTCCAATTGATCCGAAATAAACAGCAAGAATATAAAATGTAGTATCAGCCGAGGCCTGAATGGTACAGGCCACACGACCTGCAAATGAGTCGGCCCCATACATTTTCATGGTATCCACCATCATTCCTCTGGCACCGCTTCCACTCAAGGGCTTCATCAGTGCAGTGGGCAATGCAGGAATAAAATCGGTATTGACGCCTATCTTTTGAAACACCCAGCTGACTCCTGAGGTAAACCATTCCATTGCTCCTGAAGTGCGGAAGACGCCAATGGCTACCAGGATGGCAATCAGGTAGGGCACAATCATGATGGCGGTTTTAAAGCCGTCCATTGCTCCTTCAATAAAGGCATCATAAACATTTACCTTCTTTCGCAAAGCAAGAACCATAAAAAGGATGATAATTGAGAATATGATGAGGTTACTTGCTACACTGGATATCTTCTGGATCTGATCTTTATCGATACTTGAGAAGTACCAGATAATTGCGGCAATAAAGGCTGTCAATCCACCCAGATAAGCCATAATAGTCTTATTCAGCAAATTGATCTTCTGATGCCATGCAACTGCCATTATACCCGCAATTGTTGAGCAGAACGTTGCCAGCAGGATGGGAATAAACACATCGGATGGATTGACTGCACCCAATTGTGAGCGATAGACCATGATGCTGATCGGGATAATGGTTAAACCTGAAACGTTTATCACTAAAAACATGATCTGGGCATCAGAAGCAGTATCCGAAGAAGGGTTGGATTCCTGCATTTCCTTCATGGCCTTCAGGCCCATGGGAGTAGCGGCATTGTCGAGGTTCAGCATGTTGGCGGCAATATTCATCATGATCGAACCATAGGCCGGATGATCCTTCCCTAACGAAGGGAAAAGCTTATTAAAGAACGGGCCCACCAGGCGCGAAAAGATCTTTACGATTCCACCCTTTTCACCGATTTTCATCAGACCCATCCATAAGGTCAGCATCCCGGTAAGTCCAAGAGAGATATCGAAACCGGTTTTGGCCATATCAAACGTTGAGGTCATCATCTCAGAGAAGATGTTCAGATCTCCAAAGACGATGAGCTTAACCAGTCCAATCACGAAAGCCGCTACAAAGAAGAAGATCCAGATATAATTAAGCGCCATCGAAGTGATTTACAATTTAGCTACTATTCCGCATTAAATATAGATAAAAAAAGCGGCTGCTCCATATCAGAATGGAACAGCCGCTAAATTAAATATTAGATACGATTAGTAACCTGTATTTTGTTTTAAAACACCTGGTTCCAAATCCATCTGAACCTGAGGAATAGGCTGATATTTATCCTTTGGATCATCGAAAGTGGCTCCTTTCATTACTTCTGGTCTTTGTCTTAGATCAGCTGCAGCATAAGCATCCAGGGTTGCTTTCATACTGCCTGGATTAGCTTTGTCCCAACGTCTGAGGTCGAAAAAGCGCATACCTTCAGTGGCAAATTCAAGACGATCTTCCCACTGTACGGCCTTCATAGCGAAGTTTTTATCAGGGAACGAAGTATAAGTTCCAACTTTGTAATTAGCAGCAGGTTGAGTAAAGTCAACATACGTTTTCCATCCATCACCGTTATTATTGGTATTGACTGTCTCAGGCAATTTAAAGATGTTAACTTTGCCCATAACTACTTCGTTACCGGCCCTTGTACGGATTTGATTGACATAGGTTAATGCAGTAGCCAGATCGCCTTCAGATGCAGCAATTTCGGCTCTCCACAACAAAATATGTCCGTAACGGAGGTAACGGATGTTGTTGGCGTTGATACCGGTCTGCCATCCACTGGTTGTTGACAAAGTATTGCGTTCAGATTTGTAGAAGAAAGTTTTCTCAACAGTATTGTAAGGACCGCCCCATGTCTGGTCACGAATCCAGTCATTACCACGCATAATACCCCAATCCATGTAAGGAAGTCCACGGCGACCCATGGTAAAGTCGATACGGGGATCGAGTAAATCAGTAGCAGGAACAAATAATCCAGATTTTATTACATTTCCAGCCGCATCTTTAACATCATCAGATGGAATTCCCTCGTCATTCTTTAAATCCGTAGCGTTGAAAGTGTCAAACAATGGCAAGCCATTTGCATCAACTTTAAAAGCATTGGCCAGGTTCTGTTTTGGCTGATGGAAACCGCAGCACATTCCCAGTTCCGGTGCATATGGTGCGTTTAAGCCGATACCCACTTCACCATTTAATGAACCAGAATTATCATTAACATCGCGCTGGATTTCAAAAATCGATTCTACATTATTATTTTTTGCAATGCGGAAGTTGTCAAAGAATTTGGGAGCAAGTGAGAATTTGCCACTTGCAATGATTGCATCCAGCAATGGTTTAGCGCCGGCATAATTCAATTCCTGCATATAGGCACGGGCAGCGAGA
Source organism: Prolixibacteraceae bacterium UBA6029 (assembly GCA_002429385.1). Classification (GTDB taxonomy): domain Bacteria; phylum Bacteroidota; class Bacteroidia; order Bacteroidales; family Prolixibacteraceae; genus Aquipluma. The sequence continues at coordinate 87,985 of DIZL01000064.1, read as the reverse complement.
GCCATCGCGGCCCATTTGGTTGCACGTCCGGGCTGAGACTGTACATCAGGAAGGTTAGCGGCAGCAAATGCCAAATCGTCGGTGATGAATTTCAACACAACACCGGGTGCATTATCATTCGATATTGTATTGGCAACATCTACCTTATCCTCAGTGATGAGCGGGATTTTATCGCCAAAAACCAGCCATGATTCAAAATAATACAAACCCCTAAGAAAACGAGCCTCAGCCTTAGATTCAGTAGCTTTAGCAGCATCAAGAGTAGGAGTTTTAGCAATCGCGTTCAGTACAATATTACAACGGTTAACACCCATACCAATGTTTAATTCCCATTTTTGAGCAGGGTACCAATTAGTGGTTGAAACTTCCCATCGTTCAATTTCATTGATTGGAATCTGGTCACCAACATAAGAACCTTTGGCAGCATCATCAGAGGCAACCGATCCATATGTCCAGTTGGTGATCGATGCACCCCAGTCGAGACCGGCAATCCCACCTTGAGCGCTTCCTTTAACCATACTGTAAGCGCCGGTCAATAAAGCATCAACACCGGCCGCATTATAAAATGAACTTTCAAAGGCGGAACCTTGCGGCGCTTTTTCCAAAAAGGATTTAGCGCAAGAAAAAGATATGGCCATTAAAAAACAGGTAGCCACTATAATTGTTAGTTTTTTCATATCATTCTTTCGTTTAAAGTTAATAATATTCATAATCTATTACAGACCCAGGGTTACGCCAACTGTGATCTGACGTGGTGTTGGCCATGATCCCTGATCAACGCCCATCTGATTACCGGTGCCTGGAGTATTGCTTAAGGTATTTACTTCAGGATCGAGACCTCTGTACTTAGTCAGTGTGAATATGTTGGTTGCCTGTATATAAAAACGAAGGTTTTTCATCTTCACATTATGAAGAACGCTTTGAGGTAAAGTATAACCTAATCTCATGGTCTTTAGTCTCAGGTATGATCCGTCTTCGATATAGGCTGTGGAGGAATACTGAGATTGAGATGCGCCGTCAAGCATAGGCAATCTTGCATTTGTATTGGTTGGTGTCCATGAATTGTAAAGCGCATCCTGGCTTAATCCACCGCCGAACTGTCCGTAATCGATCCAACGACTGACATAATTGATCAGGTCATTGCCATAACTTCCATAGAAGAACATATTCAAATCGAAGTTGGCATAGCCTAAATCAACATTTAAACCTCCTGTAAACTTTGGATGAGGATCACCGATATAAGTCTGATCAGCAGCTGTAATTACATGGTCTCCGTTTAAATCTCTATATTTGTAGTGACCTACAGTAGTATAGTTGTCCAACCTAGGTATCACATAATTGCCTTTTGCATCCTTTGCATTAAGATCGTCACTAGGCTGGATAATACCATCAGCAACATAACCATAGAACATTGGAAAGGGTAAACCTGCTGTAAAACGGGTATATTCAACCTGACGTAATGAATAACCCTTCTCTTCTTTTACATTGTTCGAAAGTGATACGATTTCGTTTTTATAATGCGACCAGGTAGCATTCACTGCGTATGTAAATTTACCACCCATTAAGGTATTGTGGTAACCAAGATCAATATCAACACCGTTATTTTTCATCTTCCCAATGTTAACAAATGGAAGTGTATAAACACCCAATACCTGAGGTACAGTCGGTTGGTAGAGCATATTCGATGTGTTTCTTCTCCATACATCAATACCAAAAGTGAGTTTATCACCAAATGTACTACCGGTTAACCCAACATTGAAGGTTTCGGTGGTTTCCCACTCTACATCCGGATTACCCTTTGTTGAAGGTTCAAAACCTGCGATAGCAGAGCCGGTTGATCCGCCTAAATTATAAGAAGCTGTATAGTTATTCGTTGCAAAAGTTGAAAACCCATTGTAATTTCCAATTTGGTCATTACCTGACTTACCCCAACCTGCTCTTACTTTAAGTCTGTCTAACCAGTTTTTTGTACCGGCCATAAAATTCTCCTTGCTGATTTCCCATGCGGCTGATGCAGCAGGGAATACACCATAGCGATTGGCAGCCCCAAATCTGGAAGAACCATCACGACGTACGGTAGCTTCAAAGAAATATTTACTCATCAGGTCGTAATTGGCACGACCAAATTGAGAGAATAAGGCCCATGAAGATGCGCTTCCATCGTTGACTGGATTAAGTTGTCCTGATGTGAGTTGCATATAATCTGGTGCAAGTGAGAAGTATCCACTACGTCCGGCAGTCATCCATTGGTAATTACTCTCAATAGCTTCCGTTCCTACAACAACATTGATCCGGTGAATATCATTAAAGGTCAGGTTGTAATTCAAAGTATTGGACCAGTTCCACAACATGGTATAGTTTGACTCCATACTCAGACCGGCAACCTTATTTGGTTCTGCACTTTCAAAGTCCGGCAAAGTATATAGTGCATTGTTTGCCTGATTGAGATCGAATCCAAACAAACTCTTAAAAGTCAATCCTTTGTATAGGGTAGCTTCACCAAATACATTGCCGAGTGCACGGAAGTTTTTATGGTCATTGCTTTGTTGACGACTCAATAATGAAACAGGATTGACAGCATTTCCTGTTCCGGGAGCTCTCGTTCCCGCAAAATTACCCATGATGTCATAAACCGGAACGATTGGTTGCATACGATAAGCCATAGATATAGCCGAACCTTCGTCCCTGTCGAGCGTTGCTCCACTTTGGTCATTGTAAATGGCTTGCAGTGACTCACCTACTTTCAGCCAGTTACTAAACTTGGTATCTGCATTGACGCGAAAAGTATATCTTTTAAATCCGGTATAGATAAGGTAGCCTTGTTCGTCAAGATAATTACTGGATAAGGAGTAGGTTGATTTAGCTCCACCACCTGATACCGAAAGATCGTATTCCTGAATAACACCGGTCTGATAGATTGCATCATACCAATTTGTTCCCAGTTTATTGGCTTTCATAAGCTGTACATCAGGATAATTGTAAAGTGATGCAGCAGCCGATGGATCACCTGCCATAGCGCCATTCGGCAGAACATAATCGGGTATTACAGGAGAGGCTCCACTTCCATATTGTTTAGAACTAGGCACAGCTCCCTGGTTTTTAGCCTGAAGCCAAACGGCCTGTCCGTATTGAGCTGTATTTAACATGTTGTATTGGTTAATAGCTTGAGAAAGACCTGTCCGCGCAGTAAAGGTTATAACTGGTTCCTGATTTTCAATACCATGTTTAGTAGTAATTAAAATTACACCATTTGCACCCCGGCTACCATAAATAGCAGCAGACGAAGCATCTTTTAATACAGTGATCGATTCCACATCGTTTGGATTAACATTATTGCCAGGTCCAACCGGAACTCCATCAATAACGTATAGGGGGGCAGAATTGTTGATTGTACCGATACCGTGGATAAGAATTGTAGCATCAGCGCCCGGAGTATTACTGTTAGTAACGGTAATACCTGAAACCTGTCCCTGAATACGGCTTACCACACTTGGTGCAGTCGAAATTTTCATCTGTTCCTTCGAAACAGTTGATATAGATCCGGTAAGTTCTTCTTTGAGTCTTGTACCATAACCAACAACAACAACTTCGTCAACACCGGTAATATCAGCTACCATGGTAACTGAAAAATTGGTTTGAGTTCCAATTGTCAATTCCTGATTTTTCATGGCCACATAGGCAACTTCCATAATTTTAGCGTCAGCAGGAGCTTTAAACGAAAATTTACCATCATTATCGGTAACGGTGCCAATAGTAGTCCCTTTCACGACTACCGTGACTCCCGGAATAGGATTTCCATCTTCGCCTTTAACAGTCCCCGACAGAGTTTTTTGTTGTGCAAAAGAGGTAAGCGCTAAAAAGCAGGACAAAAACAGCAAGGCTGTAGTTCTCCAGATACCTTTTAATTTACTTTTTTCCATAAGATTTGATGTTTAGTTTTGTGAATTAGATGAATAAAAATAACTTAATTAAAGAAAAGTCATAAGCATGACTTTGAGAAATCCTTAATTTAAGAGAATTACATAGGCATTTAGTTTTAGTGAATAATTATATTTGTTTATACAAATTCAATCAGAATTTCCTGATTATTAAATGCAAACATTATACAATAAGATTATTCCTAAACTCACAGCAGATCCTTGATAGGCAAGGATCTCTTTTCAACTTCCACCTGAAAAATAAGAGATTTTAATACTTAAAACCAATCATTTTCCCGGTCTTATTTATGCCTGCTTGTAAAAAGTACAAATTGTAATTTACCACTAAGTTAAAAAAAATTAACATACGTTGTTCAATGTTAAAATGTGTTAAACAATATCTTTTCAGCCTTTACGCTACTTTCAGTATAATATTTATTGATAAAACAACATATAAACAGAAAATTTCTAAATATTTTGTCCATTAATAAATCTTTGAAAACACTTATTTGCATGTATACGGATCTATTCTGCTTTTTTTCTCCCGTTCCGGTGAGGAATTGATAAAGTATTGCAAGTTGATTATATATTACCACTGTCATACCACTGTCATACCACTGTCATACCACTGTCGTAACAAATTCGAATTTGTTACGAATTTGTTACGACAGTGGTATGACAGTGGTACGACAGTGGTACGACAGTGGTAAAATGATAATGTAAGTCAATACTTTTTCAATTCAGTATATGAACGGGGGAGACAACAAAAGAATATAACGAGTAAAAGGGACTTTAAATAGAACAGCAAAAAGGGCTTATCAGTTGTATCAAAGATATAATGTCGTATGAATTGAATCTCTTCAATAATACGACATTATAAACTGGTTACTATCTATATCAGATGTTATTTGCGGAAAGCCTTTATTTTTCCGAATTGGAGAACTTCAACCTGCCACCTTTTTTGATGTCTTCCTGTTTGATCACAAAAGGAATTTTTTTGCCATTCAACTCTACCTGATTAAAAGTATTAGATGTATTGGGACCATCGAGACTCATCTTAAATTGTTTCCCGGGATAATAATCCGGGTTAAGATTCATTTCTACCTCGCTGAAAATTGGCGATGAAAGTTGATATTCGACTGATCCAGGCGAAAGTGGATAAAAGCCCATGGCAGAAAATACATACCAGGCTGAAGTTTGTCCTGAGTCATCATTTCCGGGGATCCCACCATCGTAGCACGTATATTCGTTTTCCAGTTTGTTTTTGACTATAGTCTGCGTTTCAGAAGAATTGGCCAATAGATCATACAGATATGGAAAATGGTTTTTGCATACGATTGAATCGGGCATCCAGCCACCCTGTTGGGTTTTTAGTACCGAGGATTTCTGCATGTCTTCATACTTATCCGGAGCAAGAAGCCGGAGCAATGAAAACTGCACATTACGCGAATCATTCAACGAAAAATCGTCATAATATATATGTCCTTTATCCATTTTATGCATCAGCTTACCTCCTTTAAAATCAGGATAACTACCATCCACATCACTGAAAGTGCGTGGATAAAGCATCGAATGGTACATGGCTGTATAAAACTTGGTATAGTCTTCCTTTTTCCCGCCTTTTAGGTTTACTGCCGACAGTGCCCCGTTCCAGATTTGTTCGGTTTCGGCTTTTGTTTTTTGAAAATCCCATTGTGGAATCTCTGCATCCAGATTCGCACGAGCCGATTCGATGCTTGTAAATGAAGTTCCAACCTTGGCCAGAATCACATCGCCTTCCTTGATATTAAATTCAGCATAAGCGCCAATATCGGGTTTCCCTGATATTTCGGTTTGTTTCTTTAAATCTTCCATTTGGAAGTAACATCCGTAATTATCCATTGGACGTTGAAACCTCACCACAAAATATCCGCTGAATCCTGCAGATTTATGCGGATCCCTATAAATATCCATTACCGGATTATAACCGTAAATCTCCTGCTTTTCGGGATCTACCTTGATATATCCTTTCCCGGCATTGCTGTTGGGAGTAATCAGTATAAATCCCCTTTCTTTTTTTGCATAGGAAAATTTAAAGAATCCCGAACGAGCCGTGCCGGTCATTTCAACCAATGTCATGTAGTTCAATAGCATACAGGAATAATAGGCAGGAGTCGTAACTTCATTTTCGTGTACATAAACGGAGGCGCGATCACTGGGAAAAGTGCGTAAATAACCAGTCATCGGCATAATGGTAAAACTTCCGTAATCCTGATTATTCAAACTTCCCTGCCAGTGGGTGCCTCTGAATCCAAAAATTCGTTGGCCTCCGTAATAAAAAGGAGAAATGCCTTTGTCTTCACCGTCTCGGGTCTGTGGAGTCCATTGTGTCATACCGAAAGGTATTGAGACAGCCGGAATATCCAGCCCCCAGACTTCAGGTCTGGGATAATTATTTATTACATTGGAACTTGTTGATGGGCCTGTGCCGATTAAGGGGTTGACATATCGAATCAGGTTTCCGTCTTTTCTATGGCAGCCGGACATAATAATCAATGCTGTCAGCACGAATGACAGGTAAAGTTTGTCTTTTGTCATGAGCAGTAAGTTAGGTTGTTGAAGGCAAATTTCAGGAAGGTTTAAATTTAATTCCCAAAATTGTTCCGATTAACATAGCTTAAAAATAATACATTTCTTTTAATCCAGATATCTTAGATCTCTTTTTTTATTTCTGAATGTGTATCGGATGACTTAAAAGGTCAGCTTCTGAAGAAATGTATGATTTAAAATTTGTAAGGTTTTTCCATTTGGCATTTTCCAGTCCCCAGACAGCAAAGAAATAATGACGGAATGCCACATCTGGCTTGATTCTTTGAGCTACATAATAGGTCTCTGAAATAACATTACTGAATTTCTTTTCATCCACTGTTTTATATCCAAGACTGTAAAAGTCAATATTGGTTGTTCTGGCCACTTTGGTCACTTCATCTTTTTTCAATAAAACAGCCATCCCCAGTTCATCCTTGTTCTCCGATTGTTTGTCCAGGGTTGCAATCGAACGGTAAGCTGTATTTGCATCAAAATCTACTGGCTGATTCTTCAGTAAACTGGTAACAATGCCTGTAACCAGTTGCTTTTCACCTGTGAATCCGGATACAGTTACATCGGATTGGAACCAGTATTTGCCGGGATAGATAGATATTCGCTCTGTAGCTGACAGATTTTCATCCGCTACATGCCAGCCTGTATATTTCAAATCAAAGACCGAACGGACTGGCCCTTCGCACACTTTCTGATACTCATAGCCATCGGTTGATCCGAGTCGGTAGAGCGAATCGGCCTGCAACATGGCTAAACCACCAGCCCCCAGCGAACTTCCGCAGTGCAGAATATCCATCCCCCAGGCGGAAAGAACATGGTAATCAGGAATTTCAGGCGTTTGAATTTTATCGATGATCAATCCCGGCTTTAACTTACCAAACAAGTCTTTTACATTGCGGCAATCGAAGTAATTACGAAATCCCATTTTGTCATTTTCCCAGCTGACACTTTCGCCCTGTGCAATGATTTTGAACCCATCCTTGCATAAGGGTGCCTTGTAATGATCAACTTCGGGGTAACTCTTATCCGGCAGCAGAATGCCCAAACGTACATTGGTGCGTTTCTCAAAGGCAGGATATTGAGCAATTGCAACATTCTCAACATTAAGCATGATGGTTTCCGAGACCCTGAAACTGATAGTAAAAGCCAGCTCGTCCCATTTGCCATCCTTATTCATATCATCAACCTGAGAAGGAACATTTTGACCGTTTAGCTTCAAAACAGGGGCAAAACCAGCGGGAATAGCTCCAACTTTCGCTTCCAGATCGGCCCGCTTCAACACTATCGTTTCATCAGGACGGTCAATGGCCAAGGGATTGGTCAATACCAGTGTATTATTTTTCGAGTAGGCTGCAGTTCCTATCAGAAGTACAGCACAAATTATTAATAGTCCTTTCATAACGGTAATTCATTTTCACCTTTTACGTAACCAAAATTAGCCAGAATACCACCGTCGACATATAGTACATGCCCGTTTACAAAATTACTTGCTTTTGATGCGAGGAAAAGTGCAGCATTACCCACATCTTCAGGTTCACCCCAGCGGCCGGCAGGGGTACGGGTCATAACCAGATCATTGAACGGATGACCATTCAAACGAATATCTTCGGTTTGTGAAGTAGCAATATAACCGGGACCAATGCCATTAATCTGAAGGTTGTATTTGGCCCATTCGCAGCACATATTGGCCGTAAGGAGCTTCAATCCCCCTTTGGCCGAAGCATAGGCGGAAACCGAGTTACGGCCGTAAACGCTCATCATTGAGCACATGTTGATTATTTTACCACTACGTCTGGCAATCATGGCAGGAGCAATGCGTTTGGCAACGATCAGCGGTGCAATCAGATCAACCTCAATAACCTGTCTGAAATCGGCTACCGGCATATCCAGAATTGGGATTCGTTTGATTATACCTGCATTGTTCACCAGAATATCTATGAACCCAACCTCCTTTTCAATGATCGAGATACCCTTATCCACATCGGCTTCATCGGTAACATTAAAAACAACGGTAAAAACATCAATACCTGCAGCTTTATATTCAGCTTTACAGTGTTCGAGTTTTTCTTCGTTCAAATCGTTTACACAGATTTTAGCGCCTGCCTGACCAAATACTTTTCCAATGGCCATTCCGATGCCATGGGTACCACCAGTAATCAGGGCTACTTTACCAGTCAGGTCAAATAAATCGTTCATATTCTTGTCTTTAAATTATTCATTTATAGCATGGTCTGCCTGTATATTCTGGCCACTCCATATTTTCCTGGATGTCCAATCCTGGGGTGCATCGGTCCAAAACGGATCGGTTGGTGGAAGTCCAAGCGGTAATAAACCCACCGAGCAGAGGTACAAACTACCTGTTGAGATGTAGGACTCACCAATATCGGGCTGATGGCCATAAAAACCGATTGTCAGCCATCCATCTGAATCGAAAACTCCGGGAGCTTCAATCATTCGCCGGATAACTGCGGAAAGAGCAGAGCGGACCTGTCCTGGTTTCAAATCATCCGGTAACTTATGCTGAAGGGTCATTTGCGCCAGAAGCTGAAAGGCTCCAAAACGATAAGGCAGAGAACGTCCTATAGCAGGAAATGTACCTTCAGGAGAAATTAACCGCTCCTGAATGGCAGCATACCGTCTGGCTCGTTTGATCACTAATTCATACGTTTTAAGGTACTTTTCATCATGCCTGGTTCGTTCCTTCAAAACATCCGCCAGCATAGGCTGAATCACGAAACTATTGTAATAATCCCAGTGAAAATCAGAACCATCACCATATATTCCATCACCTTTATACCATTCCAAGTGTTTTTGGAAAGCTATATCCATACGACTATCTTCATACTGTTCACCGGCGAAGAGCAGAAATGCTTCTATCATTGCACTAAATAAAAGCCAGTTGTTGTTGCCCGGAGTAATGACCCTGCTGCTTTTCATGGCAGTTACCAATTGTTGTTTGGTCAGGTCATCCAGTTGAGCCCATAGTACATTGGGAGCACGCAAGATGGCGTGTGCCAAAAATGCAGTGTCAACCAAAGGCTGTCCATCTTGAGTAAAATTCATAAAATCCGGTGACAGTGGATCAACTGCCATCTTCAAACTTTTCTGGGCAAGTAAAATGTATTTTGTTCTGATTTGTCCCTCTTCCGTTTCGTCAATTCCTAACTCTAACCATGGTGCCATTCCTGCCATCAATCTTCCGAATGCTTCGAGATAAGTTACTTTCCGCCGATCGGCTTCCTTGCCGGGTTTGCATTCAACAGGCATATTCTTCCTTAATTCTCCTTTACTCAGTGATTCCAAAACCGGCGTAGCTATTTGCAACATCACTTTAAGCCAGTACTTCCGGTCAGTAACGACAGGAGCAGGGATAAACGGGACTGCTGAAAGTTTATTTCCCAATGAGAGTAATCCCATCAGGGAAATATATTTAAAGACGCTTCGACGGTCCATGGTTGGTTATTTTAGCTGATTAGGCTGAACAATATCCTGATCTGTATAATCCATGTTTTCGCCAGCCATACCCCAGATAAAGATATAATTGCTTGTTCCGGCAGCAGAATGAATGGACCATTCGGGAGAGATGACTGCCTGTTCATTAAGCATCCAGATGTGCCTTGTTTCCTGCGGTTGACCCATAAAATGACAGACAGCCTGACCTTCAGGAACCTTGAAATAAAAATAAACCTCCATCCTTCGGCTGTGGGTATGGGCCGGCATGGTGTTCCAAACACTACCCTCTTTCAATTCAGTCATTCCCATCTGTAGCTGACAGGTCTCAACCACCTTGCTGATCAACAACTGATTAATCTGACGCTCGTTTGATGTTTGAGTCGAGCCCATCTGCAGCACATTGGCATCTTCCATAGTTACATGACATGTAGGTAATTCTTTATGTGCAGGAGTTGAATTCAGATAAAACCGTGCAGGTTGATTTGCACTTTCAGATTTAAAGATGATTTGTTTGGTACCTTTCCCGACATACAAAGCTTCCTTAAATTCGAGGACAAATTCTTTTCCATCAACAACTACTTTTCCTTTGGATCCGACATTAATGATTCCCAATTCACGACGATCACAAAAGTAAGTTGCTTTCATCGGATCAATTGCCTTAAGTTCAAGCGGGCCATTTACAGGAACAGCACCACCGGTAATATAGCGGTCATAATGGGAATAAACCAGGTGAATCTGATCGTTTTCCATAACCTTCTCAATCAGGAAATGCTCACGCAATTGAGTAGTATCATATTTATTCACATCATCAGGATGCGATGCAAAACGTTCTTCATAAATGACTGACATAATATATCAATTTAAATTTTCGAATGTGTTTCTCAGCTGTCCGGCTTTACTATTTTGAAATTCATCTGAAAGGATTTTTCTTTTTCCCTTTTCCTTTTTCCCTTTTCCTGAATCTTACCGTATCCGGTCAATGGAACGGATCAGCGCTTCATCTTTCCTTATGCCCGAAATGGCCAGATAGTCAAATACAATGGCCAGTAATGGAAACACCATTCCGACCTTTAAGCTGATCTGGGCTCCGCTAAATAAAAAGTAAGAGTAAAAAACAAGTATTCCCAACAATACCAGTTTAAGTACAATATTCAGAAGAATAGTCATGATTTGTCGCTTTCTGTTTTTGAAATCAAAGATTGCAAACACACTTACGGCCAGAATAATCGTTATAATCGCAATTACAACAAAGCCGCTTTGTTTCACAACACCATCAAGTAGTATTCCCTTGCTATTGAAGAGGTAAACAACAGCATCTTTTGCTATTTCAGCAAAAGGTAAAGCAAACAAAATCCCAATCAGAATAGCTGAGATGATTAAAAATAGAGTCTGAATACGTTGTATCATGAGTAAATATTTTATGCAAAAATAAGCTTTTTTCAAGGTAGTGGTCATAAACATTTATACCAACACCCTTTTATTTGTTTTCGTATACCAAATATACCCTGAAACATTGGGATAGCCGCAATTCTTCAGTTCCTTCATATAGGTTCGCAACTGTTTTTTGTAATTCTCCGACTCCAGGTCTCCGGATTTATAATCAACCACCACTACTCCATCCGCCCCTATCATGATACGATCAGGACGTTTGATCCCGTTTACTCCGGTCAGGATATTCCGTTCATTGACTACCCTATAGGTTCCGTCAAACCATGATTTGACCTCAGGATCATTGAATAGATCGGCCAGTTCCGTTATCATTTTTTCGCTCTCACCTGAGCCAATCTTTCCTTCCATTTCAATCCGTCTGACTGCCTTAAGCAAATCGTTCGAAGTCTCAACCAGTGAAAGGATTTCATGAACCAACTTGCCTTTATTGATCCCGCTTTGCTTTTTGCTTTCATGGGTAAAAAAGTCCTCTCCCCGCTGGCGGATATTCAGGAACTTCCTAAAATCAGCAAATTCGAATTCCGATAAACGGACATCTTTCATGAATTGCCCCTCTTTTTTCCGATCTTCATCCGAAACACTCAGTGCACCTACCTCAAGCAACAGTTTTTCAGGATCATATCCATCCGAAAACTGAACGCATTGCTCCTCACTCAGTCCGCAGGATCCCATGTTAGCTTGCTTATCTACCGTCAGTTTAAGCAAATCACCAACCGAAGTGAGTTTACCCGTAAAATTCGCCCAGACCCATAAACCCGCTTTGGCACGGGTAAAGACCACATACATCAGGTTCAGGTTATCCACATAGGTATTGAACTTCTCGGCAAAAAACTCACGGTAAAAAATAGATAGCCCAACATCATTCTTATATCTTATCGGCACCAACTCCATCTCATTGAAAGGAGCTGTGTCGGGGCAACACCAAAGCAAAGGAGCCATCTCAGGCGACGTATGCGGCTGAATGGTCCAATCGAAAAATGGGACAAATACATGCGTAAACTCCAGTCCTTTCGATTTGTGAATAGTCAGCACGTTGATGGCATCTATACTATCCGAAACAGGAATAGTAAACCTTGCGCCATTGTCGGTCCACCAGTTCAGAAAACTGGTCAGTTCCGAAGCATGGTTCCGTTCAAAGACTGAGATCTGATCGACAAAGGCCTGAAGATAAGCCAGCTCATCAGCCAGACTGAATAGATTGAACTTCTCGCAGATGCTGTAAATGATTTCCAGAATCGGCTTCCCGGCAATCAGTTCCTCAAAGTCTTTACTTCCAAGATATTGCAGTAACTCATTCTCCTGAACACCAAAATCCTCAAACTGCTGATTAATCCCCGGCTCGTACGATTGTTCTGATTCATATTTCACACTCAAATGAGAAATATCAAACTCAAGAGAATACTGATCCTCATTACTTTTTCCCTTTTCCGGTTTCCCTTCTCCCTTTTCCCTTCTCCCTTTTCCCTTTTCCTTAAGCCTCGGATAGATCTTACTGTAATACAGATAATTTGTTTCTGCTTTCACCACCCGGTCCTGCGGATTAAGGAAACCTGTAAGTATCGAGATGATCAGACCTATTACTTCCGAATTGGCAATGTATAACGATTCACCTGAAAGTATGTCAAAATTATAGTTCGCATTCTCCGGAAGGCCTTTTTGCTGTAGAAACAGGTCGGCAACAAGTCGCGCCTCACTTTTCTGTCGAACCAGTATAGCCATCTCAATGGCCTTTACGCCTTTATCCTGAAGTTTTTTCACCGATTCAACCAACTCAGAAAGAATCAATTCTTCGTTGGCAATTTTGTTTTCCTTTTTATCTTCCAGAAAACGGACGCGGACATATCCCTGATCAAACACCTTTGGATTGGACACCTGCTGAACGCTGTCGGCATATACTTCAGGAATGGTGAACTGAACCGGGTTTTCGCTGATTCCTGCAGCCAAAAGTTCTTCATCCATATTCTGCTGAAGCAATTGTGGTGCAAGCCGGAATACCGTGTTATTGAACCGGATGACCTTACCATGACTGCGCCAGTTGCTGTCCAAAACCTGATCATCAAGACCAAAAGCCGGGAAACTTTCACCCAGCTTGCCTGCAAGTAATCGCCAGTCGCCACTGCGCCAGCGGTAGATGGCCTGTTTGACATCGCCCACCACCATACTCAGGTTATTCTCCGACAGGGAGTTCCCGATCAGCGGCCTGAAATTATTCCATTGCAAGCCCGATGTGTCCTGGAACTCGTCGATCATGAAATGTGAATAGACCGACCCTGTTTTCTCGTAAACAAAAGGAGTTTCAGAATCAGCAATCACATCCTTGAGCAAATGACCCGAATCAGAGATCAAAATAATTCCCTTCTCACGGCATATTTCTTTGACCGTTCTACGCAGATCGACCAGGATACCCAAGGTATAAAGCTGGTTGACAATCAACCTGGCGGAAATGTAATTGCGCGACTGCGTTTCGACCAACTGTACAGCTTCCTGCATTTTGGGCATTAGTTTGCCTTGAACGAGCCCCTCCAGGAGTGACTTTTGCGGTTCTTTGACTGAAGCCGTAACCCAGGCCGACAACTCTGTAGTGGACTTTATAGTAGTAATATTCAACACAAATTTCAGGTCTTTCATCTTCTGAAAGCCTCCCGCAGGGCCACTCCCCTTCGACTTAAAATCATCAGCTGAAAGGCTTTGCATAGCCATAACATTCAACCCCTCCTGCCCCAGCGACTTCAGTTTATTTTCATACTGTGCAATGATCTGATTAAGCTTACCACGATAGTCACGAAGAAACACACGGTCGTTCAGCTTTTCATACAAGCTTTCATTCAGCGATTTAAACGTCTCGTTGTAAATCTCGTTTCCCAGTCGAAGAATATCATTTTTCAGGTTCCAACCTTTGCCTTCCCTGATTTTATCTGACGCAAACGCGTCGAGCCATTCCAGCAGTTTCGGGTCGTCCTCTACCGAATGGATCAGGCGGTCGGCTGCCTCTTCGAGAATGCTCTTTTCGTCCAACTCAACATTGTAGGCCGCGTTGATACCCAGTTCGCGGTTAAAAGCCTTGATGACCCTCTGGAAAAAGCTGTCAATAGTACTGATCGAAAAGCGCGAATAATCGTGCAGAATGCGTTTCAGAACCAACTGTGCCTGCCTTTCCACCATCATCGGCTGCCAACCCAATTCTTCGGTTAAAACCTTCATATAGACCGATTCCTTGCCTTTGGCCAGATGATACAGTTCACCGATGATGCGTGACTTCATCTCAGCAGTAGCCTTATTGGTAAAGGTTACCGCCAGGATATGCCTGTAATTGGTATCGTTCGTAAGGGCCAGCTTCATATACTCGATGGCCAGACGGAAAGTCTTCCCTGAGCCTGCTGAAGCTTTATATACTTTGAGTTGCGACATATTCTATCATTTTGAAAAACTAAAAGTAAGCATATCTCTTATACTATTTGTATGTTTTATTATTCAATGTAGCTTGTCAGGAACAAATTTTTACAGTCCGTTCAAATTACACAAGGTTGTTTTTGTAATTAATCTGACAAACGAATACCCATTGATCAAGAAATCAAGCATTCAAATAAATGAAACATTTTACTCTTAATGCGAAAGCATTCCTGCTGGCTATTATCGTGATGCTTGCTTCAACGAACAGTTACGGCCAAAAAACACGGGTAGAAATTCCTGCAAATTACAAATGGAATTTAGCCGATCTTTTCTCATCAGACGATGCATGGCGTGCAGCCTTGAATGAGTTATCGCCAAAACTTGATCAGGTTGAAAAATTCAAAGGAACCCTGACTCAGTCAGGGCAAAATCTTTTGAAAGCACTTCAGTACAATTCGGAAATATCAAAAGCAGCATCGAAGCTATATATCTATGCGGGTATGAATTCAGACCTCGACACCCGAAACATGAAATATACCGGGATGAAACTGGAACTCCAGCAGTTGTTTTCAAACTTTGGAGCCAAAGCTGCATTTATCGAGCCTGAAATTCTGACAGCCGACTGGGCTACTATTGAAGGATTTATTCAGAAAGAGCCCAAACTGGAAGTTTACCGCATGAACCTCCAGAATATGTTTCGTACCAAGAAACATACCCTGAGCGAACCGGAAGAACGAATCATGGCGCTTGCAGGCATGGTTTCATCTGTTCCTCATTCGGTTTACGGTACTTTCTCGGATGCAGAAATGCCCAAGCCTGAAGTCACTTTGTCGAACGGTGAAAAAATTAAAATCGGTAGCTCTGAATACAGTCAATACAGGGCATCAGCCAACCGCAAGGATCGGGAAATTGTGTTCAAGGCTTACTGGGACAATTTTGCCAGGTTCAGGGCCAGCTATGGCGAAATGCTTTACGGCAAAGTAAAAGCCGACATGTTCAGATCAAAGTCACGTCATTACGATTCGTCTCTCGAAGCGGCGCTTTATCCCAGCAATATACCTGTCGGAATTTACCACTCGCTGGTCGACAATGTGAATAAAAGCCTGCCTGCATTTCACAGGTATCTGAAAATTAAAAAACGCATGTTAGGGGTGGATACTTTAAAATACCTCGATTTATATGCGCCCGTTGTGAAGAATATTGATCTGAAATACAGTTATGAAGATGCAACTAAAATTGTTCTCGAAGCGCTGAAACCTATGGGAAATGAATATGTTGCAACTGTAAAGAAAGCCATTGATGAGCGCTGGATAGATGTTTTCCCAACTCCGGGGAAACAGTCGGGAGCTTATTCAAATGGCGCCGATTACGACGGACACCCCTACATTCTGCTCAATTACAATAACCTGTATAACGATGTCAGCACACTGGCTCACGAACTTGGTCACACCATGCAGAGCTATTTCTCGAATAAAACACAGCCTTATCCGATAGCCGGTTATGAAACTTTCGTCGCTGAAGTGGCCTCTACGTTTAACGAGGTGTTGCTTTTTAACTACATCATTGGTACTATAAAAGATGATGATGTGAAACTTTCGATCCTGATGAACTGGCTCGACAATTTTAAGGGAACCCTATTCCGCCAGACCCAGTTTGCCGAGTTCGAACTGAAAATACACGAAGAGGCCGAAGCAGGCAAACCCCTTACGGGAGACACGTTCTCGAAAATATACAAAGACATCGTCGACAAATATTACGGAGTGGATCAGGGCATATGCAAGGTGGACGATAACATCAGCATGGAGTGGGCATATATCCCTCATTTCTACCGTAATTTCTACGTCTTTCAATACAGTACTTCATTTACAGCATCCATTTCGCTGGCCGAAAAGGTCATGACGGGTGATCCCAAAGCACTGAAAAGTTACATGGAATTCTTATCCGCCGGGGGATCTGACTATCCTGTTGAACTGTTAAAAAAAGCAGGGGTGGATATGAATTCAACCGAGCCCTTTGAAAAGACAACAGCATCCATGAATAAAGTGATGGACGAAATCGAAAAGATCCTGGATAAAAAGAAGAAGTAATCTTTCCAAGATAACACACCTGCCAGCCACAAGCTGGAATTAGCACAGGGAACAACCTGAAATTCAAGATCAGGTTGTTCCCTGTGCTTTTTTTATCAATATTACAACAGTACCATACCAGACTTTATCGTCGTATTCCTTATATGACCATCCCCAATTTCCCTTGGGTAAAAGAAATATTAACATTCCCAACCCGGTTCACCTCTCCGATATAAACCCCTGCTAAACGCCTTGGTATATTTGCATGGTTAAAATTTATTTCAGATAAATTTTCTGTAAGTAAACATACAGAAAACATACTCAAACCTTACAGAAAACATACACAAACCAAAGCGAGATCATAACGCGATCCCTGACCGTTCCCTGTTCTGACCAGTTCCAATCCATAGGATCAGGGTTTCATCATTCGAAGCGTTGCAAAAGATTCTGAGGATTCAAATACTTCCAGCAAGGACCAGAAATTCAGGCGAAAAGAAATGGGATCATCTTATATACGTGTGGGGATGTGGGTTCCCTGATTTTAAAGGAGGAGGATTAGTTGTTACGGCCAATAAATGGAATATGCCATGATAGGAAGTCATTAAAAGTAGCAAAGTTGAAAAACAATTGCTAAATTTAACATCAGGAAAAACACAATTATAAATCATGTGTTTAATTCAATTCATTATATTGCATATTATTTCAATCCCTTAAAACTAAAATCATGGGCCTGTTTACATTATTACCATTTCTCTTTATCGTTGTTTTTTATCTGGCGATCCTCTTTGTTATTCTCTATTTGATTTATACCTGGGTCAATAAATTTATTGCCCTGAAGCAGGAACACAACGACTTGCTGAGGGAAATCATCAAAAAGATGGATCATAACTAGAACCATCTATTTTTGAACTTTAATAATGGATGTACTGATTTGAGAAATATTCTTTGTATTATTTCCGCTATAATCCATATACTGCTGGAAAAACAACCTTAAGATGACCAGAAAATTAGCCTTTATCCTTATTATCGCTACATTATTTTTATCGGGATGTTACAGTAAATTTTATGACTTTCTATTTTATGACAGGGAGCTTCATGGCATTCAAATTTCAGGACAATTGACTGCTATTGATATCATTGACTTCAGATTACAAAGCTTAACCAAAGACATTGAAATTCCTGAAAATCAATTTTCAGGTTATGAAGTCATTGCTCATCCGGCTTTAACAGATAAGAACAAAGAACTCCTGGATCTGAAAGTCCGCTCCTATTTCGCGGATACGGGGAAGAGCCTCAAAGTAGTATGCTATATCGTAAATACAGCAAAAAAAGCCACAAGGTCCTTCTTTAAACGTAGTGAATTTGTGCTTGTTGAAATGAGTATTGCTATTTATGACGAGAATAATAAATTGCTGGATTTTGGTACTTCATTGTCTTCCCTTGAACACAAACCAATGGGGTCTGTTAAATATGAAATAAACGATCTGTTTGAAAAAGCCATACGGAATGCCGTATACCAATGCTTTGATGAATTTAAAAGTATAAACAAAACGGTAACTCTTGGTCGGGCTTTTAGGTATAGTGTTGTAAAAAAAGAGGATTAACGAATGATTGCTGATTCAGTCTTTCGCCTTAAAGCCTGAAAACCATGACTTGCAATATGAAATTATTAAAATGATAGGAGATTACAAAAGCATGAGAACAAGAGTAACAGACATTTCAAAGATCGTCATGATTATGCTGGTTTTATCAGTACTGTTGATTCAGAGTGCTGCCGCACAATCGGTCTATATTGGTAAAGCTGGTCCTCAGGGCAAAGGTTTAAGGAAGTACATTGAGCCCCCGGCATTGAAAAAGCTCACGGAAAATCCGGTAGACTCTATATGGATTCTGGATGTGCGGTCCGAGAAAGCCTATCTGAAAGAGCATATTCCGACGGCCAAATCATTCCCGACAGCAACAGTCATGAGCCGCCTGAATGAAATACCCAAAGACAAGTATCTGATTATCTACTGTACCGTTGGAGCGAATGCAAGAATAGTTTCAAAACAATTAAGAAAAGCAGGATATAAACGGTATATGGATTGGGGTGGCCTTTCACGATGGGAGGGAGAAAGAGAATCAGGAAAAAGTCAGTAGAAAAAAGGAGCAGGGAGACAGGAAAAGGGAAACTGGGAATGTGAAGACTTGGTGAAACTTGGAGTATTGGTGTCTTGGTGGCAGATTAAGTTTACGTCATTGGAAAAAGGAGCATTGTGTTAAATCAGATTTGATAACACTTAATCCGTAGAAGTTATTTTCTCAGGTTGGCAACTATTCGAAGCCTATCTTTTGGGCTTCAAATGCTGCACTGAGCTGAAGCATGGCTTCACTTTTAACCTGATCGCCCGTGGTTGTTGTACTCCAGAAACGGATGGTTATCGTACAGGATTCAGAAGTTACCTTAGTATACAAAATCACGGGTTTCTTGGTTGCTATTACATGAGGGAGTTTTTTGATGGTGGTGTTGATTATTTCGTTGATTACATTGGCATCCAGTTCTTTTCCGGTTAAAGAGAAGGTTATAATAACCCTTTTTTCGTTATTGGTGAACGTCCAGTTAATGATGTTCGACGACAGGATATTTCCGTTTGGAATGATGACATCTGCCCCATCATCGGTGGTCAGCGTACTGGCGCGCAATCCTATTTCCTTGACTTTACCTGCCTGTCCTGTTACTTCTATCTCATCTCCTACCTGCAGGGTACCATCAAAGATGAGGATAACTCCTGACACTACATTGTTTACAATGTGTTGTAGTCCCATACCGATACCTACACCCAAAGCTCCGAGTAAGAATGTAAGTTTGTCGATCGGTAATCCTGAAGCCGCAATGGCCAAGATGTAACCAGCAATCAACACCAGTAAACGTGTGATCAGGAGGCGGGAGTGTTGCCCTTTGGTGATTGTTGTGACATCATCCGATTCGCTTCCTGTCTCTCCCAGAATAAAGCTTAAAATCCGTTGCATGATATGCGCAGACCAGATTATACCAATAAATAGTATCACACTTAGCCATTCAAAGGAGATGCTTCCTATGGTTCGTTTAGTGGTTAGGGCATCAGTCATTTCATTATAAATACTGTGATAGATGTTTAAATTCGATGCAAGCATAATCATCCAGATCAGAACAGCAATAAGAATCAGCGGCATCTTGATTTTATTCACCACGGATTCAACGTCAAAAGGTTTGTCGTTATTCTTATTCAACCTGCTGCTTAGTAGTTGGAGTAATACAACCTCAACAATCACCTCGACAAACACGGTTAATACAACAGCCTGGGTTACAGCAAAAATGGCAGCAATACCAACAATACCGGCAAGCGAGAATCGTCCAAAAAGATTAAATAGAATTCCCAGAGAGGACAATGTAATTGCTGTAATGGCAGCCGTTTTCAATAAACGGAAATAGGGTGTCTGTTTATGAAGCGATTGGATAAAACGCAATGTGAACACGATGATCCCGGCATGCAGGGCCAACAGCAACATTCTTTCGGCAAATGTAGGTTCGATGAACAGGTAGGTCAGGACATCCGTAACAAACAATGCGATCAATATGAGCCAGTTAAACAGGAATATACGGTTGCCTCTTTTAAAGAAGATAAATGTCGAAGTCAGGAGTAAAAGCAGGAAAACAATTGAAACATAGGATGTAGGGGCATAGGCATCAAAAAATGGCATCAAACATAACAATAAAACTATCAGTGACAATACAGGATTGCTATTCAGGTAATGAAGGTGCAGGTAACTGTAGGCATCCTTTTGTTCCCTGAATGTTTTTAATACTTTCCGTTTAAGATAGATCCAGGTTAGAAGCAGAATTCCCAGGAACAAGATGATCTTGCGCTCTCCTGAGGTCTGTTTGATGTAATAGCCAATTGCATTTTGTTCGCTTTCAAATATGCTTACCGGGCTTTTGGACGATGGTTTTGCCGGAGATACAGCGACTTCTTTTTCCCACAAGCGGTTTACCTCCGGGCCGATGAGTTTGGGTACTGCCTTATCCATCCTGTTATCCATGATGTTCATCATATTGGATAAAATATATGAATTGTCCGACAGTCGTACATTCATGGCATTGAGCGTATCCACATTGGCTTTGGTAATACTGTCCGTTCGGTTATATCTTTTTTCCAACCTGGTCAGCTTCTGGTTAAAGGTTGTTCGCATTTCCTTGCTGGCATATAACTTACGAAAAATTGAGTCGGACAATACTTTATTCAAACGGAGCTTGGCATGAGATACGCGATGGTGCAATTCATCAAGCTTAGCCTGAATCAGGTCAGTTTCCTCATCCAGCTTAATAGTGAATCGCTGATACAGAAACTGGTTTTTAATATTGAACACTGTATTCCGGCCCCGCATGTTTTGACGAATCAACTTCAAATCGTTAGTCATCAAATCTATTCTCCGGTCGAGTCTCACAACATCAAATCCCAGTTTGACACTGTCACCAATCATAATCAGGTTATCATTTACGCGTTCGAGGCTCAATGTATAATCGCTCTTTGTAAGCGTATCCAATGGCATAGTCATTTTCTGATGCATTTTCCCGTGCACATTCACCTTTGCCTTCAAACTATCCGGTTGAAAAGATAACTTATTTGGCATATTTGATCCCGATAGCCATCGGGACGGTGATGGATTCGATTGGGCAAAAACGCCCATTCCCATCAGAAAAAGACTATAAAAAATGATCAATTGTCTCATTGAATTTACTTTAATAGTAATTGAATATGGAATAAATTCTGACGATTCGTCCGACCTATTATCAACTGCCAGCATGGTACGAAGTTAAAGCTTTTTATTGATTGAAAATGCATTTAATGTCTTCATCTTATGAGGGATTAAATTCATGCAGAGGATTAAAATGAGGAATGAGGAAAAAGGAATAAGGAAAAGGGAAATAGCCTTGAAATCGATGATCTCAGCGATTTACCCAATTCCTTATTCCTCTTCCCTCATAATGTTACAAGTTACCTCAATTCAGCCAATGATTTCTTTGGCTTTCATTAAATCAATTTCATTTTCTGATTTAGCAATTACTATGGTAGCAATTGCGTTGCCAATTATGTTGGTAATCGCCCTTGCTTCGCTCATAAAACGATCGATGCCTAAAATGAGTGCTATAGCTGCAACAGGAACATTGCCTACTACCGACAAAACAGCAGCCAGGGTAATAAATCCGCTGCCCGTAACCCCTGCTGCTCCTTTCGAGGCAAGCATTAAAATAAATATCAGTGATATCTGTTGCGGCAACTCCAAGGGTGTATTGGTTGCCTGTGCCAGAAAAACGGTTGCCATAGTGAGGTAGATGGAGGTGCCATCCAGGTTAAACGAATAACCTGTCGGGATTACGAGTCCGACTACAGGCTCAGAACAGCCCATTTTCCTTAATTTGTCCATCAGGCTGGGCAATGCAGCTTCAGAGGATGATGTTCCAATGACGATTAGTAATTCTTCTTTTACGTATTTTAATAAGCGGTACAGGTTAAATCCACTGTACTTTAATATTCCTCCCAAAATAAACACGATAAAGAGAATACAGGTCAGGTAAAAAGCTCCCATTAACTTTCCTAATGAAACCAATGAACCCACTCCGTATTTTCCGATAGTAAAGCTCATCGCTCCCAACGCACCTAATGGAGCCACCCTCATAATAATTTTTATAACGGCAAAGAGAGCCTCTTCAATTGACTTGATAGCAACTAAGAGTGGTCTGGCTTTGGGGCCAATTTTCGACATGGCAAAACCTAACAGGATGGCAAAAAACAAAATCTGAAGGATGTTTCCTGAAGACAGGGCGCTAAAAACATTTTCTGGAATGATGTTCAGAATAAAATCCACTACCCCATGACTCTTGCTTTGAGTCATGTAACCTTCGACTGATTTCATATCCAATGATGCCGGATCGACTGACATACCTATGCCAGGTTTCAAAACATTAATAACTACCAGCCCGATTATCAATGCGAAAGTGGATACGATCTCAAAATAAATAATTGCTTTCAAACCTAACCGGCCTACCTTTTTGGTATTTTCCATACCTGCAATGCCGTTTACTATAGTGCAGAAGATGATTGGGGCAATCATCATCTTTACCAGTTTAATAAAGCCGTCTCCCAATGGTTTTAACTGAATTGCAAAGGCTGGGTAAAAAATTCCCAAAAGGATTCCGATAATGATTGCAGTAATTACCTGCGCATACAGGCTTTTCAGGTATTTCATTATTGATTTGGTTTGTTAAGTTATGAGTAGCAAATCGTTCGTGATTAATTGAGAAAATAGTTACTTCAATAAAATCTATCAAAGTAGTAAAAAAGTTTTCATCCCGTGATTGAATTATCAATTTTTCTTATGACCTCAACCTGTATTCATTTATGGATAAAGAATCAATTGCTTTTTATTAACTTTGATAATTCTCAAATTCGTTCACTATGAAAAAGATATTGAATTTTACTGTTGGATTTATAGGATTGCTTTCTTTTATTATCATCAGTGCCCATATGGGTTTGGCGCAATCGGTTCAAAAGAATAATGAAATCGGAAAGCCGATTCCGTCGGAGGTGCAAAAGATAACTGAAAAATCCTGCAAGAATTGTCATTATGAACCTGGAAGACTGTTGGCGCTTGCAAAGTTAAATTTATCGAAATGGGATACTTATCCACATGAAAAGCAAGCGGCCAAATCAAAGGCAATGTACAACGAGATATGGAAAAACGATATGCCGCCAAAGAAATTCAGGAAAAAGAATCCGGGAGCTATTCCTACTCCGGAAGATGTTAAAACGATACTGGACTGGGCAAAATCGATGCAGCCTGCTAAAAAATAGAAAGCAGAAATTAATCCATCCTGATTAATTTTTATTGCTTTACTGGTTTGAAAAAAAAGCCACAGGTATACATTTGTATCTTCAAAAAAGTTATTCTATGATTCTTAAAATATTATTTGTCATTGCTATCATCCTCCAGTTCTTCGCAGTAGGAGTTGCCATTAAACTGACCCGGGTAACCAAGTATAATTCATCATGGATGTTACTCACCCTTGGGTTCATCCTGATGGCTGTCATGCGTCTGGTCGAATTCCTGCCCTATGTGAGTACTGTAAAACCCCAGGATTACCGCGAGATATTTGTATGGGGAGGTGTTATTACCTCACTGGCTTTTGCCATTGGAGTATTCATGATCCAGAAGATCTTCAAGTACATGAAAAAGGTGGAAGATTCGAGGCGGCTGACTGAAAAGATGTTCCTGAATACGATCATCCAAACGGAAGAAAAAGAGCGGAAACGGTTTGCCAAAGATCTGCATGACGGATTGGGCCCGTTACTTTCAAGTGTAAAAATGTCGGTTTCATCCCTCTCACAGATGAAGCATGATGAGTCGTCCAGGGAAATTGTTGAAAATACTGAGATTGTAATCAATGAGGCCATCAAGAGTCTGAAGGAAATATCAGATAACCTGAGTCCGCACATTTTAAATAACTTTGGTCTGGTAAGGGCTCTGAACAACTTCACCAATAAAATCAACATTACAAAAACGATCCGGATAAATCTTCTGACTGAGCTGAAGGATGAACGTTTTGATGATAATGTGGAGGTCGTTTTATATCGTGTAATCTGTGAATTAATAAACAATACCATTAAACATGCTCAGGCAAAAAAGATTAATATATCTTTGAACAAAGATGGGGAATACCTGAATATCGTCTATAAAGATGACGGTAAGGGATTTGATGTTGATAATGTAATCAATCAGCCTGCCAGCAGCGGAATGGGTTTTTCGAACATCTATTCAAGAATAAACTCGTTAAAAGGCGAAATCAATATTGAAAGTGAGCATAAAAAAGGAACTCTTGTAACTATAAAAGTACTGATGCATGACGAGTAATCAATCGAAACGGAAAGTTATCATTGTTGATGATCATACTTTATTCCGCAATGGGCTTCGGATTTTATTGAATAACCTTGAAAACTATCATGTTGTTGGAGAAGCTTCAAATGGAAAGCAATTTCTCGACTTGATTAAAACAAGTACACCCGATCTGGTTTTGATGGATATCAGTATGCCAGTCATGGATGGCATTGAGGCGTCAACAATTGCTCATGAATTATATCCCGATCTGAAAATCATCACCCTTTCGATGTATGGCGAGGAAGATTATTACTACAAAATGGTGAATGCCGGGGTGAAAGGATTTGTTCTTAAGAACTCCGATATCAAAGAGGTAAAGGCTGCATTGGACGTAGTTTACGACGGGGGTTCGTTCTTTTCCTCTGAGTTGCTTCAAAACCTGATCAGCAGTCTGAAGTCGGCACCAAAAAGCAAGGAACTTCATTCCGAATTATCGGAACGGGAAATGGAAATTCTGATCCTGATTTGCCAGGGATTATCCAACCAGGAAATTGCCGATAAGCTGTTTATCAGCAAACGTACTGTGGATAAACACCGGGCCAATATTCTGGAGAAAAGTGAAAGCAAAAACACGGCGCAACTGGTGGTTTATGCCATTAAAAACAGGTTTGTAGAATTATAGGAACTTAGGGAAAGGAAAAGGGAAAACGGAATGAGGAAAAGTCCGGGCTATTCTGATTTGTTTGATTTCCTGAATTTGTTTTTTATTCGGACCAGAAATTCTTTGCCGATCAGGAAAATACTCAGGTAGAAAGTAATCTCACCTGCAATAATTAGGCCGGTTGTGATTCCGGCAATCTTAGCTGCTGAAAATTCAAGGAAAGGAACCACCAGTATCAGTCCCCATAATATACAACAAATTCCAAAAATCACATATCCAATAAGTTTTGCCATAGTATATTTCAGTTTGTCAAAGATACTCTTTTGCAATTCCCAGGGCCTGCCTGCCATAAGAACCACCAAAAAGTAGATAGTGATTCAGGACATGATAAAGCTGATACAAGTGAGTTCTTTGTTCCCAGTCGGAAGGAAGAGGAAATTCATTCCGGTAAGTACTCCAAACCGTTGATGAAAAACCACCAAATAAATGCATCATGCCCAGTTCCATTTCACGATCGGCATAATAGCAAGCCGGATCGATTAAAGCGGGACCATTGGGCGTAATCATGTAATTACCCGACCATAGATCGCCATGAATCAATGAGGGGATTGTTTGATGGGATAGCAACTGAGGTATTTTGGCCACCAGTCGTTCATAAATTTTCAGTTCGGCAACTGTCATTTCTCGTAAAGAATTAATCTTCTGTACCAATGCCCAAATTCTGCGCTCTGCAAAGAATTCAGCCCAATTGTCCGTACATGTATTATCCTGAACGGTCAACCCGCAATAGTTCGGATGATAGAATCCAAATACAGAAGCTGTTTTTCGATGAAGCTGAGCAATTCCCATGCCTAAATGCTCATCAAATCCCAGAGTAGTTGTTGAGGATTGCAAATATTCCATCAGCAACAAGCCCGGTAAATCATTCACTTCTTTGGCCCAGATAACTTTTGGAATAATCAACCACGGATTTTCAGCCAGACGCATCTCATTTAAACCTTCCGCCTCTTTTAAAAATAGGTCAGCAGGAGTTTTAGCATTCCATTTCAGAAAAAAATCACCTACCGAACAACAGAGTTTCAATGCATGATTGATACAGCCTCCACCTAATAAACGTGAACTTATAAAACGAACGGGTGTCCCATGTATATCTGACAATTTGTCCAGACATAACTGAATAACATCCTGTTCGTTATATTTTGTCATTGGGGAAAATAATATACAGCTAATTTAGCACAACTTTTCGTCAGTTTTTCATGCAGGGTGGTTACATGTCTTCAAAGAAAGTCGTTTCCGAACTTTTCGAAAACGACTTCACCTTAAATTGGAATAAATTATTTCGTAAGCAGGTATTGCTTAAATCCGTTAAAATCAGTACCCAGTGGAATGGATTGCTTTTTACCTTTCATAAATGCTTCAAGTTTTTCAGGAAGCACCACTGTTCCTTTCCCTAAAACTCCTTCGACGGTTTCTGTAAACTTCGCCGGATGGGCAGTTTCAAGAAAAACACCGACTTCGCCGTCTTTTAAATCAGCTTTTAGTGCCCGGTAGCCAATTGCACCGTGAGGATCGAGCATATAATTATCTTCTACGAATACCTGCTTCATTGTTTCACGGATTTCATCGTCTGAATAGCGGTAGCCAACAATATCAGCAGAAATATCCGAATGCGAATGGTTATACAATTCAAGGATACGTGCAAAATTACTTGGATTCCCTACGTCCATTGCATTAGCAATTGTAGAAACCGATTCAGAGGGCTTATAATATCCTGTTTTGAGGTATTTATATACAATATCATTCTCATTATTTGCAGCAATAAATCGTTTAATTGGAAGACCCAAATATTTGGCAAACAATCCAGCGGTTAGGTTTCCAAAGTTGCCGCTAGGCACCGAAAAAACCAGGTCATTGGTAATTCCTGCTTCTCGCAGCCGTGCAAAGGCATTGAAATAATAAAAAGCCTGAGGTAAAAAACGGGCAACATTAATTGAATTGGCTGAAGTTAGAACCAATGCCTGATTTAACTCCTTATCGTTAAAAGCAGATTTCACTAACCGTTGGCAATCATCAAATGTACCATCAATTTCAAGGGAAGTAATGTTTTTCCCAAGAGTTGTAAATTGTTTTTCCTGGATGTCGCTGACTAGTCCTTTTGGGTACAACACGTAAACATTAATTCCAGGAACGTCATAAAATCCATTGGCAACAGCGCTACCTGTATCGCCGGAAGTGGCTACCAGCACATTGACTTCCCTTTCAAAACCCAAAAGAAAATGACCGAGTAAGCGAGCCATAAAACGCGCACCTACATCTTTAAATGCTAAAGTCGGTCCATGAAAAAGTTCAAGTGAGTAAATTGAATTCTTTACCTGAACAATTGGACAATCAAAGTTGAGAGTGTCATATACGATGTCTTTCAGAATGACTTCCGGGATATCTTCGCCGAAGAATTTTTTGGCTACCTCAAATGAAATTTCCTGAAAACTCATTCGGGGAATCCGCTTAAAAAAATCGGGATGAAACTCATCAATGCGTTCAGGCATAAATAATCCTTCATCACCCGCCAATCCTTTAGTGACAGCTTCAATAAGTGAAACAGGAGACACCAATTTATTCGTACTGAAATATTTCATGACTTTTGTTCAAAATTTACAATTGATTATTCAAAGATAAATAACAGTCCCAAAACAAGGTAATTTTTGAATAAATAATTTGCTATTTATTCAATATTTATACCCAGGAGTATTCTCATAAACTGATCACCCTTTAGCACTCCATATGAACCATTGACAACTTCAAATTCGTCATAAAACTGTGCGTTATCAGGTGTTTCGCCAGGACGGTATATGATGAACGGTACGGCATCACGGGTGTGAATTTTTGTAGCGCATGGGGTTGGATGATCTGGCAAAATTGCAATGGCAACCGGTTCTTTCATTTTTACAGTTTCCTCAACCAAATATTTAACTATCCTTTGGTCGAGGTAAGATATCGTTTTTGTTTTCAACTCTACATCACCCTCATGACCAGCTTCGTCACTTGCTTCAATATGCAGGTATACCAAGTCATGATCTTTCAGTGCATTAATTGTAGCTTTGGCTTTTCCTTCGTAATTTGTATTATATAATCCAGTCGCACCTTCAACTTTTATTACATCCATTCCGGCATAAACTCCGATCCCTTGTATCAGATCGACTGCGGATATTACAGCTGATTTATCAATACCAAAAAGCTCTTTAAAGGTAGGCATTTGCGGTTTATATCCAGGTGACCAGGGCCAGATACTATTCGCAACTTCTTTCCCCTCTTTTCGCCGATTCACATTAACCGGATGATCGGCTAATAAAGCCTGCGAACGCAAAATCAAATAATTCAATAACTTGGCAGTAAATGCCGTTTCTTCATTTTCGGACTTGATCAAGCATGGACGAAATGGCTTTCCAGGTACATCATGCGGTGGAGTGCAATCCATCTGTTTTTTTCCACCTTTTATAACCAGCAAATGCCGGTATGAAACCCCCGGATAAAAGTGAATAATTTCGTTACCCAGCCTATTATTCAGAAATTCAATCAGTTCAAACGCTTCAGCATTGGAGATGTGTCCGGCAGAATGATTTTTTATATTTCCATTTTCAATAGTAAGCAGATTACAGCGAAGGGCCAGATCATTTTCTTCCAAAGTCACCCCTATGCTTGCGGCTTCAAGCACACCCCGACCTTCGAAAACTTTGTGTACATCGTATCCTAAAACCGACATGTTTGCAATTTCACTTCCCGGGTGCATATCTTCAGGCACAGTGATGAGCCGACCAGTCCTTCCCATTTTCGCCAGTTGGTCAATTGAAGGCTTTTCTGCCATTTGTAACGGTGTTTTGCCACCGTAATCAGCCAAAGGCTCATCTGCCATTCCATCTCCCAAAACAATAATATATTTCATAAATTATAATTCAATTTGATAAACGAGAGTATTCATTTGTGATCTTAATGATCAATGAACACTTTAATTTCAGGAAGGTTCAGATTCAAATGGCGATATCAGATATTTGAAACCCTGATAATATCTGCAAATACACCTGCGGCAGTCACTGCAGCACCAGCCCCATATCCTTTGATCATCATCGGAAACTCGTGATATCGTTCGGTGGTAAACATTACCAGGTTATTCGAACCCTGAAGGTCGGCAAACGGATGACCTGCAATTATTTCCTGAAGACCGATTTCTGCTTTTCCTTCTTCGAACTTAGCCACAAACCTCCAGAAACGTCCATCAGTCGCCAGTTTTTTTCGGCTGGCTTCAAATTCAACATCCATCTCAGGTATATTTTTCCAGAAATCCTCAACACTACCTTCAAAATACTTATCCGGGATGAATGTGTTGATTTTAATATCCTTCATCTCAAACTGGTAACCCGATTCGCGTACCAGAATAAGCAATTTACGCGCTACATCAACTCCGCTGAGGTCGATACGCGGATCAGGTTCAGCAAACCCCTGATCTTTTGCCATCCGTATAGTCTGGCTCAATGGAACTTTATCACTTATTGTATTAAAAATGAAATTCAGCGTTCCTGAAAGAACAGCTTCTATTTTCAGAATAGTATCACCTGAATTTACCAGGTCATTCAATGTGGTGATAATTGGTAAGCCGGCACCAACATTAGTCTCAAACAAGAATTTAACTCCTTTTCGTTTAGCCGTCTTTTTCAACAAAGCATAGTTTTCGTACTCTGATGAAGCTGCAACCTTATTGGCCGTAACAATCGAAACGTTTGCATTCAACAATTCAGCATACAATCCCGCGGCCTGAGCATTTGCTGTACAGTCAACAAAAATTGAATTGTACAGGTTCATCCTGATTATTTCATTTTTAAATTTCGACAGGCTTGACTCGAGCCCTTCATTCATTAACTTTTCACGAAAAGTATCTATATCAATATCATCGCGGTCGAAAAGCATCTTCTTGGAATTGGCAACACCCGCAAGTTTTATTTTCAGGTGCTTTTCTTTTAAAAGCTTGGGTTGTTGCTGCCTGATCTGCTCGAGTAAATTGCCTCCTACCAGACCAATTCCCAGTAAAAAGATATTCAATTCAACATTCTCAGACAAGAAAAAGGATTCATGTACAACATTGAGTGTTTTGCGTAAATCGGATATTTTTACTACCCATGAGATATTTAGTTCCGAAGCGCCCTGCGCAATGGCAATGATATTAATACCGTTTTTTCCAATCGTGTTAAACAGTTTTCCGGCAACACCTGTAGCATGCTTCATGTTTTCACCAACAATTGCAACAATGGCCAGGTTTTCTTCAATAGTTATTTTATTAATCTGATCAAGTTGAATTTCACGTTCAAACTCCAGTCGGATAGCAGCTTCAGCCTTGGATGAGCTTGGAGAATCAATAGCAAAACTGATTGAATTTTCAGAAGAGGCCTGAGAAATAAGGATTACGTTGATCTGTTGACGTGCCAATGCTCCGAAAAGCCTTGCCGAAATACCGGTTACACCTACCATCCCCAACCCCTGAATTGTAATCAGGGTAATGTTCGAAATGGATGAAATACCCTTGATAGGCAAATCTTTTCCATTGAGTTTACTTTCCGTAATTAATGTTCCTTGAGCTGCCGGATCGAGTGTATTTTTAATTCTAACTGGAATTCCTTTTTTATAAACCGGAAGAATAGTGGGGGGATAAATCACCTTGGCACCAAAATGCGAAAGCTCCATGGCTTCTGAATAACTCAGCGTAGTAATTGTATAGGCTTTGCTAATCACACGAGGATCGGCAGTCATAAACCCATTCACATCGGTCCAAATTTCCAGGGACGAAGCATTCATTGCGGCCGCCATGATTGCGCCGGTGTAATCCGAACCACCACGCCCCAAAGTAGTATATTCACCTGCTTCATTACTCGATATAAAACCCGGAACAATTGCTATTCCCGAAAATGAACCAAAAGCAGAGCTAATCAGCGTATTGGTCATATCAAAATTGACAATCGCCTTGCCAAAGTCACTGTTTGTCCGAATCAGTTTGCTGGAATCAAATAATTGTGACGATGGAATATATTCCGAAATAATCAGAGACGACAATCTTTCGCCAAATCCAATTATCTTATCCAGTGTTTTCGGTGTCAACTCACCAATGAGTGAAACTCCATGAACAATTCGTTCAAGTTCTTCAAGCAAAACCTGAATTTTTTCATTGACTTCAGCTTGCTTCTCGCCCTCAAACAGATTTTCAATTACATCAAAGTGTCGGGTGTTGATTTCAGTTAATTCTGCCTGAAAGTAGCCGGTTCCTATCGCAGCCATTTTTGCTGCACTCAAAATCATATCGGTAATTCCACCCAAGGCTGACACAACAACAATGACGTCGTCAACCTGACCAATCAGAATTTCCCTTACCTTTTGAATGTTTTCAGCACTTCCAACAGAAGTACCTCCAAATTTTAATACTTTCATAATATCATATATCGGTGTCAGGACAAAAATAACAAAACACACCTTATTACTCCCATACTCAAACCGTTTAATCGTAATATTTCAACATCAGTTAACAGTTAGATCAACCTTTTTCTTTGTATTCCAGCAACCAAGTCTTGAGGTATTCAATGAAATTTCAATCCTATATGACCCTTTTTCTGCCGGAGCATCAATTTGAAAATTGTATTCACCATTATTCTTTTTCAAAAGAAGATCAATTGGCATTAAACAACCTTTCTCGAACAATAAAGTATCATCTTTATATAAACTTGCGCATAGTCGGGTGGTGTAAATTCCGGCATCACGATAATTTTCAGGTCCTTTCTTCGAAAACAAATGGACTTTCAACTCAATATTTTCATTAGGCAAAAACGAAAGCTTGTTTATTTTGGTGCTTATATTGACATCATCCATGACCGGAAGCGAATCAATAAATGTTACCTCGTATTCTTTATAATAGGGGTTTTGAATTTTTACTCCCTCATCCAGATAATTGTCAACAAACGCCACTCTTTTGTAACGGAGCGTATCATTTATATGCCATATATTGAACTGATTTCGTCGACTATTAACCCCAATGCTCGGAACAAAAGTATTGGTATAAAAAGAAACCAATCCGGCCATTTGGTATGAATTGACTATAATTGGTAATCCGTTTGATTTTTCTATGATCTCTTTTCCAAGGTCTCTATGCCCTCTAAAATCATTCAGTCGATCTATATTCAGGCTAAATACAGGATAAACAATTTCCAGACGCAGCAGGCATATTAACACAATAACCGGAACAGCCGAAATATAAAACCACCTGGTAAATATTGGTTTTGTAACACTATATCTTAAAAAGAAAATCAGTAATGGAATAAGAATTGGCAAAGTCCAGTTTACTTCTACCCTTCCTCTCAGTGAACTCAAAAGAAAAAATCCCAGTATTCCCCATAAATTCCATATTAAAGCCTTTTCGAATAAATTTGAATGCTTGAATCTAAGCGCGGCAAAAAACATAAACAGGACTGTAAATGGACCATAATATAGAATTTGTCCGATTAAGTATTCAGATGTAAATGAGAATTTGTAATGCGAGGCAGAACGTTCAAAAAAATGATAGTAAACACTTACAAAATCATTATTAAATTGCCAGACTAAATGTGGTATAAATAGCAAAACACCCACTAAAGCTGCAAACCAGAACATTCTTGATCTCAGAAGTCTCAGATTTGATATTAGTGTAAAAAATATGATCAGGATCCCATGATATTTGCTGTATAACATTGCGGACATTGTCAGCCCAAGAAACAGCGAATTAAGTAGATTTTCCTTTAACAAAAACCTTTTATAGGTCATGAAAAATAAAACGGCAAATAACAGGAGCGGACCATCCGGAAGGGCAAGAAAACCTATAATATTCAATCCAAAAATTGATAATATCGCAGCAAAGAATAACAATGGTTTCTGAACATCAGCCAATTTATAAGTAAAAAATAATGCTGCAGAGACAGAAAGAAGCGCAAGGAGTCGTACACCCAGTTCGTTCCTGAAAACAAACTGACCGATCCTTATCATTAATGCGATCATTGGCGGATGGTCGAAATATCCAAAATCCAGTCGTTTTGAAAATAGGACATAATAGGCTTCATCAGCATAAAGCAGTGAAAAAAAAGCAGAAGCCATGTTTACGGCTATCCAGATAATGATAACATGTTTTATCTTTACTTTTTTCGCTAATTCATGAATCAGATACCTCATTATTTTCTATTAATTGATGTATTCCTTTGGAATTTTGACTAACCGCACCCAAAATATGGAGTTTTACAACCAGTTATTGGCTGAATGATTAATTTGAAAGGACAATATCACATTACCCAATTGTTTTAATCAATTATCAATAAATATAAGGTTTTTGGATGAATAATAGATTGGTTGGCATTGCTAAAATCATAATAAATGGTAAAATATATTTAATTTGGCCTTAAATCCAAATTATCATGATTTATAGCTTTGAATTTCTGTAAGGGAAATAGGTAATACGATGAATGAAAATTTACATCCTCTCATCTCAGTGTTAACGAAATAAGGATAAGGTAATGCCAAAAATCTAATTACCAGAATCATTAAAAATAGAATTCATCTCACCAGTAGAAAGAACGAACTGTTTTTCTACTGATGAAATGAAATCATTATAACTGCAAACTATATTTTGCATTTTTAGCTAAGCTACGGGTATAGCCACAGTACCAGTCACTGCTTCCAAAATCTTAGATTCCAGTTCAAGCGCTAATTCAGGATTGTCATGAAGAACCGATTTTACCGATTCGCGTCCCTGTCCCAGTTTGGTTTCGCCGTAACTGAACCATGAACCACTCTTCTTAATGATATTTAATTCAACTCCCAGATCAACGATTTCACCGGTTTTCGAAATTCCTTCACCGTACATGATATCGAATTCTGCTTTCTTGAATGGCGGAGCTACCTTGTTTTTCACGACTTTAACCCGTGTATGGTTACCCTGGGCTTCTTCCCCATCTTTAATCTGTCCTATCCGGCGAATATCCAACCGAACCGAAGCATAAAACTTCAGGGCATTACCACCGGTTGTGGTTTCCGGATTGCCAAACATGACTCCGATTTTCTCACGTAACTGGTTGATAAAGATCACACAGGTTTTGGTTTTGTTGATATTGGCTGTAAGTTTCCGCAAAGCCTGTGACATCAAACGTGCCTGGAGGCCCATTTTTGAGTCACCCATTTCTCCTTCAATTTCAGCTTTTGGAGTTAAGGCGGCAACAGAGTCAATCACAATGATATCCACTGCTCCCGAACGAATCAGGTTATCGGCAATTTCCAAAGCCTGCTCACCGTTATCTGGTTGTGAAATCAGCAATTCGTTGATATCCACACCTAATTT
This sequence comes from Prolixibacteraceae bacterium UBA6029, assembly GCA_002429385.1. Classification (GTDB taxonomy): domain Bacteria; phylum Bacteroidota; class Bacteroidia; order Bacteroidales; family Prolixibacteraceae; genus Aquipluma. Next base: position 53,185 of record DIZL01000064.1, on the reverse strand, counting down.
GCTCGCATATCCCGGATCAAAGGCATGTTCAGCGTCAATGACAGCAGCGATGCCTCCGGCTTTTTGAGCCTCCGCAATGGCATGTATAGCCAGAGTTGTTTTACCCGATGATTCAGGTCCGTAGATTTCGATGATCCTTCCTTTAGGATAACCACCAACTCCCATTGCAATGTCGAGTCCGATTGACCCCGAGGAAATGGAAGGCACTAATTCGACCACACGGTCACCTAATTTCATAATCGAACCCTTGCCGTAGCTTTTCTCGATTTTATCCATTGTCAACTGCAGGGCCTTCAGCTTTTCTGAATTCTGGTTTGATTTTTCTTCTTTTGCCATTTTACTTGATATCTAATGCTTGAATAATTTGATCGCTGTGATTTTTTGTTTCAACTTTATTGAATATTTCTACAATAACTCCATTTTCATCGATTACAAATGTAGTTCGCAAAACACCCATATATTTCCTACCGTACATGTTTTTTTCTCCCCATACACCGTAAGCCTGAAGAATTTTGGTCTCAGGATCAGCAACCAGGTTAAACCCGAACTGAAACTTATCGGCAAATTTCTTATGCGAAGAAACATTATCCGGACTAATTCCAACAACTTCATAGCCTTTTGAAAGCCACATCTGGTAATTATCATTCAGGTTGCACGATTCTGCTGTACATCCTGGTGTATTATCTTTCGGATAAAAATATAAAATAAGCTTTTTCCCCCTGAGTCCGTTCAACGAAATCTCTTCACCGTTTTGGTTCAGCCCGTGAAATTCAGGAGCTTGATCACCTTTACTTAAATTAGCCATCTTGAATGTATTAAGTTAGACAAATATACTTGAAATAATGATATAAATTGGCTGTATAAAACGTTGTTAGTAAAATAAACAAGACCATTTATACGAAAAGCTTGGTACATTTTTTGTAATTTTAAAGCCGAATCAATTAGGCATTGAATATGTTAATCCTATCTAAAACAAGCATAAAAACAAGTATTATTCTCCTTTTGTTTACAATTGGATCCAGCTATTTATTTGCCGGCAATCAGGATCCTGAACTTATTATCCCAAAGCAAATGAAGGGTAACAAAATCGATTTCCATATCAATGCTGAAATTAGCTACTTTAGTATCAGCCATTTTGTGAAAAATGAATCTAAAAAACTATTTATTCAGGCATGGCTGAAAGATAAGGAAGTCAACAGACTTTCTGAACAAACTGACAGTTTAAGGAGAATCTATGCCAACGCTTTAAACGATCAAAAAGAAACGATTTCAGCCCTGATTTTAAAGGATGAAGCTCAAGCCATCGCATTAAACGAAGAAATCCCAACTCTTTACGAGAAGGCCCGAATAATAGAAAATCAATATTGGCAATCGGCCACAGCTGATGAAACAGCAAAGTTTCAGGAGAAAATTAAAGCCTATAGGGATAGTATCCTGCTGGTTAACCAATCGCAGACCAAGCACACAATACTCCCCAAAAAGGAAATACCGGATACTATTATTTTTTACGGTTCAAAGCCCACACCGGCTGAAACAAAAACTGAAGAATCAAGTGGAATTGTTTATAAAATACAGATCGGTTCGTACAAATCGAAAGTACCTGATTCAGCAGCTAAACTGATAAAAAAACTTTCAATACTGCGAAAAATAGAAAACTACAAGGATGAAAAAGGATTTACCATTTATACGACAGGAAGTTTAAATAAGTATGCCGAAGCGGTTACACTTCAAAACCAGGTTAAACAGGAAGGCGTAAAAAATGCAATTGTTGAAGCCTATCGGAACGGGAAAAAAATAACTGTGGCTGACGCCAGAAAATTAAACAATGAATAATGACATCAAAAGAATCCCCACAGAAGGAAAAGAATGAAGAACAGGAGCCACAAAGCAAAAAGGAACGGATCCTGGTTTTGCACAACGATGACTATCACACTTTTGATTATGTGATCAGTGCATTAATCGATATTTGTGAACACGATGTTCTTCAGGCCGAACAATGTACACTTATGGTGCATTATAAAGGAAAATGTGATATTAAAAACGGAAGTTTATCGTATCTTAGACCAATGAAAAATGCTCTGGTGCAAAAAGGGCTCAAAGCAACCATTGATTAATTCGTACCTATGAACATCATCATCATTTTATTCCTCATCATTCTTGGCATTGTTCTATTAATGATCGAGTTCACCATTTTACCCGGGATAACCATTGCCGGTCTTGGTGGTTTACTACTATTTGCTTACAGCACTTACCTGGCGTTCAGCAGTTACGGCAATACGATTGGTTTTTTGATATTGGCATTTATTCTGATTGTCGCTCCAACTATCATTGTTCTGTTGTTCAAGGGAAAGAGCGGTAAAAAAATGGTCCTTAAAGCTGTACTCCACGGTGTAGCCAACGAAATAAATCACGAAAAAGTCAATATAGGCGATATTGGTGTAACCATTGGAAGGCTTGCACCCATGGGCAAGATAAAGGTTAACAATGAGGTGGTTGAAGTACGCTCGACAGGCACTTTTGTGAATCCGGGAGAGAAAGTCAGAATCATTCAAATCGAAAAATCTCAAATAACAGTTGAACCTTTAAACTTTGAATAATGGATCAAATTTATGGACTTGGAGTATTTGGACTGATCGCCGGAATTTTCATTCTATTGATCATCATTTTGTATTACATCCCTGTCGGACTTTGGTTTTCGGCGCTAGTTTCCGATGTTCGCATTTCCCTGTTACAGCTCTTCCTGATGCGTTTCCGAAAAGTTCCCCCATCAGTCATCGTGCGCGCATTGATTGAAGGTACAAAAGCAGGCCTGGTACTTAACCGTGACGAACTTGAGGCTCACTTTCTGGCCGGAGGTCATGTCGAAAAAGTGGTTCATGCTCTCGTTTCTGCCCAAAAAGCCAATATCGAACTTTCATTTAAAATGGCTACTGCCATCGACCTTGCAGGTCGTGATGTTTTTCAGGCCGTACAAATGTCGGTAAACCCCAAGGTCATTGATACCCCTCCGGTTGCTGCAGTTGCCAAGGACGGTATTCAGCTGATCTGCAGGGCCAGGGTCACCGTTCGTGCTAACATCAAGCAATTGGTTGGAGGGGCCGGTGAGGAAACAGTGCTCGCACGCGTTGGCGAAGGTATTGTATCCTCCATTGGATCGTCGCATACCCACAAAGCCGTGCTCGAAAATCCGGATTCAATATCCAAAGTTGTTTTGGGTAAAGGTCTGGACGCAGGAACCGCCTTTGAAATACTTTCTATTGACATTGCCGACATTGATATCGGCAAAAACATTGGCGCAGGATTGCAGATGGATCAGGCTGAAGCCGATAAAAACATCGCCCAGGCCAAAGCCGAAGAGCGCCGTGCCATGGCAGTTGCGCTGGAGCAGGAAATGAAAGCAAAAGCACAGGAAGCACGCGCCAAAGTTATTGACGCTGAAGCACAAATCCCAATGGCCATTGCCGAAGCCTTCCGAAACGGAAATTTAGGCATAATGGATTACATGAAATACAAAAACATCATGGCCGACACCTCCATGCGTGAATCAATCTCAGCCGAGGAACAGAATAAGAAGAAAAAATAGACCTCAATAACTCAAAATACAAAACCTTGTTGTGCAAAACGGCAAGGTTTTTTTTATTCCTTAAAAGCAGAGATCGAGTAATGAATTAAACCATTTAGAAACTCAATTCATTTGCCGGATTTCTAATATTTCCTCTGCCGTATATGATCTAATCCAACAACAGTCAACATACATTCGTATTTAATATCTTGTGATTTAAACAATTCTATTAAATACTCGCCTGGTTCGTTAGGTTGAAAATTATCCCATCTTAAATATATTATACCTGCGTGAGGTTTATACCCTTTCTTAAAAATGAGTTCTCCATAATCCCTGTCAAAAGTAATAATTGTTCTATTTTCCTCGATTGCCAATTCGATAACTTCACTGTCAAGAATTCCGGCAAAATCCTTACCAACAGCAATAATATCATATCCTGCATTCGCTAATATTCTGACACTTGATATCGGGAAATTTTCATTAGCGAGTAGTTTCATCAAGCCGATCTTAATGGTTCATTATAAAATAATCCATCCTTTAGAAATTCTTGAATATACCCAAAAACTGCCTGTAAGCTCTCTTTCGAAAGTCGTGGATAATTATCGAGAATTTGTTGTTCCGTCCAACCAGATGCAAACAAATTGATGATATGCTCCACCGATAGACGAGTTCCCTTTATTACAGGTTTCCCTATCAAAATCAGGTCGTTTGATTCTATGTAAAATCTCCAATCCATATTTCAAATGTACAAATTATAAATCAAATACCTGAGTTCGATATACACATTATATAGAACTTGCTATCCAATTATTGGGAAGTATCATATTATTCCTGAAAACAGGCTCTATTAAAAGTCTTTCTCTCTTGAATTTGCCCGTGAAACTCCTTATACAACATTTATTTCATAAATGTAAGTACGATACCGCTGCAGAACAAGGAATTGGTGAATTTTGCGTCCATATGGTATGTTTTGCATAGTGATACTTATTCATAAAAGACTTAAAGTCACCTGATGAATAGACCATAGAAATGAATGGTATTGGTTAGGGATATTTAACTTACTTTAAAACAGTATGATACATTTAATAAAATCTCTGTTACAGTGAATACATTCCTCTGAAAACTGGAAAGCTCAACAAAACCCAGAGTATAACTTATTTACTATTTTAATCTTGTCCATCCCGTAATCATTTAATCGTGTTCAGACATTTATCCTGGTTCGCATCTCATCCAAACCATATCAAATCACTATCAGTCCATCCTCAGGCTTATACCCGCTCCTTATTATCTGACTTCTATCTGTGTTCTATCTGTGTATATTTTTAGGTTTAAATACAGATAGAAAACAAACATAAATCAAATCATAAGGAACGAGTCCAGACCTGATACTGTTTTGATGCAGTTCGGATAAGAAAATATTAAGAACCAAATTCGGGATAGAAATACAATAGTTTACAAATCGAACGTTAAGATTTTGCAGTCGTAGGGTTCAATGGATATTGATTTTTCAGTTTGGAAGTCCATCCAATCTTGTCATTGAATAGTTTTAATGAAACATGGAGGACATACTATTACGGATCGTTCAAGTTCAGGATTAAATGTTTTAAATGTTACATCATTAACACGATTTGTAATTCGATCTTTCATTTGAATCAAGCGAACAATTGTTATCTTTACAGATCATAAAAACGATACCTGACGTACACATCATACTGAAACGTAGACCAATGAAGACAAAACACCTGAATACCACCAGCATAATTCTGTTATTAAGCTTTTACTTGATATCTGCTACAGCTTTCTCTCAGAAAGTATCTACCGTTTATATCGGCAAAAACGGTAAGCTGACCACCATCGAAAATGCCGATATAATCCAGAAAACACGCATTAAATCAGCATCGGAAACCATTGTGCAATCATTGGCACTTCAGGATTCCAAATGGAAAAAGGTCTATTCAGAGAAACTCACTAAGGTGAACGATTCAACCTACCACATCCGGAGCAATAACGAAAAGGGCGAATCGGAGTTGGTAACCAGGATTTATTATCCCCTTGCAGATGGTACTTTCAGGTTTAAAGATATCCATAAAGATCAGGTTATCCGGATAGGAAATTCACTTACAAAGTTTCCGCTAACTCTTCAGGGAGAGGTTACTGAATTTTTCCAAAACGGCCAGAAAAAATCTATATCGGTATACAATAAGAATGAACTTATTTCGAATCAAAACTGGACAGAAGACGGGGAGAAATATATAGACAACATCTTCTATTCGGTGGATACTGAACCTGGATTTCTGCCTGGGACGAAAGTGCTGCATCAGCACCTGCTCCAAAGCTTCAAAGATGCCGGAATTGATTTGTCAGCTATTAATGGATCACTAATTATTGGGTTTGTAGTTACGGAGAAAGGACGGATTGACGGTTTTAGAATCCTGAAAGGACTGGGACCGAACATCAATAACGTTGCTGTTGAATCATTTGCAAACTTGGTGGGCGAATGGACTCCGGCCAAATTAAATAACCAGAATGTACGTTATTTTCAGGTCTACCCTATAAACTTTATTTATCAAGAGCATCATTTTGAATCTGCCGAGTTGGGTAAAGGTACGTTTAACTATTCTTTCTAAACCATTATTTCAAGATAGCGCTTGTAAGCGCTATCCCAATCGAGTTCATCAGATGGAATAAATTGGACCAGCTCAAATGAACCGGCAATGATCCGGCGGATCTCTTTTACCGAGTCCACATATCCCAGCGATTTAGCCTGAATGAGAATATTACCTATGGCGGTGGCCTCTGTGGGGCCTGCAACCACTTTTAACCCGGTAGCATCGGACGTAAGCTGATTCAGAAAATGATTATTGGCCCCACCACCAATAATATGGATGACTTCAATAGGCTGATTGGAAATTTCCTTTATTTGTTCAAGCGTATAACGGTATTTTAAGGCCAGACTGTCGTAAATACAACGGATAAGTTCGCCATGATTTTGCGGGGTGCCCTGGGCCGTCTGATAGCAAAAATCGCGTACCGCAAGAGTCATATCCCTCGGATTCAAAAACATAGGATCATCAGGATTGATCAGAAACTTAAACGGTTGAGAATTACTGGCCAATTCAACCATTCCAGGCCAGGTATAGGTTATACCCTGATCAGCCCAGATTCGTTGAGTTTCCTGAATCAGCCACATGCCCATGATATTTTTCAGGAACCTTGTTGTGCCTTCTACCCCACCTTCATTAGTGAAGTTTAATTGATGCGTCTGTTCGGATATTATCGGATGTTCACTTTCAATACCCATAATTGACCATGTCCCTGAACTAAGGTACACAAAATTATTCAGGGTACTGGGCACCGAAACGATGGCTGAACCTGTATCGTGGCCCGCCACCGCAATTACAGGAACCGGCTTGCTACCGGTTTCATTGGCAACCTCATCCTGTATGTCGCCCAGAATGGTTCCCGGCAAAATGATTTTCTGAAGAATGTTCGTAGGGATTCCGGCCTTTTCGATCAGTTCATAATTCCATTTGCAGGTACCGGGAACAATCATCTGGCTGGTACTGGCAATCGAGAATTCGCTCTTTTTTATTCCTGAGAACAAATAATTCAGTGCATCAGGCATAAAAAGGATGGTATCGGTAATTTCAAGCAAGGAAGATTGATCCTTTACCATTGAAAACAACTGGAATAAACTATTGAATTGCATGAACTGAATACCCGTCCGGGCATACACTTCTTCCTGCGGGATGACCTGAAACAAATCTTCCATAGAGGAATTTGTGCGTGAATCACGGTAGGCAAAAGGCAGTGAAAGGATTAAACCTTCCTTGTTCAGATGGACAAAATCGACACCCCAGGTATCAATACCGATGGATTCAGGCTGAATACCAAACTCCCTGATACACTTTTTCAAACCGGTCTTCAATTCATTGAACAGGCTGAATATATTCCAGAAATAATGGCCGTTAATCAATTGCATCTGATTGACAAAACGATGCACCTCTGTCAATTCAAGTTTATCGTTTGCTAATGTACCAAGCATAGCCCGGCCGCTGGAAGCGCCAATGTCAAAGGCTAAAAAAGAGTGTTTGTTCATGATTCTAGGTTCATCAATAACTTACTGTATTCAAAGGAACGCAGATTCTCCGTATAACGTATCCTGTGCAATCCTGAAAAGAGTGTTGAAGGCCTGAACTTCCTTTTTCCTCTTTCCTTTTTTCTTTGTTTACTTTTCCTTAAAATGTTTATCGGCAAAGCGGATATATTGTTCCCAGTCATAGGTGGTCAGACCATGTTTCCCGGTACGGATATGGTAACCAATGGTGCCCATGACCGGTTGGTTTACAACAGGCATTTCTTTAACCGGAAGGCCTTCCAGGCCCAACAACTTGTAAACAGCGGATGCATACTTAGCGGAAAGAAATTCTCCCCTCGGATCGGCCCATTTGTCATCTTCGGCGCTGGCCACATATAACGGACGCGGGGCAATTAATGCCAGTAACATATGCTGATCAATCGATAGGAGATCTTCCCTGTTATTGTATTTCTTAAAATTATCGCAAAACCAGTAAGGGAAAGAAGTATTGATGATCTCAACCGTTTCTCCATAAGTACGCTTCGACAAAGCAGCGCCACCGCAACCCGATTCATTGGAGATGACCATCGCAAAACGCTGATCGGTTGCCCCGGCCCATAAGGCTGTTTTCCCCAATCTGGAATGGCCCAAAACGGCTACCTTTTTGGCATCAACGTCAGGATCTTTTTCAAGGTAATCCATTACCCTGGATAATCCCCATGCCCATGCCGCTATGGAACCCCATTCATTACTCCGGGGTTTGATTTGGTTCTTCGTATAAAAGAATGGCTCAATGCCGTCAGAGAAATCATTTTTATCCGGATCAACATCTCCGTAATAAAGGGTAACCAAACCATATCCCGACCTGATTATTTTCTCAATCGGCCAGCCATTTGAAGCCGTTGCCCTTGATTGTTCGGTCACCTGATTATTGATGATGCCTAAAGATGGATCATTCGCAACCCATGATTCGGTTAAACGGATGTTGGGATCAGTATAAACAGTATGATTCCCGGTAAAATTATAGGCCAGGAAAACCGGCGCTTTCTGTGCATTTTTTGGTAAATACATTAATACATTCACTTCCAGGTTACGGTTTCCTTTTTTGAAGAACAGTGAGAATTGTTTACGTGTTGCGAGATCATTCACTGCATTATCCGAAGTTTCCCAGACTTTTACTTCTGAAATTTTCTGAATTCCCGGAACCTTTCCATAGACCTCGTCGGTAAAAAGCTTCAGAATATCGGGACGTTGTTTTTTAACCCAGTCTTTTGCAGTTGAGACCTTTCCGCCATTGAACCGGGTTAATACATCCGGCAGCTGATATTCAGGAACTTTAGACTCCTCAGATATGACATTTTCACGCTGGGCAAATGCGTTCTGAAGGATCAGAATGGAAAGTAAGAACAAAAATGCGAACCCTTTCATGGCTTGGAGAATTGTGGTTTAGTCTATAAAGATAAAAATCTTTATTATGATTTTCATCCATGGTGTAAATTATTGCAACTTAAAATGCAATTAATGGGTGGCCTAAACAATTCAGAACTAATTGGGATATTCCAGGGGTTCAATTTCTCCTGTAGCGACTCTCAAGGCATTTGCTGCGAGGGCTTCCAGTTCATCTTCTCCGGGATATATATGAACCGCGGAAATGAATTCGACTTTTGAGGTGATGTATTGGGTCAGGTATTGGCTGTAGGCCAGACCACCGGTAAGTATAATCGCATCAACATAACCATTCAATACAACCGCCATTTCCCCGATTGCTTTGGCAACCTGGTATCCAAGGGCATCCTGAATCTTCATAGCCAGGATATCGCCATCCTTGGCGCGTTGTTCCACTTCCATGGCATCGTTGGTCCCCAGATAAGCCACATAGCCACCTTCGCCAATGACCATCCGGCGGATTTCGTCTTTCTGGTATACCTTGCCGAAGCAAAGTTCGATTAACTGACCGGCAGGCAAAGTCCCGCTGCGTTCAGGACTGAAGGGGCCTTCCCCATCCAGTGCATTATTTACATCAATTACTTTACCCTTACAATGAGCTCCAACAGATATTCCACCGCCAAGATGAGCTACAATGAGGTTTAGATTTTCATATTTACGTCCTGTTTCCTTTGCATAAAGACGGGCTGTGGCCTTCTGATTCAAGGCATGAAAGATCGATCTGCGTTCGAGAGCCGGATGTCCTGAAAAGCGGGCAATTTCTTCCAATTCATCGGTTACCACCGGATCGGCAATAAAAGCCCGTGCTCCCGGGATCTGCAGTGCAATATAATCTGCGATGAGCGGACCCAGATTACTGGCATGTTGACCGTAAATACCGGCCCTGGCATGTTCCAGCATCCTGTTATTCACCAGGTAAACTCCTGATTTCAAGGAGTAAGTCAGTCCGCCCCGGCCTATGATATATTTGATCTTATCGACATCAAATCCTTCTTCAACGAGCGAGTCAATGATCAATCCTTTGCGGAATTCGAACTGATCGATGACATTGTCATAAAGCGATAATTCTTCGATAGAGTGTCGCAAAGTCTTTTTTAGCTTGCATTCTTCTCCGAAGTAAACTGCAAACTTTGTGGAGGTTGAACCAGGATTGATGGCCAGAATTCGAATATCGCTCATGAATCAGATTTATATGCTTAACAACGCAGCAAGTGCGATTGAGTTCAGTTTAGTTCGTATGCTATCACCCCTTGAGGATAAGATGACAGGTACGCGGGCTCCCATAACCACAGCTGCCTGGTCGGCGCCACATAATTTGGTGTTTGTCTTATAGAAAATATTGCCTGCGTCGATATTGGGGAAAAGCAGACAATCCGCATCACCGGCCACTTCAGAGGTGATATTCTTTATTTTGGCAGATTCGGGATCAAGCGCTACATCAAGTGCCATGGGTCCAAAAACGATAGCAGGCAAGAACTGACCGGTTTCAACAACTTTCATAATTTCGACCGCATCGGTGCATGAAATAATGGAAGGTAAAACCTGCTCCGTTGGTGTAACGATAGCTATTTTGGGTTGGGCTATACCAAAATCCATTGCCATCTCTTTCAGATAATGAATAATAGCAATCTTTTGCGGAATACTTGGATAGGGAATAATCGCCACATCGCTTACTATTAAAAGCTTGTGGTAATTTGGATTATCGATTACAGAAACGTGGCTTAAAACTCCGCCCGGAGGTAACAATCCGGTTTTCTTATTCAGTATGGCCCTAAGGTATATATCACTGTGGATTAATCCCTTCATCAAAATACAGCACGGAGTTTTCTGTGCCAGTTCCACTGCCAAACGGGCAGCCTCAGTTTCCGTTTCTGCATTGATTATCTGAAAAACTTCAGGATCAATATTAGCAATCCGGCATTGCTCCAGGATTTCCAGTTGATCTCCGGTGACAATGGCCGAAACAATCCCAAGATTTACCGCTTCTGCAATCGCCTCAAGGCTATGGCTGTCAACTGCATTTACAGCTATCAAAGTTCTCTTTTCCTGACCCCTGGTGTAATCAAACAAATCAGCTAAACGTTCCAATTTCATATCTAAACATATTTAGAAGCTAAAATTAACATTTCAGCACTTATAAATAAAGGATAAAAATCAAGTCCTTGAATGTTTTTAAACCATTGAAAAACAAAACGTCCAATGTTATTAAACACCGGACGTTTCGATACTTTAACGTAGCAAACATTTTGCTTATAATTTATACGAAAACATTTCAACAATGCTTACGATTTTTTGTGCGTGAAAACGATTTCCTCGGTATCGAGTGCAATAACCAATTCTTCATCAGTTGGAACTACAATTATTTTTACTTTCGAATCAGGAGTACTGATAATGCCTTCATTCCGGAAGCCTTTGTTTTTGGCATAATCCAGTGTAATTCCCAGGCATTCCAGTTCACAGCAAATACCTTCACGGGTCGTATCCGCATTTTCACCTATTCCTCCGGTCAAGATCAGGATATCCAGACCGCCCATGGCTGCCACATATGATCCGATGTATTTTTTTACCTTATAGTTATAAATATCGAGAGCCAAAGCTGCCCGTTCATTTCCACCGACTTTTGCCATTTCTATTTCACGCATATCTGAAGAAACACCTGATATTCCAAGCATACCGGCATGTTTATTAAACAGGGTGCTTGCTGATCGGAGTCCAATTTCTTCCTTTTCCATGATGTAATTTACGACGCCTACGTCAAGGTCTCCGCATCGTGTACCCATAACGAGTCCTTCAACCGGAGTGAATCCCATGGAGGTGTCAAATGATTTTCCGTTTTTTACTGCAGCAACCGATGCCCCGTTGCCCAGATGACAGGAAATAATCTTTTGGGTATTATAATCAACACCTAATAATTCACAGGCCCGTTTAGTCACATAGCGGTGGCTGGTGCCATGGAATCCATAACGGCGAATGCCGTATTTTTTATATAATACATACGGAATGCCGTACATATAAGCTTTAGGCTCCATGGTCTGATGGAATGCCGTGTCGAAAACACCAACCTGCGGAATACCGGGGATCAATTCTTCCATTGCCCTGATACCTTTGAGGTTTGGCGGATTATGTAAGGGCGCAATGTCGATACATTTGGTGACTTCTTCAAGAATTTCTTCCGTTAACAAAGCACTCGCATTAAATCGTTCTCCTCCATGGACCACACGGTGACCAACAGCATCCAACTCTTCAAGTCCCTTCAGACAGCCATGTTTCTCATTGGTCAGTACGCCCAGAATATATTCAACACCAATCTTATGATCAAGAATTTCACCTTCAAATATGACCACCTGACCATCCTGACGAATGTGTTTCAGAAAGCTGCCTTTCATGCCTAACTTTTCGACACCACCCTTGGCAATTACCGAACGGTCGGTCATGTTAAAAAGCTGATATTTTATGGAACTGCTTCCGCAATTTAAAACCAGAATCTTCATCCTATATCTTTTTATTTATTTGTCAGTCTGATGAGAATCAGCATTTGGGGCTATTCTGTTGTATTTTTTTTCCGCTCTCGTCATATTTGTAAAATCCTTCCCTGGATTCTATTCCCAGGTGTTTGGCGCGAACCAGTCTGCGAAGGTATGGACTTGGCTTATAACGGATATCCCCAAACTCATTGTAGATATTTTCCATCCAGCGGATAATCTTGTCAAGACCCATTTTATCGGCAACCTCAAAAACGCCAAGCCGCATCCCCAGACCAATCTTCATGGTCTGATCAATGTCCTCAATGTTTGAAATCCCCTCCATCAATATTTCGCAAGCCTCGTTGAGCACGACAACGAACATCCGAACACTCACCAAACCTGCAGACTCCTGAACAGGTATAATCTTCCGGTTGATCAGGGTGACAAATTTGCAGACTTTCTGGTATGATTCATCCGTAGTGTATAAGCCTCTAACCACTTCAACAATCCGGGCTTCCTGTGAATTGACAAAGAAATGTAAACTGACACAACGATCACGGTATAACAGATCAGAAGCCAGTTCTGTAATTACAATGGTCGTTGAATTGGTAGCAATGATACACTCCCGGTCAACGACAGCTTCTATACGGTGGAAAATTTCTTTTCTTTCCTTGATTTTTCCACCACGGTCAATTGCACGTATGGCTTCGATTACAAAATCACATCCTTTCAGATTCTGATAATCAAGCGTTCCCTTAATTCTTGAAAGACTGGCTCGTTTTTCACCCTGAGTAATGCCCCAGTGTTCAATTCGTTCATCCAGCAACTTTTCGATGTTCTTGTAAGCTTCTCTTATTTTCTCTTCATTGACTTCAATAAAGACAACTTCAATCCCATAGAAACTAGCCACACGTGCTATATTCTGACCGACAAGGCCACAACCAATTATCCCTATTTTGGAAAAAAGTGTCTTGCTTCTATTTTTTTTACTTAAACCAAATTCTTCTATTGGTTCGTAAATCACTTCACTCGGCATGATTATATCTTTTGATTCGAATTATTCAAAAAGGGCAGCAGCCTGATTAGCGGTTATTGCAACCATATTAACAATATCACTGACCGAACAACCTCTTGAAAGGTCATTGATTGGAGCAGCCATTCCCTGAAGAATAGGCCCCACTGCTTCAGCTTTTCCAAGCCGCTGAACCAGCTTATAACCGATATTTGCAGACTCCAGTCCAGGGAATACCAGGATATTTGCACGTCCAGCCACTTCGCTGTCAGGCGCTTTCAGTCGTCCTACTTCAGGAATCAACGCTGCATCGAGCTGCATTTCTCCGTCAATTTTCAATTCAGGATCCATTTCGCGGGCGATACGAGTAGCATTCACCATTTTATCTACCAGTGGATGTTGTGCACTTCCCATGGTAGAGAAACTCAGCATGGCAACGCGTGGATCCATGCCGACAATAGCTTTGGCCGTTCGTGCTGTGGTAACAGCGATTTCGGCCAACTGACGTTCGTCAGGATCGGGCATTACAGCACAATCGGCGAATACAAGAATACCATCGTGTCCAAAATGCGGGTCTACAAACATCAGAAATGCACCGGAAACGACACTCACTCCGGGTAAGGTCTTAATATATTGAAACGCCGGACGAAGTACATCACCGGTTGCATTGATTGCACCGGCCAATTCACCATCGGCATCACCATTTTTAATCATCAGAGGAGCAAAATAAAGTGGGTCGTTAAGCAACTCAAGAGCTTCCTCACGGGTAAGTCCCTTCGACTTGCGTATTTCAACCATTAAATCAGCATACGCTCCCCTATTGGAATCCGTTTTGGGGTCAATAATTGTAGCTCCTTCAATATTTACACCGATTTCTTCGGCGGCTTTATAAATTTCTTCAGGATTGCCCAAAAGAATTAATTGAGCCAGCTTTTGATTCAGAACGATTTCAGTTGCCCGTAAGGTTCTTGGTTCGTTTCCTTCTGGTAATACAATCCTTTTCTGGTATTTTTGAGCATTCTGATAGATACGTTTTAAAATTTCCATCTTTGATTTAAAGTTTAAACTTTTAAGTAAAAAATTCGAACAAAAGTACTTAAAATATACCTAGCTGTACTCATTCAATGAAAAAATAGTGTAAAAACTGACAAAATCCGAACTCCTGAAAAACAATATATTGGTCTATTTGTATTTTTGAACAATCGATTGCCTAATCTTCCGATCAAAGTTAAATTATCTATTTTTATAAAAAAATCATGAAGCCTTCCGATCCCTTCTATACTCTTAAACTGTCGCTTGATGGCGATGTTTTTACCGATCAGGTACAGAAGGTGATCTATGCCACAGACGCTTCATCCTATCGTGAACTTCCTGCTGCTGTTACCCGGCCTAAAAACAAGGAAGATATTCGTAAAATTATTGGATTTGCCCGTCAGACAGGCACTTCTGTAATCCCACGTGCAGGTGGAACTTCCCTTGCAGGTCAGGTGGTCGGTCCCGGAATAGTGGTTGACATCTCCAAATACCTGAATCATATTGGAGAATTGAATGAGGAACAACGATGGATTGAAGTAGAACCTGGGGTAGTTCTGGCCGAACTAAACCAGTTCCTATACAAATATAACCTGCAGTTTGCCCCGGAAACATCAACAGCAAACCGATGCTGCATCGGCGGAATGCTGGGAAACAATTCATGTGGGCTGCATTCATTGATTTATGGCAGTACCCGTGAACATATCCTGGAAGTGGAGGGCATTCTGTCCGACGGCTCGGATGTAAAATTCAATGCACTTTCTACTGAAGAATTTCAAGCCAAATGCATCGGGAATCCTGAACTCCTGGAAACCAAAATCTACCAAAACATCAGGGAAACACTTTCAGATTCATTCAATCAGGAGACGATCAGGAATGAATTCCCAGACCCGATGGTCACCCGAAGAAACAATGGCTATGCGCTGGACATGTTGCTTGAAACTGATCCGTTTACTGAAAACGGTCGACCGTTCAATTTTTGCAAACTCCTGGCCGGATCAGAAGGAACATTGGTCTTTGTCACTAAAATCAGACTGAACCTGGTTCCCCTGCCCCCCAGATTTCAGGGATTGGTTTGTGCTCACTTTAAAACGCTTGAAGATGCCTTTTATGGTAATATTGTTGCGCTCAGACATAAGCCCGATGCGATTGAACTGACTGATGACATTATCTTGAACTGCACGCTCGGAAATATTGAACAGCGCAAAAACAGGTTTTTTATTGAAGGCAATCCCAAGGCCATTCTGACTATCGAGTTCTCATCTGATTCAGAAGAAGAAATTAAGGAGAAAGCTTTAAAACTTGAGGAAGATCTACTGAAAGCAGGTTTAGGTTATTATTTCCCATTGTTTACTGATAAAGATAGCATCAGGAAAATATGGGAACTCAGGAAAGCAGGGTTGGGTTTGCTTTCCAATATTCCCGGAGACAAACGCAATGTGACAGTTATTGAAGATACAGCTGTCGCGCCTGACTATTTACCTGCTTACATTCGTGAATTTGATCAAATCATAGCCCATTACGGATTAACCTGTGTTTTCTACGGGCACATTGCAACGGGCGAGTTACATCTGCGGCCATTGCTGAACCTAAAAGATCCTGATGATGTAAAAATCTACCATTCTCTGGCGCTGGAAGTCGCCCAACTGGTGAAAAAATATCGTGGTTCACTGAGCGGTGAACATGGAGATGGCCGTCTGCGCGGTGAGTTTATCCCACTGATGCTCGGTCAGCATAATTATGAACTGCTTCGCAAACTGAAGCATGCCTGGGACCCGCAAAACATATTTAACCCGGGCAAAATCACTGACACACCCCCTATCACCAAAGACTTGCGCCTGCTGATGGGGCAAGCTGAATTTAAGGCAAATACCCTGTTTGATTATGCCCCACACGGCGACCTGTTACGTTCAGTCGAGATGTGCAACGGGTCAGGCGATTGCCGCAAGAGCAACCTGATCGGCGGAACCATGTGTCCGTCATATATGGCTACCCGCGATGAAGACAAATCGACCAGGGCCAGGGCAAACGTCTTGCGCGAATACCTGACCAGACCAGAAAAACCCAATGCATTTGATTCTAAAGAAGTATTACAAGTTCTAGACCTTTGTCTTTCATGCAAGGCCTGCAAATCTGAATGTCCCTCGAACATTGACATGGCTAAATTCAAAACTGAATTCCTGCAGCAATATTACGATGTACATGGATTTCCTGTCCGTTCGCTCCTGATTGCCTATTTACCCCGAATCAATCAACTGGGCATGGCTTTCCGACCCGTGACCAACCTCATTACCTCTACCAGATTATTCAAAAAAGCCATCGGTTTTGCACCGGAACGAAGCATTCCTGAATTATCGGTTGAAACACTCCGCAAATGGAATCAAAGGCAATTACCTACGGAAGGAAAATCAAGTGGAAAGGTGTATTTGTTTGCCGATGAATTCACCAATTACAATGAAAGTCATATCGGAATCAAAGCCATTTTACTGCTTAATAAATTGGGATACGAAGTGGTCATTCCAAAACATCTTGAAAGTGGCAGAACTTATCTTTCTAAAGGATTACTCCGAAAAGCCAGACAGATAGCCAATTTCAATATTGAACACCTCTCCGAAATTATTTCCAAAGAAACGCCATTGATCGGAATTGAACCATCTACCATTCTGTCTTTCAGGGATGAATATCCGGAATTGGCCGAAAGATCACTTCAGGCAAAAGCAAAAGACCTTGCTAAAAATGTACTGATGCTGGAAGAGTTCATTGTCGGGGAAATGGGAAAAGGGAATATCAGAAGTGAGCAATTTTGTACAGCTGAAAAAACGATTAAGCTGCATGGACACTGTCAGCAAAAGGCCATTGCCTCTACCCTCCCCACCCGTAAAATGCTCGAACTGCCCGTCAATTATTCGGTACAGGAAATAAAAAGCGGTTGTTGCGGAATGGCCGGCTCCTTTGGCTACGAGAAAGAACACTATCCACTGAGCATGCAGATCGGTGAACTGGATTTGTTCCCGGCAGTCCGAAAAGCCACCTCTGAAGAGATTATTGTTGCACCCGGAACCTCCTGCCGTCATCAGATTGAAGACGGAACAGGTCGTAAAGCACTGCATCCTGTAGAGGTCTTATGGGAGGCAGTGCTGAAATAATCAGTATCTGATCTTTTCGAAAAGATCGGACATTTGTTTATTCAATCTGCCCCATTACTACCACATAGTTCTTCCCGTACTTTTTGGCACATTTAGGACAGGTTGTATACCACATATACTGCTTCCTGATTGTTAATCCTTTTGATTTGGTGAGATTCCCGAAGTCTTTCATCCATTTCCCTGAATCATTGAAAGGACCCTCATAAACTTTACTGTAAAACTTACCGCTTAACGTAGTATTTTCACTATTAACTATTTCCTTGTCAACGGCCAGGTAAAGATCCATATTCCAGGGCGAAGTATGGTCCGACAGACAAAGGTAGTCAGTCATAGTGGCATCGGCTGCGGTTAATTTTTCATCAAACCGCTTCATGACTTTGCCGAAATTCATGGGCATGTAAAACAAGGTAAACACCTTTTCCCTGATGAACCGCCTGTTTTCCCATTCGAAGGTTTTATCATCCCACAGAATGGGATTAAATTCAGGACAGCATTCAGGTTTTGATTCAGGATGAGTTTCCATAATTGGTTGTTTTTATGGGTTAATTGAATAGCCAGTCTTAAAAATTCGCCGGCTCACAAAACTGATTTTTTAGCTTTTATGCTGATTTAAATAATCTTGTTGCTACCAAACAGCAATTATTATTGACTGGTCTGTGATTACCCACCTGTTGAAGTGCCATTACTTATTAAAGAGGGTATCTCTCAAAGTCAAAGCTTCACCTTGTGTGTACCTTGTGTGTACCTTGTGTGTACCTTGTGTGTTCAAGAACACATAAGGTACACATATTCTACACTTAATCTACACATAAGATATACGTAAACAGGCACTCGGGTATAGCTCGATTAATACGTTGATCCTGCTTAATGGTTTCGAAAATGACAGCCGATCATATGGCCGCTACAGAATACGTTACGGATTGTTTGATGGCTGTTATCTATAAAGACGGAGCCAATGACATAGTGAATACCGGGTTTAAACGATGGGATTGCAAGGCCACGATAGAAAATCCAACACCCGAAACTGAGGTGGTTTACCTATATTTGTTTTTCTGGAATGAAAGGCAGAATATTTATTCTCAGGATCAGGTGTTTGTAATAATAATTGAAAATAATAAAGGTCATCCTGAGTTTTATTTCAGAATGACCTTTGTTTATGAGGAGAAGAGATATAAAATTGTACGTATCTACAAATTTATACTTTAATCTTTATACTCGTCCCAGCTTTTGATGGATAAATCTTCAATACCGTATTTGCAAAAGGCATAGATAAAGGCACTGGCTACGCGGGCATTGGTAATCAGCGGAATACTGTAATCGATTGAACTCCTTCGAATGGTGTACCCATTACTGATTTCACGGGTGGTATGGTCTTTGGGAATATTGATGACCAGATCAATCTTCTTTTGCTTGATTAATTCCAAGGTATTCGGGTGTTTATCAGTTTCATCGGGCCAATATACACGGGTAGATTTCACCCCGTTATCACTCAGAAACTTTTGGGTACCACCGGTTGCAAACAGATTAAAACCCCGTTCAGCAAGCATTTTGGCACTGCTTAGCAATTCGATTTTTGAACGTGCAGGGCCTGACGAAATCAGTATGTTTTTCTTCGGAATAGTATATCCCACTGAGAGCATCGATTTCAGGATGGCCTCGTAGAAGTTTTCACCGATACAGCCAACCTCACCTGTTGAGGACATATCGACTCCCAAAACCGGATCGGCATTCAGCAATCGGGCAAACGAGAACTGCGGAGCTTTCACTCCCACATAATCGAGTTCGAACAGCGATTTATCGGGTTTCTGGAACGGTACATCAAGCATCACCTGGGTGGCAATTTCGATCAGGTTATATTTCATGACCTTTGACACGAACGGGAAACTGCGTGAAGCACGGAGATTACATTCGATGACCTTGATATCATTGTCTTTTGCCAGTAACTGCATATTAAACGGCCCCGTGATTTCAAGTGCCTTGGCAATCTGTTTAGCGATTTTCTTGATCCGGCGGATGGTTTCGACATACAATTTCTGGGGAGGGAAAACGATTGTCGCATCGCCTGAATGGACTCCTGCAAATTCGACATGCTCGGAAATGGCATAGGCCACCACTTCACCGTCTTTGGCAACAGCATCAATTTCAATCTCTTTTGCCTGCTCAATAAATTCGGAGACTACAACAGGATGTTCTTTCGACACGTTAGCGGCCAGGGTAAGAAAATGCTGCAACTGATCGCGGTTCGAAACCACATTCATGGCAGCGCCTGAAAGCACATAGGAGGGACGTATCAAAACCGGAAAGCCAACTTCATCCACGAAGGTATAAATGTCCTCGATAGTGGTCAATTCCGACCAGCGGGGCTGGTCGATATGCAAGGTGTCGAGCAGAGAACTGAATTTCTTGCGATCTTCTGCCCTATCAATGTTTGTAGGAGAAGTCCCCAGTATCGGTACGTGCTGACGATGCAGTTTCATGGCCAGATTGTTTGGAATCTGTCCACCCATAGAAAGGACAACCCCTTTCGGAATTTCCAGTTCAACAATATCCATTACGCGTTCGAAGGTTAGCTCATCAAAGTACAAGCGGTCGCAGGTATCGTAATCGGTACTTACGGTTTCAGGATTGTAGTTGATCATGATCGAACGGTAATTTTCCTTGTGAATGGTTTGAATAGCATTCACACTACACCAGTCAAATTCGACTGAACTACCGATGCGGTAAGCCCCGGATCCTAATACAATCACCGATTTGTTATCGTGCTGGAATTCAACATCGTGTTCGTTTCCGTTATAGGTCAGGTAAAGGTAATTGGTTTGTGCGGGATATTCGCCCGCCAGGGTATCAATCTGTTTGACCGAGGGCAGAATATTTTTGCTTTTACGCCATTCCCGCACTTTCAGTAAGTCATCGTTTATCGCCTTATTGGATGATTTAAGCACCAGACGGGCAATCTGGAAATCGGAATATCCTTCTTTTTTGGCCTGAAGAAGCAAGGTATCATCCAGCGACTGAAGTGAATTTACTTTCTCGAGCTTTTCTTTGGTCACATGAATATTGCGCAGTTTTTGTAGAAACCAACGGTCGATCTTAGTCTTTTCGTAGATTTTGTCGACTGAGTAACCTCTGCTGAATGCTTCTTCGATGGCAAAAATACGACGGTCAGTCGGGTTGATCAGTTCCTCATCAATCTGTTCGATTGTAATTTCTTCCTTATTGGCAACGAATCCGTGCATTCCAATACCAACCATACGAATTCCCTTCTGAATGGCTTCTTCAAACGAGCGGCCTATCGACATGATTTCGCCTACCGACTTCATTGAACTTCCCAGGTTTTTGGATACTCCCGTGAATTTATTCAGATCCCAGCGCGGAATCTTACAAACAATATAGTCAAGTGCAGGTTCAAAGGCAGCAGTTGTCACCTTTGTGACCTGGTTATTCAATTGGTGAAGTCCATAGCCTAATCCCAATTTAGCGGCCACAAAAGCAAGCGGATAGCCTGTAGCTTTGGAAGCAAGAGCAGAAGAACGCGAAAGACGGGCATTTACCTCAATCACACGATAGTCTTCTGAATGCGGATCGAGGGCATATTGTACGTTACATTCGCCGACTATACCGATGTGACGGATAATCTTGATGGCCAGTGCACGTAATTTGTGATATTCCGAATTGGAAAGCGTTTGTGAAGGAGCTACAACGATACTTTCGCCGGTATGAATACCCAGCGGATCGAAGTTTTCCATGTTACAAACGGTGATGCAATTGTCGAAACGGTCGCGAACCACTTCATACTCCACTTCTTTCCAGCCTTTAATTGATTCTTCAACCAGGATCTGAGGCGAATAGGTAAATGCTTTTGAAGCCAGTGATTCCAGTTCCTCGTCGTTTAAACAGAATCCACTGCCAAGTCCGCCCAGCGTATATGCAGCACGGATAATAATCGGATAGCCAATAATTTTAGTTGCGGCATAGGCTTCTTCCAGGTTCAGACAAGCGATGCTCCGTGGTGTCAAAACATTTATTTCAGCAAGTTTCCCTGAGAATATTTCACGGTCTTCGGTATCAATAATGGACTGTACCGGAGTTCCTACCACTTTCACGTTGTATTTGTCCAGAATTCCGTTCCTGAACAAGGCTACCCCGCAGTTGAGAGCTGTCTGTCCGCCAAAAGCCAGAAGAATACCGTCCGGTTTTTCCTTGATGATGACCTGTTCTACAAAAAACGGAGTAATTGGCAGAAAATAAATCCTGTCGGCAATATCTTCCGAAGTTTGAATCGTTGCAATATTGGGATTAATTAGAATGGTCTGCACATTCTCCTCTTTCAAGGCTTTCAACGCCTGGGAACCGGAATAGTCAAACTCACCGGCTTCACCAATCTTCAGTGCTCCCGATCCCAGAACGATTACTCTTTTAATGTCTTTATTTATCATGATGGTTTATTTCAGTTCAAAGTTGCACGTTTAAAGTTTAAAGTTCAAAGTTTCGGGTATCGGATTCTTCCTTTTTCCTTTCTCCTTTTTCCATTTTCCTTATTTCTTCTTCTTTTTGTATTCAATCACATTGTTGATGAAATCATCGAACAAGAACTCGGTATCAACCGGTCCGCTGGAGGCTTCAGGATGAAACTGAGTAGAAAAGAACGGTTTAGTTTTGTGACGGATTCCTTCGTTGGTTTGATCGTTCACGTTGGTAAATAAAGGTTCCCAATCGCCTGGTAATGTTTTCGTATCAACAGCGAAACCATGGTTTTGCGAGGTAATGAAGCAACGATCAGTTCCCTGCAGCAATACTGGTTGATTATGGCTGCGGTGACCAAATTTGAGTTTATACGTTTCGGCTCCTGCAGCACGTGCCAGCAACTGGTTTCCCAAGCAAATACCCATTATTGGCTTTTCTGCATCCATAGTTTTTCGGATATTTTCTACCGTTGCATCACATAGAGCAGGGTCTCCCGGACCATTTGAAAGGAATATGCCATCAAAATCTTCCCCGTTGAAATCGTAGTCCCATGGAACAACGATGACTGTGGCATTTCGTTTCAGCAAACAGCGGATAATGTTGTATTTCACGCCGCAATCAACCAAAACAATTCGGTGTTCACCATTTCCGTAAGTTTGTACTTTATCAGTACTGGCAATAGCAACCAGGTTCTCCTGATTTGGATCGTAAAAATCAATGACTTCGTTTTCAAACTCTATCTTGCCAAGCAATGAACCCTTTACACGGATAATTTTGGTTAATGCACGGGTATCAATCCCGAACAGCCCCGGAATCTTGTGTTCCTTCAACCAGTCGCCCAGACTTTTGATAGCGTTCCAATGGCTGTATTCAAATGAATAATCAGAAACAATTAAACCAGTAATATGAATTTTATCGGATTCGTAAAACTCAAACAGATAGTCATCTTTCGAGTCACTAGGCACCCCATAATTTCCGATTAAAGAGAAGGTAGAAACCAGGATCTGACCCGTATATGAAGGATCTGTTAAACTTTCGGGATAACCAGTCATAGCCGTATAAAAAACAACTTCTCCTGCTACTGACTTTTCATATCCGAACGATTTTCCTTCAAATGTTGTTCCATCTTCAAGGATCAATCTGACTTTTCTAAGTTCTGTCATTGTTTCAATGCTAAATATTAAAAAAAATGCGTTTGGCTACGGCTGTAGGGCAAACGCATTGTTGTTATTTTTTAAACAAACTCTCGTAACTATAGATCTTCGTAATTTCAACCCGATGCTTTTCAAGTATCAATTCGTTTGTATGTTTCATCTCAGGTCACAAAAATAGAAATAATTTTTTAAAAAAGAGTTAGTATTATTTATTAATTGCATATTTTTGCATCGGATTTGCATAAATATTCAAAATGAAGAATCGCACCAAACGGCAACTTGCCATTAAGCATATAATTCTCAAGGGGAAGATCAGCAGTCAGGATGAACTTTTGCACATCATGAAAGATCAAGGTTTTGAATTGACACAGGCAACGCTTTCGCGTGATTTGAAAATTCTGAAGGTAGCAAAGGTTTCAGATCAGGCATTAGGTTATGTATATGTCATTCCTGAAGGGGCAAATATTGAATCGCAGCGCGAGAATTCAAGGATTAATTTTCTGGCCGATGGGTTTCGCGATCTGCAGTTTTCAGGTAATATGGCTGTAATGCGAACAATGCCAGGATATGCCAGCAGTCTGGCAGCGGTTATTGATAGCTCCCAACCGTATGAAGTTATAGGAACCATTGCAGGCGACGATACCATTTTACTAATTATGCGTGAAGGAATTACACCTGGCAATCTGATCAACAGTCTGATACTGGTTATGCCAACGCTGGAAGATAAACTGGGTTAATAAAAGAAAAAGGATAAAGGAATAAGAAAAGAGGAAAGATGAAAGAATTAAAAAATATTCAGGTACTGGTTGCAACCGAGGAACATCTGAAGTATGTTGATCAGGTGAATGATGCCATCGATCAGGCATCAAAAGAAAGGGGAACAGGTATTGCACGTCGTACCTATGATTACATTGCTTCTAAAATGCTGGATGGAAAAGCCATCATTGCTCTGGATAACGGTGATACGTTTGCTGGGTTCTGTTATGTTGAAACCTGGGGAGAAAAAAGTTTCGTTGCCAACTCCGGATTAATCGTAGTTAAAGATTACCGTGGCATTGGACTAGCTACTGAAATAAAAAGGAAAGCCTTTATGCTTTCAAGAACGAAATATCCGACTGCGAAGATATTTGGATTGACTACAGGACTGGCTGTTATGAAAATCAATCATGAACTGGGCTATCGTCCGGTTACTTTTTCAGAACTTACGGATGATGAAGATTTTTGGAAAGGTTGTCAAAGTTGTGTAAATTACGATATTTTACAGCGCACCGGAAAAAGCAAATGCCTGTGTACCGGAATGTTATATGATCCTGTCTGGGATCAGGAAAAGAAAGTGGAGGAGAAGCCTGAAGAGAAAAAGAAAAACAATGGCTGGGCAATAAAATATACCTTGCTCGATATCATAAATAAACTTAAAGGAAATAAAAACGGAACAGAGCCTAATAACATCATAGGCTTTACAATATTCAAAAAGAAAAAATCATGAATAATAAAGTAGTTTTAGCATTCAGCGGAGGTTTGGATACTTCGTATTGTGCCAAATACCTGTCAATAGAAAAAAATCTGGATGTATATACAGCCATTGCCAACACAGGTGGTTTCAATCAGGCAGAATTGGATGCCGTTGAGAAGAAAGCCTACAATCTGGGAGCAGTCAAACATGTAACACTTGATGTAACTGATACTTACTACGAGAAAAGCATCAAATATATGGTTTTCGGCAACATCCTGCGTAATAATACTTACCCTATTTCCGTAAGTTCGGAGCGTGTTTTTCAGGCCATTGCAATCATCGACTATGCCAAGAAAATCGGTGCAAAATATGTTGCTCACGGAAGTACAGGGGCAGGAAACGACCAGGTTCGTTTCGATCTGACCTTCCAGATTTTGGCGCCTGAAATTCTGATCCTCACTCCTACCCGCGATCTGGAACTGAGCCGTCAGGAGGAAATTGACTACCTCAAATCACATGGAGTACAAGCCGACTGGGGAAAAATGGATTATTCCATCAACAAAGGTCTTTGGGGTACAAGTATCGGTGGAAAAGAAACTTTGAAATCAAATCAGACATTACCCGAAGAAGCCTATCCCTCGCAACTTACAGAAACTGAAACAAAAGAAATTACACTTGATTTTGTTGGAGGAGAATTAACAGGAGTAAATGGTAAAACTTACGATAATCCAGTCAATGCAATCCGGGCCCTGGATGCCCTGGCTGCACCCTATGCAATTGGTCGCGATATGCATATCGGCGATACCATTATCGGCATCAAAGGACGTGTTGGGTTCGAAGCTGGTGCACCGATCATCATTATTAAAGCGCACCAGATGCTAGAAAAACATACCCTTACCAAATGGCAGCAATACTGGAAAGAACAGCTGAGCAATTGGTACGGAATGTTCCTGCACGAAGCGCTTTACTTTGAACCTGTGATGCGCGACATTGAAAAATTCCTTGAAAGCTCACAGCAAACCGTCACTGGGAAAGTGATTGTCCACCTGAAACCATATAATTTTGTTCTTGTTGGAGTGGAATCCGATCATGATCTGATGCGTTCAGAATTTGGAGAATACGGCGAGAAAAACTCGGCATGGACAGCTGACGATGTGAAAGGTTTTACTAAAATATTGTCAACATCTTTGAAAATTCATAATTCGGTAAATAAAACTTTCTAATTCGATGATTAAAGTTGGAATTGTTGGTGGCGCCGGATATACTGCTGGTGAACTGATCCGTATCTTACTGAATCATCCGCAGGCTGAAATTACTTTTGTGCAAAGCAGCAGCAATGCAGGAAACCTGCTTTCAGATGTTCATACCGATTTATTAGGCGATACCGATATCAAATTTGTAGCTGAATCAGATTTCACGCTTGTCGATGTGGTTTTCTTCTGCATGGGACATGGTAAATCGAAAGAATTTTTACTAAAACATACTCTTCCAGGAAAAGTAAAAATTATCGATTTGAGTCATGATTTCAGGCTCGAACGGGAAGGTAATGACTTTGTATATGGTTTGCCTGAATTAAATCGTGAATTAATCCGAGGATCAAATAAAATTGCCAATCCAGGCTGCTTTGCGACAGGAATTCAGTTGGCAATACTTCCGCTAGCCTATGCCGGATTGATCAAGGATGAACTGCATGTCAATGGCATTACCGGCTCAACAGGCGCGGGTCAGTCACCAGGTTCTACAACACATTTCAGCTGGAGAAATAATAATGTGTCAGTTTACAAAGCATTCGAACATCAGCATTTGGGTGAAATTGCCCAGAGTCTGAAACAACTGCAACCTGATTTCAAATATGATATCAACTTTATACCAGTTCGTGGAAATCATACCCGTGGCATCTTTGTTTCGGTTTATACCCAATTTGACGGTTCACTAGATGTTGCATTGAATATTTACACTAAATATTATGAATCGCATCCATTTGTGTTTGTGAGTTCTGTCAATCCCGACCTCAAACAGGTGGTAAACACGAACAAGGCGATAGTTTATCTTGAAAAACACGGTACTAAGCTGATGATACTATCTGTTACCGACAATTTAATCAAAGGTGCATCAGGTCAGGCAATTCAGAATATGAACCTGATGTTTGGTCTGGAAGAAACCACCGGTTTGCATTTGAAAGCTGTGGCGTTTTAGAAAACAGTCATTAGAAAATAGTCATTTATAGTCATAGCTTCATGTCATTTATGGTCAAGGTTTACAATGAATTACTATTGAATGACTTAATGACTATAAATGACAATAAATGACAATAAATGACTACATGGAACTTTGAACTTGAAACTTGAAACTTTTTTGACTATGAATCTTTTCGACGTATATCCATTACTAGACATTACACCTGTAAAAGGCGAAGGATGTTATATTTGGGATGAAGACGGCACCAAATATCTTGATTTATATGGCGGTCATGCCGTCATTTCGGTAGGTCACTCCCACCCTCACTATATCGACAGGCTTACCAGCCAGTTAAAACAAATCGGGTTTTATTCAAATTCGGTGCAGATTCCACAACAAAAAGAATTGGCAGTCAAGCTGGGTCAACTATCAGGATATCCTGATTACCAATTATTTTTAGTGAATTCAGGAGCTGAAGCCAACGAAAATGCACTGAAACTGGCCTCCTTTGTGACTGGCCGTAAAAAGATAGTGGCCTTCAAAAAAGGGTTTCATGGGCGTACATCGGCAGCAGTTGCTGTGACTGATAATCCCAAAATTATAGCTCCGATAAATGAATCGTCAAATGCAGTTATTATTCCATTCGACAATTTACAGGAGCTTGAAATACAACTAAAAACCAATGAAATTGCAGGTGTAATTATCGAAGGGATTCAGGGAATAGGCGGGATTCATGTTCCTGCTGAAGGTTTTTTGGTTCAGGCTGAAAAGCTATGCAAACAATACGGTGCATTGTTGATTCTGGACGAAATTCAGTCAGGATATGGCCGAAGCGGTAAATTTTTCGCGCATCAGTATACTGATGTAAAACCAGATATTATTACCGTTGCAAAGGGAATGGGCAACGGCTTTCCTGTAGGCGCCCTTTTGATTGCTCCTGAAATAAAACCATGGCACGGTATGCTTGGAACCACTTTTGGTGGAAATTACCTGGCTTGTGCAGCAAGTCTGGCTGTTTTAGAAATCATGGAAGATGAAAAACTGGTGGAAAATGCTCAAAAAGTAGGCAGTTACCTCATTGAAAAACTTAAAGGATTTTCAGGAATTAAAGAAGTCAGAGGTCTTGGATTAATGATTGGGTTGGAATTTGACCAGCCAATTAATGACATTCGTCATGTTTTGTTAAAAAAACATCATGTTTTTACCGGAGTTTCGGGAGCAAATACCATTCGGTTGCTTTCTCCATTAACTTTGAATAGTGAACAGGCAGATGTTTTCATTGAATCATTGGCTGCTATCCTTCAGAAATAATTTATACAAACAAAATGATTGATCGGAAAATAACTATCATCGGCGGAGGAAATCTTGGAAGTGCAATTGCTCATGGATTGATCAAATCGAAGATGATTCAGCCTTCGGCGATCACAGTTACCCGCCGAAAATTGAACTTGCTTGAAGACCTTAAGGTGCAAGGTGTTACAATTACAAATGATAATATTGAAGCTTCACGTAATGCAGATATTATCATCCTTGCAATCAAGCCATACCAGGTTCTGTCAATTATTGAAGAAATTAAACCAATTCTAAAATCCAATCAGATATTAATTTCCCTGGTTGCCGGTATCGGATTGGATAAGCTGGAAGAATCTGCCGGTTCTGAAGTTCAAATATTCAGGGCTATGCCAAATACTGCTATTGCGATCAGGGAATCAATGACCTTGATTTCGACCAATGTGAAATCAGAAGAGTTACGCAACCAGGTACTTCATATTTTTGATCAGCTTGGACAAGCGACCATTATTACCGAAGATTTAATGGCTGCCGCTACGGTATTGGCATCATGCGGGATTGCATTTGCCTTGCGCTATATGCGTGCTGCCATGCAAGGCGGAATTGAAATTGGATTTGGAGCTGAAATGGCTCAATTCATTACTGCTCAGACCGTAAAAGGCGCTACCGGACTTATTCTTGAATCAGGAAGACATCCGGAACAGGAGATTGATAAAGTGACAACACCCCGCGGAATCACCATTACCGGGTTAAACGAAATGGAGCACAAAGGATTCAGTTCATCGCTGATTCAGGGGTTAATCGCCTCTTTCAACAAAATTGAAAAAGGATAATTTAACTGTTTTGGAAACCAATTTACGATATAAAAAGATTACGGTCAAAGTGGGCAGTAACGTTCTCACCAAGTCGGATGGCACCTTAAATGATGCCAATATTTCGCATTTGGTCGACCAGATTGCATTTCTGCATCAGAATGGTGTTGAAATCGTGCTGGTATCGTCGGGTGCAGTTGCAGCAGGGCGTGGTGAAATAGGGAACGGCAAGAAGCTGGATACCGTTTCAGCACGGCAATTGTGGTCGGCAGTTGGTCAGGTAAAAATGATCAACAGTTATGCCGAGGCATTCCGGAAATATGAAATATCATGTGCACAAGTACTCACCACCAAGGAAAATTTCAGCGACCGGGTGCATTATCTGAACATGAAAAACTGTATTTCGACCTTGATTGAAAACAAGGTTATACCTATTGTAAATGAGAATGATACAATCTCGGTTACCGAGCTGATGTTCACCGACAACGATGAACTGTCAGGGTTGATTGCCTCGATGGAAGAATCGGAAGCATTGATCATTCTTAGCAACATTGACGGAATTTAC
Organism: Prolixibacteraceae bacterium UBA6029; assembly: GCA_002429385.1. Taxonomy (GTDB): domain Bacteria; phylum Bacteroidota; class Bacteroidia; order Bacteroidales; family Prolixibacteraceae; genus Aquipluma. Next base: position 23,529 of record DIZL01000064.1, on the reverse strand, counting down.
GACGGTTCACCCGAAATGCCTGAATCGAAAGTAATTCGCGAAATTACGAACAAAAGCAAACCGCTGAATGAAGCTATTTCAACCAATAAATCAAGCTTCGGACGTGGTGGGATGCTGACCAAATACCACATTGCAAAAAAAGTGGCCAAAGGTGGAATTAATGTTCATATTGCCAATGGGATGAAAGAGAATACGCTTCTCCGGATCATGAATCCGGAAGTGGAAATCATTCATACTACTTTTATCTCTGAGAAGAAAAGATCATCGAATGTAAAGAAATGGATATCGTATTCCGAAAGTTTTGCCAAAGGTGAATTAGTGGTTAACGAAGGAGCCAAAAATGCACTTCTGTCAAGCAAGGCTTCGAGTCTTTTACCTGTTGGATTAGTATCTGTCGAAGGAACATTTGAAAAAGGAGATTTGGTGAAAATTACCGATGAAAGTGGACAGCTTATCGGAATTGGAAAGGTTGATTACAATTCAGAAAAAGCTGAAAAATACAAGGGAAATAAAAACAAAAAGGCGATAGTTCATTACGATTATTTGTACATTATGGAATGATAAAAATATTGACTCGGGATTTGAGTACTTACACCTTTTGATAGACCCCTTGATAATTGCCTCTTACCTGGCAACAAATTCCTGAGTTATATTCCCCCTTCCCCCCCAATGGAAGGGGGCTTTATATTAAAAAGTTATGAAAGTAAAAGAACAACTTGGACTGGTTCTGAAAGCCAGCAGAAAATTAAACCTTGTTTCAGTTGAAAAGATAAATACGGTTTTGGAAGATATCGCTTCGGCAGCCATCGAAAATACTGCATTTATCCTTCAGGAAAATGCCAAAGATCTGAGCCGGATGGATCCTGCTGATCCAAAACATGACCGTTTGATGCTCACTGCTGAACGGATCAAAGGAATTGCTTCAGACATCAGCAATGTTGCCTCTCTCCCCTCACCTCTTGCCCGCGTTCTAAGCCAGACTACCCGTCCAAATGGCCTTCAGATAAAGAAAATAACTGTGCCATTTGGAGTAATCGGTATCATCTATGAAGCCCGGCCAAATGTGACATTTGATGTGTTTTCATTGTGCCTGAAATCAGGAAATGCCTGTGTTTTAAAGGGTGGAAGTGATGCTGGCGATTCAAACATAGCCATTGTAAAAGTCATTCGGGAAGTACTCCGAAAACATGAACTGGATGAGAATATACTGTCTCTTCTTCCCAATGACCGTGAAGCTACCAATGAACTTTTACACGCACATGGTTTGGTCGACCTGATTATCCCACGAGGTTCGCAAAGCCTGATTAATTTTGTGCGCGAAAATTCAACTATCCCTGTGATTGAAACCGGCGCAGGAATCTGCCATACCTATTTCGACGAGTTTGGTGATGCAGCCAAGGGACAGGCGATTGTGAACAATGCAAAAACCCGTCGCCCAAGTGTTTGCAATGCACTTGACTGTCTGATTATTCATGAGAAAAGGTTAAATGATTTGCCTGAATTGACTAAACTGCTTCCTGAAAGTAACGTTGTAATTTATGCCGACGAAAAAGCCTATCCGGCATTGGAAGGTAAATATCCTTCACGACTGCTTGAACATGCAACGGGAGAATCATTCGGCACTGAATTTCTCTCCTATAAAATGTCAGTTAAAACAGTTTCCGATCTTGATGAAGCACTGGATCACATTGCCCTTTATAGTTCCAAACACTCTGAAGCCATTGTATCCGAAAATGTAGTTGCGTTGGAGATATTCCGGAAATCAGTTGATGCTGCTGCTGTATACTGTAATGCCTCCACCGCATTTACCGATGGCGCACAATTCGGATTGGGGGCTGAAATAGGCATTTCTACCCAAAAACTGCATGCCAGGGGCCCTATGGCTTTAGAAGAACTGACAAGCTACAAATGGATTATTGAGGGTGACGGTCAAATCAGGCAGAAATAATGGCAAATGAGGTCTAAAGAAGCAAAAGTCATTTCCGGATAAAAAAATAGACTTATCTTTAAGCAATAAATAAATACGAATCAATCAGCTGAGATACAATAAAATAAATCTATTTTCAGATAAATATTACCCTTCAATGAAACACTTTACATCAGTTCATGACCTTGAAAATCTGGATTGCGCTTTGAAACTTGCTTTTGAAATCAAGCAATCGCCATATAAATATCAGGACTTAGGTAAAAACAAAACACTTCTGTTGGTTTTCTTTAATTCCAGCCTTCGTACCCGTTTAAGCACCCAAAAAGCCGGATTAAACCTGGGAATGAACGTGATAGTTTTCGACATCAACGAAGGCGGCTGGAAACTCGAAACAGAATTGGGTGTGATCATGGATGGCGACAAACCTGAACATATCCGTGAGGCAGTTCCGGTTATCGGTCGTTACTGCGATATTATTGGTGTTCGCTCCTTTGCCAAATTCGAAAATAAGGCAGACGATTATGAAGAGAAAATCATACAACAATTTGTTGATTATTCAGGCGTTCCGGTAGTAAGTATGGAAGCTGCAACCCGTCATCCGCTTCAATCTTTTGCCGACCATCTGACCATTGAGGAATTCAAGACCAAAGAACGACCCAAAGTCGTTTTAAGTTGGGCACCGCACCCCCGCGCATTGCCGCAAGCCGTTCCCAACTCGTTTGTGGAATGGATGCGTCAAACGGATTACGAATTGGTTGTTACCCATCCGGAAGGTTATGAACTGGCCCCCGAATTTATGGGTGACCTGAAACCTGAATATGACCAGATGAAGGCTTTTGAAGGCGCTGATTTCATATATGCAAAAAACTGGGCTTCATACACCGATTACGGGAAAATCTTGTCTAAAGATCGTTCATGGACCGTATCTGACCGTCAAATGGCTGTTACAGACAATGCCAGATTTATGCATTGCCTACCTGTACGCCGAAATATGATCGTGACAGATGAAGTGATTGACGGACCAAATTCAATCGTGATTCAGGAAGCTGAAAACCGTTTGTATTCTGCTCAGGCCGTATTGAAAATGATTTTGGACGAGTTGAAATAAACACATTGGCCATTTCTCAATTTACGATTTACTATTTTGGATTGAGCAAAATTAAATCGTAAATTGTAAATCGTTAAATCGTAAATAATAGAGGTTTTATGGAAAGATTGACCATTGTTAAAGTTGGCGGAAAAGTCGTTGAAGAAAAAGAATCACTCGACCTTTTGCTGAACCAGTTTGCACAGATTCGGGGTAAACGTATCCTGGTCCACGGTGGTGGTCGGTTGGCTACTACTCTGGCTGAAAAATTAGGAATTGAAACCCGGATTATTGACGGCCGACGCATAACAGACGAAGCTACGCTGGAAGTTGTCACAATGGTTTATGCCGGCCTGGTCAACAAAAATATTGTTGCAGGATTGCAGGCCCGGGGATGCAATTCCATCGGATTGACCGGAGCCGACCTGAATGTAATCCGTGCAGTTAAAAGACCGGTAAAAGACATCGATTACGGCTTTGTTGGCGACATCATGGGAGTAAACACTTCAGAATTAAGGTTATTACTAAATGAGGAAGTTGTTCCGGTAATGGCCCCTATTACACACGATTCACATGGACAGTTGCTCAATACCAATGCAGATACCATTGCCGCCGATCTGGCTATCGAATTGTCGAACTACTACACGGTTAATCTATTCTACTGCTTCGAGAAAAAGGGAGTTTTACTAAATCCTGATGACGAAAACTCAGTAATTTCTGAATTAAGTTATGACCGGTTTAAAGAATTGCAATCCGAAGGAATCATCAAAGAAGGTATGATCCCAAAGCTCGATAACGGGTTCAGCGCCATGAAAAACGGGGTCAGTCAGGTTCTGATTACAAACCCCAACCTGATCTCCATGGCTCGTGGAACACGCTTAAGTTTGAAAGAGGATTGATATAAAAACAACATACGGAAATCCGGTTCAGAGTTGAGCCGGATTTTTTTTGCTCCTGTACCTGCTTCTGCTCTACCATTGATTTTCAGGCAAAATTTCATCTCCCATAATTCAAAATCCAAATACTAACGATACTTAATTTTTCAAACCTTTTTTCCCCAATTACGTTTAAGATATTGTAACTCATTAGATATGAAGTTATAAATAGGAAATATATTCTATTATAAATGGTTTGAAGTGAATATAATTTGTTGGGATTTAAGATTCGTAGAGTTTATAAAGAACAAGTTATTTAGCGCAATTAGGTGGTGATTGGTTTTTTTCGTGTGAATTGATTGTGTGGATTATTGAAAGAGCCGTTTCAAACTTTGGTTCGAAACGGCTACTTTTTAATGGGAATAGCTTATATAAATGCGATCAATAGGGATTATATAATATTCTTGTAGGGAATCCCCTAAACCAAACCTTATTTACCTTATCTTGACTTTACCTGATAAAACTTCAGGCGAAACTCATTTTCTTGTGATGTTTCGGTTGATTCTATTTTCATTTTGATTAGTAAATTTGGAAATTGCATATTGATAAAAAAAATATCCATAATTGATTTTCTTTGACTAAAAAGAATTATTTTTATCAGAATATTTTAGATTTGAAGGTCATTTCTTTATTTTCATCGCACCTTAATTATTAAACACAGGTAAGAAATTTAAATAGACATCGGGGTATAGCGCAGCCCGGTAGCGCGCGTCGTTCGGGACGACGAAGTCGTCGGTTCAAATCCGGCTACCCCGACATTAATATCACATAATCAATAGCTTACAAGTATTCGTACTGAATTTTGTACCGAATAAGGATTAGGTTGTCAAAAATGGCAACCTTTTTTCCTTCTTTTGATCACTACATCCTGGAAAAGACAAGTATGGCTTCGATCTTGGCACTGTTTGCGTTGCTCGTCCAGCCACACTTTGACTGTTCCTCATTCCTCATTCCTCATTCGTGTAATCCGTCTTAATCCGTGAAATTTGTATTATTCAATATGTCAAAGAACGCATTTTACTCCTGAAAAACCGCCCCCATCAAGAGAGCGGTTTTTAAGAGAGTTGATTTCCTTTTCCGGCTACGATACGATTATCCCGCCTGCGAACTCGCTGTTGGAGACAACCGACTGTGTAGGCGTTCCGAAGGAAATGTAGCACTGCACTTCATCGCCAGTGAAAGAAGAAGGAAGAGTGACCGACTGGCTGCCACTGATGCGGGTGTTGCCACCTACGATCGTAACCGCCTTTTTCTTCACCGGGTTATACACTACCAGTAAGACCTTGTCGCTTTCAGAGGCGTTGGTATCGTCTGAATTATCTTCCCAGCTGTATTCAACTTCGCCTGCCGTTGAGGAGGTTACTTCGGGGTTTAAGGCCCCGGGAAGAGTGCCCTGGCTGACCAGCGCTTTCGAAAAGTCGATGTCGTAAGCAGGATATGTACCCGTAAGGGCATACTCCAGGTTGTACGACATGGCTGCATTGAAACCCGACATTTTTACTGCCTGGCTTCTAAACCCTATCCGCAGAAAGGGAATAAGAGGACGTAAGAACTTGCCCACTATAGAAAACTTTGCCCTTTGATTGAGCTGTGCCTCCGTATTGGGTTGTGCAACGCTGGGGGCTATTCCACGCATAACCGAGATGCCTTTCCAGCTACTACCGATGACTGTTCCCGTTTTACCGGAGAATCCACCTAAGATACCTTGTTTTATGGTACTCATGATACTGAAATTTAAAATGTGAATAATCTGTTTTGCTCAGATACCGGTTGGACTTTACGCGTGTTATTCCTTCTTCGTCTTTGCTTAGATCAAAGGTAAGTACTATTGATTTAACGTGCAATAGATCAGTTAATTATGCGTATATGTGCAGTATTTTGCGTAGCTGACTTTTCAATTCAATTGAAAATAAAGGATTTTTTGTTGAAATGTGGTTTACCTTCCAGTTTGAGCGCTTCAAATCTTCCGCAGTTTCCTCAACTTCCTCAACTTCCGCAGTCATCACAATTCAGGGAAAGGTAATTAATTTGAAGCTGTCATTTGCTTTTCTGATCTCTTCTCAGTAATTTCAAATTCCAGTCCTAATGCTTTTTGAAACTTAGCCAGGGTAATCATGTTTATTATTTTATCGCCACGGAAAAGTTGTGTAATGTAAGATGAAGATGTTCCTACCTCTTTTGCAGTTACCCTATTCCATATTTTGTTTTTTTGTTACAAAATCCACTGGATTAATGATTGGCAAAAACGCATTATGCATGAAGGTGCCTTTAAAGCTGGAGAACATGATTCCACGGGTGGTGGAAAGTGAGATGGAATTTAAGGTGACGATGAATTGATCAGGTAAAGTAACCTGACTGGTATTGGGGGTAATAAAGTCCTGCAAATTCCCGATTAAAAAAATGACACTGGTTTTGATTGAGGCATGACATTGCTGATCTTGTTCATGAATGACATCAATTGAAGTAATCACACTGACCAGTTTTTCTTCATTATTGATTCGTTGTTCAATAGTAATGCTGAAATTATACACTCTTTCCGGGTTTAACGGAATTTGGATGTGTTTCAAATTGATTTCCAGCAATTCTATACCCTTTATCTGAAAATTGACATTGACTTTTTCCATAACTTCCGACATTAACTACTTCCGGGATTATTCCCCACCCATTTGGCATAATATCCTGTCTTCGGTTCATTGACGAATTCAGTACATTCTTTGGTATTAATCTTTTGAGTCACATTTACCTGAAAATGCGAAATCTGTTCCTCCTGCTTTTCTTCCACTTGAACTAATTTGATACCCAGATGATATTCCAATTCAAAAAGGGTATCTGACTCAAAATTATGGGTGCCGCTTAACCATTTGGTGATTACCGAGGGTTGTTTCTTCATTTTCATAGCAAGGTCCCTCTTTTTCCATCCTTTAGCCTTAATTGCATCGTCAATCCGGGCTGCCAGTAACATCCTTTTTTGTGTTTTTTCGAGCTCTTCTGGCGTAATCTCTGCAAAGATCTCATCCAAAATAGGGCTGTTGTATAATTCTGCCTTACTCATCATCTTCATCGTTAAAAATTAGATTACCATCAAAATCCATATAGTCTTCTGTGAATGAAATTTCACCATCAGCCATCCGTTGTTTAATAGCTGAGGAAAGCCGACGTAGAAAATAATTCTCATACAGAAGTTTTGCATCTTCCTGAAAGGCAGCCATTCCCTTAGGTTTATATCCACCTCCATCCAGAATCACAAGCAAAGAACCATACCTGATACAATACAATCGCAATCTGGAATCCGGAACATCATACAAGGCACATACTCCATCTCCGGGATTTCCTTCATATAGCTTAAAATATTGGTCTCTCGCTCCGGTGTCATGCCCTATAATATTTAAACGTGAAATTATGCTTTTAAGTTCACTTATAAATGTATATTTATTTTCAGTTAAAAACCGATCGAATAACGTTTTTTGTTCATCCTCAAGGAATATTGTATATAAAGAGGTTGATTTACCACTATATTTATTCAGTTTTACTAACTTATATTTCATTTATTGCAGGAATACAAATATATTATAATTTACTTATAAGTGAATTTGTATTTATTAAAATTAACTCTATTCTTATTTCATCCGTGAATAATTTGCTTAAGTATCATTACTGTTAATTTACGACTTAATATCCATAAAATCAAGTATGTGCCCAAAATTGTTCTTACAAGATTCAAATCGTTCAATGATGGGTATTCCGGTCAATTGTGCTTCAAGATTCATTTCTTTCTGTTTTGCTTTCATAAACGAATCGAACGAAATCAATCAGTCTAACGTTAATATGCAAAACAGATGGGTTCGTTGAATCAAATCAGGGATTATTATCGTCTGGTGATACCGATTGGGTCAGCATCTGCCGGAATGTAACACAAAACACAATTAAATCGAAAATAAAGGATATTTTGTTGAAATGAGGTTTACCTTCCAGGTTTTATCGCTTCAAATCTTCCTCAACTTCCGCAGTTTCCGCAGTTTCCAAAATTCAGGGAATTATATGTCCTTAATATTTCATCTGCCAAAGATTCCGGTCTCAATACCTTCACATGTGGACCATACGAAAGCAGCTCCATCACCAGATCGTAAGTTTCATTGATTGCTTCAAACTTCTGCAACTTCCTTAACTTCCTGAGTTTTCAAAATGGGTTGGGTCAGTTTGCGCCGCATCTTGCAACCCATTTTGCAACTTAAAAGGGGGTCCGCATTTGCCGGAATGGCACACAAAACACATGCGAAAATCCCGGGAAAAACTAATGAATAACCGGAGGGAAGGGGGTCAAGCTTAGACTGGATTATCCAATCTTTGCCATAAAGCATTGAATAAGATAGGTTGACGCCTTAGTTTAAGTACTCTTTTAGTACTGTATAAATACTAAATGATGACTTTTTGTATTTAAAATGTAGGTAAACTATATTTTATCTATGGAATTGGTATAGGCCTATGGTCTTGGTTTTAGATTAATATGCTCCGTTTTTGCTACAATCAAGGGAGTCAGCATCTGCCGGAATGTAACACAAAACACCTGCGAAAACACCAGAAAAAACTAATGAATCACATGAGGGAAGGGAGGTCAGCTTAGACCGAATTATCCAATTTGCGCGAGACTCGAAGTCAATATCCGGAAACAGTTTATTTCGAGGGCGCAACAGAAGTTCCCGATCAGGAATTGGTCAACTTTGAGTATGAAGCTTACATGAGTTGTTAAGGGAACTAGCCTTAACAACTTACAAAAAGATAAGTGGCTAAAGACCTCTTAAAAATATTATTTGTAAAATATAATTAACAATAAACAAATATTTCTTTTGTTTATGTAACTTGCACCTTGAACAAAAAATCAATAATAAATAATGGCAAAGAAGAACGGAAACGGCAAGGAGAAGAGCATGGAGGAAACCCTTTGGGAATCGGCCAACAAATTGAGAGGAAGCGTTGAATCAGCAGAATATAAACACGTGGTATTGGGTTTGATTTTCCTGAAGTTTGCCAGCGATAAGTTTGAAGAACACCGCAATAAGCTCATTGCAAAGGGGCAGGAAAAATACATCGAGATGCCTGAATTCTATAATCAGAACAATGTGTTTTTCCTCGATGAAGTTTCCCGTTGGACATACATCATTAAAAACTCGAAGCAGAACGATATTGCTTTAAAAATTGACACCGCGCTTCACAACATTGAGAAAAACAATAAAGCTTTAAAAGGTGCGCTGCCCGACAATTACTTTTCGCGGTTGGGTTTGGACATTACCAAACTGTCCTCACTGCTCGATACCATTAACGAAATTGATACCATCAAAGATAAAGCCCAGGACATTGTTGGACGCGTGTACGAATATTTCCTCTCCAAATTCGCATTGGCCGAAGGAAAAGGCAAAGGAGAATTCTATACTCCCAAAAGCATTGTAAACCTGATTGCCGAAATGATTGAACCCTATAGCGGCATTATTTATGATCCTGCCTGTGGCTCCGGAGGTATGTTTGTGCAATCCATCAAGTTTATACAGGCGCACCACGGGAACACCAAAAATGTATCGATTTACGGACAGGAATATACCAATACAACTTACAAACTGGCCAAGATGAACCTGGCCATACGTGGTATTTCGGGCAATTTGGGCGAAAAAGCTGCCGATACTTTTGGCGACGACCAACACAAAGACCTCAAGGCTGATTACATTATGGCCAACCCACCATTCAACCAGAAAGACTGGAGAGCCGAAAATGAATTGAAAGACGACCCACGCTGGCGTGGTTACGATGTGCCTCCAAAAAGCAATGCCAACTATGGCTGGATACTCAATATGGTCTCTAAACTATCCGAAAATGGTGTGGCAGGATTTATCCTCGCCAATGGCGCTTTGAGTGGCGGCGGTGAAGAGTATAAAATACGCCGTAAACTGATTGAAAACAATTTGGTGGAAGCCATTTTGGTATTGCCTCAAGATATGTTTTACACTACCAATATAAGTGTAACGGTTTGGATTCTGAATAAAAATAAAAAAGTACAAAGCCGGAGTATTGGTGATGAAGAACGCCATTACCGCAACCGGGAAAAGGAAATACTCTTTATGGATTTGCGACAGATTGGCGAACCCTTTGAAAAGAAATTTATACAGTTCATTGGGCAGCAAATTAAAGACATAGCAATTACCTACCACACTTGGCAACAAGACAATACCAAATACAAAGACATCCCAGAATATTGCTATTCAGCCACGTTTGAAGAAGTAGCCAAAAAAGATTTCTCACTCGTTCCAAGTAAATATATTGAGTTCGTTAACCGAGACGAAAACATTGATTTCGACGAGAAAATGCAAAACCTGCAAACAGAGTTTGCCGAACTGCTTAAAGCTGAGACCCAATCAAAAAATGAATTGCTGAACGTATTTAAAGAATTGGGATATGAGATCAAATTATAGACCTATCGGAGAATACATTCAGCTTTTAGATGAACGAAATGCCGGATTGAAAGTGAAGCAACTACTTGGGCTAAGTATTTCGAAACAGTTTATTCCTTCGGTTGCCAATATAATTGGGACTGATATGGAGAACTATAAAATTATCCGAAAAAACCAGTTTGCTTGCAGTACCATGCAAGTAAGGCGTGATAAAAAAATGCCAATTGCATTATTGCAAGAAGTTGATGAAGCCATTATCTCACAAGCTTATCCAATCTTCGAAATTAAAAACGAAATTCTACTTTTGCCTGAATATTTAATGATGTGGTTTACCCGCTCCGAGTTTGATCGGGAAGCATGTTTTAATGCAGTTGGAGGTGTTCGTGGCAGTTTGGAGTGGGAAGATTTTACCGATATGCAATTACCCATCCCATCCATTACCAAACAGTTCGAAATAGTAAAAGAATACAACACCGTTGTAAACCGGATTAAACTCAACCAGCAACTTATACAAAAACTCGAAGAAACTGCACAAGCTATTTACAAACAGTGGTTTGTTGAGTTTGAATTTCCAGATGAAAACAGATTGCCTTATAAAAGCAACTGTGGTGAAATGGTTTTTAATGAGGAATTGGAAACGGAAATTCCAATGGGGTGGAGAATGGGCACGCTTAATGAATTAGTTGATGTAATAGATGGTGATAGAGGAACAAATTATCCGAGCATTGAAGAAATGTTTAGTAACGGGTTTTGTTTGTTTTTAAATGCTGGAAATGTTACAAAAATTGGATTCGACTTCTCAGAAACTAGTTTTATTACTAAAGAAAAAGACAAAGAACTAAGGAAAGGGAAATTAAAACGGAATGATATCGTGCTAACTTCCAGGGGAACCGTTGGAAATGTTGGGTTTTACAGTGAAGCAATAACTTTCAATAATATTAGAATTAATTCTGGCATGGTGATAATGAGAGCTAAAGAGTTTTCAGAATCAACAATCTTTATATACTCAATGCTTCGTAATTCAGAAATGAAAAAGGCAATTGAAAACTATTTATCTGGTTCAGCGCAGCCGCAATTACCAATTAAAGACCTTATCAAAATACCAATTTTAATACCAGAAAAAGATAGGATTGTATCATTTTCACTACTTGTATTGAAAATTCAAATTCAAATTGACAGAATGAAAATTCAAAATCTAAAGCTTAAAGATTTTGTAGATTTACTTCTTTCCAAGCTTGCGACAATAGAAAACTAAACAATAATCATGAACAATAAACCTTATTCGGATTGGCATAGGATTGATTTGCATATTCATACAGATAAAAGCAATGAAACGAAATCTGGTGATTATGCAGGAGCATTTTCAGTGGAGGTTTTACACTCGAAATTGGTTGAAAACGGAGTCAGTATATTTTCTCTTACTGACCACAATGTTCTTAATATTGACGCCTATGAGGAGTATTATTCAAAATTTAATTCGGAAAATGACCCAAAATTATTTGTTGGAGTTGAATTGGATATTGAAAAGAAAAGGGAATCAGGAGCTTCAAAAAATTATCATTCTCTTTTAATATTTAATTATTCGGATATTGAAGGTGCAAAAAAGATCAGCAAAGCATTAGAAGATAAATATTTAGAAAAAGGTCTGACTAAGTTTGAAAGAAAAATCACCTTTGGTGAATTATCAGATATATTTTTCGGTGAAGATTTCTTTTTCATACCTCACGCTGGCAACACACAAAGTATTGTAGCAGCTCATGGTAAAGAAGAAATAGAAGATGCCCAAAAAATGGTAATTCTGATGCAAAGTGCATTAGAAAAAGTCTCAAAAGAAGAAACCCAACAAATTTATAATGCAGGTTTCGATAGGAAAAAACCAACAGAACACAGAGCTAAAAAAGATATAGCTTACATTAATTTCTCTGACAATCATAATATTAATCAATATCCCTGCAAGCATAAAGGGATCACTGGTAATCATGATTTTTACTATTTAAAAGGCAGTAAAAATTACGAAACGATAAGGCTTGCCTTCATAGATCCTGAATCCAGAATATTATCATCCTCTCATTATGATATCATACGGACAAACGGAACAAATATTGAAAAATTTAGGATCAGTAATTGTGATTTTATTGAAGAGATCGAACTCGAATTTAGCCCAAGCTTGAATGTTATTATCGGTGGCAGGTCGAGTGGTAAAAGTTTATTATTATGGCTTTTAAGTAAGAGCATTGATTCGCTTAAACTAAATGATGACTATAAGATACCGAATATTAAAACAATAATTAAAGCTGAAAATGATAGAAGTTTTAAAGATGTTACTTCAATAAACAAGGAAGACATTATAAGCATTAGTCAAGGCGAGATTGTTCGATATTTTGAAAGAAAAGAATTAAAAGAACTAGCGTTTAAGGTCGGAAAAATGGAAGAATATCAAGCCGTTTTAGAAGATTTTTCGAAGCACAATGCAAAGCTAAATGAAATTCAAAATAAGCTGACTGCTGCCTATAACAATGCTTACGAGGAAACTTTTAATAAGACATATGTGCTTCATGCAAAGACTATTGAAAACATTCAAAGTAATGAGGTTGACTTTAATCTTGATTTTGAAAATTTAATAAATAGAGTTGATATCTCTGATGAGATAAATGAAATTCTCCAGGTTATTGAGACAATCAGAACTAATATTAAGACTTTTGCAGAACATCCTCTAATTTCCTTAGAAAGAGAACAGGCAGACTTAAAAGATAAATTCCTAGAACTATTGGAAATAAAAAATTCAGAAATACTTGAATTAAACAAGAGAACCGATAGTAAGATTAATTTCATTAGAGTAGTTGAGCAAATTATATCAGAAGCTAATAAAAAACTTGATAGAAAATCAGTGGCGAAAGCTGAAGCTAAACAACAGCTAATTAGATTAAAAGAGACAATCAAAACTAAATTTCAGAAATATGGACAGCTAAATGCCCATTGTGATGAGATTGAATATTTCGAATATGCTCTTTACAAGGAGATTAATTTATATGAAAATATTAAGCTGGTTCTTGAAGTCAGTGAGGAAGCGTCATTAAAAACAGAGATTCTGGACACTCTATTAAAACCCTATAGTGGAATAAGCATTTATAAAAATATTCTTAACCTACTTTATAATCAAACTACAGTTAAGTTTTACAAAGACATTAAACCAGATTCATTTCGTAGAAAGCTAGATTCACAAATTAAATCTATTAAGGAATTAATGTTGTCTCCAAACGATTATTTAAGATATTCTGAAACAGAAACGTCTAAGGATAAAAGCCCTGGATTCAACTCAGAGAAATATTTAGAAATTATTTTAAAACAAACAAGTACTCGATTAATATTGATTGATCAACCCGAAGATAATCTGGGGAACAAATTTATATCAAATGAATTAGTGACCCTACTGCGGGGAATAAAGCATGACAAACAAATATTTTTAGTAACTCATAATCCATCAATTGTAGTTTATGGAGATGCAGAGTCAATAATTTTGGCGCAGAATACAAACAATAAGATAAGTTATAAGCAAATTAAACTAGACGACAAGACTGCTCAAAAAGAGATTTGTGGCATACTGGACGGAGGTGAATATATTTTTAAGAAACGTTCTGAAAAATATGATATAAAAAGCATCTTAACTGAATAACCATGGAAACAAAAGAATACAGTTTAAAAATAAACCACGAAAGCAACCTGATTTTAATCACTGGTATTAATTCTACCGCAGTTTCAATAGATTTCTCCGGAGATATTGATTTTACTAAATTGGTTTCTGAGTTAACTCAATCAATTGATAGCAAAACGATTTTATCTCCCAAAGGAAACAATGATACGAGTGATGATAGCACCTTGAAGTTGATTTTGGATACGATAGATTCTATTTTTAACGAGTATAATAATACTATTGCTTCTTTAGTCGATACAGTTGAAGAAGCTGTCGATTTTGATGTTGAAACTGAAGACGAACCTAATATGGATGATGATGATGCAGATTTACCCTTTTAATAGGTATTCTTTTTAATTCTATAACTATGAAATTCACTGAAGAAAAATTAGAAAAGGCTTTTGTTGAGTCATCTGAAAATGAGAACAAAGGGTGGAACACCTATCTTTGCAGTTG
>DIZL01000064.1:0-8820 GCA_002429385.1 Prolixibacteraceae bacterium UBA6029 | reverse complement strand
CAACTGCAAAGATAGGTGTTCCAGGTTACAATTACAAATCCGTTCAATATTTTGTCCAGTTTATTAACTAAATAACTGGACAAATTATTTATTTTTGAAGAAATTATTAATTGATGAAAGTATCTGATTGCATAGCAACTACCATAGATAGACTTCCGAAAGGCTATGTGTTCACCTATGCCGACTTTGTCACAGAGGTGAATAAAAAGGAAGCGGTGATAAAAGCGCTCAACCGAATGGTCGTATCTGGTAAGATCGCCAAGCTTTCAAAAGGCAAATACTACAAACCTGAAAACACACCTTTTGGTAACCTTCTACCCAAACAGGCACAGGTTGTAAAAGATTTATTGGAAGATGATGGGAAAATTACCGGTTACCTTACCGGTTACAGCATTTACAATCAATTGGGCTTAACTACTCAGGTAAGCAATACCATACAGATTGGCAAAAACGAAATCAGGCCAAATTTCAAACGCGAACGTTACACCATTTCGTTTATCAGGCAAAAAAACACCATCACCAAAGAAAATATTCCCTTGCTGCAAATACTAGATGCTGCTCGCTACATCAAAAAAATACCCGATGCCACAATCGAATCATCGTGCAGGCGACTGTTAGTCATTCTTAAAAGTTTACCGGAGAAAGATAAAAGCACACTGGTTCGGCTGGCATTAAAGTATCCTCCGGCAACCAAAGCCATAGTAGGAGCCCTGTTCGATGAGTTGCAACAAGATTCATTAACCGAACAGCTTTACAAAACGATGAACCCAATCAGCAAATATAAACTGGCAGGTGTTGACAAAGTACTTAGCACCACCGAAAAATGGAACATCGTATGAGGCTACACGAAAATAAAATCCTTTTCAGGCAAGCGGTGCAGTTCACTTCTGACCGGATGCAGATATTACCCATCTTTATTGAAAAAGACTATTGGGTTACTTATGCCTTGCATACGATTTTCAATCATACGATAGGAAGCGACACCGTTTTCAAAGGGGGAACAGCTTTATCGAAATGCTACAAAATGATCGACCGGTTTTCAGAAGATATCGACCTGGTGGCTTTGAGACGGGAAGGTGAGTCAGACAACCAACTTAAAACAAAAATCAGGACCATTGGTAAGGTAGTAGATGCAGTACTTCCGGAGATAGATGTAGAAGGATTAACCCATAAAATGGGAATGAATCGTAAAACGGCACATGCTTACAGCAAAGAATTTCAGGGAAATTACGGACAAGTGCGTGATGTAATTGTGGTTGAAGCTACATGGTTAGGTTATTTCGAACCCTGCACCACTAAAAAGCTAAGTTCACTGGTAGGTGAAATGATGCAAAAGAACGGACAGGATCAGATTGCCCTGGAATATGGTCTTCTGCCTTTTGATGTTCGTGTGCTGGAACCTGTACGAACGCTTTGTGAAAAAATAATGAGCCTTGTCCGGTTTTCGTATGGCGAAAATCCTGTTGAAGATTTAAAACAGAAAATCAGACATACTTACGATTTACACCAACTGTTGCAGCAACCGGAATTCTACGATTTCTTCCAGTCAGTAGCTTTTGACGAAATGTTGATCAAAGTGGCCAATGACGATATTGCGAGTTTCAGGAATAACAATCAGTGGTTGATTCACCATCCAAATGAAGCATTGCTGTTTAAAGATTTAGATCAGGTTTGGAATGAATTAAGGCTTGCCTACTATGGTGATTTTAAAAATATGGTTTATGGCAATTTACCCAGTGATGAAGAGGTTTTGAGTACATTAAAGAAGATAAAAGCCAGGTTGACAAGCATTAATTGGACAATTAAACTATGACCCTGAAAAATGAAGTTCACTGGAAAAAAATAGAAAAACGATGCACCAACAACAAAACATAGAATACAAGCAAAGTTGGCACGATGATTACCTGAAATCGGATCACAATTCACGGCCACGTAACCCACTAATTGCGAACGCTTGTTTTTTTGCAGGTTATATAGACACCTGGGGGCGCGGTACACTTAAAATCATCAACTCATGTAAAGAGGCAGGATTACCCGAACCGGAAATTAAAGAAATGAACGGTGGTGTTGAAGTTACAATGTTCACCCATCAACAGCCAGAAAATTCGGAATGATTTCGGAATGATTTCGGAATGAATTCGGAAAGAATTCGGAAATGAAATAGCGATAACTTTTGAAATCATTTGGAATCATCCTGAATTTACATCACAGCAAATTGCAAAAGAAATTGGCAAAACGCCAAGAACAGTTGAAACATATCTGGCTAAGCTAAAAGATGCAGCAATAATTGCAAGAAAAGGTCCAAAACTTGGAGGACATTGGGAAATAATTGAAGAAAAATGAAGTTCACCGAAGAAAAATTAGAACGGGCTTTTGTCGAATTGCTGGGGAACGAAAGTGAATCTCAAGTTTTCTGATCAAAAAAATAACAGCAAATAAATTGTCTGATCATTACTCTGAACTAAGTTGAAGGTATAAACAAGAAGACATAAAATTAGTAGTTACGAATATTCACAGCTAAGCAGATCTAAAAAATGAACAGTGAAATACTCATCTACCAAAACCCCGATGGCAACATCAAAATAGATGTTCGTCTGGAGGAAGAAACTGTTTGGTTGACACAGGAGCAAATGGCAACGTTATTTGGCAAAGGCAGAAGCACCATAGCCGAACACATAACCAATGTGTTCGAGGAGGGCGAGTTGGAGCAAAACCGAACTTGTCGGAAATTCCGACAGGTTCGTCAGGAGGGCCTCCGCGAAGTAGAGCGCGAGATTGACCACTACAATCTTGATGTGATTATTTCGGTTGGTTACCGCGTAAAATCGCAGCAAGGCACACAATTTCGTATTTGGGCTACTCAGCGGCTCAAAGAATATATTGTCAAAGGCTTTGCCCTGAACGACGACCGCTTTAAGTCAGGCAGTTCGACGAACTATTTCAACGAACTCCAGCAACGGATTCGGGAAATTCGGATTTCGGAACGGTTCTTCTATCAGAAAATTAAAGATATTTATACTACCAGTATCGATTACGACCCAAAAGATGAAAGGACAATTGAATTTTTTAAGGTAATTCAAAATAAGTTGCTTTGGGCAATCAGCCAACAAACTGCAGCCGAATTGGTTTACCGGAGGGTCGATGCAAGTTTACCGCTCATGGGAATGCAATCGTACGACAAAAAGGGAACAACGGCAATCAAAAAATCGGATGTTAGCATTGCTAAAAACTACCTGAATGAGGATGAAATAAAACTGTTGGGTTTATTGGTCGAGCAATACTTGGCATTTGCCGAAACCATGGCACAACAACGCGTACCCATGTACATGGCCGATTGGATACAACGATTGGATGTTATTTTGCAATTGAACCGACGGGAGTTGCTTAATCATGCCGGAAAAATAAGCCACGAGAAAGCATTGAAGAAATCGGGTGAAGAATACGAAAAATACACGATCGCTCAAAAAGCAGTCGAAAAAGAACAAAGTCTCCGGGAAATAGAGGAAGATATTAAGAAACTTGGAAAGCCTGAAAAATGAAGTTCACTGAAGAAAAATTAGAAAAGGCTTTTGTCGAATTGCTGGGGAACGAAAACTATCCTCATTTCCATGGCGATTCAATCACAAGGGCAGTTGATGAAGTATTAATAGAAGCCGATTTGCTGCACTATTTGCTAACCAAATACGAATGTAACCAATTGACCGTAACCGAAGCCAAATCAATTGTTCTTCAGCTTAAAACCTTACCTTCGTCTGACCTCTATGAGAGCAACAAAAAAATTCTTCGGTGGTTATCTGATGGCTTTATTCTGAAACGCGAAGACCGCAACCAAAAAGATATTCATATAGAGTTAATCGACTACAATGGCTTGGATTCACAGCTTAGAAGCCCCAATCTGGATACCATCGTTGCTGAACCCGGAGCAATATATGTAACCGATTACAACATCTACAAATTTGTCAATCAGCTCGAAATTGTTGGTAACGAAAAGCGCATCCCCGACGGGATTATTTACATCAATGGCATACCGGTAGTGGTGTTCGAATTTAAAAGCGCCATTCGCGAAGAAGCCACTATTCATGATGCTTTTACGCAACTTACTGTTCGTTACCGCAGAGATATTCCTGAACTGTTTAAATACAATGCCTTTTGCGTTATTTCCGATGGGGTAAACAACAAAGCAGGTTCATTTTTTGCTCCCTACGAGTTTTTTTATGCGTGGCGCAGAGTTGTGGGAGATGTGAAGCTCCCGCTTCACAATATAACCGACAAGCAGGAGCTTGTCGAATCCCAGGGCATCAACAGCATGTTTACCCTGGTGCAGGGAATGTTCAACCAAAATCGATTGCGAGATATTATCCGCAACTTTATCTACATTCCTGATAGTTCAAAGAAAAATGAAAAAATTGTTTGTCGCTATCCTCAGTATTACGCGGCTAAACGACTATACGAAAATATTAAATCAGCACAACGGCCAAAAGGCGATGGCAAAGGAGGCACTTATTTTGGAGCCACCGGATGTGGTAAAAGTTTCACTATGCTTTTTCTCACCAGGTTGTTGATGAAAAGCGAATATTTTGAAAGTCCAACTATTGTTTTGATAACCGACCGGACTGATCTGGACACACAACTTTCTGAAACTTTTGTACAGGCAAAAAGATTTATCGGCGACAATACCATAATCAGTGTCGAAAGCAGGGCTAATCTGAGAGAGTTGTTACAGGGTCGCCAAAGTGGTGGTGTTTTCCTAACTACCATTCACAAGTTTACTGAAGATACTGAACTGCTGACTGACCGGAATAATGTAATTTGCATTTCAGATGAAGCCCATCGCAGTCAGGTGAATTTGGACCAGAAAATAAAAGTTGACATCGATAAAAACACAATTTCTAAGACTTTCGGCTTTGCATATTATTTGCACAAATCTTTACCCAATGCCACATTCGTAGGTTTTACAGGCACTCCAATTGATGCCACATTGGATGTTTTCGGAAAAGTAGTTGATGCCTACACCATGACCGAATCAGTAAAAGATGAAATCACGGTTCGGATTGTGTATGAAGGCCGGGCAGCCAAAATTGCGTTGAAAAACAGCGAACTGGAGAAAATTGAAAAATATTACCAGGAAGTTGCTGAAGCGGGTGCCAACGAATATCAAATAGAAAAAAGCAAGGAAATAACAGCCAACATGAATGCCATTATTGGCGATCCGGATCGCTTACAAGCCCTTGCCGAAGACTTCGTGAAGCATTACGAAAACCGGGTTTCAGAAGGCGCTACAATTAAGGGCAAGGCCATGTTTGTTTGCAGTACGAGGGAAATTGCTTATGAATTTTATAAGAATGTAATTGCTTTGCTGGGAGAAA
Source organism: Prolixibacteraceae bacterium UBA6029 (assembly GCA_002429385.1). Classification (GTDB taxonomy): domain Bacteria; phylum Bacteroidota; class Bacteroidia; order Bacteroidales; family Prolixibacteraceae; genus Aquipluma. Next base: position 3,454 of record DIZL01000064.1, on the reverse strand, counting down.
GGAGCTCCAGCTCCGCATTTGAATCCTTCAATTATGCATCATCGTTCACAACAAAATATGGAGAACCTGAAGAATGGCATACTGGAAATTTGCCACATCGTAACAAAGAAGGTTTAATTCAATTTATAACGTTTCGTTTAGCCGATAGCTTACCGCAAAATGTTTTGAATGAAATAGAGCAAGAACTAAAATATGTATCTGAAGTAGAAATGGAGACTCAGAAACGAAAACGATATGAGAAATGGTTAGATAGTGGACTGGGATGTTGTGCGTTATCAAATCCGGATATGGCTCAAATTGTGCAAGATGCGTTGAAATATCACGATGGTGAAAAATACAATTTATTGGCTTGGAGTATTATGCCCAATCATGTACATGTATTGATAAAAACAAAAGATAATTTGAGCAAAATTATTCAGTCCTGGAAGTCATTTACAGGTAAATGGGCATTGGCAAATAATAAGAAATATCATTTGAAAATTCCTGCGGATGCCAAGGAGTTTTGGATGCCTGAATACTGGGATAGGTTCATTAGAGATGAAAAGCATTTTAACAACACAATAAAATATATTCTTGAAAATCCGCAAAGAGCAAATTTATCGAAAGAAAGCACTACTTTCAGATTTAAGGGATGCTCCATTACAGATAAGATGAAGCAGGAGCTTCATCCATCCCAGATTAATATGATCATGACCCGTGGGCAGGATGATGACGAAACGTTTTACAAACTCCTGGGAACTAAAGATTACCGTAAAGAATTAGATCGCCAGTTCAAAAACGAAAAATCGAACTTCAAAATCGCCATTGTGGTGGATATGTGGTTAACAGGTTTCGATGTGCCATTTCTGGATACCATGTACATCGATAAACCCATTCAGCAACACGATCTGATTCAGACCATTTCGAGGGTAAACCGGAAATTTGAAGGCAAAAATAAGGGTCTGGTAGTCGATTATATCGGCATTAAAAAACAAATGAACCTGGCCCTGGCCAAATACAACAAAGGCGATAAAGACAATTTTGAAGACATTGCAGAATCGGTTATCATTGTCCGAAATCATTTAGACCTGTTGGCTAAACTGTTTCATAAATTCGACAATTCAAAGTATTTCCATGGTACAAACATACAGCAGTTGAATACGTTAAACCTGGCTGCTGAATTTGCTCAAAAAACGAAAGATATTGAAACCCGTTTTATGGGTTTGGTAAAACGCTTGAAAGCCGCTTATGACATCTGTGCGGGTAGCGAAAAATTGACCCTTAAGGAAAGAGATTACACCCATTTTTATTTGGCGGTTCGTTCCATTGTATTTAAACTCACTAAAGGTAATGCTCCTGACATAGACCAAATGAATGCCCGTGTTCGGGAAATGATAAAAGATGCGCTGGAAAGTGATGGTGTCCAGGAAATATTCAAATTGGGTGATGAAAATGAAACCGGGCAAGATCTTTTTGATGAAGATTATCTGGCGAAAATTGATAAAATAAAACTGCCCAATACTAAAATAAAATTACTGCAACAGCTTTTAGCCAAAGTCATTGCCGAAATAAAGAAAGTCAATAAAGTAAAAGGCGTTGACTTCACACGAAAAATGCAAGTACTTGTTGAACGCTACAACCAGCGCGATGAAAGCGATGTATTGCGCAGTGAAGTTTATGAGGAAATGGCAGAACAACTCACCAATTTGATTTGGGAAGTACACCAGGAGTTTTCGGCTGGCGATATCCTGGGAATTGATTTTGAGGAAAAAGCATTTTACGATATTCTGAAAGAGTTATGCGTAAAATACGATTTTAATTATCCTGAAGACAAATTGATTGAACTCGCTAAAGCCGTTAAAGATTTAGTTGACGGACAAGCGAAATTTCCGGATTGGAACAAACGTGACGATATTAAATCAGCCTTAAAAGTAGGATTGATTTTGCTTTTGGATGAATTCGGCTATCCTCCTGTTGAACGTGACGAAGTGTATGTTGAAATTTTTGAACAAGCAGAGAATTTCAAGAAGAATCAATTAAAATAACTGCCATCTAATTTTGAACTAATACCAAGTGGTATTTGATACGCATTGTGTATCTCTGTGTCTTCTTAGTGTACCCCATGCTGGTGCAGATTTGCCCCGAGTACTCGGGGCACCTTTTAACTGCGGATCTTTGTTCCGGTTCTACATCACGATCAAGAAATACCCTCCGTTTTTGGGTGCACCTTTAAACTCTATATTTCCGTTGTCTTTCAGTTTTTTCAGGATTCGCTGTGTCGTACGCAAGCTTTTACCAAGTGCTGTGGCAATTGCCGGAGCATTGAGCCCTGGCATCTTTCTAAGTGTTTCCATGATTTGTTGCTCCATTGAATTTACACCGCCATATCCGGTTTCAATATCGGAATTTACACCGCCATTCGGGGAATTTTCACCGCCACTATTAATCGAATTTATCACAATTTAGGCAATAAATGAGCTTTACTGCCAATAATGTGATACATAGAAAGAAAATAAAAGTTATCTGTAATAGGTTGCTTTTATATTTATGGTGGGTGAAATAGTGTATCACGCTTCTTCGGGTAAACATGACCCTGGATCACCTGCTCACTATTACCCCCTCAAACCTCTGAAATATCCATCAGGATATATTCATAATTTTCGTCTTGAAGTTTGGATGCAGGGGTATGAGTCACCTGCAGCCTGCAATTATATTCTTTTCCCCTAAAATTGAGTACCAATTCAGGAATGCTTTTATCCAATGCAGAATCGATTATCCCTTGATAGGGGCATTGATCGATGCTTGATAGTAGGCTAAAACGATGGTTTGCTTTTGCTTTAAGATTGATTCCGGTCAGTATTCCTAAAACGTTTTCCTCCCTGGAGGATGAATCGAGTTTACTATTCAGTATCTTTTTGATCTTTTCTGAACGAGACTTGGTAAAAGATGCTTCCATATAATGTCCGGCAGGTGTTGCAAACTCTGTTTTAAAGGTGGCCTTGTTTTTAATGATTTGCCACAGTATGTCATCGTATTGAGGAATCACTTTCTTATTCTGAAAACAGTCCAGGCATTTAATAATTTCTTCTTCAGTATTAGCCGCTAAGAGAAGATGGTAATTGGTCAGATTTTCCAATCCAATATTCGTGCTAAACAAGCTTTCGTTGCAATCGCCTTCCAGGAAAGCGCTAAGGCAATTGATCTCAATTTTGCTATACCCAAAATTGATCACCTTTTCCATTTCATTGGATAGCAGTCTGGGGTTGTGATCCTGAATCACCATTTTAATCAGTTCAGTGTATGGAATCAGGAAATTCTTTATTGACCAGAATTTCATATTGTCTTTTAATCCATCTGCTTCAAGATGAATTTCAATGACAAAGCGACCCCTTGATTTGGAATATTGAATCATATCAACCGGTGTTGGTTTTTCAAGGGGTTTAAAGTCTATTTTAATAACTCACCTTACGCAACA
>DIZL01000052.1:31573-99826 GCA_002429385.1 Prolixibacteraceae bacterium UBA6029 | reverse complement strand
GTCATTGCGAGTCCCCACCCCAAAAAATGGGGCACAATGTGAATATGACAGAATGCTAAATCGCTACATTTTTGATATGTTGAATATATTTTCATTTCATTCATTATCAACAGTATATAAAAATCTGTCATTGGTAGGCGTTGCGAGGAACGAAGCAAACTAATCCCATTCTATTGATAATCTATATGTTGAGTTTGCTTCCCCTTTCGTTCCTCAGGGTCGCAATGACGGTCCCGAGGATTCGGGATCGGAGCGGACTCAATCTTAAGTGTGAAGCTCTTCCCGTCAGTTCATTAATAGCGGGACAGTCTAATCGATTGTGGCCTGTTAAATTTTCATTATCAGCCAATTGTAAACGTAATCTGTTTTCCAAATCCTATCTCTACTAATCTATATAATGTTGACAACTGAATATCACTATGTCCATTCTCTATTCTTGAAATAAAGCTTTTTCTTGTTCCGGTTTTAATTGCTAATTGTTCTTGAGTCAAATGGGCATCTTTTCTTTCTTCCCGTAAAATCTCGCCAATTGCAAATGCTTTAGCTTTTATTTCAAATTCTGTCCGATTCACAGTCCCTACCTCACCATATCTCTGGTCAAGATGTTCATCAAATGTTATTATATCTCTCATAATCTTTGTAAGTTATCGGGATTCAATTTTTTAATAGGCACATAATCAAGCCATGTGAGGGAATTTCACCCTCATGTTCTCAAACCTGTGTGAGTGGCTCTCCCAGTCAGCAAACTACTGGTGGTGCTGTAATCTTGATAGCCGAAAGTATATTATTTTTTATTTTCCTTTTGAATGAAATCTGCGTATAAATCGTTTGTTGTAACTATTCGCGAGTATTTTTTTGCAATTAATCCATTGATCAATCTTTTATCTCCTGTCCATAACTTACCTCGTAAATAATCATTTATTGCTATAAATGGAGTGTCATCAATATCGATTTCCTGACAAGTCTCCATAGCTGATTCATAAAACGAATTTGGGATTAGCGAATGATTTATAGTGCGTACATTTTGCAGAATCAAGCCATATAACTCAACAAATCTATTTTCGCTTAACTTCCCAATATTTTTAATTCGCTCTTTATGCTCAATTAGTTCATATTTGATGTATTCAGGTGCATAGAAATCATAATACCTTCCCCCATTGAGCAATATCTGACCAATATGGCTGTTTATATTTAGAAATGTGCTAAATGCTACGTTTGTATCGACAACAATCCGTCTCATTAGAATCCAATTTCTTTTTTAATTCTGTCCCAGCGTCCTTTTTTTGCCTCAGAGGTCAGAATGTCAACATCTTCTTGAGTTGCATTTGAATCCGAGGTCAACTCTTCGTACCGCAAATAATCCATTATTGACTGAATCCTTGATGAGGTCATAGTGCTGGGAATCCTTATCAAAATCTCATTATTTAAACGTTCAACTATCATAGCTTTAATCTTTTCATCAAAGATATGGAATAAAACCTGAACTTAATGCCTCTGTTCGAAGTCAGTGTTAATATTACCAGTAACATCTCGCAAATACACGCAGGGCAGGATTTAATCGATGAACTTCCTACGAGGTACTGCTTTTCATCCCGATAGCTATCGGGACTAATTTCCAGTCAACAATGCGTCGAAACCCAACTTGCGTTTTGCCAGGATTATAAATCCCATGCCAAAAGGTGCAGATTGCAAATCTGCACCAGCGCTGGTGCCCTCCTGATTAAAACTATATGTCTAAAGCATACGGTTAATATACGCCTGTTACCCGAGCCTTATAATCTCAAAATTATTTCATTGCTATCTGTATATAAATGCGTAAATTTACACAGATAGAACACAGATAGAAGACAGATACTAAGAGGTTGATATAAGGCGTTCCATGTTTGAAGGTAGTTTTGATATGAATTCATGACACATTCAGTATAAACTTTAAAAGGAAATCGAATGGCTAAAATTAAAAGCAGTATCGAAGCAATGGTCTCCGGGAAGATCGGTCCAGTGGTCTATTATCAGTTAAGAGGTAAGCAGTATGTGCGAACAGTACCGGATCGGAAAAAGGATTCATGGTCTCCGCAGCAGAAGTTGCACCGGCAAAGGTTTAGTAAGGTGATTCAGCTATGGAATCAGCTTAAATCGACACGAATTGCCCCAATATGGAAGTTGGCGACACAAGAGATGAACGGGTATGTTTATTTTATGAAAATTAACATGCCCGCCTTTGGCCCTGATGGCAGCCTGACAAATCCGAGGGAGATTCAACTTTCGACGGGGAAACTGCGTTTGCCGCTTGATTTGTTAGCTTCCAGGCAGGCAGCGGAGAGTTCAACTATTGAGGTAAGCTGGGTGAACGATCCGAATTTAAAAGCGGTACGGTTGCAGGATGAACTCATGATGGTAAGCTATGCCAACGGGGTTTATTCGGTGCTAAGCCCAACGGGACTGAAGAGAAGCGCTCAAAGCGGTACATTTACCTTGCCGGTAAAGCCAGTCAATGCCACGCATGTTTACCTGTTCTTTGCCTCACAGGATGAAATGGATTATACGGAGAGTGTTTGTTTTGAGTTAGGTACGAATTTCACGAATTAAGACGAATTACACCGTCATGCCGAACTTGTTTCGGCACCCCCAATTATGCGAGGGGATCCCGAAACAAGTTCGGCATGACGGAGTAATTCGTCTTAATTCGTGTAATTCGTACCTTCCAAAATATCTGATATAAATTACATCTGTCATGCCAATAAATGTTATATTTACTTATGCTTTACATTAATTCGAATTGACATGAAAGACGGTATTAAAATCTTTGAAGAGCGCAAAGTGCATACTGTTTGGGACGAAGAGACCGAAGAATGGTATTTTTCGATCATTGATGTTGTTGAAGCGCTGACCAATACAGACCGGCCCCGCAAATACTGGAACGATTTAAAGAAAAAGCTATAAAAAGAAGGTAGTGAGTTGTCCGAAAAAATCGGACAACTGAAAATAAATCAAACATTTCAATCAGTAGCAATAGAATGTTATGAAAGAAAGTATCAAAATCTTTGAAGAGCACAAGGTTCGCACCGTTTGGGACGAAGCAACCGAAGAGTGGTATTTTTCCATAGTGGATGTAGTGGACGTTTTGACCGATAGTCCCAATTCACGGAAGTATTGGAGTGTACTCAAAAACCGCTTAAAAAAAGAAGGAAGCGAGTTGACTACAAATTGTAGTCAACTGAAAATGCCTTCGGCTGATGGGAAGAGATATCTTACCGATGTTGCTTCTACGCAACAGCTTTTCCGCCTCATTCAGTCTATTCCATCGCCCAAAGCGGAACCCTTTAAACTATGGATTGCACAAGTTGCCAAAGAGCGGTTAGACCAGATGCAAGACCCTGAGTTGTCGATTGAACAGGCTATGATGGATTATAAGAGGCTTGGATATTCAGACAACTGGATCAACCAACGGTTAAAAAGCATTGAGATACGGAAAGAGCTGACTGATGAATGGAAATCAAGAGGCCTGAAGGAAGGAGTTCAATTTGCTACTCTAACTGATATAATATACAAAACCTGGGCCGACAAAACCGCCAAAGAATATAAGCAATTCAAGGGCCTTAAAAAAGAGAATCTTCGCGATAATATGACTAATACCGAATTGGTATTGAATATGTTGGCCGAACTATCGACTAAACGGATTTCGGAAACAACGAACCCTGATTCGATGGATGAACACGCCAACGTAGCCCAGCAAGGCGGAGAAATTGCCCGTAATGCCCGTCTGGAACTGGAAGCAAAAACGGGAGAGAAAGTAATTTCTCCTCTCAGCGCCAGAAAAGGTATTTTGAAAAACAAGAATAAAGAAATTGATTAAGCGTGAATTCCGCAACTTCCTCAACTTCCTCAATCCTGTATTTTTGAGGATGAGTCAATTTATTATGAGGTAGAATAGCACCCAGAGATGCCTTATTTAATAATATACCAAAATGATATTTGATAAATACATATATTTTATCAATACATATCTATCTGATATCAAGTTTTATATGTATATATAGTATATTTTGTAGTCTGTGTACAACAAAATAAATATATTTTTTATTGTATTGTGAAAATATAATTATTACATTCGTACCGTTATTTAATACATAATTTGAAAACAATATTAGAACATATCGCAAGCATACAGACAGGAGTTTTTGCAAGGCCATCTACAGATGGAGAGATCGCATATTTGCAAACCAGGCACTTTGATGAAAACGGACAGCTTATAGGTTTACTTCATCCCGATTTGAAAGCAGATAATGTAAGCGCAAAACATATCCTGAAACCTGGCGATGTGTTATTTGCTGCTAAAGGTAATAAAAACTTTGCGGCAGTAATTGAAAATGACCGTATCCCTTTAGTCGCATCAACCTCTTTTTTTGTTATCCGCATAAAGGATAAGATGGTGTTACCTGAATATCTTGCCTGGTTCATGAATAGTGCCGATACTCAGGTTTTTCTGAAATCAACCGCTCTTGGTTCTTCTATGGCTTCAATTACAAAAGGCGCTTTGGAGAAACTTGAAGTTCTTGTTCCGGATATACAAACCCAACATTCCATTTTATCCATTACGAGACACCGAAACAGGGAAAAACAGTTGAAGCAGAAAATTGAATCCCTTCAGGAAATCATCATTCAGCAAAAAATAATCAACGCAATCAAATCATAACATGACTAAAAAGATAACACAGGGAGACATTAACAGTGCAGTTTGGAAAGCGTGTGACACTTTTCGTGGCAGCATTGACCCAAGCGTTTACAAGGACTATGTGCTTACCATGCTTTTCGTAAAATACCTCAGCGATGTACATGACGATAAATATGAAGCGTATTTGAAAAAATACAATGATGACAAGGAAAGAGCCGAAAGAGCAATGAAGCATGAACGCTTTGTAGTGCCTGAAAACAGTCATTTTACCTATTTGTACGAGCATCGCAATGAACTCAATATCGGTGAATTGATCGACATTGCATTGGAAGATCTGGTGGAAGCAAACCGGGACAAACTATACAGTGAAGACGGGGCAGGAATTTTCCAGAATATCAATTTCAACAGCAGTGTGCTGGGTGATACGAAAGATAAAAACAACCGTCTGAAAAACCTGTTGCTTGATTTCAATAAAGAATCCCTGGATCTCCGACCATCACATTTGGAAGGGACTGATATTATTGGGGGCGCTTACATGTTCCTGATTGAAAACTTTGCCAGTGATGCAGGGAAGAAAGCGGGTGAATTTTTCACCCCCAAAGAAGTATCTACCCTTATTGCCAAACTCACCAAATCGAAACCCGGATCAAGGATATGTGACCCTACCTGTGGTTCTGCCTCTTTGCTGATAAAAGCAGGGGAAGAAGTTGGCACTAATGATTTTTCACTTTACGGGCAGGAAGCCAATGGAAGCACCTGGGCCTTGGCCGTGATGAATATGTTTTTGCATGGTTTCGACAATGCCACCATTCGCTGGGGAGACACTATCCGTAACCCGAAACTGAAAGAAGGTGATGCACTGATGAAATTTGACACTGTGGTGGCCAATCCGCCCTTTTCGCTGGACAAGTGGGGAAAGATAGATGACAAGGAAGAAAATAAAGCGTCAGACAGTTTTGATCCTGAGTCGGACAAATATAACCGTTTTTGGAGAGGAACACCTCCCAAGAGCAAAGGCGACTGGGCATTTATCAGCCATATGATTGAAACGGCCTATGAAGGCAAAGGCAAAGTGGGAGTTGTGGTTCCTCACGGGGTATTGTTCCGTGGTGCCAGTGAAGGAAAAATACGTCAGAAAACCATTGAAGAAAATATCCTTGAAGCTGTTATTGGCTTACCAGCCAACCTGTTTTTTGGAACAGGCATTCCTGCCGCTATTTTGATATTCAATAGGGGCAAAATAGCAAACACCGATATACTGTTTATCGATGCCAGTAAGCAGTATGAACCTATTAAGAACCAAAACAGACTGCGTGGTGAGGACATTGACCATATTGTGAATACTTATCGCAACTTTAATGAAGGCAAACTGAAAACCGGAATGGTGGAAGATAAATTCAGTTATGTAGCCACTTTTGAAGAGATACAGGAAAATGATTTCAACCTGAATATTCCCCGATATGTGGATACTTTCGAGGAAGAAGCCGAAGTGGATATTGCTGCGGTTCAGAAAGAAATTGAAAAACTGGAAGTGGAATTGAAGACTGTACAATTGGAGATGGATCAATATTTGAAAGAATTGGGCGCTTAGTGAGAATGTATTTGAATGTCAATATAATACTATTCAAAGGTGTCTAATTCACCACCTTTTAAAAAGAATATCGCCACATTAAAATTATATAGCATGGCAAAAGAAATCTCAAATAGGAAACCGCTTGTTTTTGAACAGATTAAAGAGATTGACGAAAAAGGAAATGAATTTTGGGGAGCCAGAAAACTTTCTAAAATATTGGAATATTCTGAGTTCAGGCATTTTCTACCTGTGGTTGAAAGAGCCAAAGATGCCTGCAAAAATAGTGGCCAGGAAATTGCCGATCACTTCGAGGATTACCTCGAGGAGATCATTCATGGGAAAGGAGCCAAACAGGATTATCCAAGCATCAAACTATCCCGGTACGCCTGTTACCTGATTGTACAGAATGCCGACCCTACCAAAGAAGTAGTTGCACTGGGACAAACCTATTTTGCCGTTCAAACCCGATTGCAGGAAATAAAGCAAATGGACGAATATAATGGGCTGAGCAACGAAGAAGAAAAGCGTATATTTCTCCGAAACGAAATGACGAAACACAATATTCAATTAGCCGATGCAGCCAAAGATGCCGGAGTTATCGAACCAGTTGATTATGCCATTTTTCAAAACCACGGTTACAAAGGGCTTTATGGAGGGCTGGATGCCAAAGGTATTCATAAAAATAAAGGCTTAAAGAAAAGTCAGCATATTTTAGACCACATGGGTAGCACCGAGTTGGCGGCTAACTTGTTCCGTGCCACACAAACCGAAGAGAAGCTTAGAAAAGACAAAATTAGAGGTAAACAAAAAGCAAACCTCACTCATTATGAAATTGGCAAAAAGGTGCGCAAAACCATTGAAGAAATTGGTGGAACCATGCCAGAGAACCTACCTATAGCCGATAGTATTAAGAAAATTGAAAATGCCAAAGAGCCTAAACTCTTGAAAACTGCCCAAAAGAAAACTAATGGAAAATAACACTACAAAACCCTTTAACAATAACACTATCCCAAGCGGTTGGGAAGTGAAACGAATTGATGAGTTTGCTCCATTTCAAAGAGGATTTGATTTACCAATAGAAAAAATAATAAAAGGTGAATTTCCGGTAGTATTCTCAAATGGAATTTTAAAACACCATAATGATTTTAAAGTTAAAGCTCCAGGAGTAGTAACAGGTCGATCTGGAACCATTGGAAAAGTAACTTTTGTTGAAATTGATTTTTGGCCTCATAATACTGCACTATGGGTTACAGATTTCAAAGGCAATGAGCCAAAATTTGTTTATTATTTTTACACCCACTATGATTTAGAAAGATTTGGAACCTTCTCCGGTGTTCCCACCTTAAATAGAAACAATATTCATGATAAAATAATTATTGTACCCCCTCTGCAAGAACAAACTTCAATAGCCAATACTTTAGGATTGATAGACTCCGCCATCAATAAAAACAATCAATTGATTGCCCAAAAAGAGCTATGCAAAAAATGGCTGATGCAAAATTTATTGACTGGAAAGAAAAGGTTGAAAGGATTTGAGAATGAAAAGTGGAAAGTTAAATTATTAGAAGAGGTTTTGATACCAGTTTCGCGCCCAGTTGATAAACCATCATCATCATTTCTTGCATTGGGAATTAGAAGCCATGGGAAAGGAACATTCCTTAAACCTGATTTTGAACCCAGTAAGATTGAAATGGACACTCTCTTTGTTGTAAAAGAAAACGATTTAATAGTTAATATCACTTTTGCCTGGGAACAAGCCATAGCAATTGCTGGGAAACAAGATGACGGAGCGTTAGTTTCTCATCGTTTTCCCACATTTACCTTCAACCCAAATAATGGGGTTATGAATTATTTCAGGCATTTTATACTTCAACTTAGATTCAAATATTTACTTGATTTAATTTCTCCCGGTGGTGCAGGAAGAAACAGAGTATTAAGCAAAAAAGATTTCTTGAAACTTGAAGTAAAGATTCCTTCGACTGCAGAACAAACCGCTATTGCCCAAGTGTTGCAGGCAGCCGATAAAGAAATACAATTGCTCAAAGCCAAGACCGAGAAATTAAGGGAGCAGAAAAAGGGGATGATGCAGGTGTTGTTGACGGGGAAGAAAAGGTTAAAAATGGATAACAAATAACTTAATCATTTGAAACATGGATTTTGAAATATACTGTGATGAAAGTGGGCTTGAAGCACTTACAAGAAAAGATGCTCATCTGTATACTGCCATAGGTGGAATCTGGATTCCATCTGAGTATCGCAATTCCCTGAAACAGGGTATTACATCCATTAAGGTAAAGCACAATATCAAGGGGGAATTGAAGTGGCAAAAGATTTCACCAAGTTATTGCGAACTGTATAAAGACCTGATTGATTTCTTTTTCCTATCGGAGTTCATACGATTTAGAGTGGTATTAATCGAATCGAATAAAGTGGACAATATTAAATTCAACAATGAAGATGCAGAATTGGGATTTTACAAGTTTTATTACCAGTTACTTCAACATTGGATTTTCGATTTTAATAATTATGATATTTTTTTAGACTTAAAGATTAATCGAAATAAAGGTAGGCTAAAGGAATTAGGGCTAGTTTTAGATAGAGCAAATCTTACTTCGGATATAAAGCAAGTTCAAGGTTTACCTTCAGAACAATCTTTGGGAATTCAACTTGCGGATGTTTTAACCGGATTGGTCGCGGCAAAATTCAATAATGAAATAACCAGTCAGGCTAAACTGTCGTTAATTAAGCATGTTGAAGATAAATATTTAGGCAAACCAATTGCACCGACACCAAAATGGGAAGAGAAGTTCAATGTATTTAGAATAAACCTAAAAGGAGGATGGTAATGGCTTACCAATTAACCCAACTTCCCACAGAGGATGCCTATCGGCAATTGTATTTGCAAACTTATTGCTATGCGGCAAGTCCGATAATCACTTTTGACAAAATAGAGGTAAGATTCTTCGCTGAAAGGTTCGAACATGCATTCTATGAAAGTAAAAATCGTCAAATTGCCGATAAAGCCTTATTCTCAACTATAAGGGCAGAACGAATTTTATGGATTAAAGATACCTTAGAAGATCCAAGTGCCGTATTACGGGTCGGATGGGATAAGAAGTTAAAGAAGTATGATAAGTCTTATCGTGTCGCAGTGGTTAAGAATGATTATGTCGTTATAATCTGGATTAAAGACAGAACAACGGCAAAATTCATCACAGCCTATGTTGCTGATAATTCTATTGGTAAAATTTTAGGAAGTCCTGAATGGAAAGGAATATAAATAAAAAAACGCTGATTACTGGTTCAGCGTTTGAGACCTCTGTAGATTCCCTACCAAGGGTAAAGAACAATGCAAGATTATAGTATAAATCAATAATAAAACATGACATTTATCATGTTATTGAAAATGTGAAAATTATGTATCTTTATTAAAGCAGAGCATATCAAAAAGATAGAGGCTTTGCAGGTATTGCAAGAAGCAGATAAAGAAATACAACTGCTCAAAGCCAAAACCGAGAAATTAAGGGAACAGAAAAGGGGATGATGCAGCAATTATTAACCGAGAAAAAGAGATTACATTATGAGTAAAACATATAGCATATACGTTGACGAAAGTTGTCATCTCGAACATGATGGATTTCCTATTATGTGTATTGGTTACACAAAAATTGAATACAAGCAGTATCCGGTTATAAAAAGTGCGATAAAAGAAATCAAATTAAGACACAAGTCTGCAACGGAAATCAAATGGAGTAAGCTTTCCATGTCTCGTTTGCCATTATATAAAGAGATAATTGATTTCTTTTTTTCAAGTGGTATTGAATTTAGATGTGTTTTAGTTAAAAACAAGGGTAATCTTGATCATGAGACTTATAATAGGGGGGATCATAATGCTTTCTATTATAAAATAATATACTTGCTTCTAAATAATAAGTACACTAATCCAAAAGATGAAAAGTATAGGGTAATTCTGGATATTAAGGATACCAGAGGGAGACAAAGGCTATCCGAACTGGATAAATGTTTAATCAATAAGAATGAAGGCAATTCTCCCTTTAAGTATTTTCAAAATATACGATCTCATGAAAATGAGTTATTGCAATTAACAGATTTGTTTATTGGAGCAATAGCTTATAAAACAAGGAAAGAACACGAAAAGGAAAATGCTTCAAAAGTTAAATGTGAAGTGATTGACTATTTGGAAAAGCGATCAGGTTATCATCTCGATGAAGGGACAATTCCATGGGAGCATAAGTTTAATATTTTTGATTTTCAGATAAGTTCGTCAAAATGACCGATTACGACAATTTATCAGATATTGACGATGAATCAGATATTTTGGATGAATTATCCGAACTATTCGATGATCTTTCAATTGATGGCCCCAATGCCGAACAGTTGTTCAAAATGTATGGCATCTTTTTAAATGATATCGTTAAAAGACCGATAGTAATAAATGGGATTCCGCTATCATACAATAGAAATATATCGAAACACCCAATTTGCAGAGGTAAATTACAAGCATTTGAGCATATTATTACAAGAGAAAGTAAATACAAAGGGATTAGAGATTTTGACTGTGAGCGGGCAAATAAGGTGCATTGGATCAGACCAATTATTGAAAACGTTAGTGATTCAAGGATTAAATATTTTGAAAGGATAAATGAAGGAAGATTTAATCAACAATTCTATTGGTATGAAGCAAAAGGCTTTATTGTGATTATAAGGGAGATAAAACCTGATTTAATGTTAATTACATCATTTTCTGTAGATATCAATGAAAAGACAAAATTCAAAAACTGGTATAACGAATACAGAGGAAATTTGTGGCAAAAAAAAACCCCACTTCGTAAGTGAGGCACGTATCTTAAGGCAATACGAACGGAGTGAACAAGTCACCTGCCACGTCCTTTTCCCTTTGGGAACTGACAGTACAAATTTACAAGGCAAAGAATCTAAATAACATGATATTTGTCATGTTTTAAACTAAAATAGATGAAATCAGAAAAACTGAATGAAGTGTATTTAAACCGCAAGACCCGGTACATTTCTTGATGTATCGGGTCTCGAAACTCCTTCTTCCGATTATGGAAAGATGAGCAGTACAAAGGTAAATGATAAACGATTTTGCAAAACATGACATTCGGCATAGTTCTAAAGTGCTTCTGTAAAATAGAAAGCCCAACTTTCGCTGAGCTTTTACCGATCGGGGACTCCCCTGTCCAAATATTTTACCGCAAATATATAAAATAAATAAGTTATGGACACACCAAGTTTCAAAGAAGACCACATCAGCCAAATACCCGCTTTGCAGTTATTGCAAAAATTAGGCTATAGCTATCTCAGTCCGGCAGAAGCAGAAGTGCTTAGGGGTGGCAAAACCAGTAATGTTTTGTTGGAAGATATTTTAAGAAAGCAGTTAAAAGAGATCAATTCAGAAAAAAGAATCAGTTCTACCAAGACAACCTATATCAGCGATGCCAATATTGAGAATGGGATTAGGGCTTTGAAGGAATTGCCGATGAATGAAGGATACATAGCTGCCTGCGAAACGACTTATAACCTGATTACGCTGGGAAAAACATTTGAACAGAGTTTTGACGGGGATAAAAAAAGCATCACTCTTCAATACATCGACTGGAAAAATCCGGAGAACAATGTATTTCATGTCACCGAAGAATACAGTGTCATGCGTAGCGCCAGTAAAGAGCATTACCGGTCTGATGTGGTATTGTTCGTAAACGGTATTCCGTTGTGTATCATCGAATGCAAGCGTCCAGATATGAAGGAACCCTTGAAACAGGCCATCAGTCAGCACTTGCGCAACCAGCACGAAGATGGTATCCGGGCTTTGTATGTATATTCTCAACTTTCATTGAGTTTAGCCACACGGGAAGCAGCCTATGCCACCAATGCCACACCTGAAAAGTTTTGGGCCAAGTGGGAGGAGAAATTCAACAATGAGGAAGACGAACAGAACTACAGAAAGGATTTACAGGAATTAAAAAATCAGCCTTTACCTAAAGAAAAGAAAAACAAATTATTTGCTGACCGTTTTAAGTATGTGAGACAGTATTTTGATGATCTGGAGAATGAAAATATTCATCCAACTGTTCAGGACGAATATTTGGTTGGTTTGTGCAGACCGGAAAGATTAATGGATATTATCTTCAATTTCGTTTTGTTTGACAATGGAGAAAAGAAGGTTGCACGATACCAGCAGTTTTTTGCCGTTAAAAAATCCATACAACGTATTCTTCCAATTGATGGAGGAAAACGAAAAGGTGGCGTGATATGGCACACGCAGGGAAGCGGGAAATCTTTGACCATGGTTATGCTTGCGCAAGCCATCGCAATGGAAAAATCGATTAGGAATCCGAAGATTGTTTTGGTAACCGACCGTACTGATTTAGATCGTCAAATAACAGATACCTTTCGTAAATGTGGAATGTTTGTTGAAAATGCAGCAACGGGACAACGCTTGGTTGAATTACTTGAAAGTAAAAGCGATTCGGTGGTTACCACAATTATCAATAAGTTTGTGGCTGCCATGAAAAAAATCAGCAAGCCACTATTAAGTCACGATATTTTTGTTTTGGTAGATGAAGGACATCGTACACAGCATGGAACTTTCAATATTGAAATGCTCAAGACCTTACCCAACGCCTGTTTCATTGCCATGACCGGGACACCGCTTTTCAAAAAGGATAAAAATACAGCCACCAAATTCGGGGGTATCATTGATGCTTATACCGTTGACCAGGCGGTAAAAGACAAGGCTGTTGTTCCGCTTTTGTATGAAGGAAGACTAGCAAGGCAAATTGTAAATGGAAGTCCTTTGGATACATTTTTTGAAATGGTTTCAGAACCTCTTACCGAATACCAGAAAGCCGACTTTAAAAAGAAATTCAGCAGGGCAGACCAATTAAACAGTGCAGAACAAAAAATATATGCCATTGCATGGAATATCAGCAGGCATTTCCGGGATAATTGGCAAGGCACACCTTTCAAAGCCCAACTGGTTTGTGACAAGAAAATAAATGCCATTCGGTACAAAGAATTTTTAGACGAAATTGGATTGGTCAGCAGTGAAGTACTGATTTCATCCATAGACGAAAGAGAAGGTGAAGATAGTGCCTTCGCAAAGTCAACGGAGAAGGAAACCCGTTTTTGGAATAAAATGATGGATGAACACGGCAATGCAAAAAAGTATGAAAAAAACATTATTAGCCGTTTCAAAAATCAAAGAGATCCTGAAATCATTATTGTTGTTGATAAGCTGCTCACTGGTTTTGACGAACCTAAGAACACAGTTATGTATCTTACACGGAATTTACAGGGACATAAACTTTTACAGGCCATTGCCAGGGTAAACCGTATTTATCCGGATAAGGAATTTGGGTATATCATCGACTATTATGGCGTGATTGAAAACCTGGATGAAGCTTTGCAATTGTATTCTACTTTCGAGGAATTTGATTCAGAAGATTTGGAAGGCACCCTGGTAAATATCAACGAAGAAATAAAAAAGCTTCCACAGAAATACTCCGAATTATGGGATATATTCAAAACCATCTCTAATAAAAGGGATGCAGAAGCTTATCAATTATTGTTGAAAGATGAAGCAATTCGAACTGTTTTCTACGATAAGCTGGCAGCATTTGCCAAAGGATTGAAACTGGCATTTTCATGCATCCAATTTTATAATCAGGTAGATGAAAAAACCATCAGCCGTTACAAAGAGGATTTGACTATGTTCCTGAAATTGCGTTTGGCCGTAGTTGAAAGGTATTCAGATGCCATTGATTACAAGCAATACGAAGGACAGATTCAGAAATTAATTGATACCCATATTACCACTGAGAAAGTGGAAATCATCACGGAATTGGTTGACATTTTTGATAAGGAAAAATTCCAACAGGAGGTTGAAAACACTACCGGCAAGGCAGCCAAAGCAGATAAGATTGCCAGCAGAACTTCGAAACATATTTCAGAAAAAATGGAGGAGGACCCTGCTTTCTATAAAAAGTTTTCACAAATGTTGAAAGAAACCATTGCTGATTATGAGGCCAGGCGAATCAATGAAGTACAGTATCTCAGCAAGGTTCAGGAAATAATGAACAATGTTTTGGCTCACACTGACAGTGATATTCCGGAAGTATTGAAAGACAAAGATGTGGCAAAGGCATTTTATGGAATCACCAATGAAGAATTACTGACCAAAATAGGTGATGATTTGACCCGAAAGCAGATTGCTTCAAATACTGCTTTGATCATTGAAGAAATCATTTTGAATCTACTCAAGGTAAATTGGCAAAATGAAGTAGATATTCCTAAAAGGATGATTTTTCAGATTGGAGAATATCTTATTGATGAAGTGAGGGATAAATACGATCTGGAAATGAGCTTTGAAGAAATTGATCGGATTGCAGAACGCTGTGTTGACGTGGCAAAGCTACGCTATAAGAAGTAATCATGGTAATCTTATTAATTTGGCAGTCATGATTGAGACGATTATTTTCGGTACAAAGCAAATTGATTTTCTATTGGAATTTTCCGGTCGCAAATCACTTGGGATTACAGTAACACCTGATTTAGCGGTTTTGGTAAAGGCGCCTGTCGATACTCCCATTGAAAAGATAAAGGAAAAAATAAGGAAAAAAGCGCCTTGGATCATCAGGCAACAAAGCTTTTTCCTTGTCTTTCACCCAAAAATGACAGAGCGTAAATATGTCGGGGGTGAAACTCATCTTTATTTTGGAAGACAATACCGGTTGAAAATCATTATGGGAGATGTTGAAAGCGTCAAACTTAAAGGCAAGTTCATTGAGGTCACAACCTTTGATAAGGAAAGAATTAAGCAATTGGTAGATGATTGGTATTTACAAAATGCAAAGAAGAAACTATACGCAATTGGCTTGGAATTGATTGAGAAATTCAAAAAATATAATGTCGAACCTACTTCAGTGATACTAAGGGAAATGCCTACTCGTTGGGGCAGTTGTACTGCTAAAGGGAAAATCATACTGAATCCGGAATTAATAAAAGCTCCGAAAGGCTGCATTGAATACGTGATTATTCATGAACTCTGTCATTTAATACATCACGATCACACTCAGAAGTTCCTTGACTTACAATCCATGGAAATGCCTTACTGGGAAAAGTGGAAAATGAAATTGGAAAAGTTACTTGCATGAACTGTTACTATCTTGTTCAGAAATAGGTTTACAGATAAACCAAACCTATTTCAGGACTCTGCACTATAGGAGAAAGGGCGAAAATGCAAATGTGCAGAACGTACAGAACATGCAGAATCAAGAAATTGGATACACACCTACAGTTAGTCAGGAATTACATGAAATCCGGGTAAACGGTTTCTGATGGATTTGGATTGTTAGAATAGCAAATAAGCAAATTGAGGAAGTCAAGGAAACATGTGAAATTGGCGTAAAGCGGAAATGGCGGAGATGTCGGAAATGGCACTGATTGGGTGGCTAAAAATCATATGTTGAGTATGCCCACTACGCAAAACATACCATCTGGACGCAAAATTCTCCAATATCTTGTTTTATTGTGCATTTATGTAATAAATGTCGAATATGGGCTTATATGAACACAAATACTTCCTAAATGTTAATCTAAAATAAGGATGATAGATTTTGCCTGATGATTTATTCAGTTATCTTTGCTAATCAATAAATATAAAGTTGGTTTATTTTTGCATGGTTTTTGTGAAGATGCCAATCGGGATAAATAGACAGATATGATTTTAAATTATAGAAAAGCAGGTATTTCAATTTTGCTGGGAATAGTGATGATGGCAGGCGGTGGCGAATTGAAAGCTCAGGATGTACAGAGCAATACCATGAAATTTAACCGGCTGCTGCGCCTGATTGATAGCTACTATGTGGATTCAACCAAAGTTGATGATTTGACTGAGAAAGCGATCGTAGAGGTTTTACGCAATCTCGATCCGCACTCAGTTTATATATCAAAGGCAGAAGTTGAAAAAACAAATGAGCCTCTGGCCGGAAATTTTGAAGGTGTTGGAATCTCATTTAACGTTTTCAGGGATACACTTATGGTTGTAACTACAATTCCTGGTGGTCCTTCTGAAAAAGTAGGAATAAGGGCAGGAGACAGGATTGTGCAGGTCGATGCAAAGAAGATTGCAGGTATTGGATTGAAAAATACGGAGGTATATGACCTGTTGCGTGGAAAAAAAGGAACAAAGGTCGATATGAAAGTAAATCGAAAAGGGGAAGCTAATTTGCTTGAATTTACGGTTATCAGAGATAAAATTCCGATTAACAGTCTCGATGCGTCTTACATGATCAACGATAATATTGGCTATATAAAATTGAACAAGTTTTCGGCAACAACTACTGCCGAATTTACGGATGCCATTGAAGCGTTGAAAGCAAGCTCAAAACTAAACAGCCTGATCCTGGATTTACGCGGAAATGGTGGAGGATACCTAACAGCAGCGACTGAACTGGCTGATCAGTTTCTGTCGGCTTACAAACTGATTGTTTATACACAGGGAATTCATGCCGAAAAGAAGGAATACAGTTCAACTTCACAAGGTGAATTGGAACAGGGTAAACTTGTTGTATTAATTGATGAAGGTTCAGCCTCGGCCAGCGAAATTGTTTCAGGCGCCATTCAGGATTGGGATCGCGGTGTTCTGATCGGAAGACGGTCCTTCGGGAAAGGATTGGTTCAGCAACCATTCCCATTGACTGACGGGTCGATGATCCGTTTGACTACTGCCCATTATTATACTCCAAGTGGGCGGTGCATTCAAAAGCCCTATACAGATGGGGTAGATGCTTATCAGAAAGATTATATTCACCGTATTGAAAAGGGGGAACTCTTCTCGAAGGATAGCATCGTTCAGAATAAATCGCTGAAATTTGCCACCAAAGTCAGCAACCGGGTTGTTTATGGCGGGGGAGGCATAATGCCTGATATTTTTATTCCAATGGATACTTCCAAATATTACGCTTATTACAATAATCTTCTCCGCAAGAATGTAGTTTATACGGGTGTGCTGGATATTATGGATGAGAATCGGGATAGTTTTAAGAAGAAGTATGCTGATTTTAAGACTTTCACCAGCAAGTTTGAAGTCACCGATGAAATGATAGAAAAGATTATGGCTGCAGGTGATAAAGAAGGTGTTAATAAAATAACTGCCGCAAAAATAGATCCCGCAAAAGGCAAAGGTGAAAAGAAACTGGTAATAAATGATAGAGAAATTGTTAATAAAGATGAGAAGGAAGTAGTTAAAAGGGATGAGAAAAGTGTGGCGTTTGCACGTCCTCTGTTAAAAAGACAGATAAAAGCCTTGATTGCGAGAGATTTGTTTTCAGTAAGCAATTATTTCCAGATCATGAATGTTGAGGATGAGACTATTAATAAAGCAATAGAAGTCATTACTCAAAAAGGAACATACGATAAGATTCTGAGCGGGAATTAGGAGGAAGTGTTCAGTATTCATTGGTCGATATTTAGGGAAAAGTGGTTAGTTGTCTATGGTTGTCATTTGTTGTCCGTAGTTGTTATTTGCAGGTATTTTTTATGGAACTAATTATCAGATGGATTTCAGGAAATTACATTGAACTCCTGGGAGCTATTCTAGGTATCGTATATATCTTTTTTTCCATTCGTCAAAGCATTCTGACCTGGCCTGTAGGTTTGCTGACTTCAGTTCTTTATGTCTGGGTCTTTTTAGTCTCAAAGCTTTATGCCGACATGGGCCTTCAAATGTATTACGTCGTAATTAGTATTTACGGCTGGTACGAATGGTTGAGGGGTAATCAGTCGAATCATTCAGAACCTTTAAAGATTAGCCGGTTAAGCCTGAAGTTGGGATTACGGTTGGTTGGAATTAGCATATTGATCTTTCTTCTGATCTGGTATATCTTAACAAATTATACTGATTCACAGGTACCAAAGGCCGATGCTCTGGCCACTGCACTTAGCATTGTTGCAACCTGGATGCTTGCACGGAAGATTCTGGAACAATGGCTGGTTTGGATATTCGTCGATGCATTTTCCATGGGCTTATTTATATACAAGGGACTTTTACCTACAGTAATCCTTTTTGCCGTATATACCGTGATGGCCTATATCGGTTATTTAGAGTGGAAGAAGGATCTTGTAGAGGAAACAACCGAGGTGAATTTCAATAAACAGATAAGAATTGTTGTTACCGGTCCTGAATCGACCGGGAAAACCACTTTGGCGAAACAACTGGCCGAGTTTTACCACGGACAATACATTCAGGAGTATGCACGTGAATATATTGAAAAGTTGCCTCATCCTTATACCTATGAAGATGTTGAAGATATCGCAAAGGCGCAGGTGAAACAATTTCAGGAGACCCAAAGCAGTTTGGATAGAGTGTTCATCTTCGATACCTGGCTCATTATTACCAAAGTATGGTTTGACTGGGTTTTTGGGAAAACACCTCTATGGATTGAAGGTCAAATAAGAGGCTGTCCGATGGAGTTGTTTCTATTGTGCGAACCGGATTTGCCCTGGGAGGCTGATCGGGTGAGAGAAAACGGTGGTGAAAATCGTGTAAAACTGTTTATGCAGTACCGTAAGGAGCTTGTTCATTATGGTTTTAACTTCGTGGAAATCAGCGGAACAGGAGACGAACGGCTGACCAATGCAATTGCTGCAATCAATAATGTCTGTGAATTAACCAAAACTTTAGGGTGATAGAGTTTGATTTCATCCCTAAAAGTCTGATTTTTGTACGCACGCAGTTATGTGGGATTACTTGTGAAATATTGGTGCGTTTTGATCGGTTTATATTATCAAACATCATTAAATACCTGAAAAGATGCCTTCAACTATTGAATACAAAATGCAGAGTGCCATAGAGCAATTGTCTGATGCGAATTCATACAATCTGGTTTGCCACGAGCACCGGATGGGAGAACCTCTTCCGTCGATTGAGAAATTGGGAAAGATTGTTGGAATTATCCGTGAGATTTTGTTTCCCGGATATTTTGGAAATACGAGCTTACGATCGAATACAATCAAGCACTATGTTGGAGTTTATGTCGACGAGTTGTTTGAACTATTATCGGAACAGATACTGGCAGGTTTGTGTTTTACCTGTCAAAATCCTGAACAGGTAGATATGCAGGAACGATCGAAATTTGCCCAAAGCCTGGCATCAGATTTTATTTCATTCCTTCCTGAAATCCGCAGGATACTGGTAACTGATGTTGAGGCTGCTTATTTGGGAGATCCTGCTGCCAACAGCCAGAGCGAAGTAATCTATTGTTATCCGACTACACGTGCAATTATTAACCACAGGGTTGCTCACCAGTTGCTTAAATTAGGCGTTCCACTCATTCCCCGTATCATTTCAGAGATGGGGCATTCGGAAACGGGTATCGATATTCATCCAGGTGCTGAAATTGGCGAATCATTTACCATTGATCACGGAACTGGCGTTGTTATTGGTTCTACCAGTATAATCGGTAATAACGTGAAACTATATCAGGGTGTTACCCTGGGTGCCAAAAGTTTTCCTTTGGATGAAGAAGGGAATCCGATCAAAGGCATTCCGCGACATCCAATCGTAGAAGATAATGTGATCATTTATGCCCAGGCTACCATTCTGGGAAGGATCAGGATTGGAGCGAATTCAGTCATTGGCGGTAACGTATGGGTCACCAATAGTTTGCCGCCTAATTCAAAACTTGTTCAGTCAAGTGCCAAGGAGGCCGGGTTTAATGACGGCGCAGGAATCTAAACAGGAAAGAGGAAAGAGGAAAGAGGAAACAGGAAAAGGGAAACAGGAAAAGGGAAAAGAGAAATAAGGAAACATATTGTGCTATTTATAAACACTTTACATTTTCCTATTTCCTTTTTCCTCATTCCTTTTTCCAATGACTTATTTTACGAATATTTACTTTAGATGAAAAATCAACACTATACGGCCACCACGATGGCTGGACTTGAAGAAGTACTTGCCCAGGAATTGATTGAGATAGGTGCTGATGAGGTTCAGATTGCCCGCAGATCAGTTTACTTCAGCGGCGATGTGAAGTTGCTTTACAAGGCGAATTATTGTTTACGCACAGCCCTAAGGATATTAGTTCCGATTGATTCTTATAAGATTCATTCTGCGGATGATCTTTACCAGCGTGCGAAGAATTTCAAGTGGGAAGAATTATTTGGGTGCGAACAAACCTTTGCCATTCAAAGTACCGTTTTCACTGACTTGTTTAATAACTCAATGTTTGCATCGCTTAAGCTGAAGGATGCTATTGTTGACCGTTTCAGGTATAAATTCGGGAATAGGCCCTCGGTTGATTCCAAAAACCCTGATATACTAATCAACCTGCACATCAGCAATGAGATTTGTACCATTTCTCTCGATAGTAGTGGTGAATCATTGCATAAACGAGGATACCGGCTTGATCAGAACGAAGCTCCGATGAGCGAGGTGTTGGCTGCAGGTTTAATCCGCCTTTCCGGCTGGGATCGTAAAAGCGACCTGATTGACCCGATGTGCGGTTCAGGGACCATTGCCATAGAAGCTGCCATGTTGGCCAATGGTATTTACCCGGGAAGTGTTCGGAAAAACTTTGCCTTCCGCAACTGGCCAACATTTAAGCCGGAGCTATTTAAACAAGTCGAAATTGAAGCTCAGCCTGATGTTCAAACACCTGTAAGGATTTCGGCATCTGATATCCTTCGTCGTAATATTGATATCGCATCGAAAAATGCTGATGAGGCAGGTGTTGGTTCGTTGATTGACTTTAAAGTGTCAGATTTTAAATTCCTTGAACCCAATTCAGAAAAGCCTTTCCTGCTGTTCAATCCTCCTTACGGTGAACGCCTTTCTTCGGATGATACAACGTTTTATGGCATGATTGGTGAGCGTTTAAAGCATCATTATACTGATGCAACCGTTTGGATCATCAGCACTCCACAGTGCCTGAAATCAATCGGATTACGTCCCTCACGCAAGATATCAATCCTGAATGGTTCACTGGAATGCAGTTTTCGTAAATATGAATTATATTCAGGCTCAAAGAAGGTCTTCTCTACTGATATTGCGGAGTAAATAGTAAAAAGTAAATAGGAAAAGAGGAATAAGTCATTAGGTAGAGATTCTGATGACTTTTTCCTTATTCCTTATTCCTTATTCCTATTTCCTTAGCTATTCCAGATCTCCCAGGCCCGGATTGCTTGCAGGTGAAGCATTTCAAGACCGTTTTTGGTTTTAGCTCCCTGTGCCTTGCCCTTTTTCAAAAAGAGGGTTTCTTCAGGATTGTACACCAGGTCGAACAGAACATGATCAGAAGTAATTGATTGATAGGGAATATCCGGGCAATTATCCACATTGGGGAAGGTACCGATGGGAGTAGCATGGATGATGATCAGGTATTCCTTCAGTAACTCATCAGTGATTTGACTGTACCTGATTTCATGCTCATATAACGGTTCTTCGATTGATGCTGACAGATAGCTAATGCCCAGTTTATTCAATACGTGCTTGATGGCCTTTGAGGCGCCACCTGTCCCCAGTATCAGTGCTTTTCGGTGTTTTTCTTCCAACATGGACTGCAGTGATTTTTCGAATCCATAGGCATCAGTATTAAAGCCTATTAAAACACGTTTGCCATCAATAGATATGATTTTGACTGTGTTTACTGCTCCGATCTGTGCAGCTTCAGGGTCAATTTTATCCATAAACTGCATGATTTCCTGTTTATAAGGAATTGTGCAATTTAAACCATAGATTTCCTTGCCCTGTTCGAATACTCCCGGGAATTCATTGATGCTATCCAGTTCGAAATTCACATATTCATGTGCCAAAAGGTTTTCTACTGCAAACTTTTCTGTAAAGAATTTCCTTGAAAAGGAATATCCCAATCGGTGTCCGATCAATCCGTATGTTTTCATGCTAAAGTTTAAAGTTAATGTTCAAAGTTTCAAGTTTCAAGTTTCAAGTTCCAAGTTCCAAGTTCCAAGTTCCAAGTTTTGGCATCATTATGAAATTCCAGGCAACTGGCAGACTGAGTTTCAGCATCTGCAAAAACAGGTAGTTAACCCAGATCGCTCAGTTCGAGCCAGCGCAATTCCTTTTCCTCAAGTATCGCTATAATTGCAACGTATCGCGTCGATTTATCCTGCAACTGATTGCTATCCAATGATCCTGAATTCAGCTCTTCGTTTATCGATGCCTTTTCAGTTTCAAGATCTTCAATGTCTTTTTCAAGTTGTTCCAGTTCCTTTTTTTCCTTAAAGGTCAGTTTCTTTTCTTTTTCTTTTGCCTGTTTTGATGGAACTTTAACTTCAGGCTTAATTTCCTTTTTCCTTTTTTCTTCCTCCTCCAATTGTTTGTTTCGCCAATTGGTATAACTTCCCGGATAATCCCTGATGTTACCTTCTCCATCAAATATAAAAAGATGATCGACAATTTTGTCCATAAAATAACGGTCATGCGAAACAATGATGACGCAACCCTGAAATACGCGAAGGTATTCTTCCAGTATGGCCAGTGTCATGATGTCCAGATCGTTGGTTGGCTCATCCAGAATCAGGAAATTGGGATTCGTCATCAGGATGGTGCAAAGATACAAACGGCGTTTTTCGCCTCCCGATAGTTTTTCAACAAACGAATATTGCGTATCGGGCGGAAACAAAAAAGTCGTAAGTAATTGCGATGCAGTCAGTTTTCGTCCATCTTCAAAATTGATCACTTCAGCGATCTTCTGTACCGTATCGATTACTTTATCTCCCGGATCAAATTCTATGCCCGTTTGCTGATAATAGCCAAAACGGATGGTTTGCCCGATTTCAATTGAACCTTGATCGGCTTGGATATTCCCTGTCACGATATTCAGGAAGGTTGATTTGCCGGTTCCATTCTTGCCCACAATACCAACCTTTTCGCTTCGCTGAAATTTATAGGAGAAATCCTTGATCAGGCAAAGGTCACCATACGATTTACTGATGAGTTCCAGATCAAGAACTTTGTTCCCGATCCGTGATGAATTCATGCTCAGTTCAATATTGTTGTCTCCCAGGTTTTGCGAAGCCTTTACTTTCAGGTCATCCACACGATCCATGCGATATTTCGATTTGTGGCCTCTAGCCTGGGGCATACGACGCGACCACTCCAATTCGGTACGGAGCAGATTTTTTGCTTTGTCTACGCCAGCGATCTGCATCTCGATGCGTTCATTCCGCTTTTCAAGAAAATATGAATAGTTACCACGATGACGGTAGATAGTATTCCCTTCCATTTCCAGAATTTCATTGCAGACCCGATCCAGAAAATAGCGGTCGTGGGTAACCATAAACAAGGTGATTTTTGTTTTTTCCAGATAGTTCTCCAGCCATTCAATCATTTCCAGATCAAGGTGGTTGGTAGGCTCATCAAGCATCAGCAAATCCGGTTCATTAATGAGCACATTGGCCATGGCCACCCGTTTTTTTTGTCCTCCTGAAAGCTCAGAGATAAGCTGGTCGTAATCGTATATCTTAAGCTGAGTAAGAATTTGTTTGACTTTTACCTCGTAATCCCAGGCATGATGGTGTTCCATCTGTTCGGTATATTTGGTGATGTCTTCCTTGTGATTCAGCCTGACTGCTTGTTCAAAATTTCGGATTGTTTCCACGAGTTCATCTCCTGACTGAAAAACAGCTTCAAAAACAGTCAGATTCTCATTCAGTTCGGGAATTTGCTTCAGATAGCCCACACGGATATCCCCCGTTTTCGTGATCTGACCGAATTCAGGAGTATCATTTCCTGCCAGGATTTCCATGAGTGTAGTTTTTCCTGCGCCATTTCGGGCAATTAGTGCAACTTTTTGATGTTCGAATATGGTGAATGAAATATCTTCAAATAGCAATTGGTCGCCAAATCGCTTGGAAAGATTTTCAGCCTGTAAATACGGAGTCATATTTTTTTCTGCAAAAATAACAATTAAAGCCTATGAAAATGTAAGGGAGGTGAAGACACTTTCTATCCCATATTTTGTTTAAGTTTGAGTCTCAAAATGCCGAAGACAAATGGAAAAGAAAGAATTGTTTGAACGGGTGATTGATTATTTTCTGAAGGAGATGCCAATTGCTGAAACAGAGCTGATCTACAAGGATCCCTTTGAATTGCTGGTCGCTGTTATCTTGTCTGCCCAATGCACTGACAAGCGTGTCAATATGATTACCCCTGATTTATTAAAGCGTTTTCCTACTCCAGCCAAGCTTGCTGAGGCTGAGGCTGATGAAGTTTTTGATTATATCCGCTCGTGTACCTACCCCAATAATAAAGCCAAACACCTGGTAGGGATGGCTCGTATGCTTGTGAATGATTTCGGAGGTCAGGTTCCTGACCACATTGATGAATTGCAAAAGCTGCCCGGCGTGGGAAGGAAAACTGCCAATGTAATTGCTTCCGTGGTTTTTAACAAGCCTGCTATGGCTGTCGATACTCACGTTTTCAGGGTTGCAGCCCGCCTTGGATTAAGCGTTAATTCAAAAACTCCATTGGAGACCGAACGTCAGTTGGTTCAGTTTATTCCTGACGATTTACTGCCCTTGGCTCATCACTGGTTGATTTTACACGGAAGATATACCTGCACGGCCCGTTCACCAAAATGCAAAGAGTGTGGATTGACTTATCTCTGTAAGTATTACGCAGACAATCGTTTAGTTAAATGATGAGCGTCTGCTCAGTATGTCAATAAGGATCTAATATTAAATATTCTATAGAGATGAGAAATTAGTTTTATTAATTTTTTTATTTTTTGCCAAACTTTGTACATTTGCACCAATTAAAACCAAATAAAAATAGAGTTATGGCTTATAAAATTTCAGAAGAATGTATTGCTTGTGGTACATGCATCGATGAGTGTCCTGTTGAAGCGATTTCTGAGGGAGATATCTATAAAATTGATGCTGATCTTTGTACCGATTGCGGATCATGTGCCGAAGTTTGCCCGACTGATTGCATTTCAGTTGCTGAGTAATTTCCGGTCGACATAAAGCTAAAAGAAGTTGATCTGAACAGGTCAACTTTTTTTTTTGTCACCTATTGGACAATCTGGTGTGATTTTTGTATATATTTCCAAAGAAATAAGAAAGACTGGACAATGAAGACAATATTTACTTTTCTACTTTTAATAATTACCGTTTTAAGCTGCTATTCTCAGAAGGGAGCTAACACCGATCAAAATAACGGAAAATTTGCCTCTGTATTGGTGGTCAATAACCAATCATTTTCCATTTCAAAGGTTTATCCAAATCCGGTAAAGGATATTGTTACGATTGAAATTCACTCTGAATTATCGGCTCCAATGCAAATGAGTCTTATTAATATCCTGGGAACGGAGGTCAAAAAATGGGAACCAGTAAATCTTAATCTAGGTGACCAGACTTTTAAAATCGACCTTGTGTCTTTTAAAACCGGTATTTACATTTTAAAGATTACCAGTTCGGGTAAGGTTTGTACCCAGGTTATAAAGAAAAATTAATACAGAAGTTGCTTAACCTGATCTTCAATAACCGACAACAACTGTTGGAAATATTCATAAAGAAGGCTGTCTTTTCGGGACAGCCTTCTTTATGAATAGAAGTTTTGGATTAAAATCCACTTACATTAAGCCTTCCGCCTGTATCACATTTGTAGGGAAGTAAACTTGTTGGTGTGGTTAATCCAAGAATGGCCGATATTATCGGTCAGTAGGAGAATCAGGTATACTATCATAAATTCCTAATATCTTTATCAAATTTCAATTAGAATTTTAAGTTATGAATGTAAGTGGCGCTTTCCTTGAAGGTCTCAGGCTCCATCTCCACAAAATAGTTTTTTACCCCGCACTTTTCGGCAGCTGCAAATAACTCTTTCCAGTCTACAATGCCTTTTCCTATGGGAACTTGTTTGTTGTCAGTTGCTGACCAATCAGCTAAATGAGCAGAGATAAACCGACCGGGATATTTGTTGAAATAGGTTGCTGCTTTATAGCCTACGCTGATTACTGCCACCTGGAACTGCATTTTCACCAGATCCGCATCGAAATGATCCAACAGGGAATCATAGATTAGTTTACCATCTAACTTATCGAATTCCATATTGTGGTTGTGATATCCAGTCTGAATGCCTGCTTTCTTCGTTTTTGCACCTATTTTGTTAAGATCGTCGACTGCTTTCATCCAATCGCTCATGGTTGCCTCTTTTGGAAGCCCAAAACTTGAACAAATCATTTGTTTCTGACCCGATTCGAGTGCAAAATCAATCCTTTCATTCAGTTTTTCACGGAGTTCACCCATGCCATAATGTGTGCTTTGCAGAATGAGTCCTGAATCCTCCACTATTTTGCGCATTTCTGCTGCTTTCATTTTCATCAACGGGCCAAAACCGGAGCTCTCATATCCTGGAGGAGAGCACATTTCAACACTTTGGTAACCCTTACCTGCCATCATTTTCAAGGTTCCGGCAAAGTCTTTTATCAATTGGTCTTTCACGGTCCAAACCTGAAACCCAAGCGGTTTCTTTAAGGTATTCGGGCCTATAGCAGCTGTCAGGTTCATCGGAATCTGAGTTGCCAGAAAGGCCGATCCGATTCCCATTGCACTTTTACCTATGAATTGTCTTCTATTGATCATGATCTGATATATTTTGGTGATTATAAATTCTAACGGTTTTATAAAATCAATCCCTGAACAGATCTCAGGGAATTGATAACTTATTTATACAGGTAATTCTAATCTTGTCTGATTATCATTTCGTTCAGATTGATTCAGGCTCCCAGCCTTTGCGATATGTCCGTGACAAGTACTTATTGGCTTCAGCAACGTTGGTGATCTTTCGGTTAGCAGCGTCGTATTGCAATAACCGCCCAGCACGCAATGAGGTGGCATAAAGATTTACAGCTTCAGTAATCGGACCGGCTTCAGTAAAACTTCCGAGGCATTGTTTCCCTGCCTTTATGGCATCGAGAAATAGTTTGAACCCTGAAGTTTTTTCTTTTTTTGCATCAGCAGGTACAGTAAGTCCTGCCATACGTTTTTCAGGAATCAGATGAGGGCTATCGACGTTGAAACCAGCGAGTATTTTCCCTTTGTCTCCAACAAACATCATTCCTTCAGCAGGTAGTTCTTTATTGTCGGTATACAATTCCTCCGGTATGGGTGGCCTCATGCCTCCATCATACCAAATTAAATCAACTGCTGGACGCATTCCTTTGGCAGGATATTTAAATCTCACGGAACTGGCCATTGGGAATGAAAAATCATTTTTAATCTGAAATGCGGTTGAATCCCTGAGACCGCATACATGGCTGAAGTTAGGTTCAATAATTGTCGGCGAAGTAAGATCCAATGCTTTGAAAACGGTCCAAAGGCTGTAGTGTCCCATATCGGCCATTGATCCACCGCCGAAATCATACCATCCTCTGAATACCATATTGGTATAATTCGGATGGTAGGGGCGATCAGCTTCGGGACCCAGCCATAGATCCCAGTCCATACCTTTCGGAACCGGAGGTGTGTCAGTCGGAAGGGTAGGGTATTGCGGCCATACCGGACGATTCGACCAGTTGTGAACTTCTTTGAGTGTTCCAATGGCACCCTTATTGATCCAATTCATAACCTGATCCATTGAGCCATTTGAGTCCCATGGAATCAGATGGGTGGTTACTTTTGACTTTTTTGCCATTTCAATCACCTGATTGCCTTCCAACAACCGGTTCGAAATGGGTTTATGCATTGAGACATGAATCCCTCTTTTTATGGCGGCCATGGCAATAAGTCCATGCAAATGATCAGGTGTCATTATTTTAACCGCATTCAGATCTTTCTCTTTTTCAAACATCTCACGGAAATCGGCATATGCAACACAGCTTTTAACTTTTTGATCTGTCCTGAATTTAGAATAGTAAGTATCCACTATTTCCTTTGCGTTGTCGCGTCCCCCGGGAATAGTATTGTCACCGCCAGAGGTCCAGCCAGGACTTTTTAATGCGGCCCGAATATCGTCCCGAAGTCCTGTTTTACCCCAGTCAAGATAACCGGTTGCATATTTTTGAGGGTCACATACCGCAATAATCTGTAATTCGGGAATGGATAATAGCGGAAGCAGTTCTCTGGTGCCCTGGGTTCCATTGCCAATGTATGCAAGGGTAATTTTATCACTCGGGGCTGTAAAGCCTGTCCCACCTAAAACATGTCGTGGAACAATGGTGAGCGCCAATGCGGCTGAGGTAATTCCGCCAATAAATTTACGGCGGTTAAGTAAGTTTTCTTTGGAAGTTTTTTCCTGATTTGAGTCTAAGCTACCCAAAGTAGCTGATTTTTCATTCATCATGTAGGTTAGAATTAGGTTTATTGATTCTGAGAATATGATTCGGAAAAGATAGTAAATATTTTTTATTTTTAGAACAGATTTAATGAGTTTTTATGGCTCTATGACCAATGGGGTAGGTGAAATTCTATTTTACACAAGGGATTTCAATTCTTGATTCCACATTCCACGGGGAAGCTTCATTTTATTGCTCCTGACTTATTTGATCTGAAACAGATTCCTGTCTATGTATTGGTTCTTTGGCTTTTTCTGTTGTTCAGGGTATTAATTATTAACGAATTGCAATTCAATTATTTATTACCACCGTCATACCACCGCAATACCACTGCTATACCATTGTCATACCATTGTCGTACCACAGTGGTACGACAGTGGTAAGAAACATTCCCATCGGGAAAACCGTGAAATAGGGTCTTAGTACAGAAGGTAATATTTTGTTATCCGTAAACGATTTGTTGTCGTATTTTCAGATCATTCACCTTAGCAGCCTTGTCTGCTGAAAGGGGAAAGGTGTGTAAGCCCTTTAAACAGGATAATTATATCCATAGGATAAATTTCAACAAAATTTGCAGGTATAGTCACTTATTTTCATCTATTATCTATCCTTAGCTGGCAGATAAATTGCAATAGTGTTGAATAAACATACAAGTGTATAAAATCTATACAACACAGATAAGTGTATGAAAAACAGCCTTATAGGTATATAGTATAAAGAAAGTGTTTAATAAATATACACATCATGTGTTTATTTTATAATCATTATAAATCTTAAAGCGTTGATAAATAGAACACTAGGGTCGTAATTTCATCTTGGCACTATTATTGAATTTCAAAAAATCATCACTTATTAAAGAGTATAATCATGAAAACCAGGATCTTTTTATTCATCGCGTTGTTCTTGCTAAGTTGCAGTATTGCTGATAGTAAAGAAGCTGAAATCAGGAACAATCCTTCTGTTAAGGGTTCAATAAATGTGTTTGCCAGCCCGGAGACCTATAATCTGGCTATGAAATGGGCCAGCGAATATTGTAGATTAAATACAAAGTTGAAAATTAATGTAATTAAATCTGGGGATAATAATGTAGCCGGCCTGATGAATAAAGATGGAGGGTTAGGTTTCGTAACTGAGGAATACTATGCTGGCCTTAGTAATCAATCAAACTGGAAAGTAGTTGTAGGCCGAGATGTGATTGTGCCGGTAATGAATGCATCAAATCCGCTTCTGGATGAAGTATACCGGAAAGGGATATCGCCTGAAACGTTTGCCCGAATTCTGGAAAATCCCGAAAATCAGGATTGGGGCAAGCTTCTGGGAAGTTCACGGAATTCTCCTGTGCATATCCTGATTGCCAATGAAGCATCAGTAAAAACAGGACTATCAAATTTCACAAAGGCTACTCAACTTAAAGCTGGTGGAATTACAGAAGTTAATGGACAAGACCTGATTTCAGCGGTTCAAAAAGATCCTTATGCATTGGGATTTTGCAGATTGACACAAATTATTGATCCCAATAATCAAAATATAGTTGCGAATATTAAGCTGGTTCCTATTGATAGAAACGGGAACGGAAAAATAGATTACATGGAAAACATCTATGACAATCTGCAAGCCTTCTCCCGTGGGGTTTGGATCGGAAAATACCCTAAAGCCTTATCGGGTACAATCTATACTGTTTCTTCCGTGAAACCAAAAAATGAAGCTGAGGTGGCATTCCTGAAATGGATACTTGCAGATGGGCAGCAGTATTTAAGTTCGAACGGGTATAGTGACCTGGTTTATAACGAAAGACAATCGCAATTGGAGAAATTTGACGAGCCTGCTGTTTATGCATCTGTTCCAATACATACGGTCACTTCACTTCTGGGGATAATCCTTTTTATTTTAGTCATAATTATAATGGCGGGTGTTGTCGTAGAAATTGTGATTAGAAGCCTTAGAAATCACAAGAAATCATTTGTAAATGACAATTCTGTACTAAGGGCTTTTGATGAGAATTCAGTCAATATTCCCAAAGGACTCTATTTCGATAAAACGCATACCTGGGCTTATATGAAAAAAGATGGCACTGTAAAAATAGGGATCGATGATTTTCTTCAACATGTTACAGGCACTATCACACGCATTGAGATGAAAGATATTGGGGATATCATAAAGAAGGGAGAAAGGTTAACCACCATCATTCGGAAAGGAAAACAATTGAATATTTATTCACCCGTATCTGGAACAATTACTGCACAAAACAGAAACCTGATATCTGATTCGTCGCTGATCAATTCGTCTCCTTATTCTGATGGTTGGGTTTATGTGATTGAACCATCAAACTGGATCCGTGAAATTCAGTTTTTAAATATGGCTGAAAAGTATAAAGCCTGGCTGACTGAAGAGTTTACAAGGTTAAAAGATTTCTTTGCCACGGTTATAAAGCCCAATACACAAGGATATGCTACGATTGCATTTCAGGATGGAGGAGCGTTGAAAGATAGCGTATTGGCGGATTTTGGGTCGGAAATATGGGAAGATTTTCAAACAAAATTTATAGATAAAGTCCGATAAACCAACCAGTTATTGACTGAGTTTTAACCTAATAAAAACTAAAATTATGGGATTAGACCGAAGAGTATTTTTTAAGGTGCTGGGAGCTACAGGCCTTGCTCTTGCGATAGGGAAAAAAGCATCCGCCACCAAATCGAGTAATAGTGACGTGGAGTTCAATGGAATCCTTTATGATGCGACACGGTGTGTTGGTTGCCGCACCTGTGAATATGAATGTGCTACTGCTCATGGATTGCCGGCACCAAAGGATGAAGTTGAGGTGGTGCGCACAACCAACGAGACCTGTAATACTGTGGTGAATACCTTTCAAACTTCAAAGGGAGAGGTACATATCAAGCGCCAATGCATGCATTGTAATGAACCAGCCTGCGGGGCTGCATGTCTGACACAGGCGATGCATAAAAATGAAACCGGTGCGGTTACCTGGGATGGTGATAAATGCATGGGATGCCGTTATTGTATGGTATCATGTCCCTATGATATGCCTAAATTTGAGTTTCTCAAAACAAATCCAAAGATTCAGAAATGTGATATGTGTTTTGACAGGCAGAAAAGCGGCGAAAAGCCGATCTGTGTTACTAATTGTCCCAATGACGCATTATTATATGGTAAACGCAGAGACCTGATAAAAGAAGGCAGAAGAAGGATTTATGAAAAACCCGAATTGTACGTTGATCATATCTATGGAGAGCGTGAAGTGGGTGGAACCGGATGGCTTTATCTTTCACCTGTTCCCTTTGAAGAACTTGGAATGAATACTACTTTACAACAGTCGTCCTATCCGGCACTTACAAAAGGTTTCCTATACAGCGTACCTTCTGTTGATTTACTGTTGCCACCGCTTTTACTGGGAATATACGCTGCCACAAAAAATAATCAATCTAAAGATAAAGAAGATGAATAATTCGGCCTATCCAATTGCAAAAGAAAAAGAGATTAAATTCGACTGGAAATTCTTGTTTAATGAATTAAAACCGAAAGGGAAGTGGCTCACTCCATTTAATATTATATCTATTCCGATTATTCTTTTGGGCATCTTTCTGATCGTGATTCGTTATTGGAAAGGATTGGGCTCCATTACAAATCTGACACAAGACGTTCCATGGGGTTTATGGATCGGTTTCGATGTGGTTACCGGTGTTGCATTTGCAGGAGGGGCATATGTAGTCACGTTCATGGTTTATATCCTGAACATGAAGAATTACCATTCTATCGTAAGGGTTACTGTGTTAAACGGATTTCTTGCCTATGCATTCTATACTGGTGCTTTATTACTCGATCTGGGACGTCCATGGCATGTGATTAATCCAATGATAGGAAATAGCTTTGGTGCCAGTTCAGTGTTGTTTTTGGTTGCCTGGCATTTTGTGTTGTATATGCTGGCCGAATTAATAGAATTTTCTCCGGCTATTGCTGAATGGCTTGGATCCCAACGAGCGCATAAAATACTTTCAGGAATGACCATTGGTGCTGTGATCTTTGGAATTACCTTGTCAACCTTGCATCAATCCGGTTTGGGAGCACTTTATCTGATGGCCAAAGATAAAATACATCCGTTGTGGTATTCTGAATTTATACCAGTATTATTCTTGGTATCCAGTATTTTTGCGGGGCTATCAATGGTTATTTTCGAAGGAACAATCAGTCATAAGGTATTTTTCAATCGAATAAGCGATAAAAATGAGAAGGCACAGAATGGTATAATACATGGCTTATCAAAAATATGTGCAGTAACCATGTTTGCCTACTTAGTATTACAATTTGTTGTATTTATTCATGGCCATAATTGGAGTTATCTGAATACCCCTATGGGTTACTGGTTTCTGGTGGAGATGATTGGTTT
Organism: Prolixibacteraceae bacterium UBA6029; assembly: GCA_002429385.1. Classification (GTDB taxonomy): domain Bacteria; phylum Bacteroidota; class Bacteroidia; order Bacteroidales; family Prolixibacteraceae; genus Aquipluma. The sequence goes on along the minus strand of DIZL01000052.1, from coordinate 66,839 downwards.
TGTGATGATTCCGATGATGCTGTTCTTTTACAGTTATCGTACGGCCAACATTTTCATGATACGGCTTGCTGCAATTCTGACAATGATTGGAGTTGTTATGAACAGGCTTAATGTTACAATAGTTGGATTCAGATGGGATGCTGCTGTTCATTACATTCCCTCATGGATGGAAATAATTGTTACACTGGCCGTTATTTTCACTGAAATCTGGATATTCAGATGGGTAATTAATAGAATGCCAGTTTTAGGTGATTCCCCTTCATGGGCAAAAGATAATAAATAGATTAACCAGCAATCACGGATTCAGTGATTGCATAAAAACAAACATATGGACGGTTTTAGTTATAATGACATTTTCGCAACTAAAGGTATTGAATACCTGATCATTGTCGTTTTTATGACCCTATTAATTCCATTTTGGATAGTATTGAACAGACGGGTGAAAACACCCAGGCAAATTCGAAAATCGCCGGGAATTCTTACTGCCAGTTTATTGCGGGTACCTCAAGGAATATTTTTCAGCAGGTATCACACCTGGACTCATTTGGAAAAGTCCGGAATTGCGAAGGTAGGTCTCGATGATTTATTACTGCACATAACCGGAGAGGTAAAATTCAGTAATCTTAAACAATCAGGAGATAAAGTTATAAAAGGTGATTTAGTGGCCCAAATTGACCAAAAAGGTAAACTTCTTAAAGTATTTGCCCCGATTTCAGGAGAAATTATGGAAACAAATTCAGTTCTGAACGAAAACCCGGAACTGTTAAATGAAGATGCTTACATAAAAGGTTGGATGTATAAAATTAAGCCGACAAGTTGGGTTGCAGATACCAATTCTTATTTACTTGCCGAAGATGCAACAAGTTGGTCGGTTCAGGAATTAGATCGGTTCAAAGATTTTTTGGTAGCATCAATTGGGAAATATTTGCCCGAACCTACAAATGTCATTATGCAGGATGGTGGAGAATTGCGCGATCAGCCACTTTCAGAGCTTCCAAATGAAGTTTGGGAGGATTTTCAGCAAGATTTTCTTAGTAAAAAAGCATTATGTGTGAATAAAAATTGTTTCCGCAAATCGGAATAGTGTACAGGTCGACGTACAGTTTCATAAACAGTCTAATTATATCCTTAATATAGAATCTGATTTATAAGCATTTATCTAAAAAGCGGTCCCGAGTAATCGGAATCGCTTTTTACATTTGAAGACTAACAGATAGTTCTGGATAATTTCATATTCTTGTGGGGATGTGTTTTTCCCTGGTTAACAGGACATCTTTTGTTTATTTAAGTCTGCTGAAAAACTCAATGTAGGTTCTGATTGACCTCAGAGAGGTCATCTGTTTATAGAAAATGATGATCAGAGGGCTATTCGACCCCGGCTGGGGTCGTATATCTGCACGGTTGATCAATATTCTATAAACATTTAATCCCTCGGGGATAATTTTTAGAACAGACTGGAATTTCAAGTGCACGCTTTTTGGGGTTGCCTATTAAGAACACATGCACTTCGTTCTTTCAAATGGTTATTTATAATATTCATTATCAACAATTAATACATTTTTCAGCAAACCCTATTTTAGAAAACCTTACATTTTGTCCTGAAACCTTAGTAACTTAGTTCAACCCCTTGACACATAACCTTATTTACCTTATCATGATGAAAATAGAATTGAATCAACCTGAACATCACAAGAAAATGAGTTTTGCAGAGGAATACGATCAATTACTGACTTGTCCCGATCCATCGGGAAAGTTCTATCAGGTAAAGTCATAATAAGATAAATAAGGTTGAGGTTAGGGGATTCTTGGCCAGTTACTAAGGTTTAAGAAGTTGAAATTAAGATTTTTAAGAACTATTCTTAACTTGTTAACTTGGATTCCCCAAAAGAATATCATATGATCCATAGTTCTCAAATGATTTTAACTGAGAATTATTTAAACAAAATCAAATAGTTTAACATGTTTTGAAATTTTGAGGCTAAATTAGCAAACGCTTAATTATTAAAAAAAAGTCTTAATATTGAAGTTGTTAAGTAAATTGCAGACCTATCGATTGAAAATACAAACAGATGAAGTGGTTTAACAAAAAAGAGAGAAATAATACTGTAGGAAGTCCGATACTTAACCGGTATGTAAAATTCAGGTCTTCCATTTATGGCCGTGTAGTTATAATCATAACTGTATTGTCATTTTTTCTGTTTGTATCCTTTAATGTTATTTTCAGGTCTGTTAATGAGCAATATCTGAATACTTTGATTCGTCAGAGTGGCAACAATATAGGGTCGATTGTTGAAGGAGCACTATATCGGTCCATGCTTGAAAACGATAAAAGCGGACTTCAGAATACACTTGATATTATCAATACGCTGCCCGGTATCGATGAAGTAAATATGTATGACAGCAAGGATAATCTGGTTTATTCTTCATTTGCCTCTGACATTAACAACCATCACAGCGATCCGAATTGCATAAATTGTCATACCGATATCCGTTCGATGTTCCCCGGTAAAGAGAAATCTTACAAAATTATTGATGTGAACAGCGATTGTACGATGAATAAAAATGATAATGGGAGCAGACATTTGATCATTCGTTCACCCATTCAAAATGAAAAATCCTGTTCTGTCAGTTCCTGCCATGCACACAAGGAATCTGATACCTTGCTGGGTTCTCTTGTCATTAAAATTCCATTGAAAGCTCAGGATACTGCAATTGAGAAATCCTCCTCCGAGTTCTTTCTACTTGCAATTATAGCTACAATCATTCTGGTTTCATTTTTGCTGATATTTACCCGGAGAAGAATCAAAGATCCGTTGAATTCACTGATAAGAGTGAGTATAGCAGTAGCAAACGGAGATAAAAGTACCCGTGTTGAAATAAGACCCAATGAATTGGATGATATGAGGATGGTTTCACAGGCATTTAATGATATGCTTGATAACCTTCATACAGCGAACGATGAGTTGGAGAATTGGTCTCAACAATTGGAATATAAAGTTCAGAAGAAGTCTGAGGAATTAGGAGCGGCACAGAATGAACTGATGCATGTTGAACGGTTGGCTTCGCTTGGAAAGTTAGCTTCATCAGTAGCCCATGAAATAAATAATCCATTGTCCGGGATTTTAATTTACACGAAACTTTTGTACAAACAATTAAGCAACCCTGAACTGTTTAATTCGAAAAGAGAAACAATGCTCAAACATTTGAAGTTGATTGAAAATGAAACCAAACGTTGCGGGGATATTGTAAAAGGACTGCTCGATTTTTCAAGAAAAGACCAGAATGACTTTGAACCAAAACACCTGCACGAAATTCTTCAGGAAACATATGAATTAATGACACATCCCATAAAAATGGCTAACATCAACTTTTATAAGGATTTATCAGCCCAGTCAGATTTGGTTTATTGCAATCCTAATCAGATCAAACAGGCCTGCATGGCCCTGCTGGTAAATGCTTCGGAAGCGGTGGTTGAAAATGGTGAAATCCTTATTAAAACCAAAAACACTAATGCAGATAATATCATCATTGAGATAACAGATAATGGGTTGGGGATTGCTGCGGAAGACATTACCCACATTTTTGAACCATTCTTTTCGACTAAACGCAACGCAAGTGGTATTGGTTTGGGATTGGCAATTGTACATGGGATTATACAAAACCATAAAGGGAAAATACAAGTTAAATCGGAATTGGGAAATGGAACTACTATTTCAGTAATTTTACCTTTGATTAAAGACTAAGGAGAATAGAAAATGGCGAAAAAGATATCCATATTGATTGTTGACGATGAAGAATCGGTAAGAGATTCGTTATACAATTGGTTTATTGAAGACGGTTTTCGTGTTGCCTGCGCTGAGAATGCAAAAAAGGCATTGACGATTCTTGAATCCGATCAGTTTGACATTATCCTGGCCGATATTAAAATGCCCGGAATGGACGGATTGGAAATGCTCAGAAGGATAAAATCAATTAAACCAGATTCTATCGTCATTGTTATGACTGCTTTTGCCACCGTTGATACAGCAGTCAAGGCCCTGAAAGATGGAGCATACGATTATGTGACCAAACCTTTTGATCCCGATGATTTAACTCACTTAATCCGTAACGCTACCAAACAGATTTCGTTATCCGACGAGAATGAAAATCTGAAGAAAAAAGTGATTTCATTGGAAAATGTGGAGGACCTTATCGGAAAAAGTGAAGCGATGAAAGATGTTCTCCGGGAGATTGAGAGCGTTGCACAAACAAATTCCTCAGTCATTATAACCGGAGAAAGCGGCACAGGTAAAGAACTTGTCGCACGGGCTATACATGCCAATTCCCCACGTAAATATTTTCCTTTTGTAAGTGTTCATTGCGGAGCCTTGACTGAAAGCCTTCTGGAAAGTGAATTGTTTGGCCATGAAAAAGGCGCTTTTACCGGCGCGATGTATAATCGTAAAGGAAGGTTTGAAATGGCCGACAGTGGTTCAATCTTTCTGGATGAAATAGCAACAATTTCAACTAAAATGCAGGTAGAACTATTGCGTGTTTTGGAATCAAAAACCTTTATGCGGGTTGGAGGGAATAAGGAGATCAGTTCGGACTTCAGGGTAATTTGTGCCACAAACAAGGATCTGAAAAGTATGGTTGAAAAAGGAACCTTCAGGGAAGATCTTTTTTACCGGTTAAATGTGGTAACCATACAAATTCCACCTCTGCGTGATCGCAAGGAGGATATTCCATCGCTTGTTGATTACTTTATCAAGAAGTATTGCACCTCGATGAATAAACCGCCTGCAACAATTGATACAGGGGCCTTAAAACGGATTCAGGAGTTTAATTTTCCCGGAAACATACGTGAACTTGAAAACATGATTGAACGCGCCATAGTCGTTGGAAATGGCAAGAAAATAGGTCTGCAGGATCTTCCGTTGGAAAAAACATTTGTAAGCAGTTCAGCTGAAAGTCTGGATGATTTTGAAAAAGCTTTTGTTTTGCAGATCCTCAATAAATACAACTGGAATATTTCCCGCACCGCAAAAGCGCTAAAAGTTGACCGGGTAACACTCTACAATAAAATCAAGAAATACGATTTGAAACTTGCAGATCAACGTTAGTGCAAAATGAGTCTGCCAAACATTACCTTAATTTCCTATGGCTATTTCGAGAAAGATATTCTTGAAAAGACTGCTGAAGCTGTAATTCAGGAATTTCAGTGTTCCGTATCGATCAGAGAAGGACATTTGGATTTAAGTGAATTTTATGATCCAACCCGAAGACAATACAATGGGAATGCATTGTTGAAAGTTATTGATAGCCTGGCGATTCCAGATTCACTGAAAACACTCGGATTATTCAACGTTGATCTCTTTATTCCTATTCTTACCTTTATTTTCGGCCAGGCTTATTTAGGTGGAAGTTCCGGTATTGCCTCAATTTACAGGTTAAGCAATAAGCGTTATGGAATAATTGGAGGTGACAGGTTCTTGTCTGAGCGTTGCACGAAAGAAGTAATTCATGAACTTGGACATACCTTTGGTTTGATCCATTGTCCAAATCCAACTTGTGTCATGCGTTCGAGCACCTATGTTGAAGACATTGATCAGAAAAACCAAAATCTCTGTAATAGTTGCCGGGACGAGTATATTTCCCAATCAACTTTATCCCAATCTTTGTAAAGTGTCCTTATTTTTGTGAGTTCTTTTAGTAAGTTCTTTTGTTTGAAGTTCAAGTGATTTTATTATTTCAACATCTGAATGAAAATCAAAGAGTCGGTTTGTTTTTGATTCTTTTGTTTGAATTACTATTTTCAAAGCATAATTTTTCCCGATTGATGCTTTCTCTAACTTTTCTATGGCATCTTCGAGTGTTTCATTTTCAGATTGAATTTTTACCGGAACTGGCATTCCATTATAATGTTCTTTCATGAAACCATCAATTCCCAAGTTTCGCTGAACAGGAAAAGCATTTATTTCTTCCAGAATTGCCAATTCTCTCTCAGTTTTCTCAATATATTCATCTGCACCCTTATTTAATAAAGCTGACTCGGTAATTATCATTTCTTCAAGACGCGAATTAGCTAACTCAACGGCCTCTTTTGATATATCAATGCCGATAAAGTCTCTCTTAAGTAATTTTGCAGAAACACAAGTAGTTCCGCTTCCACAGAAAGGATCTAAAACCAAATCGCCTTCGTCGGTAGCAATATTTAAAATTTGGTTGAGAAGTAATACAGGTTTCTGGGTAGGGTAACCCGTTCTTTCTTTTGCCTTAGGATTTAAAAATGGAATTTCCCAAACATCAGAAAGTGGCACACCTTTTTTTTCTTTTCCAAGTAGAATATTGCCTTTTTCATCTTTTTTATATGCAGATTTCCCATTTTCATTTCGTTCTCTGTCTTGTAAAATTTGGTCTAGATTTGTTGTGGCCGAGTAGTTAGTGTAGAGTGTATTAAATTTAAAATCAACTGTTTTAGAGTAAAAGAAAATGATTTGATGTGAGTTTAGCAGACCTTTTTTTGAGTTGGACCAACGTTTATATGACCATATAATTTCACTTTGAAAATTCTCGCTGCCCAAAACTTTATCTAATACAGTTCTAATATAATGTGATGCTGTTTTATCGCAATGCAAAAAAACACTTCCGGTGCTTTTTAAAACTCGCTTACATTGAATCAACGCATTTTCAATAAGTAATAAATACTCATCAATTGATTCATATTTATCTTCAAATTCATAAGTTTTAGAATTCGTGCGATTTGAAAGTGAATGTTTTTTTTGCGTAAAAAAAGGAGGGTCGAAATAGATTAAATCGACTTGATCTGCATTAATTTCTTTCAATTTTTCTATGCAATTGCCGTGGACTATTTTGTTAGTTTCCATTTTCGGGAGTTCTTTCGTTCGCAATCTCTATGAGTATAGCTTTCAAGTCAACACCAGTATATTGGAGTAAATAATTCCAGGCTTCGTCACCACCATAGTATTCTCCGTCAATACCTGCATACAGCGTTTTCAGTGTTGATTGAATTCTTATAGCTTGTTCTCTTTGAGGATAATAAAACATTACTCTAACCGGCTTATAGCCATGTGCCTTAATTACCTGAACTCTTGTATGTTCTTTTGTGATATGGTCGCTATCAGTTGTAGCATCTCTCCACTTAACTTCTAAAGCATCATTTCCATTTAAAAAATCAATTTCAAATGTTTTAGGTCTTTGTCCGATAGTATTCTCAACTTTGGTTTTTATCCCCTCCGGAAATTTGTAGTTAAAACACAAAGTGGCTGATTCTTCCAGGAAAGAACCTGCATATTTATAAAGAAAACGTCCTGTATTTTGGTAAGCATCAATAAGCTGACCTTCTTGTGTCGCAATACCTAAAACCCGATAAATTAAATAATGAGAATTGTCATCAGCTTTCATTTCCTCTTTTCGAGCTTCAATTTTGCCTCTTAGGTTAGCAGAATAAATCTCAGCTAAATTTTTGATATTCTGTTTTAATTCGTCCATTCTACCTGTTTAATATTCTGATTGTAAAGATACAATATTTGAGCTATTTTAAATTAGGGATAATGTTCAAAAGACATTTGAAATTGTCGAAATTCGGTATCGTAAAGGTAGCTTTCCTATTGATTTTTTGAACATACCTTTGGCCTGATCCATTGTCCAAATCCGACTTGTGTCATGCGTTCGGGTACGTCTGTTGAAGATATAGATCAGAAAAACCAAAACCTCTGTAATAAATGTCGGGACGAGTATATTTTTTTAACCGGTTTGTAAGGTAAAAATTAGATCATTCGATTGGTTGATCATCATTTATGCTTCATTAGAAGATTCCCTTGCTTCCTGATCAGGAACCTTCAAACAAAAATGAATCAAAGATCCGCAAATAAAAGTTGCAGATTGCCAATCTGCATGAGCCACTGGGAGTTTCCCGATGAACTTCCTATGAAGTACTGCTTTTCAATTTATTAATTTTCTGTCAATGAAGCACTGAAATCCGACTTGCGGGTATTTTGCTGTTAGCGGTTCGGTTTTTAGTCCGTCCAGTGATTGACTATGCTACTTTTTTTCATCTACTATAGGTGTAATAATAGGTAATGGAGATTTAGGATATATGTCAAAGAATTTTCTTCTTTCGATTTTTGCAAAATCCAGTATCACTGAGATTACACCTTTGAGTGGAACTTCAATTAAGTCGGGATTAACAAAGGTTTTTTTGAACCCTATGGCTTCAAATTCCTTTGACCAATAATAAAGATTTTTAATGGTTTCATTTTTGCTGAAAAAATCTTTTAATATACCTGTTGGGATGCTCTCTAATGACTTTAAGAAAGAATTTGCTGACTTATTACCTGAAATCTGAACCGCCATTGATATAATTTTATCGACACCATCTTTACCAAGATTTCCAAATTTAAAACCATCCGATAATTTTTTTTCTTTGTCTAAAGTGTCAAGAAAAGCATAGTCCTTAGCAATGAAATCAATAATTATTAGAAGATGGGATAATAATATATATAACATTCTTGTAGCATCCTCTCGTTTTTGTTCATCCGTTAATATTTTTTCAATAAAATAAATTAAGTTGAAAAGCGTTGAGTTGAAACCTGAAAAATCTTGCTCACTCAATAACTTAGTCTTTGAAGTTTCATATATAAACCTCCAATCCTTATTGCCAAATGTTTTATAGCTTTTGTGTGTTGAGAATTTTGATAATAAGTCTTCTTCTGCTAATCTGTCTGGGAAAGTATTGATGCGTATTTTTGCTAAAAATGCACCATCTAAAATAATTGTGTTATGTAGCTGTCCAAATGTATGAATTAAAGGTCTTTGGTCTGTTGTTGCAACAATACAAGAGTTGAAATTAAGTAATTTCATTAGCCCATTAGCCCATAAGATTCTTTCAAATGCCTGTGGAGTTTTCTTGTTCTTTATATCTACATTAATCCTTTGTCTTGAAAGACTGGAGCTACGACCGTACAAATAAAGGTCAACATCTGTAATGTCCACTCCTTCATATTTGAATTTCACTCCTCTTACAACATAATATCCTAAATTAAGAAAGTAGCTACGAAGTAGTTCCTCCATTAATTCACCTTTAAATAAAGTTGTCTTGTTTTCCATTATCCTCTAAATGTTCTTATTAGTTCAGCAACTGATTGTTTCGATTGTGGACTTTGTGTTTTTCTATTTATATATCTCTTTTCTTCCGGCCCAACATAATTTGTAATACTTCCAGCGTATATATTTGAGCCGCTAAATGTATGTTCAGTAGTGTCTCCAAATTCTAATACTTGCATTGCTAAAGCACCTATATCTTTTTTTAATAGCTTCATATAATACTTTCCTCCTTCTGGTCTTATTTGAATGACACGTTTTAATTCGAGCAATTTATAATCTTCTCCTATCGCTGGTGCTGGTCCAACTTCATAACCATTTACAAGCTTTCTCATCAACGCACTAAGCATAGTGATTTTTCCTCTTGTTGGGGAACTAAAATTCATTCCATAATAAAGTGAGGCAACAAATGCTTTAGCAAGGTCTAATGCGTCTTCTTCAAATGGATTGCCATATTTTGAAAATGCCGCAGGCTTTGTCACAAAAGTTTTAACCTCTCTTGAATTACTTACGTCATTAAAATCATACATACCAATAGATTGTAATTTAGATAGTAATTGTTCCCCTATAATTAATTTTGCGCTTTCAAGTGTTATACAACCTTTAGATGTTAATAAAGCATCTAACTCAGTAATTTTATTTGTTTCATCAAATTTAAGAGAACTTAACACTGCGTTTGTTTTTTCAACGCCTTCTCGCCTAAATAAATTGCCGTTAAAATAAAATTTTGAACCATCTTCCAATTTTTCATAGTCAATAAATCCAATTCCCTCAGATTGTAAAAACAAATCACTCGTTTCCGATTTAGAAAGTTTATGGCTATCAGATATGTATTCGGATAGAATCTTTTCTCCTTTTGGAAGATCTGAAATATTATCGGATAATTCTATTGCTGCTCTTTGATAGTTTGTGGGATTGCAGTTCGAAAAAATATCTGACGTATGAGTTAGTACCATCGACGTAGTTATCCCTAAAACTGATAAAGAACCATTTTTACCTGATTCAATTAGTCTAGCCTCCTGTAATTTACTCTTGATTGTTTCTATCTCTGTTTTTTTTATGTTTGAGACTTTTGCAATAGAAGATACTTTATCACTATTCAAATCGCTTTGCTCGTCAGATGCAGCAAGATTTGAGAGAAATACTCCGCATTTCCCAGCAAGTTCAATATCCTCAAAATCCTGTGCCCCTTTAACGTCAAATAATTTTTTTGTGTGATTAATAAGCCAAGCGCCTTCTGTTCTTTTTTCCATGGTTGTTTATATATGCGATGTAATTTTTAAACTGACTGCTAACGTCTCGCAAATACACGCAGGATGGAATTTTCCCGATGAACTTCCTACGAAGTATTGCATTTCAATTTATTATTTTCCTTTCAACGAAGCAACGAAACCTGGCTTGCGGATATTTTGCTGTTATAGGCTGCCCTTCGGTCTTTCATTTATTTTTTACTGTTATTTGGAATTTCCTCGTTTAAAAATCTGTCCAAATAGCGATGCATAATATGTCTTATATCCTTGCTATACATATATATTTCCTTTGAGTCACCAAACATTTCTCTAAACATTGGATGACCAACCATTTCTAATGCTCTATCAAATGTTTCTACAAGTTTTTGCCTTTCGAGTTTTGATTTTGCGGATTTTAAATTTCGGTACGTTTCAAGTCCAATTTCGTAAATCCAAGGTAAGTCTTCTTTGAAAAAACTTATCATCATAAGGAAACTGATATTTGGGTCTTCAAATTTCATTTCCAAATTCATCATATCCTCAAACATCATTGGATGAAATCTTCTTTTCCTTCTTCTGTCTGGGTCAATTCTGTTTTCAATTTTTGAAGGTAGTGAATCTAACATCATTTTTAATTCTTCCATAAATTTTGCAGATACTGTTCCTTTGTCGGCAGATGTTACAGCAAGCCTTAAATCAGAAATTGCCTCGACTATATCTGCTAGCGAACGTTCTTCAATGTTGCCGCTTTCTTTTAATACTTTTAGGTCTAAAGAAACTGAAATCGGATTATGAACTTCACTATTTCCTGCTTCTAAGGACTTTATCTGAGATTGAATTTCTTCTTTGGCTGATGCAACACTGTCAAGATTGTGCAAGTCAAATTGTATAATTCTTGTCGCAGCAACATCAAAAGGAATAACTTCACCTTTCTTAATCATTTGAACCAAAGGCTTTCTAATAGCGTGTCTTATAGCTAATTCATAAAAAACATTTGGATTTTTATCTGTCAGGTCTGCTATTACAAGTTCAGCGTCAACGATATGTTCTATTATTTGTGTTGTAATTATTCCTGGTTCTGAAATTTTGTCTGCACGAATAACGGTATAGCCTAATTGTTCAACTGGGCCAGTTATAATATGTTTTAAAATTTGGTCTGAACGTTCTCTAGTGTCAGAGCCTTCTTCTCCAATTGGAGAGATTACAAAGCAAATTTTTCTGTCGTCTTTAGTTGTCATATTGTTATATTTCTGAGGTTCATATATTGCTATCTGTCCTTTTGGGTTGCCGATAACTATTATAAGGCGTGAATTTTATACTCCTTTCCCAACTCTATTTTACTTTCCCTTCAAATCTACTCATTCCCCATTTAAATAAACAATAATATTCTAATTATTTTCCGATTTTCCTTAAAAAAACAATATCATCAATTGATTGAACTAATTTTCCAAATCTTATTAAGAACATGTACATTTAAAAAAATTCCCTCCCTCGGCAAATTTTTCAATATCCAGGAGGGAAATGATCTTCCTTTTGGTTCGTGTTGTTGAATCAAGGAGTATGCGTGGGGAGCTAAACCATCCGTTTGGGGTCAGGTTCGCTTCAATTGCGTGAAGGATTGGTATTCATACCGACTATCTGCACCTTTTAACTGCGGATCTTTGATCCGGTTTCTAAACCATTTTCCCGACCAACTGTTTCTATAACGAAGTTGTTCCAGATTGTTTAATCTATTCAAATACGAGACCAAACTTTCTCTTAGTTCTCAAAGAAATGGTTGGTGCAGTTGCTATTTTAAGTTGAACAATCTCCAGTTCATCTATTGGTAATACTCCTAAAACTATAGATGAATCAGATTTGATTAATGAAACTATTACTTTACGGTTCCATTCGATAATTTGATCACATGGAATAAACGAATCATGATCAAGGAAAGGTAATGTATCAGGAGAAACTGGATGACACATACTTCTTTTTTCAGGAGTATTATATATGTTTTCGTTAATTTCTGAATTTATTCTGACTGTAGCAGCCAGGACTCTTTCTCCATCAAATCCAACAATAACATGAAACTTATGTTTCCCGGCAATCGGATCACGTAAAAAAATAACAGAACCACATTCTATCTGTGATTCTGCATATTGATTTCTTATGTCATCAGGAAAAGCATCAGCCAATGAGCCCATAATGTCTGGATAGTTCTAAATCATGAATATTATCAATAATATGATCCAGCATATCCTTATCGGCTCCTCCCTCAAGTGCTATATTTTTGATTGAAATCTTGCCGTTTGGCGAAGTATTGTTCCAGGCTGAAGAATGAGATTTCTCGATTAGTTGATTAAAACCGAGGTCTTTATTTTCATCAATAGATTCATTGAGGCATTTAATCTCTGATTCAGAAATTACATCCATGTCAGGCGATTTCTTGGGTAAAATCATCATTTTCCCTGATGTTTTTATAGACTCCCGGAATAAATCGTATCCGAACGGACTTGAATCAACAGCTTTAATTCCATCGTATACTCCGGATGGAACTGGTCCAAAATCCATTCTGATGTACGTATCGCCCAAAATTGGCCTACCATATTGAATTAAATGCTTCTGATCAGCAAAATACAATATTTTAGCTAACAGATGGCGATTAACTTTTCCAAGTTTCTGTAAAATGAAAAGTACAACGTTTACAGCCTTTTCTTCATCGAAACTGAATCCGTTCATGTTTTTTTTACTATTAGTTTACTATTAGCTTACGCAAAACTATACTATTTGTTGTCAACAAACTGAATCTTCAACCTTATTTATATGTATTTGTGTATGTTTTAAAGCACTATTAACATTTGAACTATCATTAGGTTCATGAGTAGTCGCACCTGTAGAATGATCTGTAGTTATTCAAATTGATAAAAACACCCGGCTGGTGCAGTCCCGATAGTCCCGATAGCTATCGGGATCGGGATCGGGATCAACTGCTGAACAGCCAAAGAACCGTCAATGACCTGGATCAAAGAAGGACTGGTCAGCGTGCCATCAATATGAAGAGCGTTCATTTTTTTTTTGATGAACCAGGCATAACCGTTCATATTTTCTGCAGCGAGATTCCATGCCGCGTTCATACCATCGCAATTAACCGAGCGCCATAAGGCCGCAATTGCACTCATTCTTGCCCTGTATAAAAGCTGAGCTTCAGACCAATTATTTTTTGTCCGTTCCGGAGCTGCTCTTACATAACTTTTACACCGCATTTGAACGAAAATGACCTTACCAATTTTGCCTGAAACCAGTTCACCGATGTTACGTCTGATTTTAGCCACAAAGCTTTAATAAAGATAGGTCAACGCCTTAGTTTAAGTACTGTTTTAGTACTGTATAAATACTAAGTCCTGACATTTTGTATTTAAAACAACCGTAAACTGTATTTAATCTATGGAATTGGTATAGACCTGAAGTATTTTAATAATTCAATTGTGAGGGTTTTTAGGATCAAATAATATTGTTGTGGGGAAAGCAAAGTCTATGGTGAGTTTTTAAAAATCTTACTTTTTTTAATTCAACCTTAGTAACAAGGCAATGCCCCGCAACCTTAATCTTATCTATCTTATGAAAACAATCCTGATAACTATCGGGACTATTTTCATAAGATAGATAAGATTAAGGTTGCGGGGCTGATCCAAGTTACTAAGATTTTTTCAGAAAAGTAAGATTTTTTCAGAAAAAACATACCTGAATATTGGTTTTGATCCCGGCTAGCCGGGACTCCACAACATTGTCATGTGATCCGTTTTTTATAGCTAAACAATAATTGGATTATTGTGGTGGTATGAATAGTGATCTGTATTAAAATAATAAACCGCTGAAGATATTGATCTTCGACGGTTTTTATTTTTCGATAAGTGCCCAGAACAAGACTCGAACTTGCACACCCTTACGAGCACTAGTCCCTGAAACTAGCGTGTCTACCGATTTCACCATCTGGGCATTTGCTTTTCGTTTAAAGCGCAGCAAATATAGAAATTTTTAACTTCTGACATATGGTTTTCATACATAAAATATCAAAAATGTGATTGACAGGTATTTTATTTTGCTTAATCAATTGGGATCAGTATGTTAACATTAAACCATCCATCGTTTATCGGTAAAAAACAGGTACTGGTCGTTTTATATTGCAATATTCAATTTTAAATAATGAACTTTCAGCATCTAAAACAGAACAAGCAATACAGATGCAAAACTATACAGAACAGTATTCAGCCTTATGGGACAGATGCTCTACCGGATTGCCGGATTTTCCAAAATCATACAACGACGAAGAGAAACTGCAAAAAGAACTGGTTTTAGATCAGTTTCTTAAATTGATTAAGTCATTCCGGAAAGAAAGATCGAAGAGAAAATTGCTGGCTGGATTTGATAAACGTTTGTTTCTTGAACGAACCCGTGAATTCTTACGTGACGGACTCGATTTTACTGAAAGCCAGCTTGAAATGATGTTTTCTGATGAATTGATTGAAGTTACCCGGACTTTTGTACGTCAGGCCCGTGCTTTTGATGCGGATTTATCATTTCACGATATATTTCAGGCATGCCGTAATGTATGGATTATGAACGGTTTGCAATTGATTATGGGAATTCCTATGCAACTGACTGATTCCATTTTTGCATACAGTATGCTGTATCCATATTCTGACAATATTATTGATGATCCGAATATCTCAGGATTTGAAAAGATGGTTTTTAGTAAACGTTTTCGCGACCGTCTTTCAGGAATTAAACTGGAAGCATCAACAAAAACAGAAATAGCAATCTTTCGATTGGTTGAAATGATTGAAGAACAATATTCCAGAGTTGACTTCCCTGAGGTTTTTGAAAGCTTGCTGGGTATTCATGAGGCTCAAACCAGGAGTTTATATCTGATCCATGATTCAGATTCAATGTCCTACCGGGAAGTCCTGAAAATTTGTCTGACCAAGGGAGGAGCGTCTGTTGTAGCTGATGGATATCTTGTTGCAGGTCGTCTAACCGAGGCACAACGATACTTTTTATTCGGATATGGCGCCTATCTTCAGTTATTGGATGATATTCAGGATGTTGAAGAAGATCAGAATACCGGGTTGATGACGGTCTTTTCAAAAGAGCATAGATTGGCGCCACTCGACGATAAAGTAAACAAAACATATTGGTTTGGAGAACAGATCATGAAAAGCCTTGAGTTTTTTGACGGTCAGCACATCGATTTGTTTAAATCGCTCATGAGAAGAAGCATGGATCTGTTTATTGCAGAAGCTATTGCACAGAACCCGGATGCTTACAGTGAAATATATAAAGCTACTTTTGAATTAAGCTCACCTTTCCATTTTTCGTATATCCGCAAACGAAAAGAACATTTTATGCAGTACAATGGATTTTTACTTACCGCAATCGAAGAGATAGCGTTTGTCGAAAACTTAAGGACACGACATCCGAAAGTCGTTCTGAAAGAATAAATGGGTTGATAAATAATGGTTTGGGAAAGGAATGCCATTTCTCCTGGTTAAAGGATTTTCAAAAATATATATTTGGGGTACATGTATTACTTGATTCGTTCGTCAAATTTCTAACTTTGACTGCCGGAAATATTGAGGACTGTAAAATTATTACAGATTTGAACACTATAAATCCAGGTGAAATAAGAGAATGAACTGATGTGTGTGTAATACAAAGATAATAGCATAAAAAATGAACAATAAACTGATTGCTTTTGCCCGTCTGTTGGAGATCATGGACGAGTTGCGTAAGAAATGTCCGTGGGACAGGGAGCAAACGCTTGAGTCTCTTCGAAAGCTGACCATTGAAGAGACTTATGAACTGGCCGATGCCATTCTTAATAATGATTTGAATGGAATCAAAAAGGAACTGGGAGACCTTATGCTGCATATCGTTTTTTATGCAAAGATTGGTTCCGAAAAGGGCGCTTTCGATATGGCTGATGTGCTGAATTCCATCAACGAAAAACTGATTTACCGTCATCCCCATGTCTTTGGAGAGGTTGATGTTGCCAATGCACGTGAAGTTGAACAAAACTGGGAAACATTGAAGCTGTCTGAAAAAGGCGGGAATACCCGGGTACTGGAAGGTGTTCCGGCAGCTATGCCTTCGATGGTCAAGGCAAACCGGATTCAGGAAAAAGCAAGTGGGGTAGGGTTCGATTGGGAATACAAGGAGCAGGTTTGGGACAAAGTGAAAGAAGAAATCTATGAATTGTGTGTTGAAATTGAGAATGTGGATAAAGACAAGATAGAAGGTGAATTTGGCGATCTGTTTTTTGCCATGGTAAATGCTGCCCGGTTGTATGGAATTGATCCTGAAACGGCATTGGAGCGCACGAATCTAAAGTTTATCAAACGGTTTAATTACCTCGAGAGTCAAACCTTACAAAAGGGGAAGGACTTGAAGAAAATGAGTCTGGCAGAAATGGATGTTATATGGGATGAAGCAAAACGATTGGAAAGATTGTAAGGCTATGAATTAGTGCATTCATAAAAAAGTTGGACAATTTGTAAAATTAAGAATCCAGACTTCTAAAACAGTGGATTCTTTATATCTATTACCTTTCGGAATTATCAAAATATTTGGTAAATTTAGACTGTCGAAAAACAGAACATATGAAACATTTAAACAAGCTGTCTCCACAGCCTTTGTGGAGCTACTTCGAAGATATTTGCCAGATTCCACGCCCTTCAAAAAAGGAAGAAAAGATCATCCGGTTTTTGTTGGATTTTGCTGAGAAACATGAACTGAAGGCCAGTCAGGACCAGATCGGTAATGTGCTCATCCACAAACCAGCCACTCCAGGTCGCGAAAAGGATCAGGTGGTCATCCTGCAGTCGCACATTGACATGGTTTGCGAAAAAAACAGTGATACCCTGCATGATTTCGAATCCGATGCGATCAAAGCTTTTGTCGATGATGGCTGGGTGAGGGCAGAAGGAACAACTCTTGGATCTGATGATGGCATTGGCATGGCTGCTCAGATGGCTGTGCTTACGGCTGCCAATTTGTCTCACGGTCCAATTGAGTGTTTATTTACCGTCGATGAAGAGACCGGTCTTTCCGGAGCCTTTGCCTTGCAGGCTGGATTTTTAAGCGGGTATACCCTGCTAAACCTGGACTCGGAGGATGAGGGCGAATTATTTATTGGCTGTGCCGGTGGAATTGATACGGTTGGAATTTTAAATTATTCTCCGGAAGTTCCGCCTGCTGGTTCCTTTGCCATAAAACTTGAAGTGAAAGGTCTTATGGGTGGCCATTCGGGTGATGATATCAATAAAAACCGCGGCAATGCCAATAAAATCCTGAATCGTTTTTTGCAGGATGCAGCCGGGAAAATGAAAGTAAGAATTGCCGCATTTAATGGTGGAAATCTTCGCAATGCCATAGCCCGTGAGGCATTCGCTGTGGTGGTTCTTCCTCATTCACAGAAGGAAAACCTCATTGTGGAATGGAATGTCTTTTCCACTGAAATGGAATTTGAATACGAAATTTCTGAACCCAACCTGAAATTACAACACCAATCAGTCAATCTGCCTGAATTTGTAATTGATCAGGATTGCCAGTCCCGCTTGTTGAAGTTAATCGCTGCCTGCCCGCATGGCGTCCTGGAAATGAGCAGCCGGATGCCTGGCATGGTTGAAACATCGACAAATCTGGCTTCTGTGAAATTTACAGAAAATAATCAGATAGCGGTAACGACCAGTCAGCGTAGCGAAATCGACAGCCGGAAATACATGGCTGCCACAATGATTGAGTCGCTCATGTTATTGGCCGGAGCACAGGTCGCACATTCGGATGGTTATCCGGGATGGATCCCAAATCCGGATTCAGCTGTTGCAAAAATTGCGGCCAAATCCTATAAAAAGCTTTTTGGCAATGAGCCACTGATTAAATCCATTCATGCTGGTCTCGAATGTGGCTTGTTTCTTGAAAAATACCCGGAACTCGATATGGTTTCCTTTGGCCCGACCATTCGCGGAGCACATTCGCCTGACGAACGAATCAGTATTGTAACGGTGGATAAATTCTGGAAACTATTGGTCGATGTCCTTGAAAATATACACTAACAATGAATTGATCGAATTCTACGGCTATTTATAGTCTTTATTATCAGAATTAACGGCTCTATAACGTTTTGGGTGGGTAGAGGTAATAAACATAGAAATAAATAGTCCCGAGTATTCGGGATTAAAAATCTTACTTTTTTTAATTCAACCTTAGTAACCCTGCAAAGCCCCCAGAGCCCAATCTTATTTATCTTACAATTGGCCTCTATTTTCATAAGATAAATAAGATTTAGGTTGTAGTGGTTGATCAAGTTACTAAGATCTGATAAAAAAAAGTAAGATTCTTTCAAAAAAAATAACCTTACCAACCATATATCCATGGAAAAAGAAAGCTACCCACCCCAAACGTTATAGAGCCGAATTAACCTTCTTTATCAATCCTGAGTTTTCGGATATTTCGAAAACTCAGGATTGTGCTGTTAGAACGATATCTGACGTCATCCGACTACATTACTTTATTTTTGCATAATAATATCCGTTGCTTACATGTACTCCCGCTTGTGTGGTAAAATCAAAAGTCCCCTCTATGTATACACCAGCAAAACTTGTTGTCAGGTGAAGTGTTCCTGATACAATTGGATCATCAGATCCTGAACCGGAATTGTATCCACCGATTGCTGTTTGATTGGGGCTGCTGAAACTGTAATCAAATGCGGGATTGTTTTCATTCCAATTCATTATGGCTACAACAATATAGCTATTCCCATTGCTGCCAGTGATAGTAACTTCTGTTTTTCCTGCCCAAGCTGCATTGGGATTTGGATCACTTTGTCCAACTACCACCTTCGCAGTATAAGCTGTGGTGCCAATATTGGCTGTCATTGATTGTGTCGTAAGTTGATCAACTTGCTTTTTAGTACACGAAACAAAGATTGTAGAAATGCTTAAAAATAAAATTAAGGAAAAAGTAGATTTTTTCATAATAAGATTTTTTAGTGTTTTATCGTGTAATTGTAATAAATAATATTAATAATAAAATATATTTAAGTATTTATATTTTCCGTGCTGTCTGGGTTTTATAATTCCAACGTTTGAGATTCCGACATGCGCTATTAAAATTCGTATATTAAAATCTGTTTCTTATTCAGACATCGTCTTGATGATCTGATATCTATGCGATTCTTTGTTAACTGCCGGTTGTAAAGAAGATTTGATTTTTTTGGGAGAGCTATATTTCGATAAATTGATAAAAAATCGCATCTTCACGCTTCCTAAATAACTACCAATGAACCTGAAACTTTCAACCTTTCTGCTTTTTGTCCTAAATTTTTCACTTGTATTTGCCCAAAGTCATGAAAATTGGACCCATTTACGAGGAAGCAATCCCGATGGGCATTCGCTTTGCTAAAATGCTCCAGTCACTTGGAGTGAAACCAATACTTTTTTATGGAAAACTGAGATTTGGGGAGTAGCATGGTCCTCCCCGGTTGTTTTTGGCAATCAGATATGGACCAGTTCAGCTACTCAAAACGGAAAGGTACTGTTTGCCGTTTGTACTGATTTTAATTCTGGTATAATAGTAAAAGTGGTCATGCTTTTTAAGCCTGATTCTGTACAGCATATACACCCAACCAACAAGTTATCCCACTCAGAAAAATTCAAAAATAAATCATGCCCCATCTGCCTGGTGGAGGATTACACCCCTTCTTATTCTTAGTCTTTTCGGAGTATAGCAAATGTTCAATCCTGTATACCATTTTACAGTTTAAATACCCGAATTTTGAATAGTTATACCCTGGAAATTGATGAAATTGGTTGCAGGCGACCTAAAAACCCATGAAGTATAAATGGTTCTTCTGTTGTTGAAATAGCTGGTGATGAGGTAACCCCATATATTTAATAGTTTGTTATTTAGACTGAAAACAAATTGCAATAATTTTTAACATTTTATATTTAAATTAGAATATAGTGTCGTAAATTTAATCATGGCAATTGAACTTAACAGATAGTTAATGTTTGATTGCTTCTCTTTTTGATCGGAGGAATTTATTGATTCGTGATTTAGATTCTTCAGGATATATTTCAAATCATTATTTCATCGGTGTTGCCACAGTCAATTGTGGTTGGCAGTAGGATTTACTTTGTGGTTCTGTCAGCCGATAAGCATCAAATTTCCGTCATTCAACCCGTAATCTTTCGAAGCGTTAAATATCCCATCCTTGCTGATCGGATGTCTTAACGATTACGGGTCCAGGCGCTTTGAAGTGATAAGGGGGTGGAATCCCTGATAAATAATCTATCTACGCTTTCTCATGGTAAGTTTTTGATTAATTCGGTGAATGAACCCCGATGATTCGGGGTTCGTTTCGCCGCTTACTCAGCTGGTGAACCATTAGTTAGCAGCTTAAAATTGTTGTAATTTGATATTCTGTTTCCCTAAATTCCCGTTATATTCTTAAGAAGCGCTCGCTTCTGCATTTTGTGAAACCTGCCCGGCCTCTAAACCCGGGCAGTTTTATAAGCCCTTGCAACGAATGGTTTAAATATAAACCAAGAAAAAATAAACACATAGAACACATAGAAATATTTAAACCTCTTAGTAACTCAGATCAACCCCATGTTCCTTAACCTTAATATCACTAGCCCGCTGGCTTCTTCAGCATAAAAACATTAGCGTTTAAGTGGTTCGTTCATAGAGGATTTCATTTTAGAGAGTGCAACCCCCGCCTGTGCATATGGTTATCAGGATGGGCAGGGTTGAACTCCACCAAACTGATTCCTAGCCTTACGACATTTCGACAAGCCTGATGCACCAATCACTCAGAGCATCGCTTTTCCCCCGACTATGTCGGGCAGACAATGACAATTTCCTAAATACATAAAACCAATTCCATGAAGCACAATTACTTTTTACCAGTCCCTACGGGTCTCTCTGCCGGGAACACCTACTCTGAATTTAACCAAAAAACTATTGATATGAAATCACTTTACCTTATTCAATCTGTCAGCCAACTGGCTGACCGGACAACAAATAAAGCAATTTTTGCTACTGCTGGCGCAATTGTCCGTGAACCTAACCCAATTGCCCGTCCCGATTCGTTGGTGCAAATGTTGTTCACAAAAACTGTCCTGTTCTTTGCCTTGCTGATAGCCATGTTTTTGCTGTCGGGAACGATGGCGATGTCACAGACCGTGACAACCGATAAAACTGATTATGCACCGGGCGAAACTGTTACCATTAGGGGTGCTGGTTGGCAGGCCGGCGAAACGGTGGCCTGTGTCATTAAGCATACGGTATTTACCAACCATCCTACACAGTATGTAAATATCCTTGCTGATGGATCTGGAAACATTCAGGATGTAACTTACCAGGTTGCCTCATGGGATTTAGGCGAAACGTTTTTATTGACAGCTACGGGAAAAACATCTGGTAAGCATGCTGAGACAACTTATACGGATGCTGCAACTACTTTGTCAAGCGTTACAATATCAACAGCTAGCAGAAATACTAATTACGGTACTGCAGGAACAATTACTTATACAATTACTGTAACAAAAAGTTCTCATGGGTATAATATGGCTGCAACTTTATCTATATCTACTCTTCCTACTGGAGTAACAGCCGCCTTTGATCCATCACCAGTGAATTTTGGTAATGCTTTAAATGAAGTAGACGTCAAGACATCTACTCTCACTTTAACTACTACTACAAATGCTGTTGCAGTAACAAATTCTTCTTTCACAGTTACTGCGACTGGATCTAATACAAAGACTTGTGATGGGATTTTTACAATTAACAAAAAAGCATTAACCATTACCGCCACAAATCAATCAAAGTGCTTAGGTCAGACATTCACCTTTGCCGGAAATGAATTTACCACAAGTGGTTTAGTAAATGAAAATACTGTATCAAGTGTTACATTAAGCAGTGCAGGAACTCCATCGTCTGCAACTATTGCTGGATCACCTTATAGCATTATTCCATCTGCAGCAGCAGGTATAGGAATAGGTAACTACAACATAACATATAATAACGGAACATTTAGGGTAAATGAATTGCCAACCATTACTTCAATTACAGCAACTCCTTCAGTTATTTGTATGGGAAGTTCAAGCAACCTGGTGGTAACGGCGCCTGCCGCAACGGCTACTACTATTGTTAATTATGATTTTAACAGTGGAAATTCCTATGGGGCATTAAGTCCTTCGCTTGCTTTGGGGATTACGAGTGTCGTCACAGGCACTGACGGTTTTTTAACCAGTAGTTCAGCTACTGCAACTGGTGCAAATGCTTTTACAGCTAATTCAACAAGTGGAAATGCGCTTCATTTGAATAGTGTAATTAATTCGAGTAAGGGCTGGACATTCTCATTAACAGGTAGCTCTGCGCTTTCAAAATATAAAACATTCAAGGTATATTTTCAGATATCATCATTAGGAACAGCGGGTTATAAAACAGTTAATTTGCTGTATAGTTTAAATGATGGAGCTTTTACGAATATAGGCTCATCCACAATAGGAAATAGTGGAAATTACGCAGAAGCACTATTCACATTGCCAGGCAGCATCGACAATCCAAATTCTTTAGCCTTTCAGGTTTCTGCAAGCGGTGCAACAAATGGTAGTGTAAGTTTAAATCTTGATAACTTTCAGGTTCAGGCAATAGGGATAAATTCTTACTCATGGACTGCAACACCTTCCGGGACTTCTGCTGGTCTTCCAGGCACAGCAGTTACGCCTTTGGTAACTAATAACAATATTACTGTTTCGCCCATAGTTCCAACTAATTATCAAGTGACAGTAACGAGTAGTAATGGTTGTATAAACACCAGTAACGTTGCAGTAACGGTTAATAATTTGCCAACTGCCGGTACAATTTCCGGAGGAAATGCAGTTTGTATGGGTAACACCTTAGCATTGACTTCAAATGCAAGTGGAACAGGAACACTATCTTATACCTGGGCTTCATCGGATGTTTCAAAAGCGACTGTTAGCAATACAGGTGTTGTATCACCAATATCACCAGGAATCGCCAATATTACCTATACGGTTACTGATGGTAGTCCAAATCACTGCACTGCAATATCGGCAAATTATGCGGTAACCATAAACGCATTGTCAACAGGGACATTAAGCAACAACGGGCCTGTCTGTTTGGGAAGCAATGCTCTCCTGACATTTACCAAAACTTCAGGCACCGGGCCTTTTGACTTGGTTATTAATGGAACCACTTATTCCGATATCGCCAGCGGAGGAACGGTTAGTGTCATACCATCCGCTCCATCTACAAATTATACATTAACTTCCATTACAGACAAAGGTGTTACGCCTAATTGCCCCAATACGGTGAGTGTTGAGACTACTGTAACAGTAAACGATCTGCCAATAATCAGCAGCGTTATAAAGACCAGTTATCATGGTTCAGATATTAGCTGCGCAACAGCATCTGATGGAGAGATAACGTTAACTGCAAGCGGAACTGGAACGATACAATATTCAAAAGATAATGGTAGCAATTTCCAGACGAGTAATGTTTTCAGTAATCTGGCACCAGGTGATTACCAGATTGTAGTAAAAGATGCTACACTTTGTCCATCAATAGCGACACCGATAACAATTACAACTCCTTCGGCTATTACAGCCAGTGAAACCCATACCAATGTAAGTTGTTATGGCGGTAACGATGGTCAGATCACGATAACGGCTGCTGGCGGAACAGGTAGTCTTCAATATTCAAAAGATAATGGAACCAATTATCAGATCAGTAATGTATTTACTGGTTTGACTGCAGCAACTTATCCAGTTAAAGTTAAAGATGCCAACGATTGTATATTTGAAATTAATAATTTCACAATTACTCAACCTGATGCAGTTACCTTAACAGCAATAGCAACCAATGTTTCATGTAACGGTTCAGCCGATGGCTTTATCAGTTCAACATCAAACGGAACGGTAGTTATAAAAGATGCAGACGGAAACGTCACATCAGCAAAAGGACTTGCCCCTGGGACATACACCGTGTATGCAACCAGCCCAGGCAACCAGGCAGCAACATGTTCAGCTACTCCGGTTGTAGTCACAATTACTCAACCTGATGCAGTTACCTTAACAGCAACAGCAACCAATGTTTCATGTAACGGTTCAGCCGATGGCTTTATCAGTTCAACATCAAACGGAACGGTAGTTATAAAAGATGCAGACGGAAAAACCGTAGGTGCAGACAACCTTGCACCGGGAACTTACACCGTTACCGCGACTAACCCTGGGGGAAATACAGGAGATGTATGTATTGCAACCCCTGTAACGTTTGTGATCTCAGAGCCTGACTTATTAGTCTCAGGCATAGTTGAATGGATGGATGCAGCTTGTCATGGCAGCAATACTGGAGATGCTACTATAGCAGCTTCAGGGGGTACAGAGCCTTATGCCTACTTATGGAGTGATCCGTTAGGACAAACGACAGTTACTGCTAATCTTGCAGCAGGAGTCTATACGGTTACTGTAACAGATCGTAACGGTTGTTCCGCAACATCAGAAACAGTAACAATCTTACAACCTGATGCAATTGCCGTTGGCGATATCAGCAAGACAGATGTATCATGTAATGGTGGCAGTAATGGTTCGATCACACTAGGTACAATAAGCGGTGGATATTCCTGGAATTCATATGTTTATACCTGGACTACAAATGACGGAGCAATACCTTCAGGTCAGGAAAATAATCAGAACCTTAGTGGTTTGACAGCAGGGATATATAATTATTCAGTAACAAATGATTATGAATGTACTCCAGCTACAGGAAGTGTAACAATCATTGAGCCTGTAGAAATTACACTTACTAGTGTGACACCTTCAATATCATTGGCCTGTGCAGAAGAGAATTTATCATTCACTACAACAGGATTGATTCCTTCAGTCAACACTACCTTTACTTACACTCTAAATCCAGGTAATATTAAAGGAACAATAACTGCGATGACTCAGACTGACGGAACCTTTACATTCCCTGCAGAAACCTATCCAGCCGGCACTTATAATTTCATGGTAAACACCGTGTCGGTTAATGGTTGTACCATAATATTCGATATGGAAACAATTTTCACTGTTAAGCCTACACCAACGATTAATGCAGGAAATGATCAAACAGTATGTGCCGATATAATAACTGTTAAAATGACTGGATATTCTGTTGGTGGCGGTGCCACAACAGGAGTTTGGACGGGTGGAACCGGTTCTTGGTTAGGTGACGTATATACTCCGACAGTCGCTGAAAAATTAGCAGGTTCAGTCGAGTTGACCTATACAATAATAGGTGCCGCTCCTTGTGCGAATGTGAGCGATAAAATGATTGTAAACTTCAATCCGATTCCAACAGCACCAATAGTTGATATTGTAGATAATTTTAATGGAACTTCAATGCTTACTGCCGGAAATTACACCGGAGACTTATTGTGGAGCACGAATGAAATAAGTCCATCGATTACGGTTAGCACAGGTGGTATATACACCGTTACCCAAACGTTAAACGGCTGTACGAGTCCGGCTGGTTCAGTTACGGTACTACAAACTCCAAACACAATCATCCAGGCAGCCAGCCAGGTTTCATGCGGAGTTTACAAGGTTGATGTTACAGTTCAGGATTTCACCAATGTTGGAGCCATTTCGCTGAAGTTGAATTATGATCCGCTCGTTATGGCTTACCAGAGCGCCGATATCAATCCGTTGATTAAGGAACCAATTTTCGATGGCAACAATGCTATCGGACAGTTCTCTTTCTCATACAGTGGTATTGGAATTAACCTGTCTAAAGATGCTGTATTGTTCACTTTGCATTTTTCGACATTGCCCACCGTTGCTTCAGAAACTAACACTTCGCTGACCTGGAGCCATGTAACGGCTGAATGCGAATATGCCGGTCCCGGAGGAGTTCCGGTTTACTTCAGCACTTTTGATGACAAGACTATTACTGTGAACACTTGCTCCATCAGCGGAACCCTAAAGTACAACAACCCTGCGGAGACACCAATGAACCTGGTTGAATTGACCTTAAGTCCGGGAAATGCAAAGGTCGTTACCGATGTGGACGGCAAATATTCGTTTACGGGTCTCCACGATGGTCTTTATACAATTGCTGTAACCGACAATAAAAAGGACGTGGGTTATATCAACTCTACCGATGCTGCAATTGCAAATGCCTGGGTAACTTCAGGAGGAACAATCGAATATGTCCAATTCCTGGCTGGTGATGTAGCAGAGAATAATTTATACATTAATACTAACGATGCACTAAGGATCCAGAAATTCTTCGTTAATGGTTTGGCATTCGACAAAGCCCCATGGGTATATTGGGAAAAGGGTGTTACAATTAATAATAATTTCAGTACTCCTAAACCGGCAAACTTCAATGTCACTCTTAGCGGAGCAAGTGAAGTTGGTTATGACCTCTACGGAATGTGTACAGGCGACTTTAACGGTAGCTTTACCCCAACCAAAACAAAATCGACCAGTTCGTCACTGATGCTTATTTCTGCCGGTAACATGCAGGTAGGAGTCAATCAGAAGTTTGAACTTCTATTGCGGACAGGTACGTCGATGGAGTTAGGTGCAGTTTCAATGATCCTCAGGATACCTTCCGGCCTTGTAAATGTTCAGGATGTATTGGTGAATGGAAGTCCGGTTGCTGCAGATTGGGCAGTAAATGGTGATGAACTCCGGATTGGCTGGTATTCTTCAACACCGGTATATGTGGCAGAAAACAGCAGTTTGCTTACCCTGAAACTCATGACTACTGAAACCTTCACGCCTGGTCAATCCATCGATCTGGCCCTTGCGTTCGATCCGCTGAATGAATTGGCAGACGGGAACTTCAAGGTGATTAACGGAGTCAAACTGGAGGTATCCCATGTGGGTAATTTAACGGTGGACATAACTGATCATTTGGATTATACAGGATTGACCATAAGCAACTATCCGAATCCTTTCAGTAACTCAACAACAGTAGCCTATACCCTGCCGGTTGATGGCAAGGTATCCATTATTGTTTACAATGAACTGGAACAGTCGGTAATGACTCTGATAGACGCAAACCAGCATGCAGGGCAATATACCATACCGATGAACAGCAGTGTATTAAGGCCAGGCATTTACGTCGGTAAACTGAGACTCTCCGTCAATAAAGTTGAATTGATGAGTATTGTCAAGCTAAATGTTCATAAATAATCAAATAAGGAAAAAGGATCAGGGGAGCGTTTTGCTTCCCTAATCCGTCCTACTTATCAAAGATGGATGCAGATACCTGATCAAACAAGATTTTATTGAGGTCCTGCATCACCTAAGATTGAGCCGGTAAAAGGCACAATAGCCCTAATAGTTCTATCTACACCAGAAACATTTTCATTTTCAATCATCCTAAACGAATCCACACTATGGATCAATTATCTCTATGCTTTTTGCCGATAATAGTTGTTCCGATCGGCGGTACAATCTTATCGCGAGGGCAGGTTAATTACCCTAAAATATTCAATTCTTCCTAATCGACAATATCTCCTTTAGCGAGTAATAAATCAAAACCGTACTGATATAAGGACGATTAAACCCATTCAATCAAGCTGTTACAAGTTAAGTGGTTCTAACAGATCCAATTTAATTCGATTATAATATCACCATTATTAATTCAGTATCCCACTTAAGGGACAAAAATTTAACTTTAATTATAAAACATGAAAAAACTATTATACTTGAAAGTATTGACAGTGATGGCCATCATGCTTTTTGCATTGTATGGCATGGCGGTAACACCAATCGTAACGATTCAATCTCCAACATCAACCACATGTGGTAGCTATGATGTACCAGTTACAGTTTCCGATTTTAAAAACGTTGGAGCTATTTCGATGGTATTGAATTTTGATCCTGCAGTTTTTGCATACCAGACACCAATTGGAGTTGCTATTAATCAGGCAATTAATCCATTAGATGCTGACATAAATATAGGTATTCCTGGCCAATTTAAACTTGGATGGAATAAAGCAACCGGTATAACTCTTGTCGATAATGATGTATTATTTACTCTGCATTTTAATTTGCTCCCAGTAAATCGTACCCTGGTTCCTTTAACAAACTTCACATGGAGCTCAATACCTGGAGATTGTGAATTTGCTGGACCTGGTGCTTCGGTATATGCTGGTATCTTCTCACCTTTGGTATGGACAATTCCCACAAGGCCAGTAGTAAATACGAATACTAATCTGGAATATTGCAAGATACAGGATGCAATTGATGCTGCAAACCCTGGAAACACAATTACAGTTGCTGGGGGGAATTATTATGAAGATATTCTAATAAATAAGCCTATTACCTTGATGGGCAATAATTCTGGTCAAAGTGGTTGCTCAAACCGTACAAACTCTGAATCAAGAATTTACCCTTTAACTAATGATGCAAATCCAAACAGTGCAGCCAGTAATCCTATCATTTACGTTACTGCAAATAACGTAACCATTGATGGATTTACCATTGATGGTAGCTCAGGAGCGTCTAGTACTTATGTAATTGAGGGTGTTACTGTAAATTCAATAGAGGGCATTGGTGCCTGGGATGGCGTTGCAAATCTTGAAATTAAGAATAATATCATTCAGAATCTTACCGACAGAGGCATTGACATATACAATTGGGGCAATGGCGGTGCCATGACAACCGGCAATAAGGTACATCATAACAAGTTATTTAATATCAATCCACTCGGTTTATATTCCGGTGCCGGAGCAGGGGTTCTGGTATACAATAACGCTTATACCGATATTACAAATAATTGCATGGATCAGGTAAGAATAGGTATCCAGACTGGAAACTATTCAATTGCTAATGCAAGTAATGTCAGTCCGGTTTTTGCTAATAATGATATTAAATCCTATAAAATAGGAATCTGGCACAATCTGGCTTATGGTTCAACATCAACTTTTAGTATAAATAACAATCAGCTTCAATCTACTTTAAGTTCAACTATTAACAGTGGAATCGAGATCGGTTCAGTTCAAGGTACTACCAGTGTAACAGTAACAGGCAACAGCGTAACTGGTACATTTGCAGGTATCAATCTATGGAATAATCCAACCTCAGCAACTGTAACAGTAGGAGTTAATACCTTTACTAATTGCGATTATGGTGTGTTCGCCAATAATTACGATGGTTTTAATTCAAATGCTGAAACTAGTTCATACATTATTGACGGAACTCAGATTGTAAATTCTAAAATAGCTGGTGTTTTTGTAAAAGATAATCCATTAAATACAAATGGGGCAAAAGTATTTGCTGAAATAAAGAACATAACAGGTACTGGAAATGCTACCGGTATTTTGTTAGACGGTGCAGATGCAGGTGCAAATATTCATAATAATACCATTAATGCCATCGCTTCAGGTATCAATGTTGTCGGAACTTCAGTCAGTTCAACATTCGGACTTACAATTGTAAACAATGCAATTAGCCTTGGCAGCCAGCTTGCCGGTTCAGTTCCAACTGCAGGAATTTTTCTAAGTAAAATCACAGGTACTGCTGCAGCAACAATAAGCAACAATACAATTAGTGGTTCTTACTACGGATACCTGGTATACAACCTTAACACCACCCCAACAACAACTATCGCCGGTGGAACTATCACAGGTGTTATGCAGGGAGTAGCAGCATTAAATATTGATCCTGTTACTATGACAGCTTATGCTCCGTCAACACTGAACGTAAGTTCTGTTATAATGTCAGGCTTTGCCGGAAATTATTCTGCATTGCCAAACAGCAATTTCTATGCAGGGGTATATGTGTTTACCGGTGGAAGTGATATTGCTGCAGCTATTACTGCTATTGTCGATAAAGTAAGTGTAACCGGAACTGGTAAAATTGCTAAAGATTGTGCCGGTTTGTCATTTGCTGACTTCTCAACAGGAACAGGTACAAGGCAGAACATTACCGTTACCGAAAATACATTAACCAATAACCTTAACAGGGGTATAAATGTCAGGGGTTTAAACGCCCTTGTTAATGTCAGAACATCTACTCTTACGGGTAATGGATCGGATCCATACGGAATTGGAGGCAATGATGGTTTTGGTATTATTGTAAGGGAAGGTGCAATAACAAATGTTGATAATTGTTTCATAACCAACCCGTCAAGTGTAACAGCACCATATAAGGTCAGCGCATTATGTACCGACCCGGGAACTGCTGCAAGTGCAACAATCAATGCCCACAACAACTCTCTCAGCCAGAATGGCAATACCACAAGCTGGCTGGCAAACAACAGTTCAGGTATATTAAATGCAACTTGTAACTGGTGGGGCACCACTGGTCCGATACCTCCAATGGTGAATGGTACTGTAACGTGGAAACCATTCCTGAATGATGGCTTAAATACAGGAACGCCTGGATTCATCCCTGCTCCTGGTACATGTGTAAATTGTATCGATATGACCCTGTCTAAAACTCAAGTCAATGTTCTTTGTTTAGGAGTCTCAACCGGCAGTATTGATCTGGCAGTTACTGGCGGTGTAGCTCCATTTACCTATTCATGGACAGGACCAGATGGATTTGTATCAATCATTCAGGATCCAGTCGATTTAAAAGCAGGCACTTACAATATTACTGTTACCGATGGCAATCTATGTACTCAAACCCTTCAGGTGATCATTTTAACAACAGATAATATTGCACCTGCACTCACTCTTCCTGCACCTGTAATTGTTAACCAGCAGGATGCAAAAGATCCTTATGCTACAGGAGTTGCAACCGCAACCGATTGCTCTGGAACGGTTACAATTACCTATGACGATAATCGGGCTAATTTGAATTCATGCAATGCAACAGGTACAATTGTTCGTACATGGACAGCAAAGGATTTTTACGGCAATACCTCACAGGGTACTCAGACTATTACAGTTCTGGATAATCTTGATCCTGTTGTTGTAGTTCCTGCCAATATTACAGTGAATAACGATCATGGTCTTTGTTCTGCAGTTGTTACCTATCCAGCTCCAACTGCCACAGACTTCGGATTCTTCCAAGGATTTGAAGATGCAAATTGGGTAGCAGGTTTAGCCGCAAACAATCCATCAACTGACTGGAATGAATATAACAGTCAAATAGCCAGAGTAGCGAGTGGTACTGATGGAATAAATTCAAAAGCAGGAAGCGCACATGCCGTTATCAACACTGCAACTACTATTGCTGCCAATAAAACTGGTGCATTTTGTCGTGTTGGTGGTTATAATGGCACATTCGGAGCAGGTTTTGTATCATCAGTCGATGTTTATTTTGATATGTCAGATCCTGGTTTAGCTGCCAATACTTATGGATGGGATTTAGATCAGGCTATAAGTGACAATACCGGTGGATTCTTACGTGATTTTATATATCATGTTGGTGGTGATAATACCGGAATTTATGTAACAGTGGATAATAATTCAAGTAATGGGCTTCCACGGATGTCTCCAGCTTATATTCAAACTAAAACTCATGCTACCATTACTTCATCAGGATGGTACACCATGAAATGGGAAACCAGAAATAATGAAGGTTTCCTTGCCATGGATTTCACTATACTTAATGCTTCAGGCACACCAGTATGGACAACTACAATTAATACTAGAGATGCAATTGAAACAGTAGGTGGTAATCGGTACATGTGGTTTAATTTTGTTTCTGCAAATAAACTTGCGATCGACAATACCAGTTTGACTCGCAAACTTCCTGTAACTCCGGCTTCTTTAAGCGGAACAGCATTTGCAAAAGGTGAAACCACTGTTACTGTAACTGCAGAAGATGCTTGTGGACATAGTGTCTCCAATAGTTTTATGGTAAAAGTTGTTGACACTGAAGCCCCCAAATTTACCAGTTGTGCTCCTGCCCAATCCAAAATTGTCACTACGGATTGTTCAGTTGCTATGCCAGACTTCACGGCTACTGCTTTTGCTACTGATAATTGTGGAGTAACTTCAGTTATTCAGGTTCCCGCAGCCGGAACAATCATGGCTTATCAAGCCACACCTTATGCTGTGACCATTACAGCTACAGATGAGGCCAGTCATACTGCGACATGTAACACAACATTCACTGTGCAACAGGCTTCCATCAGCGGAACCCTGAAGTACAGCAATGCTGTCAAAACACCGATGAACAAGGTCACTCTTGCATTGACTCCTGGAACCGGAACATGTATTACCGATGACTATGGCAATTATTCATTCACAGGTCTTTGTGCAGGTACTTATACCATCTCGGTTACCAACAACATTAAGGATATTGGCGGTATCAACTCAACAGATGCTGCAGCTGTAAATTTATGGGGAACATCGGGAGGAAGAATCGAATATGTCAATTTTCTGGCCGGTGATGTGGCCGGTAATGTGTACAAGGATGGTAATGGTCCTAATTATTATATTAATTCAACCGATGCACTTATAATCCAGAAATATTTCGTTTATGGTGCAATTGCATATCCATTCGATAGAGCGCCCTGGTCGTATTGGAAGAGTGATGTCCCAATTAATAGTGACCCTCTCACTAGACTATCAGATTTCGCAGTACCTGTAAGTGGCTCAAATGTGACGGATTTTGATCTTTACGGAATGTGTACCGGCGACTTTAACGGTAGCTTGATTCCTACCACTGAAAAATCGGCCAGTTGGACATTGGAATTGAACAACAGCAATATGCTGAATGTAAGTGCCAATCAGGAATTTGAACTGCCTATACGTGCAGGCTCTGCAATGCAGGTAGGCGCTGTTTCTATGATCCTTCAGATTCCTTCGGGTATGGTAAACGTTCAGAATATATTGGTGAATGGAAGTACAGTTGCCCCTGATTGGGTAGTAAATGGCGATGAACTGCGAATTGGCTGGTACTCTTCAACTCCGGTCAATGTGGCGGAAAATGGTAATCTGCTTACCCTGAAACTTAAGACAACCAATGCCTTCACGGTGGGTGAGTCAATGGAATTAGCCCTCAAGTTTGACCCTCTGAATGAATTGGCTGATCGAAACTCTCAGGTAATTCAGGATGCCAGCTTGCTGGTAGCCAAGGTGGGTAACGGACTGACAGGTATTGTTAATCCAGTTGACAATAATGGATTATTGCTAAGCAACTATCCGAATCCATTCAAAAACTCGACTACTGTTTCTTATGCACTTCCGGTTCAGGGCAAAGTAACCATCCAGGTTTACAATAGCCTCGGACAGCTTGTGAAATCTTTGGTTGATGCCAACCAGAATGCCGGTAATTATTCCATTCGGATGGACGGCAACAACTTAATGCCTGGCATTTACATTGCCAAGCTTAGGCTGACTAACCCGAACGTGGAACTGACTGGCACTGTTAAGCTTAGCGTTCTTAAGTAATTAATACCGGAAACGGAGAGGGGGGCGGGCTGCCTCCCTCTCCGTTCTTTATTTTATTCTTAAGGAGGTTTATTCTGTACCCATGACTTTATATATCCATTGTTTTTTTGAGTCTTAATGGCATATGAACTTATTCTATTAAGACCCAAAAACACGATGTTTCACGAACTTGAATTTCCAGTTGAATAATTTCGGATATAATCCAATCTAAATACAGAATCAAACTTCACCTGCTTTATTTAGCATCAATTTAACTCAAAACAGACTATTTGACAGAAGAACACAAAAAACAAAAAGATATGAAAACTCAAGAACGCAAAAGAGTAATACCGTATTTCCTCCTCATGGGGGTATTTCTGTTTCTATCATTCACACTAAAAGCCACGAACGTTCCAATAACCACAGCGGGAACCGTGTGTAATGCGGTTGCCAATCAACAGGTAACAGTTCCCGTTACGGTAACCGGATTCTCCAATATCAGCGGTTTTACCCTTACTATGGATTACGATTATTCCAGGCTACATTTTGTTAAAGCTTCCAGCACCAGCAATTCATCATTAGGAGGAACCTGCGATATCGGCGAAATTAACATGGGTGGCAATAATCGACGTGTAACAATCAGTTGGTATCGGAATGGAACTCCAGGTATCACACTGCCGGACGGAAGCGCGATAGCTAACTATGTTTTTACCTATATTTCAGGTCCGGCGGCCCTGACCTGGTTCGATATGGGACCATCTTGTGTATACAATGACCCTGATGTAAACACTCTGAATGATACTCCAACTTCAACTTACTATATTAATGGCCTGATATCCGGATCTTGCCAGACAACGCCAACACTTACTGTTGGAACAATCACAGATCCTGTGACCTGTAGTGGAAACGGGAGTATTCCATTAACTTTCACCAATGTGCCTGATGGAACCTACACCATTAATTACACCGGAGGAAGTTTTTCCAATGTTGCCGTTTCAGGCAATGCTGCAACGATTACAGCTTCTGTAGGAACATATACTAATTTACAGATTACGGTTGGTGGTGTAATATCTGCAACGGGCGTTAATGCTACTGTGACACAGCCATTGGCACCGGCAATACCGGCTGCCAGTGCTACCCTTCAACCAACCTGTGGTGTCACTACAGGTACCATAACCGTGACTGCTCCTACAGGATCAGGGATGACTTACAGTATCAACGGAACCACCTATACCAATTCAGATGGTATATTCACCCTGGTACCCGCAGGTGTTTACTCTGTTACAGCCAAGAGTGCAGCAGGCTGTATTTCCCAGGCTGCCAGTGTTACCATTAATGACCAGCCATTGGCACAGGCAGCACCGACTGCATCTGCAACATTGCAACCAACCTGTGGTGTTGCAACCGGCACAATAACCGTGACTGCTCCTACAGGATCAGGGATGACCTATAGAATCAACGGAACCACTTATACCAATTCAAACGGTATATTCACCCTTGTACCCGCAGGTATTTACTCTGTGACTGCCAAGAGTGCAGC
>DIZL01000052.1:31087-31293 GCA_002429385.1 Prolixibacteraceae bacterium UBA6029 | reverse complement strand
TGACCAGCCATTGGCACCGGCAACACCGACAGCAAGTGCCATCCTGCAACCAACCTGTGGTGTCACTACAGGTACCATAACCGTCACTGCTCCAACCGGATCAGGAATGACTTACAGTATCAACGGAACCACCTATACCAATTCAAACGGTATATACACCCTTGTTCCCGCAGGTATTTACTCCGTGACTGCCAAGAGTGCAGCAG
>DIZL01000052.1:0-30838 GCA_002429385.1 Prolixibacteraceae bacterium UBA6029 | reverse complement strand
TGACCAGCCATTGGCACCGGCAATTCAATCAGCAACCGTCACACCGACTTCAGTGATTGGCTCAGGTCAGGTTCTCTTTTCTGCTACCGCCAGTTCAGGAACAATAAAATGGTATGATGCACCAACCGGAGGAACTGAAATTACTGATCTGAATCCAATAATTAGTGTAACAACCACTTATTACGCTGAAGCCATCACCGATGCCGGATGTGTTTCGACTTCCCGTACACCTGTAACAGCAACTGTTTTTCCTCAAGGTACCACCCAGTTGAGCTATCGCTTCACCAACCCGGAAATAACCAATTTATCAGGGACTGATTATTTTGAGTTTGACGTAGAAGTTAAAGCAAATGAACCTTCCTATTTCTGGACCGGTAATGTCAATCTGGATTTTAACAACAATACATTAAGTTCAAACCCCAATGACTGGAGTGTAATGCCTGCTATGCTGTTATATTACAGCACACCAATATCTATTGTCGGATCGAACCTAAACATTGATTGTAAGGCTGATATTGATGCAAGTTCGGAAGCTAACACGAGTAATTTTGCTGAAATAACTACAGCTTACCAAACCCTGTTTACCGTAAGAGCTAAAATTACAGACCAAACTGGCGTTGCAGGCATCGATTTTAATGAAGACAACATGAACGGAAAACAATTTTATTACCTTTCGGAAAGACCATGGTATGGCGCCTGTCAGAATCCGAACAACTATGATCCTGCCAATTTTACAGATACTTATGCAGGCAGGGTTTATGCAACAAAATTTGGATGGACTCAAGTTGGAAATCTGAACTGGAGCATTGCGGTTAATACTTCATTATGGGAAGGAGAAGCACTTGTTCCATTGGCAAATGCTTCAAATTTGCGCATTCATAATCATGCACAATTAACAATACCTGTTGATGGAGAAATGACCATTACGGGCAATATCGATATCAAACCTGCCAATGGGTTGATTATTGAGTCTGATGCTTCAGGTACAGGTTCATTGATAACCGGTACAGCATTGGGGACAGGTTCTGCAGTTGCAAATCGCTACATGACTACTGGTGCCTGGCACATCGTGGCATCCCCCGTTTCAGGTCAAAGTATTACCGGTTTCCTTGCAATAAATGCGAATGTTGCGACCGATGAAGTGGATAATACAGTCAGGGGTATGATGGATTATAATCCCGCCGGCAATCTGTGGAATGATTACTTTACAAATTCAACTCCCGGATTACTGGAAACAGGCAAAGGATTTTGCATGCGTACAAACGCAAACAGTTCGGTTTCTTTTGAAGGAGCACTTCAGGCCGGAGACCAATCGGCATCGGGTCTTACTCCTGATAAATGGAACTGTATTGGTAACCCTTATACTTCTGCCATTGGCATAAATAATACAAGCAGCAGCAGTGGTGCAACTAATTTTCTGGATGAAAATGCAACAAACTTTGATCCATCTTATGGAGCTATCTATGTATGGGATAACCCGGATGCCAATAACGGTCTGGAGGAAAAATACACAGTTATTTCAAATGCATCTGCAGGATTTGATATCCAGCAAGAACAGGCTTTCCTCGTTAAAATGAATACCACAGCGACTTCTGTTGGTTTTAATTCAGGAATGCAAATCCACCAACCTTCATTGGACTTAAAATCGGCAAAGAATGTTTGGCCGACTATTAATCTGCAAGTTTCGTCTAATAGCCAGAAGAGCTCAACGGTTATCGCTTTCAACAGTGGAATGACCAAAGGATTGGATCCAACTTACGATGCCGGTTTACTCAAAGGAAGTACTGATTTGTCTATTTATTCGCATCTGGTGGAAGACAACGGCATTCCATTTGCCATTCAGGCCTTACCTGATAATGATTATACAAGTTTGATAATTCCTATAGGACTTGACTTCAAAACCGGTGGAGAAGTGGTATTCTCTGCTTCAACCATTAATCTTCCTCCGGATTGCATGTTAATACTGGAAGACAAACTGGCCCAATCGTTTACCGATCTTTCAAAAAATGTCTACAGCGTAACGATTGCAGCCAATTTAAGTTCTTCTGACAGGTTTCGACTCCACACTTCATATCTGACAACGGGATTGAATATAGATTACTTCCTGGGTAAGTTAAGCGCCTATGCCGTCAGGAATGTTGAAATACGAGTAAAGGGACAAGTCAGCAATCAGGCGATTGCCACCCTTTATGATATTCAGGGAAGAGAAATCCTGGTTGAAAAACTTGATGAGGGAAGTATCAATGTGATCAATACCCCGAATATTAAATCGTCGATATACCTATTGTTTGTAAATGATAATGGGAAATCGCAAGGGTTTAAAATACCTGTGAGAGAGTAATTGCGATACTATAAACCAATTTAAAAAAGTATGGAAATGAAAAACAACATGGAAGAAACTGCCAAAAGAAACCCTTCAGAGATTGAAGGGAAAAAGATCTCCCGGAAGGATGCGATTAAAAAAGCCGGGTATCTCGCTGCTTCGGCAGCAACTATGATGGTTCTGCTTAGTAATCCCAATAAAGCTCAGGCAGCTTCACCGGCGCCTCCTCCTAAAACTGATTCACCAAGTGGAGGTGGAGGACATCCTGGTCCCTGGAAATAATATGACATAAAATTGAAATTAGAAGGCCTGAAATCAGTAATTGATTTTCAGGCCTTTTTTGTTATAGTTTCTATGATGTCACATAAAGACTATTTATCGAATTCAAACAACACACCTATATTACATATTCTTAAATAACAGTTATAATATGTTGATCACGAGTACGAAAGCGCACCGAAATTACTATTCTTATAATTCGTATTCTATGGCTTCAATACATAATATGAATATTCACCGTCAGGATAGGTGCCTTCAATGAGTACCGGTTTTTTATTCTCCGACTTCATCATGATCCGTTCGAGATCTTCCTTGCTCGAAACTGATACTTTGTTCACCTCAGTGATTATAAATCCGGCTTTCATCCCTGAATCTTTTAACTTTCCGCTGCTCAGGCTGAGCACCTTCACCCCGTCATCAATTTGCAGCTTCTCTTTCTCTTTATCAGGTATAGGGCCGAATTCAGCTCCAAGAACCGATATGGGTTCCTTAACGATGGAAGTATCACCTTTCATGTTGCGTAAAACTACTTTAACCTCTCTGGATTGTCCGTTTCTGATGTAGCCAACTGTAACTTCATTTCCGGGACTGAACTTACCCACCTGTTCCTGCAATTCAGAACTGCTTTTTACAGGATTCCCGTTGATTGAAACAATAATGTCGCCATCCTTGATTCCTGCTTTACGTGCAGCGCCATCTTCGGTAGTGTTCCTGACAAAGGCCCCTTCCATCGTCTCAAGTTTATTGGCTCTGCCGATGCTGTCGTTTACCGTCTGTATCTGTACACCTAAAACAGCACGCTGAACTTCACCGTATTTGCGGATGTCGTTAACCACCTTCTCGGCGATGGTAGCCGGGATGGCAAACGAATAACCCGAATAGGAGCCAGTCTGTGAAGCTATTGCTGCATTGATCCCGATTAAGTCACCATTGGTGTTTACCAGGGCGCCGCCACTGTTGCCAGGATTTACAGCTGCATCGGTCTGAATGAACGATTCGAGCGGCATCTGTCCACTCATGATGCCAATAGCCCTCGATTTGGCGCTTACGATACCCGCCGTAACGGTTGAGGTCAGATTAAACGGGTTTCCCACTGCCAGTACCCATTCGCCGAGCTTAAGCGCATCCGAATTGCCCCATACCAGGTAAGGAAGATTTGTGGCATCGATCTTCACCAGTGCAATGTCGGTATTGGGATCACGACCAATCACCTTGGCAGTGAATTTACGGTTGTCATCGAGGATGACCTGTACATTGACCGCATCGTCAACTACATGGTTGTTGGTGACGATATATCCGTCAGGGCTGAGAATTACACCCGAACCCGAGGCCATCGAGTATTGAGGCTGCTGGTGATGACCCCGTTGATTTCCTTCGCCCGGCTGGCCTGGTCCAAAAAAGAAATAATATAAGGGGTTTTGCTGATCATCACCCATCTGCTGTTGCATTTTGACCTCGATATGAACTACTGCGTGTACGGTTTTTTCGGCGGCCTGGGTCAAATCGGGTAACTGGATCTGGGGGCTTGCGCCTATCGTATTACTTGTAAGATGCACAGGTGTCGCTTCCCGAAACATTTGTTGCGCTTTGCGAACATTGAATTTCGCATTGATGAATAGTGCCAGCACTGCTGCCACCAAAGCAACAGCAAAAAATGAGATAAACCTTTTTAACTTTTCCATGATATGAGATTTTAACTTATGGATTTTGATTTTTCATGCTTTATTTTATTCTTATTACATTCTGAATCAAATACTTTTATATATTACTTAACATCGTAGCAATTTTATTTGTTGTGTTCAATTTTATTATTTAAGATTTTTTCACTAATAACTTAAAGAACTGATCAAGCTGTGGAAGAATAATGATCCGTGTTCTACGGTTAAGCGCACGTCCTTCTTTGGTCTCATTCGAGGCAATCGGAACATATTTCCCGTGACCTGAGGCTGACATCCTTTTGGGATCAATCTTGTATTGATTCTGCAGGATTCTCACCACTGAAGTTGCACGTTTTACACTTAAATCCCAGTTGTCATCCAACACTGAATTATGAATCGGAATGCTGTCCGTATGGCCTTCGACCATCAAATCAATATCGGGATGCGCATTGAGCACTTTAGCTATTTTACCTAAAACACGCCCGGCATTTTCAGTTACTGCATATTGCCCGCTATTGAAGAGTAACTTATCCGAAATGTCAATATAAATCACTCCCTTTTCCACCTTGATGTTGATATCCTGATCGTTCACATCAGTTAAAGCGCTCTTAAGGTTTGTCACCAGGACCATGTTCAGCGAATCCTTTCGCATGATGGCTGACTGAAGATTTTTGATGTACGAATTGCCTTCCGAAATAGTTTTTAAAGACTCTTTCATACTTTCAGCCTGCTTACCTGATAACACCGACATATCCTGCAGTGTATTCAGTACCTGGTTGCTCGATTTTTTCAGGTATGCGATCTGATCATCAAGCAATTTATTCTGTTTATTCAATCCATCGTTCGTGCCGCTTAAAGTTGTATTCTCGTTTTTCAGTTTGTTTGTCAGATCATCACAGGCATTCAGGCTTGAACGTGTTTTCTGATATTCTGAATTCAGCGAGGAATACTTTTTTGTGCTCACACAAGAAAAGAGGAGTGCGGAAAGACTTAAAATGATGAAAGTTTTAAATACAACTGACTTTTTCATGACTTCGATTTTTAAATGTTATAATTATGAATATTCTGATTTGTTAATACTGATCAGATTATTGACCTCTGGTTCATGTTTCAGGAGGAATTAATCAGATCTTGCTTCTTTTCACTGTAGAATGGGGACTTATTTTGCCGGCTTTCTTAGTTTTTCCCGATTTCTTCACTGAAGAAGAACTCGTTTTCGAAATCTTCACGTTTTCTGTTTTGTTCTTAACTCCGGGAGTTGCATTTGATGCCTGACCAGCAAGTGAAACAGTAAGAACAAATCCGATTACAATAATCATTGTTTTCATTGTCATCTTTTTAAATTAATATGTGACTTTCGTTCAATTTTGTTGCCAAAAAAACCCAAGCAACGTTAATTTGTTGTTAATGAGGTGTTAAAATTAAGATAGAGTGGAAAATGGGCTATATTTGCGTCGCTATTTAAGTATAGAAAAAGTATAGAGAGAGTATAGAATATGTGTTACCGAACACACAAGGTACAGTAACTATTCATGCTGATAAGGTAAATAGGGTTGGGAGTCAGGTGGTTGAACTAAGTTACTAAGTTTTAATATTTACAGTAATATGGTAATCAACACCCGCTCCGGGTTCACTGAACATGGTGATTTTGCCACCTATGTTTTGAATTCTGTTCTGCAGATTGAACAATCCCAAACCTTTCTTAACAGCAAGCGTTTCGGGGAGGTCAAAACCAATTCCATCGTCCCGGTATTGAAGCCGAAGCTGACTGTCCAAAACGTCAAGAATAATGCTGATGTTTTTTGCACCTGCATATTTAATTGTATTATTTATGCACTCGATTACTGCACGGTAGATCGCTGCTTCAATATCGCCGTCAAAACGCCCGTTGAGATTGGTTTCAAAAGAAATGTGGATTGCTGATGTTTCTTCCAGTTTACCAATGAAACTCTGAATTGCTGACACCAGACCGTGATTGGTAAGAAGATGGGGACTAAGCTTGCTGGATATCTCTTTCACCGTCACCAATGTTTCCTCGAGTATTTCTTCAGCCTTACGAATAATTTCTTCACGTGATTTATCGCTCTTTGCCCTTTCCGACCATTGCAGATAAAGCTTTATGGCTGACAGCAGGGGACCTACCCCGTCATGTAGTTCTTTTGAAAAATTGTATCTCTCTCTTTCTTCAGTTTGTATAATCGCTTTGAGAATGTTTTTCTGGATTTGCCTTTTATCCGTAATGTCGTGTACTACACCGTAGATGACTTTTTCTTTGGTTATATAATTGTATAAAAACTCCACAAAAACTGTCGATTTGTCCTTTCTTATGCATTCCAATTCCATATTGCGAATCTGGCTGATTGGGGCTTTCATGTGATCGATGAATTCCAGTTCACCCCAATTGTCATTTACAACTAAATGTTTCAGATTCATTCCTGTAAATTCATGTTCTGAATATCCAAAAATATGACTCATCGCTAAGTTTACGTATTCGAAGGCACCGTTTCTGTAAATAAATATGCCATCTGATATATTGGCCGAAAGAAGACTGTATTTTCGATTGCTCGTCTTAAGCAATTCTTCCATTTTTTTACGGGCGGTGATATCTTTATTGCTTCCCCTGATTCCCCTGAAATTTTTAGAGTCATCGTATACAGGTTGGTAAAAATGACTAATCCATCTGATCATTCCATCTTTACGATAAATTCGGTATTGTATTTCATGTGCACAGATATTTCCCTGTAATTCTATCTCCTTATGGTCCAGATATAGGTGTAAATCATCAGGATGAATAATTTCCAGAATAAGCCGTGAATTAACGACAAATTCCGTAGCCGTGTAGCCTGTTATTTGTTCGCAGGAAGGCGAGCAATAAATCATGTGATCGGTCGGACTAACCCAGAACTCCCAGTTGGTTGCAAAATCAGCCACCTTGCGGTATTTATCTTCTGTTAATTTTAGAGTTTCGTTGGCTGACAGCAATTCAGT
This sequence comes from Prolixibacteraceae bacterium UBA6029, assembly GCA_002429385.1. GTDB lineage: Bacteria > Bacteroidota > Bacteroidia > Bacteroidales > Prolixibacteraceae > Aquipluma. The sequence goes on along the minus strand of DIZL01000052.1, from coordinate 23,590 downwards.
TGTTCTCTTTTTTACTAGTTCTTCAAGTTCTTCATGTGTTTTAATCAGTTCCCTCTCGGCCAATTGATTGGCTTCTCTCAAACGGAGAGTTGTAATTCCATGGGCCAAATCAGAAGCAAGTTTGGATAACATTTTAATCTCATCGTCCAAAAATGATTCGGTTTCTTTGGAGTAAATAGTGATGGCTCCAAAGGTAGCCTCCCCTGATTTTAAAGGAAAGACGATCGATGAGGCATAACCCCGCTTTATTGCCTTTTCCCGCCAGGGTTCGAAGGCCGGATCAGTGAGCATATTGTTGCAGATACCCATTTCCCCTGTTCTTATTGCGATACCTGTTGGTTCGCGTCCATATTCATTATCTGCCCAGCTCAGCCGGATGGTTTCAAGATAATTATCATTAAAACCGGCACTCGCTACCAGTCGGATGGTTTTTGCCTCATCATCTTCGGCATAACCAATCCATACCATGGCAAATCCGGTATCTTCCACAACAATCCGGCATACTTTCTGCAAATAATCTTCTTCATCCCGGGCTTGTGCCATGGCCTGACTGCTATTGCCAAGGGCTGTAAGAGTATTATTAAGTTTATGGAGAACTTCCTCTCTCATCTTGCGTTCGGTGACATCCTGAATGGTTCCAAATATAGATCTGACCTTATTCCCGGTGTCATAATCAACCTGCCCCAATACATGAACCCACCGCATTTGGCCGTCATTTTTCCGAATGATCCGATGTTCTTTATTAACAGGAACACTTTTCCCCAAGACTTCATGCCTTAAGTAGTGATTGATCATTTCCCGATCCTCCGGATGTACAATGTTTAACCATCCCTCAATGCTTCTGGCATAGGTCTTGTCAATTCCAAAAATCTGATCCAACACTTTGGATGACTCCCACAGTCCGACTTCGAAGTCAGTTTTAAAAGAACCTATAAATGCGGCTTGTTGCGATTCCCGAAAGAAATACTCACTTTCCCGCAAAAGGTCTTGAGATTTTTTTTGCTCCGTGATATCCTTAAATACGGTTACAAATTTTCCCTTACCCGGCGAAAAAACAGATATGGAGAAATGTTTATTCATCGGAGGAAAATATGTTTCAAAGAAGGTTGACTCCCCTGAAGACTCAACCTGTGCATAGAGTTCCAGGTAAGGCGCTGTTGCAATGGTGTAAATTTCACTGGCTTTTCTGTTGATGACTTCATCTCGTCTTATGCCCGTAATCTTTTCGTAAGCCGGATTCACCTCGGTAATCAGATAATCAACCGCTTTTCCCAAAGGGTCAAAAATCAGTTTGTGGACCGCTAATCCTTCTGACATTGAAGTATATATTTCAAAGTGTTTTTCCTCACTCTCCTGTAGTATTTCTTCATTTAGAATACTGTCAGTAATATCCCGGGTAAACAGAATGGCATTTCGAACAAGGTTTTCTTCCTTTACCGCTGATATACTGGTTCGATACCAATGTATCTGATCCTTTTTGTCTAATCCGCGCGAAAGAAATGATTGAGTTGTGCCCTCATCAAAAACAAGTTTCAATGAACGATTCATCAATTCATGGTATTCAGGCAATGTCCATTCCTGAAAGCTTTTCCCGATACTCTTTTCCGGGGTATATCCCGGCAAAGCCCTGTTCATATACAGAATGGTACCTTTTTGATCCAGCTGCATAATGATGTCGGGAGCATTCTCTGTAATCGTTCTTAACAGTTCCTCGTTTTTGTTTAAGTTTTCAGCCTTCAGACGAAGAAGAGTCGCTACCGAGTTGCCATTTTTTTCATAATCTATTCCATTTATTTTCAAATGAATACCTGTAGTCTCCCAAGATCTGGATTTGAAGGAGCACATTAATCTACGGAAACGAATTTAAAAACCGGATTGCGATTTTTAATATACTAATATATGAATTCCATTTTAAATTATTGCACATAAATGAAAATAACTGATGATCATACTCATTCCTTTGGTCGGTTATAAATGAGAAATGACCCGCGAAGGGCGGATCATTTCTACACTTGAACCCAATAAATACTAACCTTTACCAAAACCTATTTAAGAGACATAACCTTTAAGTGTTTTTTCAAGTTTTTTCCTGGCAAAGAAAATACGACTCTTGACCGTACCCAGAGGGATCTGAAGAATTTCGGCAATTTCTTTGTACTTATATCCATCCAGGAACATTTCAAAGGGAGTCCGGTATTCCGCATCAAGCGTTTTGATAGATTTCATAATTTCTTTCGAGTTGTAACTGGATTCAGGCGACGGATAAGTTTTATCATTTTGTATCCTCAGATGAATCTCCTGAAAGGCCCGGTTGATACTATTTTTCTTCTTTTCGTTTTTTCGATAATCATTGATGAAGGTATTCTTCATGATGGTATAAACCCATGCTTTAAAATTGGTGTTTTGTGTAAACTTATCACTGTTTGTGAGTACTTTTAAAAAAGTTTCCTGAAGAAGATCCTGTGCTTTCTCCTGGTCTGATGTGAGACTCAACGCATAAAACAGCAACTTTTCCTGCATGTCTAAAATGGTCGTATTAAATTGAAATTGTGTCATGGCTTAAGCTTTAAATGGTTGTTAGCGACCTGATTTATCGATTCAGATCATCCAATTTGATTGATTGCACCACTTTTCTTCATTTCGGTTTTCGTCGGTAAAAACCGATAGAAATTGAATACGGCTTACAGATCTGTTTTCTGAATAAAACTTACCATTCACACTCTTTAATTCTTCTTTTTAACTCTTCTTTTGCATCTCATCTTTTACATTCCATTATCGAATCTGGCCGGGATGAATAAAAGCAAAAATGATTTAACGATTCGATAGGACTTACAGAAAGGCTTTAAGCAAATTGGTTCGGCTATGACTTCGCATCTTTTTTATGGTTTTCTCTTTAATCTGCCTGACTCTTTCAGGTGTCAGCCCGAATTCATTTCCAATTTCGTCCAAAGTATGCTCATTGTAACCACTTAGTCCGAAATAATATCGAATCACATCTGCTTCGCGCTCAGCCAGTGTTGAAAGAGTCCGTTCAATTTCCTGACTCAGTGAAACATTCATTAAACCTGAATCAGGACTGGGTGAATCTTCATTTAACAGAACATCATATAAGCTAATACACTCATCAGCATGTATCGGTGTGTCGATTGAAATATGATGCGAGGCAACTTTTAGTGAATCTTCCACCTCCTCGCAGGTAGTCTCGATTTCACGGGCCACTTCTTCGACGGTAGGTTCCCGTTGAAAATCCTGTTCAAGTCGTGTAAATGTCTTATTGATGCGTGTAATCGATGCGATTTTGTTGACCGGTAAGCGAATCAGTCTTGCATGTTCGGCCAGCGCCTGTAGGATGGATTGGCGAATCCACCAAACTGCGTAGGAAATAAATTTAAACCCACGCGTTTCATCATATTTCTGAACCGCTTTGATTAGACCCAAATTGCCTTCATTTATCAGATCAGGCAAGCTTAAACCCTGATTTTGATACTGTTTGGCGCAGGATACCACAAACCTTAAATTGACCTTTATCAATTTCTCCAGCGCATCCTTATCTCCTTTCCGTATCCGTTTGGCCAGTTCAGTTTCTTCGATAGGTGTAATTAATTCAACTTTTCCAATTTCGTGCAGGTATTTATCCAGCGATAAGGAATCCCTGCTTGTAATTTGTTTTGCAATTTTTAGTTGTCTCATCTTTTGGTTTTAGTAGGAAGGAGGTTCATATGAATTGGTATCTAACAAATTGGGCTATTAAAATTAATGAACCGTGCTATCGATAAAAAGACCGTAAGGTGCAAACTTCTAATCTTTTTAGCGTATTCTATATACATAAAAAGGAGTAGATCATTATCCGCCAAATGAAGTATGCCAAGCTGGAAGAGATTCAACTGTAGGTTATTAAGAAAAAAGGAAACGAACAAATGGCTTATTCATTTATAAGGTCAGTACCACAGGGAGAATGTGCTAATTAAGTTTGAGTTACAGGTCACCGTGGATTTGATTGAAATGCCTGATAGGGAAATCGCTACAAATAAAAAAGAGATCTATTTGCTGATTGAATAGTTAGGATCTTTCGCCCCTTCAGAATGCTTGTTTGCGAAAAGTCCATCGGTTAAAGCGATTGACCAGAGGTATACCGTACTAAGCCGGGCAGGGTTTGGCAGGGGATCGGGAAGGGAACGCGAGGGTATCCCTTGTCTATATCTGTACTATGACTGATCTATAAAAGTACTAAAATCCAAATCTTAGTACTGTTGCAAATCAATCATAGATTAATTGATCCGAAGGAAGTACGACGCAATCCCTTCCCGGATCCCTTCCGGGTACGGCTAAAACACACTTAAAACATTCCTGAATGACAATTAAACGAATAGATGAACTCTGTACGGAGTTGTTGGGTTCATTTCTGAATATTTTCTTCAGACTTTGGCATGAACTCATTCGAGGCTTAAATATAAAAACTTTTTGGTAAAAAAACTCACTTTGCTGATAGTTTTTGAGGAAAAGTTCTGAAATATTAAAAGTGGTTTCCCTGAGGAGAGTGGTCTGGATTATGTATTTCCTGATCAGAGGTTTAAGGCATCAAGGACCAGGGATGATGCGCCAAGGATTGAACTGTCCTTCAGTTCAGAGGCTTCAATTGTCAACGCCTGATAGAGACGACGATAAGGGAATTCATTTTCCAGAACCGAACGCATGCCATGCTCAAAGAGGGGAAATGACTGACTGACCGAGCCTCCCAGGATTACCGCTTCGGGCGCAAGGGCAAACAGCACAGTCGCAATGGCCCTTCCGATATGCTCTCCAAGTTCGTTGAATTGTCGAAGGGCATTAGGATCACCAAGCAGGGCCTGTTTCGAAAGATCTTTTCCCGACAGGTTTTGATCCTTGAAAAACTGTCCGCTGGCGTAGGCTTCAACTGTTTTGTCCTTGTATACAATAGTTCCAAACTCACCGGCTCCGCAATACCTTCCCGAATAGAGGTGATTGTTGATGATGATTCCTGCCCCCAGTCCGGTGCCAATAGTCATTCCCACAAAGTCTTTGTAGGCCTGGCCCTTGCCGAAGTATTTCTCACCCACAGCAAAGCAGTTGGCATCGTTATTCACAAAAACAGGTTTTTGAAAATGGTCTTCCAACAACTGCTTCAAAGGAACCACATCCCAGGAAGGAATATTGGTGACATCAATTACCGTATTGTTTTGCAGATCGACCAGCCCCGGTACGCCAATGCCTATTCCCGCAATCTCAGGATCAAATACCTCTGAAATGGCGGCAGTAATTGCTTTGACAACGACCAGTTTTTCCTGATCGTATGGAGTCATACAGGTATATTGACGGATGATTTTGGTATCTTCAATCAGGGCAGCAGTAATTTTTGTTCCTCCAAGGTCGACGCCAATCAGTTTCATATTCAGTTATTTAAATTCAGTTACAATAATGGTCATTTTTTAAACAGTTCGGCAAACTTTATCGTTTTATTATTTACCAAAGGCTTTGCCCAAAATGGTATAGCAAGGATATATCCCAGGGTAATATAGAGGAAGAGCATGGCAGGGCGCAGTCCTATCTGGTCGCCAATCCACCCGATTATAAGTGGTACAAGAGCGCCTCCCAATATTCCTGAACAAAGGATCCCGGAGAATGAACCATGATGTTTATCTACTGAATTAAGGGCCAGAGAAAATATTACTGAGAACATGATGGAAAGGAAAAAGCCGGCAGTGGGGAAGGCCCAGAGCGACAGTTGTGCAGGACCGAAAAGTGCAAGGGCAATTGTGGCCATAGCCAGCAGAGTGAATACTTTTAATACGAGTTTGGAATCGGCCAGCTTTAAGATAAGCAATCCAAGCAGACAACCTACCGACATCAGACCCCAAAACCATGCTATGGCAGATGCTCCTTCCATTTCAGGATTAAAACCGTGGTAGGTATTCAGAAATTTACTCATCCAGTTCGAAAGACCCTGTTCGGTCCCCACATAAGCCATGATGCCCAGGAAATACAAATTGACTTGCCTCTTACGGAATAGATCGATGTAACTTTGAAAAGCGCCGGCTTTTTCGTCTTCCTTCAAATCAACCTTTGGCAGTTTTACAAAGCTGATCACCAAAAGCATCACGATAAGAATGAGCGAAAATATCCAGTATAAGGAGCTCCACGGCAGGTCTTTGGGGGTGAGCAAGCTTAAGGTATGGATAAACAGGTTTCCTCCACCGTGGTAATCATTCAGTTCGCGCATCAGGTAAGTGAAAACAAACGGGCTCACAAACGAAGCGGCTCCAAAAATAAGCTGGGCAAGGACAGAGTTAAAAGCAAAATGTTCTTCTCCGCCTGCTTCCCGCATTAAGGGATTAATGATGACCTGGAGCATGGCCATCCCGATTCCGATGATGAATAAGGAAGCCAATGCCATGACGTATACAGGGAAGGTGGCAAAAAGAAAAGACCCTGTGAATGTTAGCCCAAAAGCCACCAGCATGGAAGGTTTTTTACCAAAACGTTCAATCATCATACCGGCAGGTATAGACATGATACCATAGGCCAGAAAAAATGAAAACGGGAGGAATGCCGCCAGTGTGAGACTGAGCTTGAAATTGTCGATCAGGACAGGCATGATGGGTCCCAGAATATTGGTTATAAAGGAAATGACAAACCAGATACAAAGAATAAGAACTACAACGAATTTGTTTCGTCTCATGGATAATTGATTTATGCGGATTACACGGGTATTCCCGTTTCGTCTAAAGCGTCTTTTTCAATCAGGCAAATTACATTGGGGTGCAGCCACAGGAAAGATGCGGGGACTGAACTGCTTATTTTTTTTGATAATAACTGACTAACCATCTTTTTCTTTTGCTGACCATGGATCAGGATAATGATCATTTTCGAACAAAATATATCAGCCATTCCAAGGGTCAGTCCGTAGGTCGGTTTGATCAGCATTTCAGAGGTCATAGGGTGCTGAAGCGATTGCCCGGATAATTCGACCTTGTGGCAATGCGGTTGCAGGTATTCGGCGGGTTCATTAAGAGCCAGATGGCCATTTATACCCAGGCCTAAGATACATATATCGATCGGACCCTCTTTGTCGAGTTGCTCCTGAATATTCAGGCATTCCTGCATGGGATCGTCAGGACAACTGTTGAACCCTATATATCTGGATTCAGAAATGTGAAGCGGCTGAAGGAGATGATCCTGCAGATAAGATTCACATGTACCCTTGTCATCCAGAGGTGTCCCTCCCCATTCATCGAGCTTGAGTATTCTCAGTTCAGCAAAAAGACCCGGTCGGCGCAGATGTTCTTTTCCCAGCAGACGATAGGTTTCCGTTGGACTTCCCCCTGTCGCTGCACAAAGTAACAGATCTTTTTTCCTTTTGATTTTCTGAAGAATAATGTCTTTTGCTTTTTGGCTTAATTCCTCATAGGTGTTAAAAATGTCAACTTCCATAATCTATAATTTTAGTTCTCCCCAGCCTTTGCGGTATTCCCTCTTCACAAACTGGTTGGCTTGTTCAAAGTTGGTTATCCGCATGTTAGGGCCATCCCATTTAAAGTTGATGTATCGACCCGGGAATACAAATCCTTCCATGTCGCCATATACAGGATCTTTGCGTTTGATCTTTTCACGGATATTAAAACTGCGCAGGAGCAGATTTCCCATCAGTACTGTTTCGGTCAGCGGACCGGCATATCCTTCAAAGGGTGAATCAACTTCAGCCTTGCCATAACCGGCGATGCAGGCATCAATCCATTGCCAGTAATGACCATCCATATCTCCTTTTATGCGGGGATATTTTTTAGGGACATTGATTTGTTTATTTAAAGAAAGAGGAAGCAATACAGGACTGCGTCCGCCCCAGCCACAGGCTGCCTTGCCTTTGGTGCCCACGAACAGAGTACTGCCTTCGTAATCCCTCAAACCGGTAAAATCGCCCAGTATTTCATTCATATTCGCTCCGCCTTCCAATTCAACCGGACGTTCAGGTGTAATTCCACCATCCATCCAGTATAAGTCGAGGTTTTTGCCATTCTTCAAGGTATATTTAAACTTGATAGAGCTGGAGACAGGTCCGCTTTCGGGATATTGAGCCTCGGAGAAGATTCCGTCGTACACCGTACTGGCGCTTCCTGAAACTTCAGTAGGATAGCCCAGTTCGAGCAATTTGAATGGAGGCCCCATAATGTGACAGCCCATATCGCCAAGCGCTCCTGTTCCAAATTGCCACCAGCCACGCCAGTTAAACGGTACCAGGTTATCGATGTAGTTTGTTTGTTGGGCAGTACCAAGCCATAAATCCCAGTTCAGTTCCTTGGGAACGGTTGGGCGGGAAGTGGGCCAGGGGATTCCCTGTGGCCATACCGGTCGGTCGGTCCAGCAATATACTTTCTCGATTTCGCCAAGCACACCCGCCTCAATCCATTCGCGCAGGGTACGCATACCATCACAGGAGGCGCCCTGGTCACCCATTTGGGTTACAACTTTATATTTCTTTGAGGCTTCGGTTAATATACGGGTTTCATAAATATCATGCGACAGGGGTTTCTGAAGATACAAATGCTTCTTGAGCTGCATGGCGCTTAATCCCACCAGTGCATGATTGTGATCGGGAATGGCCACGGTAACGGCATCAAAATTCTTGCTTTCCTTGTCGAACATCTCACGCCAGTCGTGGTAAAATGGTGCGTTTGGATATTCCTTACGGCGATCGGCTGCCATACGGTCGTCGACATCGCAGAGGTGAGAAATCACGGCATTCTTATGAGGAGTTCTCATGTGTGCCTGGATATCGGCAGCGCCTTCACCACCACAACCAACGGCGGCGATATATAATTTATCGCTTGGTGGAACGTGTCCGAGCCCGCTAACCGTAAAGCTCGGAAGTATGGTTATCGCAGCGGCTCCTGTAGCAGCCATTCCTACAAACTGCCTTCGTGATATATCAGTAGAAACTGTTTTTCGATTGTTGGTTTCCATAGTTAATTCGTTTGAGACTTATTACTGATTCTTTAAATTTACTTTTTATCTGAACAATTCCTTATTTCTTAAGGGGTTTCATTGCTACTTTCCGAAAGAAAACCACGTCGTTATCACTATGGTTTTGCAGACCCATATAGCCATATTCAGGACGTGGTCCGTGGTAAGGTTCAAAGTCGAATTTACGTTCAGGAACAGGGTCGCCTTCTTTAAAGTCGGTTACTTTTACACCATTCAGAAAAATAATGGTTCGCAGTCCATCCAGGGTGATATCCATAGTATTCCATTCAGGACCTGGTTTGCCGGGTTTGGCTAAGGGTTTTGTCAGGGAATATAACATGCCGGTGTAGTGATAATCATCCTCTTTTGAAAGTTCAGGTTTATTGTCAATCTGCACTTCGTAACCATAGAATACTGGCATCCATTCTTCGTAAGGTTCGATTGGGATACGGATAAATACACCTGAATTGCTGTTTTCGTCACGCATCCGATATTCGACATGAATGGTGCAATTACCGAACTTCTCACCGGTCCAGTATAACAAGCCCATTCCTCCGTGCGATTTAATCATCCCGTCCTCGACATACTGTGATCCGGGACCGACATGTTTCCATCCGGTAAGGTCTTTCCCGTTAAAGAGCTGACGCCATTCGTCCTTGTTCCCGGCTTGTCCGGTATTAGCAACTGCCGTCTTCTTTTGTTGAATAGTTGCCGACTGGACATTGGTTACTACGCATAAAAAAATAACTCCCAGAAAGTAAATAACTAATTTTTTCATTGCTTTAGATTTTATGATTATTAATTTATTTATAGTATATCAGTATGCATGCAAGTTACTCATATTCCCTGTAAGCACCAAAATTGGCAAGCCTGTCTTCACCAAGCTGATCAGGAATTGGAAGACGTGGCTCTTTCAGCAGATCGCAAATCTGAAACCATAGATTGGTGCGTGTATAGGTTTGATGTACTTTTTGAAACCGGAAAGATAATAACATCGTTTTCGCTCTGGTAACTTCACCTTTATCAATCAGTAGTTGAACCCTTCTTTCACCGATCCATTCATCCGTGAGGGCATCCACCAGATTGAGCCATGCTTCACGTTCTTTCAATGTTTGTTTTCCGAGGTTTCTAAGGGCTTTATCCCGTTCAATCACCACTTGTGGATGCAACTGTACCCAGCGTTCCTGAATGGATTGATAAGCGGCTACAGCAGCTCTATTATTCCCGGTAATTCTTAGTAATCGGGCCTGAAGTGCCTTCGCAATGCCTAAATTGCTTTTAGCAAGAATACTGATCGCCTTTGCTGAGTCACCTCGTCCTGCTTCCCAGGTTCCATAATAGAATTTCCAGAGGTCAGATTGTTTTGCATTTGATTTAACGATGGCCCATTCGAAGGCAGACTTCAGATCTTCTATGCCTGACGGGGCCCAGCAATTGCTTTGGATTTCAGGCGCATCAGGTACTTTACCTTTTACCTGATATGTTTTTTTTAATTCATTCCAGACTCTTACCCCTTCCGGTCTTGCCCATCCGAACAGCGGAACTGATTTAAGTGGTCTTAATTTGACTGAGGGAACCTTCAGTGTGTAAATATTCATTGCCTTGTCTGTCGGTATCCAGTATTCGGCGTGCCAGCGTGTTTCTTTAGGCTGAAGTTCAAGTTTAATGGATTGATCACCAATTGGACCTCCCTGCATTTCAATATAGGTTTCATGTCTGGCCGTACTTAAAGTGGCCCATGTACTGTCGGCGCCCCTGCCATAACTCCAGAGTTTCATCCCGGGAGCAATCGATTGATCGGCTACATGGTACAAACCAGAACCAAGCGAAGGGGTGAAAATACCAAATGCATTTGCATTACGGGTTTTCCAGAAATAGCCAGTCATCTCTTTGATGTCTGCCTCATGAACAGGTCCCTGTGTTTTCCAGTCTATGGTATCGATCACCGAAGCATGGGACATTACTTTTCCCTCCGGGAAATTGAATTCAGTGTCCGCAGCAGACGGCAGTGCGGCATTTGACCAGGACATCCAGGGATAAGCCATCGTTCCCGGATTATATAAGACTACCCGTTGGGTCAGGAAATTATCGACAGGTCCCAGCGAGTACTCCACAGACCATTGCATACCAAAACGCAATTCACGCTCGCCACAGGTCACGTAAGTACGGTCAGTGGTCTGGTCAATTTTATAAAGGACTTTTTCGTTTTGAGAAGGTGAATGGGATATTGGAAAGCTGACTTCGATACCTCCTGCCACAAAATAAAACCGGGGAAGTATACGTGTGGAACGTATGACTTTAGGGACATACAACACCTCTTTGCCCGAAGGTTTATGGATCATCGAAGTCACCTTGCCCCCAAGATCGGGGCAAATGGTCACTTTAATCTGATTATTTTCAAGGATAATATATTTGTATTTTACAGGTTCAGGTCTGTTAGCCGTTTCAGAATAACTGACGTAGGGATATACGCCATTGGGGTCAAAAGCCGTAGGGACAGGTCCTGCAGGAACTAACCGATGGGTAAGCATATAATCTTCGTATTCAGTGCAAATTACCTTTAGTGATTTATTCTGCCCGGTAACCCCAATCCACAATGTGATCAATAAAAAAACGATACCTGTTCTCATAATCCGGTCTTTATAAATTATCGTCCCAGTTCAGTGCTTAATTCATTGATTAGACTCGTGCCTTTTTTTACGACATTGGTTACTATCGGAACAGTATAATCACGCTTAATATAATCACGTTCAACGGTAAGTGTTGCAAGATGATCATTCAGCGCTGACATTAAGTTCTTCACAGTCTTATTGGTGGATTTTGACGCAAGATCTCTGAGAAGAAGAATCTTTTCATAATCAACAATACCTTCTCTCAATTTCTCGAACCGGATACAGCTGTTTCCCCCTGGATATATCAAAAAGCAATCTCCGGCGGGCCAGGCAGTGTGCCTTGCATCTCTCATCGGGTCGCCAGGCCAGGCATCATAGGCCCAGCGTAAGAATCCGTTGTATCCATATGCTGCGGCATACCAGCTTATATATCTACCTTCGGCTGGGGGTGAGGAAACAAAGTTATTTGGTTTGGTAGGATTGCAACATACGTAATAGGTGGTTGTTTGTCCAGCTGCAATTCTCTCCTTCAACTCTTTCGGACTTGGTTCACTGCTGATGATGGGCGAATAATCATCGAGAAGGGCAGAGAGTTCCGGATGCCAGTCACCGGCATAGGTTATTTTCCAATCCTTCGAGTTTTCTTTAATTACTTTGATAACCGCCAGGGTATTTTCCAAAGCGCTCTCGTTGATTCCCAGGTAAGTTTTCTGATACCAGCCTTCATGGATCAGATGTGTCTTCAGATCATTCAGAAAAAGATTCCAGAATGTTTTGTATTCAACGGAGGCAGGGGGCCACTTTTCGACAATATAATTGCCTGATTTTTCATCCCTGTAACGAATCCTGTAATCATTCGGCAGGGGGGTATAGATGGTAATGGCTTTGTCAATTCCAAGCTCCATACACAACTTAACGTACTGATCAAAAATGGAGTAATCAAACTTCCAGGATCCATTTACCGTCTTCGTCCAGTTGATCATCGTTTCTTCGATGGTATAGGAATTATCCGACCAGGGTGAATGAATGGCATAAGTGGTAATAAACGTACCTCCGGCATCAGCGTATATTTTCATATGTTTCTTCAGTAATGCCACGTGTTCGGGTGACCAGGGCTCAACATGAAAATACCTGGCTATTACCCAAGGGTTTTGCCACAGGTCAAGACGGTATTTCCAGTCATGCGGAACAGGAAGAACTTGTTTCTGAACGGTTACATTTAATTGCAGGGTACGCTTTTCTTTCATCGAATTGATTTCGACAGTGCCGGAATATTTATCCGCCTCAGCCGTCCGGGGTATTTCAACAGAGATCCAAACCGGGCGTACCGTATTACCGGGAAGGTCGAACCGGTCGAATTGTTCAAAGCGGTCGGGCATTAGCCAGGCGGTGTCCATTGGAGCGCCACAATCGAACTTTGTAGCGTTATAGGGTAGATTCGAAACGACATACCTGACCATATCCAGTTTAATGTTCTCCCTTCTGATCACCTTACCGTCAGCCGTTACTAAATCGCTTATTTTAAAACGAATTTGTTTAATGGTGTCGGGCGACCAAACCAATACCTGAGCGTTCAGTTGTTCTCCTTTCCATCCCGTTTGTTCACAGGTCAAAGATTCCTGAGGGATTAAAGGCACTTCACTTCGCAGGTATAATTCGTCTGTCGATCCGAAGGAAGCATGAAGTCCGGGCTTCTGTTTGGTCCAACTTTCGGCATTCGAAGGTTGGTCAAAGGTATATTCCTGTTGATAATGTCCCTGGGGAACAGGTACCTTTGAAAGGTCAATCTGTCCCTTTTTTTGTTGGGCGAAGGCGACATTTGTTAACATCAGGTACAATATTAAAACGATCGACGTGTTTCTCATGATTAATCTTTACTGAGGATTTATTCAATAAATAACTATTTTGCCTGTCAGCATCCGGTTCTTCGATTGAAGACATACCATGTATATGCCTGCAGGGACTCCGGTGATGTCTATCACTTCTGAATATTCTGAATTAGTGGACTGCAGCTGTTTTTCATACAGTGTCCTTCCTGTGGTTGACACTATTTTCAGTGAAAATTCATTGAACTGAAGATTCGTTGTTTTAATCCTGAACCGTCCTTTTGAAGGTGATGGGAAGAGTTTGATCTTTTCAGAGATTGATTGATTAATGTTTGAATTAGCAAGAACAGAACCAACAGAAAAGATAGTCCTTGGGCAGGCTTCCGTGTAGCCATCTTCAAGAAAATAAGTGATGAAATAATACCCTGTCTTCAAACCAGTAAAATCAAGATTACCTATGGTGGCGGAGGTGTATTTCCATAAGGTTGAGCCAGCGTCACCGGGGACATCATTTTGTTTGTAAATTCCGATCCAGTCCTTCAGAAAGGCAGGTGCATTGGTGTAAGTCACATGAATCGCTTCCCCAACATTATACCCTTCTTTGCTAAGTGCTAACATTGGAATAGTTCGCACGGAAACGGTTAATCTTTCACAAAGTTCATCATAACCATCATTTTCAAAGAATGCTATGAAATATTTCCCTTGACTAGGTACCTGAAGACTCAGGGTGCCGGATGAACCGCTTACATATTTCCAATCCATTGATGGCATTGGTCCCGGAGTTTCTCCTTCTTTATAGATGCCAATCCAGTCTTTTTCATTCCCTTTGCCGAATTGATAATTGACAGCTATGATCTCTTTGGGTGAATAAACCGCTTTTGATGCAGATAATGATGTAAAACCTGGAACACTTCCTTTCACCCTGAATTCAACAAGGTCAGACCATTCCGACCATTCAATGTTACGGTCACGATGCCTGACACGGATGTAATAAGTTCCGTTGGGCAATCTGTTCTTCCCGATTTCGTAATCCAGAATATTCACATTCTTGTTGATATCTACCGGTCTGAAATCAGGACTGCCTGTAGTTCCATAAAGATTTTCATAATCCCTGATCTGATCAACCACAGGATTTGAGAAATCACTCAATGAAGAAATCTGGAACTGCGTGCTGTTCAGTAGCTCCGAAGTAACTGTAGCATATGGGGAACTGACAAAGGTGAAAGGCAGACTTACTGAATCGCCGGGCTGTGTAATCAGGATTGGTTTCGCAGGAGGAGCCACATCCGGCTTCCTGTAGAAACTGTCGATTATTTCATTATTTAGTGTCAAGCCCAATTTGGGACTGCCGATTGCATACGATTCAACGGTCATTTCCTTTTTGACATTATCAAATGTGGCGATCTGGTAGGCCCAGTAGTCGATTGTCTTCTGCACATCATCAAAGTCTTTCTCCACCGATTGGCCCCAATACTGATCCCAGGAAGCCGCACCGGAAATGATATGGTAGATGGGATAATCCCTTACTTGACCCCGGGCATATAAGTGGTGATGTCCTGTAATCAGTAGCGTCGATTTTCTGGTCTGGGCAAGTATCGGTACAATCTTTTCGCGCACATAAACAGATATATCACCGACAAACTGTTCAGCCTGAATGGGACGGTGTGAAACACTAACAAGCCAGTCTACCGATGGATCAGATTTGACGGCATCAACGATCTGCTGAACCCATGCGATTTGCTCATCAGTTGTATGTTCGCTGCTGAGGTGCAGAAAAACTATGTTTCCTTCCTGGTAGGAGTAGTAGTTTTCTCCTCCGGGACTAACGATTCCTTTATAGCCCAGTTTATCGTAAAAGAAATGAGGATAATAGGCTGAAATGCCCAAAGTGCCATAGAATTCATGGTTACCCACACTGGTCATGATGGGTACATTCCCGGAAAGAATTGCCGAAGGCTCAAAATGTACATGTTCGTACTGATCGAGTGTTCCTTCGTCGACCTGGTCGCCATCATTGATAATCAGATTAATCTGTTCTTCAATTTTACCTCCGTATTTTTCGTGTACTTTCTCGTGGGCAGCCTTCATCAACCTTTGGTAGTGGTCGTTATCTTTCAGCTGATGATCGCCCAGAATTAGAACCCTGTAGAGATCTGGTTTAGTACCCGGGGTTGGCTGAGTGCGGAACCGGTAGGCAGCCGATTGCAGATTGCCTGTTATTATGCGGTAATAGTAGTAATGGTTCGGCACCAGGTCAGTCAGATGCACACTGTGATAATAGTAGTTATTGGGGTATCCTGCGTCAGATAAGATTTCGCAATGTCCGGTAACCTGAATTTGCAGTGCTGTAGAATCGTTGCCGTAAATAACTTTTGATTCCGGGTTGGAACTTGTCTTCCAACTGATCCAGACCGAGGTGTCTGAAGGCGATTGTAGATAGGGTTTGATTACCTGTCCGGTCAGTGAGGTACAGATCGCCAGTTGAACGATCAGGTAAAAGCAGATTCTTTGCATCATTCTTCCCGCAGCTTTCACGTTTGCATTGTTGGATTTATGTTTTCAAAGATCCCATTAACAGTTTTGCGGGGTCTTTCCTGAATGACAATTCCAAAGTTTATAATCAAAGATGGCTGTGCCGCAATGAAGTGACACAGCCATCTTTCCAGGTATAAGATATGCTTTAATGAATGATCAGCTTTTTACTGGTCTTGTATTTTTCGGTAACAGCTTCAATAAAGAAAATGCCCTTGCCTAAATGTTTTAAATCGAGTGTCTTCTGGTTAACACCGTTCAGTTTTTCCTGATATTTAATCTGACCCGTAACATTATAAACTACAATGCGTTGTATCTTAGACATGTCAGCCAACTTGACGGTAACTAGTCCGTTGGATGGGTTTGGATACAGGGTAAGCCGGTTTGCCAGGCTTAATTCCAGGATGCCATTCACACCCTCCGGTAAAACGGTAAATGTAGCCTGAGCATAAAGACCATATCCGTCACAGCAGAAGAGTCCTCCCCAGTAATCACCGGGAGCCAGAGATCCAGTGGTAGTGTTTTCTCCGTAATTGTCGGGATAACTGAATAACATGGTTCCGTTCTTATCCGGCATATATCTCCACCAGGTGGAATAAACACCAGCGCCGCCGGGAATTTCACTTGCCTTGTATATACCAAGCCAGTCGGTTGAGGAGAATGCCGGATCGTTGTATGTGAATTCCAGGGGATCGCCGTAATTATAGGCAAATTGAGTCAATACCAGCGAAGGGGTATTCGTGCCAACCACCTTGAAGTCATATTTGGCTTTAATATCGTATCCATCGCAACATAAAAGATAAACGACATAATCACCAATTGCCAGCGAGGTAAATTCAATGGTACTTGAATCGTTTGCAGCATAATTCCAAACAAGCGCTTGAGGACCACTTCCCGGAATCTGATCTTTCTTGTAGATACCGATCCAGTCTTTGCTTGAATAGCCTATGTCTTTGTAGTTTACCAGAATTGTATTGCCATCAGGATAAATGCTGGCAGATGTTTTTACATACGATCCGGAGGTCTCAACAGGGATGTTAAAAACAATCGAACTTGCATACACTATATTGTCCTTGTTGAAAAGTGCCGCATAGTAATAGCCTCCGGACAATACAGCTGGAAATGTAATACTACCTGATTTGGAAACGATTCCGCTCCAGGTAATTGATTGACCCTGGGCTGGCATACCGTCCATATAAATCCCGATCCAGTCACCCGCAGCATATGCAGGATCATTGTAGTTGATAAGTATGGGTGCTCCGGATGCGTAATTTTGTGTGCTGGGATTTAAAAATGCAGTAGCCTGATCGATGATCTGGAAACTACAGGCTGAAATGCTGTCATAACCGTTACAGCATAACAGGTAAGCATCATAATATCCAGTACTTAATGGAGTCTTAAAAGTTAATGACCCCTGTTTGCTGGTAATATACTTCGGGTCGATGGCCGGATTAACTTTACCTGGCTTTGATCCTTCTGTATAGATGGCAATCCTGTCCGTTGGTGAAAACTTAGGACTTACATAAGAAAATACAACTGAGTCTCCCTGTACATAAGAAGGGAAGGAAGTACTCAAGGACGGAATTTCGATGCTGAATTCTACAGATGTTGCAACTACATCATATCCGTCGCAACAAAGAAGATAAGCTTTGTATTTGCCCGCTTCCTGAGGCGCTTTTAATTTCAGAGTTCCTGTTTCACTTTTAATGTATTTCCATGAAATAGATCCTGCACCCGGAGTAACACCGGATTTGTAAATCCCAATCCAGTCTGTTGAGGTAAAGGAAGGTCTGTTGTAAGTAAATGCAATAGAATCCTGAGGTAGAAATGTCGATCCGTTTACCGTGATGGATTGGGCATTTGCTTGATTGCCAATTCCGGCGAGCAGGATCAGGCTCAATAAAATGATGTAGATATTCTTCATGATTAATTAATTAAGGTTAATTCGAACAACAAAATGTACTAGTATAGGTTTATCTCTTTTCTTCTGAAATAAAACCATAGAACTTGATTTGAAGTCAAATTCTAATACAAAAATACGATAAAAAAAGATGTTTCACAACGTTTCGGTAATAAGAATTAAAATGATTTCATATTGTTTTTATAAGTCGACAGACTGAAAGGTTAGTATTTATTTGTACTTTTGTTATTAGGCTTTAATATAGCTTGTTATTAATACAGTAATTGGACTGGGGAATTTAGACCCCAGATGTTTCATTTGCTTCTGAAATGATTTATTCCCTATGGAATTAACCGGATTGATATTTATCTAAAGGGTGAAAAGAATATTTCAATGAAAGTAATTTGCATTTTGACTATAATTATCCGAATTTGGCAACGATTAAATGATTTGTAAAATGGCAGTAAATCAAAATATCTCAACGGTTGAGCGTAGACGGATCATCCTGGAAGAGCTTCAGCAAAACAAACAGGTGAATACCGCGAAACTAAATGAGCATTTTGGGGTCAGCGAAGTTACCCTGCGAAAGGATTTACGCTACCTTGAAAATAAAAACCTGCTCATCCGTTCCAGGGGTGGGGCGATGCTGCCTGTAAAAGTAAGCGACGATTTATCCGTCCGTAAACGCATGGTGCTTAATCTGGAACAGAAGAAATTCATTGCCGCAGCTGCAAGTTCGCTCATCAAGGAAGGCGATACGATCATACTGGATTCGGGCACTACTCTGATGCAACTAGCTAAAAACCTTGAGAAAATCAAAAAGCTTACCATCATCACCAATGCTTTGGATATTGTACTTAAACTATCCGAATTCAGTAACCTGAAAATCATCGTTCCCGGAGGAATATTCCGTAAGAAGTCCTGCTCGCTCGTTGGGGTGAATGCGGTGGAAAATTTCCAGATGTTCAGGGCCGACAAGTACTTTGTGAGCGCCGATGGAATCAATCATGAGGGTATTTTTACCGCCAATCTGGAGGAAGGGCAGATTGCTAAATTAATCATGTCGCATGCCAAGGAAAATATCGTGCTGATCGATTCCAGTAAATTCAACCGAAACGGGATAATCAATTTTGCCCCGCTCTCAAAAATCCACACCCTGGTAACTGATAAGAATATTCCGCAGAATTACCTGGCTCATTTTACAGGTCTTGGCATCAAGGTGGTTATTGCTGAGGATATTAAAGACAACTAACTCTTTTCAATCGAATAATTCTAATCCATACAAATGAATAAAATAGTACAAGGAGCATTTTGCCTGATATTTGGCATGCTGTCAATTGTTGCAGGCGCTCAGGTTAAATCTGTTGATCAGAAAGTGGATTCAGTGATGGGTCTAATGACCCTTGAGGAAAAGATCGGTCAGATGAATCAATACAATGATGACTGGACAGCCACTGGCCCTGTTACCCTTGATAATACCAAAGCGGAACAGATCCGTCAGGGTCAGCTTGGCTCCCTGCTGAACTGCATGGGAACCAGGCGTGTCAGAAGCTGGCAGATGATCGCCATGCAGTCACGCCTGAAAATTCCCCTGCTGTTCGGGCAGGATGTCATTCACGGGTATAAAACCACTTTCCCCATTCCTTTGGCCGAAGCCTGCAGCTGGGACACGAATGCCATGGAATTATCGGCCCGGATTGCAGCCACCGAAGCCAGTGCAGGTGGCATCAACTGGACCTTTGCTCCCATGGTCGACATTGCCCGTGATCCCAGATGGGGTAGGGTGATGGAAGGCGCCGGTGAAGACCCATACCTGGGTTCCTTAATTGCCACTGCAAGGGTAAAGGGTTTCCAGGGAAAGAAACTGGGCGACCTCAATGCGGTAATGGCCTGTGCCAAGCATTTTGCAGCCTATGGAGCCGCTATCGGTGGCAGGGATTACAATTCGGTGGATATGAGCGACAGGCTCCTGTGGGAGGTTTATCTGCCCACATTTAAGGCCGCTGAAGAAGCCGGTGTGGCAACGTTCATGAATTCGTTCAACGATCTGAACGGAGTGCCTGCAACGGGCAATAAATACCTGCAACGGGATATCCTTAAGGGGAAATGGGACTTTAAAGGATTTGTGGTAAGCGACTGGGGTTCTATCGGCGAAATGATAAACCACGGAAATGTAAAGGACGGATACGAAGCAGCTTTGTCAGCAATTACTGCCGGTTGCGATATGGATATGGAAAGCCGCAATTATAAAGACCACCTGGCCCAATTGGTGAAAGATAACAAAGTACCCGTTGCTTTGATCGATGAGGCCGTAAAACGAATACTGCGGAAGAAGTTCGAACTGGGATTGTTTGATGACCCTTACCGGTTTTGTAATGCCGAACGTGAACAACGGGAATTGAATAATCCTGCACATGCCAAAGCAGCCAGGGAAATTGCAGCCAAAAGTATCGTGTTGCTGAAAAACGAGCATCAGCTGTTGCCATTGTCCAAAAACATCAAAGTAATCGCTTTTATTGGCCCGCTGGTAAAACCAATCATGCAAAACAAGGGGTTTTGGGATGTTGAAGTGCCGGACATTGATTCCTCTTATGTGGTGTCCCAATGGGAGGGACTGAAAAATAAAGTGGGTAAAAACACCAAACTGCTTTATGCAAAGGGCTGCGCCATTGAAGGCGAAAACAGGGATGGATTTGCCGAAGCGCTGGAAGTAGCCAAACAGGCCGATGTGGTCATACTCAGTATCGGTGAACGCAGGGACATGACCGGTGAAGCCAAAAGCCGCAGCAACATCAACATACCCGGGGTGCAGGAAGATTTGCTGAAAGCACTCTTATCGACCGGCAAGTCGGTAGTGGTTCTGATTAATGCAGGCCGTCCGCTGGTCTTTAACTATACTGCCGAACATGCAACTGCCATCCTTTATACCTGGTGGCTGGGCAGTGAAGCAGGGGATGCCATTGCCGATGTGCTTTTTGGGGATTATAACCCCTCAGCCAAACTGCCCATTTCGTTTCCCCTCAGTGTCGGACAAATACCCATCTATTACAGCCATTTTAATACGGGTCGTCCTGCAACAAGCGACACCAATCATAACTACAACTCTTCCTACAACGATTTGTCCATCTTTCCAAGGTATGAGTTTGGATACGGATTAAGCTACACCACCTTTAAATACAGCAACCTACAGCTCAGTAAAAAGAAAATGACAAGCAATGACCGTATTGAAGTCTCAGTAGAAATCACCAATACAGGCAACTATGCAGGCGAAGAAATCGTGCAGCTATATCTGCGTGATCGGGTAGGTTCCATTGTGCGCCCTGTAAAGGAGCTGAAAGACTTCAGGAAAATAAGCTTAAAGGCCGGAGAAGCCAAAACCATTCAATTTGTGATTGATAAGGAAAAACTCTCCTTTTACAACCAGAAGTTGGAGTGGGTGGCCGAACCCGGCGATTTTGACCTGATGATCGGAGCCTCTTCCAAAGATATCCGCTTGACTGACAGCTTTGAACTGATTCCGTAACAGGATTGATATACAAACAAAATTCAGGACAAAAGCGAGTTCTTAGAAACCTTAGTCTGTTTCCAACGGATGCCGATCCAATTACCCAGATGTCATTTCCACAAGAACACTTGATCTCATTGTTATAATCATTTATTGCAGACTGCAAGTGTTTCCTTAAATCCACTTCTTTCTCAGACGGATTATTCTTCAAATGCAAAGCGATATACTTATCTATCGTTATTGGTACAAATCCAGTTTAATCAATCTCTATTTTTTAATATTTTTTAAAATTTCTTTTGCCCTTTCAATGTCTTTTTGTTGAGTTGTATCATCCAATGAGTAAAATAATTATTTTTCCGTCAGATTCTTTAAAATAAACTCGGTACATTTTGCTGTTGTAGGGTTAGTGCCTTCTATTTTTCATTATTGATGCCATTTACTGTCATCAAGAGAAAATCCAAGCTTTTACTATAATCTAAATCCTCATATTCTAACCCAAGTTTTTTTATGTTCGAATAATAGTTTTTGATCTCATTATAGTAGTTCTTTTCTAATTGAACTGAAGTGGCTATTTGTCCAATTTTTTGAATTAAAAACCATTTCTCCATTAATCGTGCTGTTCGCCCATTTCCATCTTGAAACGGATGTATTTTAACAAACACCAAATGAATTAAAGCTGCGTAATAAAAAACTTCAAATGGATTTAAATCCTTTTTAATTAGTAAGTGAATATCTTCAAATAATTTGTCCATTTCCTTTTTCACAATCTCAGGTCCTGCTGCAACATATTCAATTTTATCGTCGCTATTAATTACAAACATTGGATTTGTCCTGATTAGACCTTGCTGGCTTTTGGGTAGAAGTTTTGAGCTTAGAATGGAATGAGCATTTTGAACGTTTTTAAGATTCAATTCATGGTTGTCTATAAAATCATATGCAGCATACAAATCGTCAGCTATTCTGGTATAGTCGGGTCTAAATTTGACGTTTAGAAATTTATGCTTGAAATAGCTGTCAAAGTCAATATTTTCTCCCTCAATTTTGGAAGAATATACCGATGAAACTGATTTGTAAAATTGGAAATAGTCAACGGGTATCTCGACTTTCTCAATTCTATCTAATTTTTCTAAAGGAGATTCATTCACCTTTTTAGTGAAATCGTCAAGAAGTTGTGAAGTCAATATTTTAAATTCCATAATAAGTTGTCATTTATACAAAGATAACTTTTTCTATTACTGAATTCTCTCTATGCAAATTTCACATTGATGATCAGCGCTCTTGGCATTACCCATAACGTCCCGCAAATTCATGCAGGGCGGGATTTAACCGATAAACTTCCTACGAGAGTTGCTTTTCACCCCGATAGCTATCGGGGCTACTTTCCTGTCAACGAAGCACCGAAACCCGACTTGAAGGGCAAAATCACACAAACCGTTGATAAATCCATAGAAGAATCGGGGCGCTGCAGCGGGGATGTAGTGCAACCGAGACTTCATGTTGGGCACTGCGTGCCACATGAAGTCCTGGTTATTATGGCGCGTAATTGGTTACAAGAATGTCAGTCCGACTTTTTTATTTAGACCCTTCTCGAAAATCCGAATCAGTGTCGATAATTGAATATTGCCTTTAGCGTTTTCAATTTTTGAAATATAGCTTTTCTTAGTTCCTGCTTTTATCGCAAGTTGTTCTTGAGTCATATTTGCAGTTTTTCTTGCTTCTTTAAGCATCTCGCTAACGATGAACATTTGAGCACCTTCTTCATATTCATTTCGGCTTTCAGTCCCAATTTTGCCGTGCTCTTTTTCTATAAGTTCATCAAATGTTTTTATTCCTTTATAATCAGTCATGTTTTTATTTTTTAGATTCAAAATACTCTTTCTTTATCCTCATTGCCTTTTCGTTCGAAAACCCTCTATTCGACATTTACTTCGTAAATGTAAATACGAATTCAGTATAAAACAAGACAGTAGTGAATTTTGCGCTCAGATGGACTGTTTTGCGTAGCTTGTTGTATTTCTGATTCCATTTAAAGGAACTGGGGTTTCATTTTTACCGATGTAAGACAAATACGTTTCGGATTTTTAGACAATAGGGATGGATTCCTTCGATTGCCAGGCCTGTAGTCAAGTCATTTAAACATCCCCCTAATATACGCAGCTGTTTATTGATGGCTGGCGTTTATCGTTTTCTATTCATTTGCTTCCTTTAAAGCCTGCAGTTCAATATCGACAGACACCCT